>JAIOAT010000001.1:0-193352 GCA_019873685.1 Chloroflexota bacterium
AAGTCGGAGTTGCTAGTAACCGCGCGTCAGCCATAGTGCGGTGAATACGTTCCCGGGCCTTGTACACACCGCCCGTCACGTCATGGAAGCTGGTCATGCCCGAAGCCGGTGTGCTAACCGCGAGGAGGCAGCCGTCCAAGGCAGGGCTGGTAACTGGGACGAAGTCGTAACAAGGTAGCTGTAGCGGAAGCTGCGGCTGGATCACCTCCTTTCTAGAGTTGTTGTCGGGGGCTTCAGCAGTGAAGTCCACGACTACCCATCACCAGTTTCTCTCTCCCGCGCCCTTCCTCCCACTACTCTCTCGTTAAGGTCAAATCGCTTTCTAACGCCGTCTGATGTGCTCAGGCGGCGTTTCTTTTGTTTCACCGGGCACCCTTCTCAGGCTGTTGGTTTGACGCGGGGTGTCCCCCGCGTACAATAGAAGGCGGCTCAGGAGGGGGTGTGTGCATGACCCGTGAAAACCTGTTTGATGGTCGCTATCGCTACGATCATATTTACCCCCGTGGTCGCAGCGGCGAGGTTTTGCGCGCGGTTGACACTCATCAGAATGACCGTCCGGTGGTGATCAAGCGCCCGGCCCCGCATGATGCGCCGCCGATTCGAGCCGGTCAGGAAGTCAACATCCGCACGGAGCGGCGCGCCCTGCTGCAGCTCAAGGGCCATCCTGTGCTCGCCAACCTGCTGGGGGAGGGGACTTTTCACGTTGGCGGGCAAACGCACCTGTACATCGTCCTTGAGCGCGCCGAAGGTGTGATGCTGGAGCAAGAAGTTCTGGAGCTGGCTAAGGCCAACGAACGATTGCCAGAACTGGAGATGCTGGTCATCGTTGATCGGCTGCTTGATCTGCTCGCTGTTGCCCATGAGCATGAGATTGTCTACAACGATGTTGATGCCAAGCATCTGTTTTGGGATCGCGCCAGCTACCAGTTGAAAGTGATTGACTGGGGCAACGCTGTCTTTCTCGAAGGGGATGAGATCACCCCGCAGGGCATCAGCCGTCAGAGCGACATCTACCAGACAGGAGAGCTGCTGTACTTCATCCTGACCGGAGGGCAACGGCTGGCACTGAATGGTGAGATGGTCGATTTTGGCCCGGATGCCTCCCGCATTCCTACCCGTCTGCAGCAAATCATCCAGCGGGCTGTCCATCCCGCGCCGGATCATCGCTATCCGGGCGTGGCCGCGCTGCGTGAAGACCTCGCCCAGTATCGCCGACCGCTGGAACGTGACCGCGAGGCCAAGCTGGAACGCATCGAGACCCGGCTGCAGAGGCAGAACAACCAGCGCGAGCTGGAGCGTCTACTGCAGGAAGTAGAGGCAGTCCAGGTCCGCGACCCCGGTTATCCGCGTGCGCGGGCGCTGCGCGAGCAGATCGCGGAAGAACTGCATCGCCTGGCCATTCTCGCCGATCTTGATGCGGTGCGCATCTACATGGAAAGCGCCAACTGGGCGCGCTCAGAGGCGTTGCTGGCCGAGATTGTGGAGCGGGCCAGAGGGCCGCAACGGGATCGGGCGCGGCTGCTCAGCGAGATCGCGGCGATGTTGCAGGCGAGCAACACGCGCCCGCCGGCAGGCATTATGCCTGCCCTGGAAGCGATCTTCCGCGACGATCTGGCGGAAGCCGCGCGGCGTCTGCTGGTAACCCCCGAAAATCATCCGGAGGCGCGCAATCTGCAATGGTTGCTGGCTGAGCGCATCCAGGCTTACGCGCCGGATGTCCTGGTGTTGCGGCCGCATCTCCTTCGCCTGCAGATGAGCCTGAGCGCCCTGCAGCGGCCCTACGCCCCGCCGAACGCCGCGGACACCGTGATTGATGCGGTGGCCGCGCTGGAAGAGCCTTCATCCGGGCGGCTGGAACACCTGACTGTGGCCTACCAGCAGCTCTCTGACACTCTGCTGGCGCTGGTTGACTCACTGGAGGAGCGTGCCGGTGCCGTTCTGCAGGAGCCACAACAGCAAGCTATCACTTCGGCGCGTCTGGCGGCGGGGACAGCGCAGGCGATTGTGACGCAGCTTAAGGTGGTGGCTGCCCAGGCGACTGCCAACACTGCAGCGGCCAGCGCCGCGCTGGAAGCGGCGTGCGTGCTCGACCCGGTTAATCCAGCGTTCGATAGCGTCCGCGAAACGTTGCGCAGCCTGCGGCGCACGTTTGACGAGATCGCCCATTACCGCCCCCAGGCCGATGGCGGAGACTTGCATGGCTGGCTTGAGGGGGTGCTGGGGAAGCTCCAGCCGTTCGCTGACGCGCTGCCGGATCCACGGCTGGAGGTCTTGATCGGCAGTGTCCAGGACGCCCGGACGTACTGGCTTGCCTTTCAGGATGCTGTGGTCGCGGGGAACCGGCTGGAGGCGCTGGAAGCTCTGCGGCGCGCCGCCGACGGCATCCGCCGCCTTCACCCGGAACTGGCTGCCTGGCTGCTGAATGTGCGCGGAGTGATTGAGAAGGCTCGTTACGTCCAGCGCCACGCCCAGAACGCGGCGTTTGGGCGGGCCATGGCCGATGGCTGGGCGGCCTGGGACCGGGGCAGTGGGATTGAGGCGGAACGGCTGGCCCGGCAGGCGCTGGAGGAAGTGACCAACGACCGGGAGGCGGCAGCGGCTGATCGGCTGGTACGGCTGGGCAACCTGCTGCGCAGCTGGAAAGAAGGCAATGGCGAGGGCGATCCCGACCTGACCGCCCGCACCGATGCAGCGCTGCTGGCGCTGTTGACGCCGGAGGAGGAGCGTTACTGGCAGCATTTCACCCAGCAGATGCCGACCGCGCAGGCATACCTGGAAGCGATGGGGCCTCGCCTGATCGACCATTTTGAACAGACGAGCACCGCCGGTCAGCGCATCCTGTTCTTCCACTTTGTTCTGCGCGGCGTCCTGGATATGTATGAGGACACGCCGGAAGACGCCGAGTTCTGGCTGGAAGCGGCCAGACGCGCACTGCCCAACGCCGAGCAGCATGTTGCCTGTATGGCCCTGGCTAATGTCATCCGCGACCGGCAATCCCTGCGCGATCTGGCCGGGCGCATTGACGCTATTCAGGCGCCGGATGACGTGCCCAGTACGCGAAAACTGGTTGAGCGGTCGGCGCTGTATCTGCTGCTCAGCCCGCTGGTGGACGCGCTTCGCGCGGTGGAGAACGCGCTGGCTGCCTGGCAACAGGGAGACTTCCGGGCAGCCGGAGGGGCGCTGGAAGCTGCGCTCCATCGCCTGGCTGATGGCGAGCGGCTGGCTCATGTCCGTCTGGAGCGGTTCCGTGCCTGGCTGGAACAACTGAGCCGGCTGGCGGCGGAGTTGCATGTGGTGCGCGAGCACATCGCCGATGTGGCCGAACAATGCCCGGAAGAGCCTGATCCACGCCTGGCTGAATGGCATGACCGCCTGGTGCGCGAGACAGAGACTGCGCTGGGCGCCGCCTATGCCCGGCCGACTCTGGCGGTCTGGCAGAAGGTTTATGCCACGGTCACGGGCATCTACACGGATCCAACGAGGCGGCGTGCGCGTAAACTGCGCGACATGGATGAGCTGTTCAACGCCACAGCGCATATTGACTTTCACCCCGCCTATCCTCTCTACCGGGGGTGGCGACAGATCATCAATACGCGGCCTGAATTTCCAGCGCCGCCGACCGACCAGCCGCTGCCACAGTATGAAGAGGGCGGCGTACGCAGGCCGCGCTCACCGCTGTATACCCTTGACGACTTCGCCCCACGGGTTCCCCGGCGACGGGTACAGCCAGCGACGATTGTCCTGGGGGCGCTGGCTGTGCTGGCGCTGGCGGCAGTGGGTCTGCTCTTTGTGCTAAGCAGCGGCGGTACCGGAGGGACGCCAGCGATTGCGGTGACCTGGGAGACGTTGACGCCCACCCTGAGCGACACCCAGATTGTCGCCGCGACAGGGGCGGCCATCGAGACGGCGACAGCAGCTGCCCTGGCGCTCCTGCCTACGGCTACTGATACGCCGACTCCCAGTCCCACACCGACGTTCACTGCCACGCCGACTCAGACGGTGGCGCCAACCCTCGATCCGGGCATCAGCTTTCTGCCGACAACCGCACCGCTGCCCACAGAGACACCCACGATCACCCCGGAACCGCCTACCACCACACCGCAAATCGCGCCCGTCGCGGTTGTGGAGCCGGTGCGCGGGCAACAGAACGTGTTGCTGGCCCTGCAGCAATCCGCGCAGGTCTATCCCTGGCCGCAGGCATGGTTCAAGCCGGGCGACCTGGGCGGGAGCTGGGTGCTGGGCGTCGCAGAGCCTGACGCAGGGGATAACCTGCTGCGGGTGGTGCTGCCGGCTGATTTGCTGGCGCAGCTTTTTGGCCCGGAGGCGGCCACGCGCTTGCGCCGCCTGGAAGCAACCCTGACCCTGCGCCAGTACGATCCGGCTTTGATCGCGGAAAACATGGTATATTTCGGCCTGGGTCTGCAGGGCGCGGACGAAAGCCGGGTTGCCGTCCAGGTGCAATTGATCCGGGTGGACGCAATCAATGTGGGCGCCAGGGTAGGTGATGAATTCCGCGCCCGTTCGACCGTCCCCGTTGGCGAGGGACGGGTCAGGCTGGCGCTCCGCTAGGGTAGGTGATGAGTTCCGCGCCCGTTCGACCGTCCCCGTTGGCGAGGGACGGGTCAGGCTGGCGCTCGAACGTTATGACGATGGTACGGTAGGGCTGTACCTAGGTGATACCCCGCTTGGCGCGCCGCGCTTCCTGACGGCTCCCAACGCCCCGGTGATGCCGTTTCTGTTTGTCCAGCAGGGCGGGGTGGTGGTCAGCGTGACTGACCTGGTGGCTACTTTTGACTGAGTGTTTCTTGTTTTAGCGGAACATGACAGGATGGGTCTGTGCAACAGGCTAATCTTCATGATCTGTATCGTGTTGAGAACTTCAACGACAGTTTTGCGCCGGGCCACTATGCACGGGTGCTCGACGGCGTTGACCGGCGAACTGGCAAGGCCATTGCCCTGAAGGTGCTGCGACCAGAGCACATGGCTTTTGCTGACCAGCCTACCTGGGAGTACCGGGCGTTTGCCAATGAAGTCGATCTGCTAATGCGTATGGCCGGCAGCCCGTATGTGGTGCGGCTGCTGGATTGTGGCTATCTGGCCACGCAGGAAGAACGCCCGGTCAGGGGGGCGTGTGTCTCCTACCAGGCTGACATGCTGGGGTTCATCCGGGATGCCAACATCTTTGCGGAACGGCGCTGGCGGCCGTTTCTGGTGCTTGAGAATCTGCCCCGGATGCATAACCTGCTGTACCTGATGAAGCCCAACACGGCTGGCGTGCGCTGGCGGCTGCCAACGGAGGAGGGGCTGGAGCTGGCGCTGCAATTCGCCGCGGTGTTGAAGCTGGCTCATCAGCAGCGGATCGTCTATCTAGATCACAAGCTGGAGCATGTGTACTGGGATGGGGCGACCCTGCGGGTGATCGACTGGAATAGTTCCCGTCTGATCGAGGGGACAACCAACCAGACGGCTCAACTCTTCCAGACCGACATTCACGATCTGGTGGTGGGGGTGCTGTATCCGATCTTTACCGGCCTTTCCCCTCAGCAGGGAAGCCTGACCGCCCAGCCCGGCTCTCCGGCGACAGTCAGCCAGCGTTACGCGAACATCAATTACCTGGACTTTGGTGTGGAGCCGACGCTCAGCCGATCATTGCGAGACTTGATGCAGAAGGGGGCCGCGCGAGGCTTTCCCAGCATTGAGGCGTTCATTGACGAGTTGCAGGGTGTGGCGGGGCAGTTCGGATGGACTTTCCCCCACCGCCCGGCGCCTGACCCGCTGATTCAGGCGCGGGCGCAGATGCGCCAGGGGCTGGAGCGACTGCGCACCGGTCAGGAAGCCATCCGCGAGGCGCGCGAATTGCTGCGTGAAGCGGCGATCACTGACGGGATCAACGATGATATCGAACAGGAATTGCGCCGGTTGCTTGGCGCGATCAATGACATGCTGGCGCGGCGGGTGATCCCATGATGGGCGAGGGCCTGCCAGGGAACCGGAGGAGCCATGAACGATCTGAACCGGCTAATCGCTGAACTACGGGCGCGGATTGAGCGGCTTCCGGCGAACGCCGATCCGGCGGAGATCACTGCTCTGGAAAGCGAGGCGCGTCGCCTGTTGGCGGCTGCCAGGAATACCCCGTTTGAAGCCGAGGCTCAGGCGCTCTTCGGGCTGCTGGCCCGGCGCACCGCGGCAGCAGGCGGTCAGTCGCCGGTCGATGATGGGGCGGTTCGCGGGTTGTTACGCCGCGCGCGCATCCGGATCGAATTGGCCGGCGACGAAGATGACATTGATGACGCGATTGACATTCTGGCCCAGGCGCTGGATCACGACCCGCACCACCCGGAGACCCATGATTTGCTGCGGCAGGCGGCTGCTCACAGTGGCATGCTGGCCATGAAGGTCCGTGATTTGCTGGATCGTTATGGACTGGATATCGATCTGAGCCTGCCGGAGCCGCCAGCTGAACCGCCGCTGCCGCCGCCAGTGAAGCAGATCGAGGAATTACCGGTGGTGAAGCGCAGCAGCGAGCTAGCTGCGATGGCGTCGCCTGTGCCAGTTACGCCCGCTGGCTCGGATGTCACGGCGCTGATCTCACAGATGACGCAAATCTACTACGCCGGGGATTATCAGCAGGCGGTGGAATACGCCAACCGGGTGCTTGAATTGCAGCCGGATAACCCGACGGCGCTGGAATATCGCCAGAAGGCTGAGGACAACATCCTGCGCGGGATTGTGCCCGATCATCGTATCCCGTTTGACGCGCGGGTGGCCTACAACCGCGCTAATTCGCTGGTGCGGGCCGGCAATTACGAAGAAGCCGAACGGCTATACCGTGAAGCGCGCGACCTGGCAGAAGCCGCTGGAATTCCTTCCTGGAAAGACGCCGAAACAGCCCTGCTGGAGATTCAGGATCTGGCGCTCTCTCGTGAGTTGCAGAACGAAGGCGACCGCCTGATGGCGGCTGACGACTGGCCGGAGGCGATCCGTAAGTACGAGGGTTCGTTGCGTGTTGTGCCTAACGATCCGGTAGCCCAGGATCGGTTGGAGCGGGCACGCTATGTGATGAGCCAGTATGAGCAGGCCCAGGCGCAGCTGGCAGGGATGTCTGGCTCGCTGGTGGAACGGGCACAGACTCTGCAGCAGGTGATCAGCAAGCTGGCCATGCTGCGCCAGCAACTACCGGGGAGCACACGGCTGGCTTCCCTGATGCAGGAAGCGAACAGCCGTCTGCTGGCGATCAAGGCGCAACTGGGCGAGCAGGCGCGCGGCGCACTGGGGCGCGCTGAGAGCACCATGGCGCTGGACGAACGGCTGCGGATGACCAGCGAGGCGGTGAAAGCATTGCAGGCAGCCTCGGAGCTTGATCCCAGCGATCAGTCGATCACGGCTCAGCTGCAGGAGGCGCGGCAGGATGAGGCCCGGATGCAGGAGGCGCGGACGTTGATCGAGCGCGCTGCTGCACTGACCGCCCAGAATGTCGACGCCGAGCTTTCCCAGGCGCGCACGATGCTGGCCTCGCTGGGGCGTTTCTCTCAGGATTCGCGCTATCGGCAGGTAGTCAACGACCTGATGGAACGCTTCATTGATCGGGTTGAAGGCGCGATTATGCAGAACGACGTGGCTGCCGCTGAGCGCTGGCTGGGCGTGCTCAAGGACGAGCCGTTCCGCGTCCTGGGGCGCCGCACAGACCTGCTACGGCTGGAGACAGCAGTGCGCAGTATGCGCCAGCGGCGCAGCCTGCGCACGGCCCTGGGCATCCTGGCCGGGGGGATTATCGGCATCATCCTGCTCCTGATCAGCCGGCCGGTATGGGAGCCAACCTTCCAGGCGATTGTGAACCCGCCAACCGCTACGCCGACTTTCACACCTACAATGACCTTCACTCCCAGCGCTACACCAACGCCGACGGTGACGCCATCACCGACCTTCACACCGTCACCCACGATCACGCCCAGTTGGACGGTCACGCCGTCGCTCACGCCGACCCATACCAATACACCGACGCATACATACACGCCGACGATGACCTACACGCCCTCGGACACACCCACGCCGTCCGATACGCCGACGATCACGCTGACGCCGTCGATCACCCTGACGCCCAGCAATACCCCGCCGCCGCCGGTGCTATGCCGCGTGTTTGTCCAACGGGAGGGAGGCGTTAACATCCGCAGCCAGCCGAACCTGAATCGCAGTCGGATCATCACTGTGGCCCTGCAGGGGACGGCAATGAATGTCATCCAGCAAACGCGCGGCGATGATGACCGCGTCTGGTTCCTCGTGGACATCAATCTGGATGGCGCGCTGGTGCAGGGCTGGGTGCTACGCGAACTGGTCGTCGAACTGACTGAGTGCCCACCCACGCTCTAGCTGCGGCGGGCCGGGCTATTCCTCGGGCCGGGAATCATCTCAAGGAGGGGAGATGCCGAATCCAACCGGTTACTACCGCCCCAGAACGATTGACGAGGCCGTGCAACTGCTCTCGCAGCCGTACATCAAGACCGCTTTGCTGAGCGGGGGGGCGTTGCGCCTAGCCACCGATGATCTGCCTTATGAGGCCCTGATCGATGTGCAGGCCATCGAAGGGTTGTCGAGCATCGCCAGAACGCCCGATGGGACGTTGGAGATTGGCGCGGCGGCCTCGCTGGAGGCAGTGGTGCGTTCGCCGGATGTTCCGGCGATGCTGCGTGAAACGCTGCGGCGATGTGTGACGTGGAACCGGCGCAATGCCATCTCCATTGCTGAACTGGTCGAGTATCCGGAAACGCTGCCGGAGGCGATCGCGGCTCTGCTGGCCCTGGATGTGACGCTGGTCTTTGCCATGCCGGAGGAACGGCGGCTGCGGCTGGGTGATCTCCAGGGGAATGTTTCCCAGCCACGGCTGCCTGAAAAGGGGCTGATCGTGCGTTTCGAGTTTCCCGCGACTAACCCCTGGCAGACGTGGGGGCAGGCGCATGTCGCCCGTACGCCAGCGGATACAGCAATCGTCAGCGCGGCGGTGGTGCTGGTGGTGGATAACAGCGGCACGGTTGCGCAGGCGCGGATCGCGCTTTCTGGCGTGTGGGATATTCCAGCGCGCCTGGCGGAGGGCGCAGCGGCGGCCCTGACCGGTCGTCTGCTCGATGCTGCTGCGATCGCCCGCGCTACAGCCGCCCTGAACGACGAGATCGCGCCGGTCGCGGATTACCGGGGCAGTGTCGCGTACCGGCGGGCGATGGCGGGCATCGTCACTCGCCGCGCTCTGGAAGCGTGCCAGGCTCGCCTGGCTGGATAAGTGTGGCGCACACAGGCAGGTGACCATGGAAATCAGGGTGACCATTAACGGCGAAGCGAGGACGCTCACGGTTCATCCGTGGGAACGGCTGCTTCATGTCCTGCGCCGGGCCGGATACAAGAGCGTTAAGTTTGGCGATGAACTGGGCATGAGCGGAGCGTCTACAGTACTGCTGGACGGCAAGCCGGTCGACAGCGCCGTGTTGCTGGCCGCCCAGGCAGATGGCCACCGTATCACGACCGTCGAGGGGCTGGGGACGCCGGATCGCCTGCACCCGTTGCAGCAGGCCTTCATCGAGACCGGCGCGATTCAGTCGGGCTACAACACGCCGGCCCAGATTCTGGTGGCCAAGGCGCTACTGGACGAGAACCCCAACCCGACCGAGGCCGAAGTGCGCGAGGCGCTGGCAGGTGTACTGGATCGTGAGACTGGCTATGTCAAGCCGGTGCAGGCAGTACTGCGAGCTGCGGCCATGATGCGCGGTGAGCCGGTCGAACCCTTTGCGCCGCTGGAACGGGCGATTCCCATTCCCGCTGAATTCTTCGATCACCCTCATGATGACGATTTGCCGGGTGAGGGCGGCCCCGCCGTGCAGACACGCACCCGCCGGCCGCTGGTCGTCACACCTCCGCAAGCAAGACCGCGCAGCGTGGTTGGCAAAGCTGAGCCGAAAGTGGATGCGCTCAAGCTGGCGCTGGGCCGCCCGGTATTCACCGACGACTTTGAGATGCGCGGCATGCTCTATGCGGCGCTGCTGACCAGCCCGCACGCTCATGCCCGGATCAGGGATATCGATACGTCAGCAGCGGAGGCGTTCCCCGGCGTGCATGCCGTGCTGACCTACAAGAATGTGCCGCGGGTGAAGTATGCCAGTGGTGGCCAGACGTATCCCAATCCGCCGCCCCATGACCAGGTCAGCCTGGACAACAAAGTGCGGCATGTGGGAGATCGGGTGGCTGTGGTGGCCGCGGAGACTCCGGAGATCGCCCGTGAAGCGCTCAAGCTGATCAGGGTGGATTATGAGGTGTTGCCGGCCGTCTTTGATCCTGAAGCGGCGATGCAGCCCGGTGCGCCGGTGATCCACGACGAAGAAGATACGGTCGGGATTCACGACCGGACGCGCAATATCGTCCACCACATCGAGGCGGCAGTGGGCGATGCGCAGGCGCAATGGGCCAAGGCGGATCGCGTTTTTGAGGGCGAGTATCGCGTGCATCAGGTGCAGCAGGCGCATATTGAGCCGCACGTGTGCATCACGTACTGGGATGAAGATCAGCGGCTGGTGGTGCGCACCAGCACGCAGGTGCCGTTCCATGTACGGCGGATGCTGGCACCGCTGATCGGCCTTCCGGTGAAACGCATCCGGGTGATCAAGCCGCGTATTGGCGGCGGCTTTGGCGGCAAGCAGGAGATGCTGATCGAGGACCTGTGCGCCCATCTGACCATCGCTACCGGGCGGCCGGTTCGGCTGGAATACACCCGCGAACAGGAATTCACCAGCGCCCGTAGCCGTCACCCGCAAATCCTGCGTTTCAAGACGGGTGTCACTAACGACGGCGAGGTTGTGGCCGCTGAACTCTACCTGATCGGCAATACCGGCGCCTATGGCACCCATGGCCTGACGGTGCAGATGGTCAGCGGGTTCCGGGCGTTGACGACTTACAACGCGCCGTATAGCCGTTTTGTGTGTGATGTGGTGTATACCAACATTCCTACGCCCGGCGCGTACCGGGGGTATGGCGCTCCACAGGCGCTGTTCGCCCTGGAAGTCCACATGGAAGAAATCGCCGAGGCGCTGGGCATGGATGTGGTCGAGTTCAAGCGCAAGAACTGGATCAAAGTCGGCGATGTAATGGTCATGTCCAGGGCGCTGGGCGAAGGCCGGGAAGGATTTGAACAGGTCGTCCGGAGCAGCGCCCTGGCAGAAGCGGTCGAGATCGGTCTGCGGGCCATGCAATGGGACCAGAAGCGGGGCCGGCCCGGCGATGGCCCGGTCAAACGGGGAATCGGCATGGCGGTGGCCATGCACGGCTCCGGCATTGCTGGCCTGGATATGGGCGCGGCGACGATCAAGATCAACGATGATGGCTCCTTCAACCTGCTGGTTGGCGCGACTGATCTCGGCACCGGTTCCGACACAGTGCTGGCTCAGATCGCGGCGGAAGTGCTGGGCGTGCCGCTGGAAGATATCATCATCTATTCCTCGGATACCGATTTTACGCCGTTTGACACCGGCGCTTATGCCAGCAGTACCACCTACATCAGCGGTGGCGCGGTCTACAAGGCGGCAATGGAAGTGCGGCGGCAGATTCTGGAGCACGCGGCGCAGCATCTGTTGCCAGGCACCCGTCCGGACGATCTCGATCTGCTTGACCGGCATGTTATCGCGCCGGATGGCCGCCAGGTGTCGCTGGAGAGGGTGGCCTTGCACAGTCTGCACCAGGCCGATCAGAAGCAGATCATGGCTTCAGCCTCGCACATGAGTTACGAAAGCCCGCCGCCATTCGCCGCGCAATTCGCCGAGGTGCTGGTCGATACCGAGACCGGCCAGGTGACGGTCGAGCGATTGCTGATGGTGGTTGACTGCGGCGTGGCAATCAACCCGATCACCGCCTCGGGACAGGTCGAGGGCGGGATGACCCAGGCGCTGGGGTATGCCCATTGTGAGGAGATGGCCTATACCGATACAGGGCGAGTCATCAACACGCGCTTCGGGGATTACCATATCTACCAGGCTAATGAGATGCCCGATCTGCAGGTGATCTTCGTCGAGACCTACGAGCCAACGGGGCCGTTCGGAGCAAAGGCGGTGGCGGAAATCCCCAAGGATGGCGTAGCGCCGGCGCTGGCCAGCGCCATCCATGATGCCACTGGTGTGTGGATTCGCGAGTTGCCATTCACGCCGGAACGGGTCTGGCGCGCGCTCAGAGCCGCCGGACGGGCGTAGGGAAAGCGGCAGGCAGGAAAAGAGGGCGGTTCCGGATGGTGAACCGCCTTTTTCAGTTTGCGTGCTTGCCGCTGGTTGAGCTTGCGCCAGCGCCAAAGGTGCACGACAATATGGCCATGGTCGAACCATGCGCTCTTGTGGTCATCCGATACGAAGATCTGCCGTCGCTGGTGCGAGCGATCCTGCAGATCAATATCACCCGCCGCCAGCGATTCTTTTACCGCTCGCTGGTGTTGACAGCGCCCCGTCGCGGGTGGGTAGCCTTGCTTCTGGGCGAGGGCGGGGGCATGGTCGATCACCTGCTGATGCGCAACCTGAGCGGGCGGCTGCGCACAATAGCCTTTGAATTGCGTCTGGGGCAGCAGGACCTGGCCTATCGCTTTCACCAGGAAGGGCGCACCGTCAGCGCCTTTGAGTCCAATCTGGCGGCTTATGTCAGCCAGCGCCTGCGCAGTATCGAGGCTAGCCGGGATGCCAGTGTGCTGGACCTGAGCGAACCGCTTGAACGGTTTGTCCTCAAGCGCTACCACGAGTTGCAGCACCCCGATACCGTGATCACACTGTCGCTGAAGATTCCCGGTCTTCTACAGGCCCACTACAGCAGTGACGCAGCAAGCCTGACGCCGCTGTTCCGTGACCCCGCCATGGTTGCCGAGATCACCGCCTTGCTGGCGCCTGGTTTAAGTCCGGAGCAGGCCTTTGAGGGGCTGGTGTCTGCTCTCGACCTGCCTTTTCTTCCGCCGGATACCCTGGTCATTAGCACGCCTGACGGAGAACGGTTGATCAGCGGCCTCGAGATTGTACGGCCCGATCGCTGGATTGACTTTCTGCCAGAGGGCTGGCTGCGCATGCCAGCTGTACCGCCGCCGCTGGCCGGGCACAAGATAATTCTTCGCGCCTCTGCTCGGCGCGGTGAGGGTGGGGCGGCGCAAGGATCACCCTGATTGTTGCAGCTGCATTGTTGCAGTTGTATAGAGAAGGCCTGCCATCGCTCTGAACGAAGCAAGGGGCGCATCTTCTCTGACAATGCTAATTTGACAATTGAGGTGTATTTTGTTATATTTTATCGTGAAATTGTGAATTATGACACTTTTTATCTAGATATTTCTTGTTTGCACTGCGCAGGACGTTTCACTTCTCTCCGGGCAGGGTAACGGCAATGAACTATAGACGGGTTATGAGGCACTGGGCGCCGCTGGCGGCAGGGGGGCTGCTAGTCCTGCTGGCGTTGCCAGGCCGGGCATGGGCGCAGTCCGGCGGGCAGCGCGGCTCACTGGATGCGGGAGATATTTCCACGCTTTTCAACATTGTTCTGGTGCTGGCGATCGGCGTTTTCATCCTGGTGGAGGGGCTGCTCATCTTCGCGCTGGTGCGCTACCGGCGTCGCAGCCGGGATGAAATGCCTGAGCAGGTGCATGGCAACAACCGGCTGGAAGTAGGCTGGACGCTCGGTTCGGCTGTTCTGGTGATTATCCTGTTCTTTTTCACCCTCGGGTTCTACCAGCAGCCGCGCGGCCTGCCCCAGACCGGCGATGTGCTCACCGTGGAAGTCACGGGCAACACCTGGTTCTGGGAGTTCCACTATCCGGATACCGGCGTGCGTACTACCGGAGAATTTAACGTGCCCGCAGGGCAGCCAGTGGTGCTGGAGATCACGTCTCGCGATGTGCAGCACAGCTTCTGGCTGCCGGAGCTGGCGGGCAAAGTTGACGCCATTCCGGGCCGCGTTCAGCGCCTCTGGTTCCAGGTGGATGAACCAAGGATTTACGTTGGCCAGTGCGCGGAGTACTGCGGTTTACGTCACTATGACATGCCCATTCGCCTGAATGTCCTGCCAGTGCAGGAGTTCGCAGCGTGGATGAGCGAACAGGCCGCCGCTGTGGCTGCCGCCCAGGAAGTTGATCTGGAGGTCGAGGCTGCCGGGTTGACGGGCAATGTGGCTGCCGGACAGGCGCTCTATACAGCGCTGGGCTGTGTGGCCTGTCATTCGCTGGATGGCACGCCGGGCGTAGGCCCGTCCTACCTGGGGCTTGGGGAACGCGCCGGGACGGTGATTGAGGGTTACTCGGCGGAGGAATACGTCCGCGAATCGATTCTGCGGCCCTGCGACTATGTGGTCGAGGGTTTCAACTGTGTGATGCCACAGAACTATGGCGACCAGCTTAGCGCTCAGGACCTGGCCGATCTGGTGGCGTTTACCCTGTCTAACTGAGCTGCAGGTAGTCGTAACCGACCGGTTGGCCTGTCGGTTGTGAAGATATTGTTTGGGGAGTGAAATGGCATGGCGACTTCAGTAGCGACACCGCAGGCGCTGGCTCAGGCAGAGCCGCGCGGCCTGGTGAGCTGGATCACGACAGTCGATCATAAACGGCTGGGCATCATGTATGTGGTAACAGCCATCGGTTTCTTCATTTTGAGCGGGATTCTGGCGCTGGTCATTCGGACAGAGCTGGCGATGCCCGGCACGACGATCATCACGCCGGAACTCTATAACCAGTTCTTTTCCATGCATGGCACCGGGATGATCTTCCTGTTTGTCATCCCAATGCTGGTGGGGCTGGGCAACTACCTGGTGCCGCTGCAGATCGGGGCGCGGGATATGGCCTTCCCCCAGCTGAATGCCCTGAGCTACTGGCTCTACCTGTTTGCCGGGTTGTTCCTGTACAGCAGCTTCATGGTGCCACTGGGCGCGGCAGCAGTGGGTTGGACCGGGTATCCTCCCCTGAGCACGAACACGTTCTCCCAGGGCGTGGGGACGGATATGTGGATTGTGGGGCTGCAATTGCTGGGCGTGTCGTCGCTGATGGGGTCGGTGAATTTCATCACGACGGTGATGACCATGCGGGCACCGGGAATGACCATCTGGCGCGTCCCGGCCTTCACGTGGACGGTGGTGGTGATGGCCTTTATGGTGCTGATTGCCACACCAATGCTCAGCGGCGCGTTGCTCCTGCTACTGGCGGATCGTAACCTGGGAACCCAGTTCTTCAGCGTGGCCAGCGGCGGCGATCCGGTGCTCTGGCAGCATCTCTTCTGGTTCTACTCCCACCCGGCGGTGTATATCATGGTGCTTCCGGCGATGGGGGTGATCTCGGAGGTGTTGCCGGTGTTCTCCCGCAAGCCGCTCTTTGGCTACAAAGCGATTGTGTGGTCGTCGATCGCGATTGGCGGGATGGGGTTTGCCACCTGGGCGCACCACATGTTCACCACCGGCCTGACGCCGGTCACGCAGGCATTCTTTGTGCTATCGACAATGGCGATCGCCGTGCCGACGGGGGTGAAGATGTTCAACTGGATCTTCACCATGATCGGCGGATCGATCCGGCTGGACACGCCTCTACTGTTTGCCGTCGGGTTTCTGAGCACATTCCTGGTCGGCGGCATCAGCGGAGTCTTCCAGGCCATCCTGCCCATTGATGCGCAGGTGCATGACACCTACTGGGTTGTGGCCCACCTGCATTATGTGTTGTTTGGCGGTTCGGTGTTTGCCATTTTCGCGGGCATGTACTTCTGGTGGCCCAAGATCACCGGCCGCCGGCTGGGCGAAGGGCTGGGCAAGGTGCACTTCTGGATCATGTTCATCGGCTTCAATCTGACCTTCTTCCCCATGCACATCCTGGGGCTGATGGGCATGCCGCGCCGCATCTATGACTACAGTCCGGATCGCGGCTGGAACACGCTCAACCTGGTGGCCACTGTTGGCGCCTTTATGATCGCGGCGTCGGTACTGGTGTTTTTGGCCAATATCCTCGTTTCACGCAGCCGCTCAGAGGCCGGGGATGACCCCTGGGAGGCCGACACGCTGGAATGGCTGACCGCTTCGCCGCCGCCCGTGTACAACTTCGCCGAGATTCCTGTGGTGCACAGTCTGCGTCCGGCGCGTGACGCCCGGTTGGGGCTGATTGGGGAGGAACGCCATGAGTAGCCATCTGCCTTCGGTCGGTCATGCTCATGAGGAGATTCACCTGCCGCCGCCAAGCTGGGCGCCCCTGATCGTTGGCTTCGGGGCGACTCTGATCGGGGCCGGGTTGTTGTTCCCGTTAGCGCTGCCGGTGGGATTAATCGTGTTTCTGGCGGGGATCTGGAAGATGGGGCACTTCACGCTGCTGGAGAATCCCCATCCCTCGCTTAAAGTGGATCATCGCCTGCTGGGGATGTGGGTTTTCCTGGCTTCGGAGATCATGTTCTTTGCCGCGTTGCTTTCCACGTTCTTGGGCTACAAGGCGCGCGCTGGCGCGGCAGGCGCTTTGCTGAATGTGCCGCTGATGACCATCGGGACGTTTGTCCTGCTCAGCAGCAGTTTCGCGGCTGTCTCGGCGCTCTCGGCCATCCAGGCCAACCGCATGATTGCCTTCCGTAACTGGCTGATCACGACGATGGCCCTGGGTGGGCTGTTCCTGATCCTGGAACTTACGGAGTGGCTGGAACTGATCGGTCACGGCATCACGACTGGCACGCTGTATGGCTCAGCCTTCTTCACCCTGACCGGCCTGCATGGGATGCACGTCCTGATCGGGATTGGCTGGATGGTCTTTCTGCTGATTCGCACGCTGCGTGGCACAATGTCATCTGGCGACGCAATCGGCGTTGAAATCTTCGGGCTGTACTGGCATTTTGTGGACATCGTCTGGATTGTCCTGTTCACCGTCATTTACCTGCTCCGCTGATGATCCCGAAGGAGGGCAGACTATGACCGAGTATACGCCTCAGCTCGCTCAAGCTGAACACAAGAAGCCAAAGTACCTGCTGGTCTTTTTCGCTCTGGCTGTGATCACCCTGGTTGAAGTGACTGTGGCAGCCAGGATGCCTGCTGTCCTGGTGGTGCTTTCGCTGGCCAAGGTGGTGCTGGTTGCGCTGTATTACATGCACCTCAAGTTCTCCAGCGGGCTTTTTTCCGCAATCTTTGCCATTCCGCTGCCATTTGTGCTGTTGATTGTGGTGGCGCTTGTCGTGGCGCTGGCTCCCGGCCCGGATAATACCGCTGCCGCCGCCGGCGTGTGCTCGTTCTTCTAGGCGAGCCGTGACGGCATGACACGCCATCCGGGGGAAGGCGCAGGTTGCGACCTTCCCCCGGACGCATTTGAATCGGCAGCAGGTCAGGCGCCGCCGAGTAACTCGCGGCGGATCAGGCGGATCTCATCGCGGACAAGCCCGGTTTCCCGGACGATATCCAGCGCTGCCAGGCCGTGCCAGCCAGCACGGTTCATGTATTCAATACTGATTGCGCCGCGGTAGTCGTTGGCGATCAACAGTGAAAGCACCTGGCGGAAGTCAAGCGTGCCTTCGTGGTAAGGCGTCTGCAGGCGACCACGCGCGGCCTGTCGGAGCTGGACATGAGCCGCGTGCTGAAGCAGCGGCTCGATCTCACGAGCGGCGATTCCCTGTGCCGTGAATTGCGCCCAGTCCAGAGTCAGACTCAGGCCAGGGACCGCCTCCACCAGGGCCAGCGCTCTCTCTGGCGTAGCGGCTACCGAATCCAGGTGCGGCTCAATACTGATCCGCAGGTCGGTGTCTTCCGTCAATTCCACGATGCGCTGAAAAGAGTCGATGGCGTTCTCAAAGGCGCCGGGGTTCGCCGGTTCGCCAGCGCCGCCGGACGGCTGAGGGCGGGTGTACGTGACCAGCTCGGTGTTCGTCTCGTTTCGTTCAGGTGGGTGCAGGTGGATCGCTTCCGGGCGCGGCATACGTGCTTCGGTGATCTCCGGAGTTTCGATCCCCGGTGACAGGGTAACGCCGGGAACGCCCAGGTCGAGGATGAACGGCAACAGGCGTTCGAAGAGCTTGACTTCGTACAGGCGACGACCTTCATCTGCCGAGGCCAGCGCTGGCAGGAGAAGGTAGAGATCGGTAAGCTGAAGATGAAAGTCCTCCAGCAGGATGCTGATTCGGGTGACTTCACGACGGGGATTCTTGGCCGCCGCATCGATATCCAGATGGGGGCCGCTGCCGAGATCGAGGTAATTGAAGCCCAGCCGCGCGATGGTTTGCACGGCGTCTTCCAGCGCCAGATCGCTGAAGCCCCAGGTATGGCACGCTAGTTCGAACATGAACCGTCCCGTTGGTACGCCCTGATCAGTGCTGGCGCGCTTCTTCGATGGTGATCCAGCCCTTGCGGAGGGCTACCAGGGCAGCCTGAGCGCGGCTCTGCGCGCCAAGCTTGTCGATGGCGTTCTTCAGGCGCTGGATCACTTCCTGCTCGGTGCAGCCCAGCTTATCGGCGATCTGGGTGTTGGTATCTGCGCCGCTAACGATACAGAGCAATACCTGGCGCTCGTCATCGGTGAGAGGGTCACGTTCCAGCGGAGTGAGCAGGCCGGAGACGACCTTCTCGGTCACGTCCGCGCCAAGCACCATTTCTCCGCGCGCGACCTTGTAGACGGCGTCCAGCAATTCCTCCTGTGAACTGGTCTTAAGCAGATAACCGTGCGCCCCGGCCTGTAGCGCCCGGATGATGTAGGCGTCCTCTGTCCGCCCGGTCAGGACTAACACCCGCGTGTGGGCGTGGTCGCGCCTGATCTCCGGCAGGATGTCCAGCCCGCTGCGATCGGGCATGTTGAGGTCCAGCAGGAGCAGATCGGGAGCATGTTGCTCCACCAGCGCCAGTGTTTCCTGACCGGTTCCTGCTTCGGCGACGACCTGCAGATCGGGCTGATCGTCCAGGAAGAAAGCGATGCTGGTGCGCAGAATGGCGTGATCATCGGCGACAATCACGCGGATGGGTGCAGCAGGTTCCGGGGCTGCCGGGGCAGGGGGAGATACCGGGCGTGGCGCCGAGACGGCGGCTGCTGAACCCGACATGGCCCTACCCTGGTTCAGCGCCTGGGCGAATTCGGCGGCGGACTGGTAGCGTTGCTCCGGTTCGCGCTGGAGCGCGCGCATGATGGCCGTGTCCAGCCAGTCAGGGATATCCGGGTTCAGGGCTCTTGGCGGCTCCGGATCGCTGGAGACTTTCTTCAGCAACAGCGCGCCAATGTCGTTCATATCAAAGGGTAATTTGCCGGTCGCCATTTCGTACAGCAGAACGCCCAGGCTGTAAATGTCGGAGCGGTGGTCGATGTCGAGGCCGCGGGCCTGTTCCGGCGAGAGATACGCCGGCGTGCCGATGATTGAACCGTGGGCGGTGATGTGCTTGGCGTCGCGCGGCATCGCCAGACCAAAGTCCATGATCTTGACCACGCCCTCTTCTGACACTTTGACATTGGCTGGCTTGATGTCCCGGTGGATGATGTTCATGCGGTGGGCGTATTCCAGGGCGCTGCAAAGCTGGATGCCCAGGTTTGCGACGACTTCCGGCGGGGAAGGGATCAATTCGGTCAGCGGCCGGCCTTCCACATATTCCACCACCAGAAAGTGGTAGTCATCCTCCTCAGCCTCGTCGTAGATAGCCATGATGTTCGGGTGGTTGAGGGCAGCGGCGCTGCGCGCTTCCCGGCTAAAACGCGCCTGGGCGATGGCGCGTACATAAGGCAGCAGGACTTTGATTGCCACGCGGCGCCCCAGCCGCTCATCTCTGGCCAGGTAGACTGTGGCAGTGGCGCCTTCACCAATGAGCTGTTCGATGACATAGCGGCCCAGGAGCTTATGCCCGATTTTCACTGGCGACCCCTTTTCGTGCGGACGCCCTGTGGCGTTCTTGGTTTGTAGACCTGCTGTGCTTGACTCTGATCTCGTTGGAAGCGCGGTGACGGATTTGACACAGGTGCCTATGAATATTGTATCTGTTTTCGCGATTGGCGCTCAAGCGGCGTGACGCCCCGGGCTAATCATCTTGCTGAAAGCTGCAGTTCCACGGCCCCCAAACACTGGGGGGCAGGCGCAGAGCACATTGTGCTATAGTGATGGTTGGGCCTGGCATGAGCAACAGGCCCAACAGTAGCAGGTTGTATACAGGGAAAGGTTGCACAAATGCTTCGCAGATTGGTGTTCGTTCTGGTGGTCATTGTGGGGATAAGCCTGCCTCTGTCCGGCATCCAGGCGCAGGGCGGGGGGCAGCCGGTCTTTTGCGGCACGTTGAGTGAAGCCGACTGCACGATTCTGGTACAGGCGCAGGCCGCCATGGCAGGGATGTCGGCAGCGGCATTTGAAGCCCGGCTTGATCTGGCCATCAGCAGCAGCGACCCGGAGATCGGGCACATTGCTGTGACCATGGCGGGGAATGGCGCCATGGCTGGTGACATGGCGCTGATGGCGGCTTTTCAACAGCCGGGTGCTGCCATGGCCGAATTGATGAGCCAGGCTCCGCAGAAACTGGTGGAGTTCCTGCGCACAGTGAACGGTCGGGTGAACCTCCTGATCACGCTTCCGAAGGAACTGGCCACGGAAGCGGGCATCCCGCAGGAAGGCTTGCCGATTGAGCTGGTTGTAGTGGGCGGCGTTGTCTATCTCAACACGGCGGCGCTGATGCCGGCTGGCGAGGCAGAAGGTCCGGCCTGGATGGGCCTGGACGTGCCGGCGATGTACGAGAGCATGCTGGCCATGGCCGAAGGCGAAGCCCAGGGCGAGATGGTGGCTATATTGGAGTCAGAGGCCTTCCAGGCGCTGGTCAACATCCAGAATTACGGAGATTTTGTGCGCGTCACTCGTCTGGCGGATGTTGAGGTGGGCGGCCAGCCGGCGGCGGTCTTCCAGACCGTGGTCGACTACGCGGGCCTGTTCTCCAGCGAAACCTTCCAGAAAGCTTTCCTGGACTACATGGCTTCCATTATGGAGATGCAGGGCGAGTCGCTGGAGGAGATGCCTGAAGGGTTCATGGACGTGATGGCGGCAGTGATGGCGGGGATGAGTCTGCAGTCGACCCAGTGGGTTGACCTGAAGGACTACTATGTGCGCCACACCGAGATGACGTTCGGCTTCGAGTTGAACCGGGAAGCTATCCTGCAACTGGAGCCAGAAGCGGCAGAAGATATGCCGGAGGAGCTGTCGATCAGCCTGGTCATGAGCATTGACCTGAGTGATTTCAATGTCCCCGTGGAAGTCACCGCGCCGGAGGATGCCCAGGTATTCAACCCCATGATGTTCATGTCATCGATGGCGGAAGGCAACGACTGACCGGCATCGTAGCGGTTGAACAGAATCAGGCCCCGGCTCAGCAGGTTGAGGCGGGGCCTGTTTCGTTATCCTGACAGTGGTTTTTGCCAGCGGGCGTTGCTATACTCGTGGCACGGTCAGATTGTGATAGCTCACTCGGTAAGGTGCCAGCAATGGGTATTCCGGCGGACCAGGCTCGAATCAATCAGTTGCTGTCCCCCTATAGCCCTGATCATCCTCCTCAACTGGCGCTGGATTTTGGCGATTTTCTGTCGTTGCTGTGGTGGATTGACGCATCCGCGGAAAAACCGTCTCGCGCCGCCTACTACCGGCAGTGCGCTGATGCCCTTGCCTGTGGGTTGGGCTTCAATCGTCGCAGTGTGTACCGCATGATCAAAGTACTGCCTGCCGGTCATATCTATGTGTCGCTGCCCAATCTGCCCTACCGTGGTACCATCCGGCTGGTGGATGCGCAGGATCGGCGTGAGGCAATGTTCCAGTTGCTGGATATTCGCTCACACATCCTGAGTATGGGGTCGTACCGCAGCCGGTGGAGTCTGGGGTGGCCGGGCAGCCGGGTTGCTGATGAGGAGTTACGCGCGCGGCTGTTTGCCGTCTTTTTCACCGCTTTTGAGGGGCAGTTCAACCAGTTCAGCCGTCTGCTCCTGGTGGTGGACATTATGCTGCAGGACTTGATGCTAGGGGATCGGACGCCTAACGAGATCGGTTTGAACCGTTTGATTCAGGAGTTTGGATACCCCGACCCCACCAGTATCAATACCCGGATGCAATACGGCTAAGGTTGAACGGTTAGCGGTATGTTAGGTGGTGGCAAGGAGTATGCTTCCGCTGGGACTGGCCAGCGACTCTGCCAGGTTGTGCCTGGCTCAGACTGTTCGGCCTTGTGAGTGGCCTTCTGGAGGCGGGAAAAGGACTGTGCCCGATGAGCGAAGTCACTGTCGTCACAACTGCGCCAGTTAGAGCGGTGAATCTCTTTGGCCGCCTGCGCGCGTTGATTGTTCCACTGCTGGCTGTGTTCACGGCGGTACTGATCGGTTCTCTGTTCATCGTGTTGACCAGCGTGTTCACGGGCACCGGGGCAAGTGTTGGAGAGAACCTGGTCAAAGGCGTGCAAACCGCCGGAGCCGCATTCTCCGGCCTGCTCAATGGCGCTTTTGGCGATTCAAGCGGGCTAACCCGTACGCTGGTCAAGACCACACCCCTGATCTTTTCCGGGCTGGCGGTTGCCTTTGCCTTCAAAGGCGGGTTGTTCAACATTGGCGCCCAGGGGCAGCTAGCGATTGGATCGGTCACATCGGCGTGGGTGGGCTTTGCCATCCGGGTTGATCTGGGCAACCCGGTGCTCTCGGCGGTGGTGCATGTCACCCTGGCGCTACTGGCCGGGATGCTGGGAGGCGCGCTGTGGGGAGCCATTCCCGGTTTGCTCAAGGCCTATACCGGCGCACATGAAGTGATCACCACGATCATGTTCAACTTCATTGCCACCAACCTGATCGCCTGGTTGCTCTATGCCGGATCACCCGGTGAAGGCATCCCGCCCGGCCCGCTGAACGACGGCAACGGCGTAATCACACGGACGCCGACTATCTATCCTACAGCGCAGTTGCCCGTCATCTACGATCCACCCGGACCGCAGGCGCTACACCTGGGCCTGTTCCTGGCCCTGATCGCGGCGATTGTTATTCTCCTGGTGCTTACCCGGACGACGTTCGGGTTTGAACTGCGTATGGTCGGGCTTAACCCGACTGCGGCGCGGTACAGCGGGATCAGCGTCAAGCGGATCACGGTGCTAACCATGATCATTGCTGGCGCGCTGGCCGGCGCAGCCGGGGCAATGCAGACGCTGGGGGTGAATTACCGCTACGAGCCAAACCAGAGCCTTGGCCTGGGCTTTGACGCGATCACGGTAGCGCTGCTGGGGGCTAACAACCCGATCGGCGTCATTCTCTCGGCATTTCTGTTTGGCGCTATGGACGCTGGCGCTACCCGGATGCAGTTCAATAGCGGGGTGCAATCGGAGATTATCGTGGTGATTCAGGCGCTGATCCTGATGTTTGTGGCCGCCGAGGAAATCATCCGCACGATGTATCGCATCCGTGGCGCGGGTGGGCCGGCGCAGAAGCTCAGCACAGGCTGGGGGCAGCGCTAGGCGCGGGCGCCTGGGAGGAGCGATCAAACCATGTCCGGCGATGTAGTCTCTGCAGTGAAGACCAATAGAACCACCATGTCTGCGATGGCGCTGATCGCGGTTATTCTGGTGGTGGCGTTTCTGGCTGCCGGCGCTGTCGGCCCGGCGATTGTGGTGGCGGTGATCAACGCCAGCATTCGCGGCACTGTGCCGATTGCCCTCGGCGCAATGAGCGGCATCCTCAGCGAACGCAGCGGGATTGTGAACATCGGCATTGAGGGCATGATGTTGCTTGCGGCGTATGTGGGCTTCATGATTAACGTCGGTTTGAGCAGCGGCGGAGCGCCCACAGCCCTGCAGGCCGAGCCAGTGCGGCTGATCCTATCCATTCTGGGAGGGGTGCTGATTGGCGGGCTGACTGGCCTGCTGCATGCCCTGCTTTCCATCCGCTACAAGGTTGACCAGATCATCAGCGGCACCGTGATCAACACCCTGGCGCTGGGTCTGACTGGATACTTCTACCTGGCCGGGGCGACGACGCAGGGGCGGCTTCCGCCGGTAATCTCCAACCCGTTCAAGCAGGATGCGGGACTGCTCTTCTGGATCGGGGAGATTGTTTTCAACAAAGGGTTGGTCACCTACCTGATGGTGCTTGTGGTGATCACGGTCACCATTGCGCTGTTCCGCACGCCGTGGGGCCTGCGTACCAGAGCCATTGGGGAGCATCCACGCGCCGCCGACACCCTGGGCATCAATGTGCACCGTCTGCAGTACACCAACCTGTTCTTCAGTGGTTGTGCGGCGGGGCTGGCCGGTGTCTTCCTGACACTGGAGGCGGTCGGTATTTTTGAGCGCGGTATGACTAATGGCCGGGGATTCATTGCCCTGGCGGTGATGATCTTCGGCAAGTGGCATCCGCTGGGCGCAGCGGCAGGGGCGCTGCTGTTCGGGTTTGCTACGGCGCTACAGGGGCAGCTCCAGTTCTTCAACATCCAGATTCCGCATCAGTTCGTGGGTATGCTGCCATACCTGCTGACGGTGATTGTGCTGGCAGGCTTTGTCGGGCGCGCTCGGCCGCCGGCGCATGTTGGTAAGCCGTATGAAGTGGAATGATC
Organism: Chloroflexota bacterium; assembly: GCA_019873685.1. Classification (GTDB taxonomy): domain Bacteria; phylum Chloroflexota; class Anaerolineae; order Aggregatilineales; family Ch27; genus Ch27. Next base: position 24,510 of record JAIOAT010000001.1, read on the forward strand.
CAGCCTGCGCACGCTAATGACTGCAGGAGAGACTATGCCTTCCAACGAGGTTGTCCTTGAAGTTATCGGTGTAACCAAGCGATTTCCGGGAGTCCTGGCCAACCACGATGTCAATCTGACCCTGCACAAGGGGGAAATCCTGGCCCTGCTGGGTGAGAATGGCGCTGGCAAGTCCACGCTGATGAACATCATTTATGGCCTGTACCATGCCGACAGCGGCACGATCAAGCTGAAGGGCAAGGAGGTCCATTTTGCCAGCCCGCGGGAGGCCATCCACAGTGGCATCGGGATGGTGCATCAACACTTCCAGCTCATCCCGGTGATGACCGTGGCGGAGAACGTCGTGCTTGGCGAAGAGGTGACTGATGGCGCGTTCCTCGATCGCCAGGAAGCCGCCCGCCGGGTCCGTGCCTTGAGCGAGCAATATCGCCTTGAGGTGGATCCCAATGCGGTGATCGAGGAGTTGCCCGTCGGCGTCCAGCAGCGTGTGGAGATTATCAAGGCGCTGTACCGCGACGCCGAAATCCTGATCCTGGATGAGCCTACCGCCGTGCTCACGCCGCAGGAAGTGCAGGAGTTGTTCAAGATCATGCGCGATCTGGCGGCGCGGGGGGTCAGCATCATTTTCATCACCCACAAGCTCAAGGAAGTGCTGGCGGTGGCGCATCGCATCGTGGTTATGCGCGATGGTGAGGTGGTGGGGACTGTCCTGCCGGAAGAGTCTACCCAGGAGTCGCTGGCCGCTTTGATGGTCGGGCGCGAGGTGCTGCTGCGGGTGAACAAACCCCCGGCCAGGCCCAAAGAAGTCGTGCTGGAGGTCGAAAACCTCAGCGCCTATGACGACCGGGGACACCATGCTGTCAACAATGTCAGCTTTGTCGTCCGCTCCGGCGAAGTAGTTGGCGTCGCCGGGGTGCAGGGCAACGGGCAGACGGAACTGGTTGAAGTGCTGACCGGTCTACGTCCGGCAGCAGGCGGGCATGTCAGGATCAACGGTAAAGACCTGACCAACGCTTCGCCGCGTGCTGTAACCGCCAGCGGGACGGGGCACGTGCCGGAAGACCGGCATCGTTTTGGCATGGTCTCCAGCTATACGGTGGCTGAGAACCTGGTGCTCAACGTGTACTATGCGCCGCCCTACAGTACCGCGCCGTCGCTGCGGCAACTACCGTTTGTAACAGTACTGTATGCGGCCCTTGCGCTTGGTGTATTCGCGATTCTGGCAGTGATCTGGAACGCGCTGTGGAAGGCGGCGCTCTGGCCGCTGGTGCTCGGCCTGCACGGTATCGCCGATGTGGAAGCAGCGAGTCGCCAGGAGATGGCCGGGCCGGAGTTGTTCGGGATGCTGGCTCTGCTGGTGATGGCGCTGCTCTTCGCTTATGTGGCTCACCGGGTGGCAACCCTGATTATGGGACGCCTACAACCAGTTATTGCGCCGTTCCTGAAGCGGGGCGGCGAAAACGGCGGCGTGGTGCTCGATCATGATCGGGTGGATCACAACGCTGTTACGCTGGTCAAGCAATTCGATATCCGCACTCCGAGCGTCACGACAACTGGCGGCAGCCTTTCCGGCGGCAACCAGCAAAAGATGGTTGTGGCCCGCGAATTTGGCCGCCGTCCGCGCCTGTTGATCGCGGCCCAGCCGACGCGTGGTATTGACGTGGGCAGCATTGAGTTCATTCACCAGCAGCTTGTGTCTCAGCGTGATGCCGGGGCAGCGGTGCTACTGGTCAGCGCCGAACTGGACGAGATCATGGCACTTTCCGACCGCATTGTGGTGATGTACAAAGGGAGCGTGGTCGCCACGGTCAATGCCGATTCGGTTACCCGCGAGCAGGTCGGCCTGCTCATGGCTGGCGCCAGCGCGGAGGACGTGCTGGGGCAGGTTCCGGCGGCAGTGCCCGCCTTAGCGTAGGGTGGTCGCTGGTTGCGAGCATGCGATCGCGCCGTTACACTGAAGATGCTGGGAACCGGGGGGCGTCGCCGGCTTTGCCGGGGCGCCTTCGTTTTACTGTGATGTGTGGGGCATGGAACAACGATCTCAGGCAACGGTGACCTCATTTCCGCGCTGGATGGTGCGCATCTGGAGTGCGTTGACGCGGCTATGGAGCAGGGTATTCCTGCGGGGGGATTTCACTGCTCTGCTGCTGGTTGCCGGGATGCTGCTGACTGCCGCGCTGGCTATGGAGGCGACTGGCTGGACGGAAGGGCTGGGCCAGCTTGTGCCCGTCGCGTTGCTGAGCGTGATCTTTGGATTCCTGCTGGCGCGGAGCCATTATGGCGAACTGCTGGCGCTGCTGATTTCCAGCGTGTACAGCTTGGGTTTTATCGGCCTGGTCACCGCGTTGAACCTGGAAGAAGGCTCGCTGTTTGCCCGGCTGGGCGGTATCTTCGCCCGTTCAGTGGCCTGGCTGCAGGTACTGGGCGGTGAGGGAATCGCCCAGGATAACCTGATCTTCGTGTTGTTCCTCTCGGTCCTGTTCTGGTTCCTGGGGCACAATACCGCCTGGCATGTCTTCCGGGTTGATCGCGTCTGGCGGGCGGTGATTCCGCCCGGCCTGGTCATCCTGGTCAATGAGTTCTACGATCCCGGCGAGACACAGGTCGGGCCATATCTGGCGATCTACGCGGTCTTCGCCCTGCTGCTGGTGGTGCGCAGCGCAATTGACAACCAGGAATGGGAATGGTACCTCAGGCGTATCGCGTTCCCGCCGGAGCTGCGAAGCCAGTTCATGCGCTGGGGGGCGGTGCTGGCGGTTGTGCTGGTCGGGGTGGCCTGGGCCTTGCCCAGCGGCGCCAACAGCGACGGCCTCAACCGCATTCAGGAATTCCTCAACAGCGATCCGCTGAGCAAGGTGAACCAGTTGCTCAACCGCCTGTTTGCCTCGCTGGATACGGAAGGCCTGGTGACGGCGGACTATTACGGCGGGAATTCGCTGCAGCTCAGCGGGGCGATTCAGCTGGGAGACCGGCCGGTGATGCTGGTGCGCGCGCCGTCGCTGGCGGAACAGGGTACACGTTACTACTGGCGTTCGCGCACGTTCAGCTACTATGAGGGCGGGCGCTGGACGCCAACGGCATCCGTGCGGTTGACCGTACCCGAAGCCGGTTTTACTATCCAGGATCGGCAGGCGGCGCAGGCCATGCGCCGGATGGTCGAGCAGCAGGTGACGGTGGTCATTGAGGCGTCGCGCCTGGTCTATAGCGCCCCGCAGCCCAGTGTGCTCAACCTGCCGGTAGCCATTGACATGTCCTATGTGGACGATGCACGGCAGATCATGGATGTGTCGGTTATCCGCCCGCTTGAGGTGCTGCGCAATGGTGACACTTATACGGTTGTGAGTAGCGTCTCGGTGGCTGATGCGCCGTCCCTGCGGAACGCCGGCACGGTTTACCCGGCCTGGGTGCTGGACACTTACCTGCAGCTTGGCGCCAGTGTCACCACACGCACGCGCGAACTGGCCTTCAGCATCGTCACAGAGGCCAACGCCCTGACCCCATACGATCAGGCCAAGGCGATCGAACGCTGGTTGCGGGCCAATATCGTATACGATGAGACTATCACGGCGCCGCCTCCCGGCGTCGACCCGGTGGACTGGGTGCTGTTTGACGGCCAACGCGGTTACTGTAACTACTACGCCAGCGCCATGGTGGTATTGCTGCGCGCGATCGGAATCCCGGCGCGGGTGGCGGCGGGGTTCTCCCAGGGCGAATGGAGCGCCGCCACGCAGCAGTTTCTGGTGCGAGAACGGGATGCGCACACCTGGGTAGAAGTCTATTTCCCCGGTTATGGCTGGGTGGAATTCGAGCCGACAGCGGCCCAGGCGCCACTTGACCGTCCTGATGTGCTGCCGCTGGTACCCGGCCCCCTGCAGCCGACCAGCACCCCCATCGCGACGAATACCCCCTGGCCGACGGCAACACCGAGCATGACGCCATCGCCTCAGCCGACGGCCACACCACAGGGTGATGAGGCTGCGCCGTATGTCCCGCCCACGATCACCCCGCCGCCCACGCCGACGCCTGCTGTGCCGCCCGCTACAGTTCCGCCACCGGAGCAGGAAAGCCAGGCGCCTGACACCCTGAAAGCGATTCTCTCGGTGGTGGTGACCATCCTGATTGTTCTGGCGCTGATCATCCTGCTGGTGGTGCTGATTCTCTTCCTGGTGTGGTGGCTGGAATGGCGGGGCCTGGGCGGTCTGACGCCGGTGCAGCGCGCTTATGCGCTGCTGGAGCGCTACGCCGGTTACCTGGGCGTGCGCCTGTCGCCCAGCTACACGCCTCACGAACGTCGGCGCGTGATCAGCCACCATGTGCCGGAAAGCAAACGCGCGGTTGACGTCATCACGGATATGTACGTTGAAGAAACCTACGGCCCGGAGCAGCCGCGCCGCGCTCGGTGGAACATCGTGGCCCGGAACGCACTGGATGAAGCGCGGAAAGCCTTTGTTCGTGCTCGCCTGGTGCGTTTGCTGCCCCGGCGCTGGCGTGGCGATTAAGGCCTGGAGCAGCATTCGCCAGGTCGAATGGCTACTGCAGATCCGTAAAAAGACCGCGTGCATAGAGGCACGCGGTTTGTGTTCTTGGAGACGACAGCAGGTCAGTGATCGCGGTAAACGGCCATGTAGGTGAGCTGTATGAGTTGCTGGCGGGCCGCCGAGTCGGGCAGCGCTGCCAGGCTCTGCCGGGCCTGCCTGGCGAAGTCGCGCGCGATCTCCAGCGATTCGTCGATGACTCCGCTGGCTGTGATGGCCGCAACAGTCGCGCTGATCTGCTCCTCGGTGGCCGTGCCAGCGACAACGCGCCGGAACGTGCCATTGAGGTTCCCTTCTCTGGCGCTGTACAGCAACACCGGCAGGGTGATGACGCCTTCGCGGAGGTCATGGCCGCTGGGCTTGCCCATGCGTTCCGCGTTGCTGGTGAAGTCCAGCGCATCATCGACGATCTGGAAGGCCATGCCCAGTAGCCGCCCGTACTCTCCCATGGCCTTGACCTCATCCGGCTCCGCTTCCCCCAGCATGGCGCCGGCTTCCGCGGCGGCGCGGAACAGCGAGCCGGTCTTGCCGTAGATACGGGTGTAATACTCATCGATGGGGACCAGCACGTGTTTGGTCTGCGCCTGCAGCAATTCGCCGCGGCAAATCTCGTTCAGTGTGCGGGCGAAGGCACGCACGACACCGACGTGATCGGCTTCGGCCACGAGTTGCGCTGCCTGGGCGAAGAGCATATCGCCGCTGAGAATGACCAGGCCGGGCGGGAAAAAGGCATTGAGGGTGGGGACGCCGCGTCTTTCGCGGGCGTTGTCGACCAGATCGTCGTGGACGAGGGTGGCCGTATGCAACATTTCCAGCCCGGCGGCTACCGCGATGGTGCGTTCCAGATCGGCATTGAAGATGCGTCCCGTGTAAAAGGTCAGGCTGGGGCGAAGTCTTTTGCCCCCGGCGCGGACGATATCCTGGATGCGCTCCCCAACCGTGCCGTTATCCAGGGGGACCGCTGCCAGCAGGCGTTCTTCAAGGCGGCTCAGTTCGTATTCAATGCCGGCGGTGAAGGAGACGAAAGCTGTGTTCATACCCATCTTCTTGTCGGCTAGCCCCGGACGGTGTTAGTGATGCGACTCGTCAACGGCGAGGCGCGTGTTCATCTCGTGCCAGGCGTTCGCGCGCTGGATACGCAGATAGTTGGCGGCCTGCAACAAACCCAGGTAGATTGCTTTGAGCTGAACCAGGCGCTGCCGGTAGGCGGCGGAATGGTTGGGGTGGTCTGAATCGAACAATTCCTGCTGCCGGCCCGCCACGTTATCCAGGCGCTGGGCGATCAGGACGGCGAAGGCTTCCGCCGGGTTGTCGACGACGCGGTAGTATTTGCGCCGATCATGGGGCCGGTTGACGCTCTCGACCAACCCCATTTGCTCCAGATTCTTGAGGATGACGCTGTTTGAGCTTTTGGCGATGCCGGTGCTGGCAGTGATATCGTCCAGCGACAACGGCTGATCGGCTGCGAACAACAGGGCCAGCGCCAGGGAAGCCGACTTGTTCAGCCCGAGGAGCTTGCCTACTTTCACCACGGCTTCAAAGAGAGCAGGTTCGATATCGAGCGCGGGCTTGATCGGTGGCATGGCCATCTACCAATCGGGCTATTCAGACACAACCCATCGTTATTGCTTTCACAAAGGGGATTATAGTGAATCCGGTTCTAAATTGTCAATCAAAAATTTGAAATTTTTAGAATCTTCTAAACGTTGACGGGGGAATTCAGAACGTCGGATGTGCAGGGACGGCATCCACCGCCTGTCGCCAGCGGTGAAGGCCGGGGAACCTAGCCCCAGTCCGAGGAGGCCCTGGCCTGCTGCTCGGCGATGACGCCATACAGCTTGGCAACCAGTTCCTGTTTGGAAACAGGTTTGGTCATCAGGTCGGTCGCGCCGGCCTGGATGGCCTTGCGGCGGGTGGCGTAATCATCCAGCGCGGTCAGCATGACGATTGGCACATGGCGGAGCTGCTGGATTGCCCGCAGCCGCCCGCAAACCGTCACACCGGAAATGTCCGGCATCATGATGTCGAGCAGCACAATGTCAATATTGGGTGTGCTCTGGGCGATGTTCAGCGCTTCCTGGCCGCTGCTGGCGGTAATGATGCGAAAAGGCGTGTTCTGGAGCATCAGCCTGATCAGCGTCAGCGCTTCTTCTTCGTCATCCACCGCCAGCACGGTGAAGGATTTGCTCGCCATGGGCGACCTCCAGGATCGCGGCTCCTTCCCTTCGAAACACTGTGCTGCTCACTATCCTGAATGCGATTTTATTGATTTTAGCATGATTTGGAATGATTTTGTAATCATTGGTACTGCTCACTGCTATTCAACCCTTGCTTTCGCCCTGGCTTCCTGGCAATATCTGCGCGACCTGAACGGCATGCTGCGGGCGGAGGAGAGTCCGGTGATCACTGTACTGGTGGCAACGCTGAATCCGGGCAAGCAGCGCGAGTACCGCGACCTGCTGGCCGATCTCCCGGCGGTCTGGGTAGGGCCAGCGGACATTGGCCTGGCGCATTTGGAGGTGGCGGAAGACGGCCTGACCTTCGAGGCGAATGCGCGGCTTAAGGCGCTGGCCTTTGCCCGCGCTTCCGGCCTGCCGACACTGGCAGATGATTCCGGGCTGCAGGTTGACGCGCTGAATGGCCAGCCGGGTGTGTATTCCGCCAGGTATGCCGGCCCGGCAGCGACGGATGAAGATCGTTACCGCAAGCTCCTGGACGCGATGGCGACTGTCCCGGATGATCAGCGGTCGGCGCGGTTCGTCTGCGTGGTGGCGCTGGCACTGCCGGATGGCGAGGTGCATGTCGCGCATGGGACGCTGGAGGGATCGATCGGGCGTTGTCCGCGGGGGAGCGAAGGCTTTGGCTACGATCCAGTCTTTGTTCTGGCGGATGGTCGCCATCTGGCCGAACTACCGGCGGCGGAGAAAAACGCTATCAGTCACCGGGCACGGGCGCTGGAAGCGCTCAGACCGACCTTGCTGGCCGTGCTGGAGCGCCTGGGGAAGGCCGGGGCAGGGTGGTAACGCGACGCCCGCTGACTTTGTTGTGCAGCATCCCTTTGCCCGGATACCTGAAAGTCGTCTATTGTGCGCCTGTTCCAGCGTCTGGGGCGGGCATTGTATCGGCAATCACGTCAGGAAGGATGAATACTCATGGGGCAGGCTGAAGTGATCTGGCTTCAGAATCAGCAGTTTGTGGGCATTGACAGTACCAGGCACTCCGTGGTGCTCTCCGGCACCGGCCCGGAGGATGGCGTGGGCATGAAACCCTCGGAGTTGCTGCTGGTGGCCCTGGGCGGTTGCACGGCGTATGACGTGGTCAATATCCTGAGCAAGAAGCGGCAGAAGCTGACCGATCTACGCATCCTGGTCAGCGGTGAGCAGGACAGCGATCCGCCCTGGGCGTTCCGCAAGATCCACGTTCACTACCGGCTTGTTGGGCACGGCCTTGACCCGGAGGCAGTACGGCAGGCCATTGATCTTTCCAAGCACAAGTATTGCTCGGTGTCGGCGACAGTATCAGGCTCCGCGGAGATCACGACTGACTTCGAGATAGTCGAAGCGGATTGAAACGAAACAGTCCCGACTGGCGCCCTGACAGAGCTGTGCGCTACTGCCCGATCAACTGGCTGGCCGCTGCCGCCAAGGCAAGCAGGCTGAAGTTGTAGAGGAAATGGGTGGCGATGGCCGCTGCTGTCCCATAGTGTTGGCGCGTCCAGCCGAGGACAACGCCTACCGCCAGGATGATCAGCAGGGCGGGGGTGAACTGGTACTGTACATGGGTCAGGGCAAATAGCGCCGCCGTCGGCCAGAGACCGGCAACCGGTTGCAGCGCGCCGCGGAAAGCGATTTCCTCGCCAACGGATGAGAAGAGCGCCACCAGAAAGGCCGCCAAGAGGCTGGTAACACTCCCGGCAATCGCCTGGCTGAGCTGGGTCTGCTGATCGAACACGTCCTGCGGGGCCAGCATCATCCACACACTGCCGGCGCAGAACTGGAACGCTAGCAACACGACAGCCATACCTGTCCCGGCGACGAGCTCATTGGTGGTGGGCGGGCGCAGGCCGAGGCGGATGAGCACCTGCCGCCAGTCGCGATCCTGTCTCAATCCCACACCGGCCAGTGTTCCGCTGAGCAAGAGAATCGCCGTGAAGGCCGAGGACAGCACCACCTCAGTCTGATCCAGACCAGCGGCGGCCAGACCGGCCTGCCCGCCAGCGATGACGAAGTCTGTCAGGGTCTGGAAGAACAGCAGCTGGACGGCCCCCAACCCGAATGCATGGGCTATCGAGTCAGGGTCGAAGCCGCGAATCTGCTCGCGCCAGGGTGTGGTCTGATCCCAGCGTTCTGCCTGGGGAGCAGGCAGCAGCCGCGCTATAGCCCGGCGCAGACCTTTCCCCCGGACGAACAGCCACAGATAGACCGCGCTGCCTGCTGCCAGCAGGCAGCCCGCCATCCCACGCAGGGCGATATTTCCACCCAGGCCCATCTCCTGCGCTGTGGCGGCATCAACACCCAGCAGACTCAAATAGGTGAGCAAGGCGTAGCTTACAAAGCCAGAGAGCAGAGCCGACCAGGCCAGCAGAAAAGCCGGTCTGGCTGCCGGGTCCCGATCGCTGCGACGGGCAAGGTAACCAGCAGTCACGGTGAGAACAGTGGCGATGATCAGGATAGCGGCCTGTACAACCATGCATGCTGCCTTTCAGTGTCAACAGGTGTCCGGAGACGCTGACGTTTTTCCGGTACCAACCGGGAAGCGCGTTTCCGATTGGTGACGCTCCATAGCTTTTCAGCTCGCGCTACCTGGTATGCAGAAGCCACCGGATACCCCAACAAAAAAGCCACCTGCCAGCCGGAGCCAGCGGGTGGCGCCACGGCTCACCATCCGGGAGGTGCTAGCGGCCGATGCTCATGGGCATGATGACATGGATGAAGTCATCACGGCCAACCGGCTTGATCACGCCAGGGGCGGTGGGGCCGTTGCTCTGCAGCACGACCTGTTCCTCGCGGATCACATTGAGCACATCGATCAGGTAACGAACGTTGAAACTGATCTCCTGCTTGTCGCCTTCAACGGTAGCATCGACGATCGCGTCGGCGCTGCCGCGTTCGGTTGATGTGGCGCTCAGGCGGACGAGACCTGGCGAGGAAGGGGTCTCCGCCGGGATGACGCTCACCTTGGCGTTGTTATTGACATCACGGGCAAAGATGTCAGCCCGTTTGCAGGCGCGTAGCAGGTCGGCAGTGTAGGCGATGGTGCTGGTCGTGAAGCTGCGCGGGATGATGGCGTTGTAGTCCGGGAATTTACCATCCAGCAGGGTGGAGGCGACATCCACATTCTTGAGGTGGAAGATGACCTGATTGCGGCCCTGCGGGATGCTCATCAGGACTTCCTCGTCGTCATCGGTGATGATCCGGCCCAGTTCAGCCAGAGTGCGCGCCGGGATGATCAGTTCGGTAGTACGAGGCGTGCCAATCTCCAGCGGTGCAGTGCGCACTGATAGTCGATAGCCATCCGCCGCGGCCATGACGATGTCGTCGGAGGTCAGGCGGGTGTATACGCCGGTCAGGATGGGGCGGTTGTCATCGGTGGCCGCAGCGAACACGGTCTGGGAGATCATCTCGCGCAGCACAGCACCGGGGATGGCAATGCCGGGCGCTTCGCCAGCCTGTGGGATCAGCGGGAATTCGTTGGAATCGATGCCCTTGATGTTGCTATTGGTGGCGCCACAGTGCACCTTGAGGGTCTGGTTGCGCACGTCCAGATCGAGGTCCACCCGCTCCGGTGAGAGCTGGTTGATCAGGTCGATGAATGTACGGGCCGGCACGGTGATTGCACCGTCTTCTTCCACCCGCGCCCCGATCCAGGCGGTGATACCCAGTTCCAGGTTGGTTGCGGCGAGCTTCAGGCGGCCTTCCTCGGTTTCCAGTAGCACATTGCCCAGGACCTGCATGGTCGGGCGGGTGGGTACGGCGCGTCCCACAATGCTCAAGCCTTTGGCCAGGTTTTCTTGAAGAACCGAAACCTTCATGATTCGGGGTCTCCCTTGAAAGAGTGTGCTCAGAACCGCGCTTCCCCGGGCCAGTTGAGCGAACCGCTGCGCCTTACAGGCGAAACTGTGGCAGCACACCGGGGCAGCCGGGTCACTTTTTCATGTGCTGGTCGCTGTGGGGTAGAGTATACATCAACTCGCCTTAACCTACACCCTGCAATCTGCCATGACGCGGGCAATCCATGCCGCGATTCGGGCGCAGCGCAAGCGAGAGACAGGGGACAAGTGACAGGAGACCGGACGGCCTGGAGGGCAGGAGGCCGGGTGGTCAGGCGGGAAAGCATGCCTGGTATGCCTCGCCAGCGCATCGTTACGCTGCCCGGCAACCCAATCGTCGCAGCCACTATGTGTACGCGATTGTGCGTTGCCTGATGAACTGCCAGCCTGTCGGCGGGTCGCATATGCTATAATTCGCCATTGTGCGTCCCCTGTGGAGCCTCTTCTTCAAGACGATTCCGGGGCAGGCACACAGGCGTCTGGGTGTAGCGAAGGAACGGGGTGAAGAACGTGCTGGGCAAAATCCACGACGTGGTCATCAAACCACTGGTCACCTTCTCCGACGATCGTGGTTTCTTCCGCGAGGTGTTGCGCGATGATGATGGGTTGTTGCGCCGGTTCGGCCAGACGAGCTTTACCAAGAGCTATCCCGGCGTGATCAAAGCCTTTCACTGGCATCAGAAGCAGGACGACCTGTGGTATGTAGCGCTGGGTATGGCTCGTGTTGTGCTGTACGACCGGCGGCCAGACTCGCCTACTTACAGGGTGACCCAGCAGATCTTTGCCGGTGAGGATAACCCCATGTTGATTCTGATCCCGGCAGGGATCGCTCATGGCTATCAGGTGCTGGGGGATCGGCCTGTGTATCTCTTCTACCATACGACCGAGAGCTACAATCGAGCGGAGCCGGACGAGCAGCGCATCCCTTATGACGACCCGGAGATTGGCTTTGACTGGTCGCTCCATTTCCGGTGACGGTGCGGCAGGCCGTTTGTCTCACTTGCCACAGTGTTCCCATGCCAGCATAATAATGTGCGGCTCTCACTGTTGCCTGTCTGCGCCGGTTCCGATTCTGTGCCTGTAACGCGCCAATCAAGGAAGCTCTGTGTTCCAGACGACTTCACGACGGTTGTTGCTTGTCATACTCATGATGGTGATCAGCGGTTGCTCCACTGCGGCGCCTGCGGCGGATGTGCCTGTCGCGCCCGCTGATGCAGCAGCCGCCCAGGTTACCACCGCCACGCCGGAGCCAACGGAAGCCCTGGCGGCCCTGGTCAACGGCCAGCCGATCACCCTGGCGGCTTTCCAGCAGCGTGTGCGGGAGGAGGAGCAACGCCTGGCCGAAGCGGGCGTCGTCCCGGCGGATCGGGCAGCGTTTGAGCAGTCGGTGCTGAATAGCCTGATCGATCAGGTGCTGATTGAACAGGCGGCAATCGTCCAGGGCCTACAGGTCACGCCGGAAGAACTGGAAGCGGAAGTGGCCGTGAGTATCGAGGTGGCGGGCGGCGAGGCAGCCTGGCAGTCGTGGCTGGCTGAGAATGGCCTGACGCCGGAGACCTTTCGCCAATCGCTGTATGAGGCGCTGCTCACGGCCAAGATTCGGGATCAGGTGATCGCCAGTGTGCCGGATCAGGTGGAACAGGTGCACGCCCGCCACATTCTGGTGAGCACCGAAGGCGAGGCGCGGCAGATTTACGAGCAGCTGCAAAGCGGAGCGGACTTTGCAGCGCTGGCCCTGCAGCATTCGCGCGATGTGAGCACGCGCGATCTTGGCGGTGACCTGGGCTGGTTCACGCGGGAGCAGCTGACTGAGCCGATTGTGGCCGACGTGGCGTTTACCCAGCCGATCGGCCAGATCAGCGAACCGGTGGCCAGCCGCCTGGGGTATCACATCATCCAGACACTGGAGCGGGTGGCTGATCGCCCGCTGGATGAGGCGGCGCGGGCGGCGCTGTTTGAGGTGACTTTTGAGCGGTGGCGGCAATCGCTGTGGGACCGGGCCACCGTGGAGCGTTTCGTTGGCGGGTAAAGAGGACGAGGGGGCGCTTATGTCCGGGCAGGGGGCTGATCGCGTCTATAACGTCATCACCGTGTTCTTTGTGTTACTGACCCTGGTTTGCCTGGCGCTGACCGGGGTATTTGCCGCCGGGATCATGCCGGTGCCGTTCCTGGCGCCAGCGACGCCAATCATCCCAAAGGTAGCGCAACTGCCGACGCCTACCGCCACGCCGACCATGCTGCCGCCAACCTGGACATTCACCCCGACCAAAACGCCAACGCCCAGCAACACGCCGACGATCACACCCTCGGTAACGCCATCCCTGACCATTACACCGACTCCCGGCCCGACGGATACCCCGTCAATCACGCCAACAGCGAGCAATACGTTCACCGCGACGCCTTCGATGACGTTCACGCCGAGCGTTACCCCGACCGGCCCGACGCCAACGTTCACGTACACGGCCTCACCGTTTCCCTTCGGGCTGCGCGGCAATGTCGTGTTTACGGCTAACTTTGCCAATACTGCTGGCTGCGCCTGGCAGGGTATTGGCGGGCAGGTGTTTGGCCTCAACGGTCAGGGGTTGACGGGTTACAACATCCGTGTGACCGGCCCTGGACTGGGGGAGGGCGGCGCGGGGATTGTTGTAGCGTCTGGCTCCAATACCCTGTATGGATCGCCATCCGGCTGGGAAGCTTTTGTCTCCGGCCAGACCAACAACAACACCTATTTTGTTGAGTTGTTGACGCCCAGCGGGACGGTAGTCTCGCCTGCCGTTCAGGTGACCTTCCCGAATAACTGCGCGCAGAATCTGGCCCTGGTCAACTTCGTGCAGTTGCGGCCTTTCTAGCGGTTCAGGTAGCCGATGAACCACGATCCATACCTGCCCGATGATGTAGACGCCAGAACGCTGGACAAAGAACGCCAGCCTGCCGGGGCAGGGCGGGCTGGCTGCCTGAATCCCAATGTCATCACGGTGGTTTTCCTGCTGCTGACGGTGGCGTACCTGGTCTATTTCGGGGTATTGCTGGCTAATCCGTATCTGCCGATCAACCCTTTCCCGCCGCGCACCCCGTTGCCGGTCTATGTGGTTGCTACTGCCGACCCGCGTGGGCTGGCGGCCTCTCCCTCGCCAACGAAGATTCCTGAGGTAGCCCGGCTGACAACACTGGTGCCTACCGTTACACCCACGGTAACGCCGTCTCTGACCCCATCTCCTACACCGACGCAGATCGTGATCACGCCACCCCGGCTGGCAACACGGACGCTCCAGGCGCCGACGGCGACGTTGATTGGCGGAGCGCCGCCGGAACAGGCGGCAGGCATGGTGATCACTCCGCCGCCGGCCATCAACCCGGCGGAGGTGACGCGCTCACCGTATCCGTTTACGGTTTATGGCGAGGCGGCAACGTATACCGCTAATGCCAACGGTCAGGGGTGCCGCTGGGCCAGTATCGCGGGAACGGTTGTTGGTCTGAATGGAGAGGCACTGGTTGGCCTGGCGGTGCGCGTGGTGGGCGAAGGAATCGATGAGATTCGTTTCACCGGCACAGCCCCGGCCTTTGGCCCCGCCGGTTACGAGGTTTTCCTCAACAGCGCCCCGCTGGAGGCGCAGTATGTGGTACAGTTGCTGAGCCAGACCGGAGCGCCCGTTTCTGAGGAGTTCACTGTTGTGACTTCTCCGGAATGCGAGGCGAACGTGGCCATTGTCACCTTCATTCAAAATCACAGCTAAAAAGGCTCTCTGATGCCGCTCTACATCGTCCCAACGCCGATTGGCAATCTGGAAGATATCACCCTGCGTGCGCTGCGGGTCCTGCGGGAAGCAGCGCTGATCGCCGCCGAGGATACGCGCGTGTCGCGGGTGCTCCTGGAGCACTACGATATCATCAAGCCGATGATCAGCTACCACGAGCACAACAAGCTTGCCCGCGTCGATGAAATCCTGGATGTGCTGGAATCCGGGCGCGATGTGGCCCTGATCTCCGATGCCGGGACGCCGGGCCTTTCCGATCCCGGTTACGAGCTGATCAACGCCTGTCTGCGAGCGAAGGTACAGGTTATCTCGTTGCCCGGTCCTAACGCTGCGATCACGGCACTGGTGGCTTCCGGTCTGCCGACCGATCGTTTCACGTTTCTGGGCTTCTTGCCGCGCAAGAAGCATGCTCTGGTTGCTGAACTCATGGCGCTGAGCGATGCTCCGGAGACGCTGATTGCCTACGAAAGCCCGTACCGGCTTGTCGAAACGCTGCAGACTATCTGCGAGATCATGGGCGAATCACGGCCAGTCTGTGTGGCCCGCGAGATCACCAAGATGTTTGAGGAGTACTTTCGCGGTACGGCACGCCAGGCGCTGGACTACTTCACCGAAGAACCCGTGCGCGGCGAAGTTACCCTGCTCATTGGCGGCCAGCCGCGTAGCGGCGACGTCTGGAGCGAGGCGCAGGTACGCGCCGAAATGCAGCGGCGGCTGCAGGCCGGGGAATCGCGCAATGCAGCGGCCAAAGCTGTTGCCGCCGAATCTGGCTGGAACAAGCGCGATATTTATGCGCTGCGGCTTTGAGCATCCCGGATGTTGATGATGACCGTGCTGACCCATTTGCTGGCCCGCCAGCGCTGGCTGGCTGAGTGGCTGCAACCCCTCCTGACCCTGCCGGTCGCCTCGCGGAAGATGGCGCTGGCCCTGTTCCTGTGGGGGCTAGGCGAAGGGCTGTGGCTGTATATCCGCCCGCTGTATGTGACCTTTCTCGGTGGCAATCCGGTGCAGGTCGGGCAGGTGCTGGCGATGGCTGGCCTTGCACCGGTGCTGCTGATGCTGCCGGCTGGCCGGCTGATCGATCGCACGGGGCCGCGCTGGTTGATGCTGTTGACCTGGTGGCTGGGCACGGCAGCAGCGGTGGTGCTGGCCCTGGCCCCTGGCTGGCAATGGCTGCTGCCCGGTTTCTTCCTGTACGCGATGTCAGCCTCGTCATTGCCAGCGATTAATGCCTACATCGCCCGTGATGCGCAGCTCAGCGATTTGCCCGGCAGGAATGTTCAGACGGCGATCTCAACGGTTTACGCAGCTTACTTCGCCGGGACGATCTTCTCGCCGATGATCGGCGGCTGGCTGGGCCAGACCTTCGACTTGCGGACGGTGTTCTGGGTGTCGGCGATCTGGTTCTTTTTTTCCACGCTGACCGTGATGCGCACGCCGGAACTGCCCTGGGATCACGTGCACGACAGCACCCATGCCGGGCAGGTTTCCGGTAGCGCTTGGTGGCGGATGAGCGCCGCGCAGGTGCGCATCTACGCGGTGCTGCTGGTGCTGTTTCTGGCCATGTCGCTGGGGTATCTGCTGACCCCGAGCTACCTGGAGCAGGTGCGTGGCCTGCCGGTCGGCTTGATCGGCAGTCTGGGAGCAGCGACGGCTACCGGGGGCGTGGTATGGGCTTTTGTCCTGGGCAGGCGGCATTCGCGTCAGGCGCTGGCGGTGGGCGCGGGTTTGATGGCGGTAGCCTTTACTGTGTTGCTCTTCGCTCCGGGCGGTGTCTGGCAACTTCCGGCGATGATCGGCGCTTATTTTCTGATGGGCATCTACCTGACCGCGCGAGCGCTATCGCTGGGCGTGGTCAGCGAGCACACACCGCCGCACCAGCGTGGGACAGCGTTTGGCCTGGTGGAGATGGTCTTTGGCGTCGGGGCGTTTGTCGGCCCCTGGGCAGCCGGCCATCTGTATGCCGTCAGACCGTGGCTGCCCTTCGCGCTGGCGCTGGCGGTGCTTGTGCCCATGATCGGTGTGATCTGGATGGCGTTGCGGCCAGCCGGACAGCCTGTGTCTCCTGAAACCGGGCAATGAGCAAATGAAAGGGGGCAGTACACACTGCCCCCTGATGTGTGCTGTTCCGCCGTGCTCAGTACGTCATTGTCCGTACCGGCTGCGCCCGGACGACCAGCCGTTCCGCGAAGACACCCCGGAAGGCATTCCAGGTGGTGCAGGTGATCAGCGTCAGCATTTGCTGCGCAGTCGGGTAGGTCACCTCGACATCATTGGCCGCAACAACATCGATGGCGCTGACCTGAAATTCGTAGATCGTGTTGCGATCGACCAGGAAGATCGAGTCGCCTACTTCCAGCAGGTCGAGGTCGCGGAACGGCCCCGGTACACCCTGCGTGATCTGGATGTGCCCGGCTAATACGGTGTTGCCACCGAATTCGCCAGCCGCTTCGTCAACCCAGGTCGTGCCCTGAAGGAAGCCGATGTTCTGGCCCAGATCGCGTACGTCCCAGGTGCGATTGCGCAGCGGGATGTTCACGATAGGCACGGGGCTGCTCAACCCCAGCTTGGGGATGAACAACTCACGCTCCGTCTGCGGGCGGAAGGGCGGGGCAGTCGTTGGCTCCGGCGGGGAAGGCAGGGTGCTCTGCGCTGCCGGGATCGGGATAGCCGTTGGCGGCAGAGTCGTTACCGTGGGCGGCGGGGTGAACGCAGGCGGCAGGGTGGGATGTTGCGGGACGCCTTCGACCATTTCGGCTGGCGTGGCGGAAGCCTCCGCCTGAAGACCCTCGCCGCCGGATCCCCCGACCAGGGCGATGACGATGACGATCACCGCCAGCACAATCGCGCCGATGGCGACCAGAGTCAGCAGTTGAACCCGGTGCGCCGGTGCGCCCAGGGTCATGCCGAGCAACCCCAGCGTCAGCAGGGTGATGACACCGGCAATGGCGGCAACGATGGCCGTGTCGCCATCGCCAGAGGCTGCAGCCTGGCCAGTGGCAGGCAGCAGCGCGGCATCCGGGGCGATGCGCACCGCAGCAGTATCGCAGATCGAGGCGCTGCCACCTACAGAGGTTGCACAGCCCACATTCTGCAGGATAGCCCCAGCGATCACCCCTTCATTGACACGGGCGACAATAGTCAGTGTGGCCGCGTCGTTGAAGTTCAGGGTGTTGGTGACCGCGACAACGGTGTTGCCCTCGCGCTCAATCGTACCATTGCTGATTGTCACGCTCTCCACCTGCATCTTGATGTCGAGCGTATCGGTGAGGATCACCCCGGCCAGTGGTTCTGTGCCCGGATTGCGCACGGTGAGCGTCCAGGTGACCAGTCCGCCCGGAGCGGCGAAAGGCTGCAGGACCTCTTTGTTCACCTGTGGATCAGCCACACCGGGGACTGGCGTCCCGATGATGTAGGGATTGCCGGACGGATCAGTGGTGATCAGAGCAATGGTGACCGTTGTCTCCGCGCTGACTGGCAACGTGGCAGTACCGACGAAGCCTTCGCCGGATACGATGACGCGGATAGTCAGCGGGTTAGGATCGCCGGTGGTGGGGATGTAGCTGAAGATGCCGGAGGTGGCGACTCCTGGCGGGAGCGTTGTCGTGCCCAGGACGATCGCGCCGCCCTGGGTTGCCGGGCGAGGCAGCCCGCCCGCGGCGAATGACCTGTCCACGACAAACGAACCGCGCAGATTATTGATCGGGCCGTCGCCGACGTTCAGGACGCTCACGGTGTAGTCCACACGCTCGCCGAGCGTGGCCACCGTCTTGTTGGCCACAGCCCGGATATAGAGCTGCGGGCGTAGCACATTGAGCACATAGGTGTCATTGTCGGCGACTGAACGGTTGAACGAAGTCAGGCCGCTGGCCGTTACCGTGCTCACCAGCGGGTCGGGCGTGTTAGTGCCGACCGTGTAGGTGTAAGAGACCGATGTGCGCTGACCGGGCGCCAGTGAACGCACCGGCAGGCGGCTGGTCAATGCGCCGGCGAGGCTATCGACCAGCGCCAGGTCCGTCAGCGGCTCATTGCCGGAATTGCGGATTTCCGCGGTGTAGGTAACGATCTCGCCGGGAGCCGCGCCTTCCCTGTTCGCGCTCAGACTCACGTCGATCCGCGGGGCAGCGGTGTCCAGCAGATACGTGTAGCTCCGACTGATCGTCGTGCCGATCGGGTCGATGCCCTGGGCCTGCAGGGTCAGGTTCACCGGGTCCGGAGCGTTCAGCGGCACGATGTAAACGAACTCGATCGTGACGCGCTGGCCCGGCGTCAGAATCAGGCCGCTAATGGGATCGGTGGTCTGGATCGGGACGTTAGCCGACAGAGATACGTTGGTCAGGGTAGTCGCCCCATCGTTGCGGAGGTTGGCAGCGAACATGATGGAGTCCCCGGCGACCCCGATGCAAGGCGTTGGGCAGTTGAGCGGCGTGGCGCTGAGACTCATCGACGAGAGGGTGATGGTGACGGCGACAGAGCCGGTATCGGATACTGTGCCGACCGTCGGGCCGGTGCCCTGGGCGATGACCGAAGCCACCAGAGGCGAAGAATCGGAGAGCAGGACGTTGTAGCTGAACATTGCGACGACACTGCCACCGGGGGGCAGGGTCGTTGTGGTGAACTGACCAGTGAGATCGAGGGCACTGCCGTCAGGCAGCGTGGCCAGCGCTGAGACGCTGGAAAGCGCCTCCCCGCCGATGTTGGTCACAGTGGCCAGGTAGTTCACACTCTGACCGGCCAGGACAGTTGTCCGATCAGCGCTGACCGTGACGCGGATAGCCGCGTTGTTCAGGATGGCAACCGTGGCCGAGGAGGTGTCGCTCACTGTGATGCCGAAGCCGTCCCGCCCGACTACCTGAACCGTATTGACCAGCGGGTCGGGGTCGAGAGCGGCATTCACCCGGCGTGTGTAGGTCGTGGTGATGTGTTCGCCGATTGCCAGGGTGTATTTGGGCAGGGTGATGGAGGGCACCAGGGTGTCGGTCACCGTCAGGCCGGTGACCGGGGTGGTGCTGGTATTGGTGATGTCGAGGGTGTAGGTCACCAGGTCGCCGTCAAAGGCGGCAGCGCGATCCGCCGACTTGACCACATTGAGGCCGCTGCCAGCGACGATCACCTGAGCCCGGGCGGTATCGGCGACCATGATCGGGTTAGATGGGTCTGGCGGGTTGAAGACCGCAGCCGTCACGGCAGCTGTGTTGGTGGCCGGATCGCCGTCTCCAGAGGTCAGGATACGGCGAATGGTCGCGCTGGCGCTGGCGCCCGGCGCGAGCGGCAGCGGGGATGCGCCGGGCGGCGTGCAGATCGGCGCCGGGTTTGGCAGGGCAACGCCTGGATCGAAGCAGCCAGTGATATCGCCGCCGAGGAGCGGATCGATAACCGCAAAGGCGGTGATGTTTTCCGCGCCGGTATTGGTCACGGTCAGCGTATAGGCGATCTCAGTGCCGACACTGGCTACCGCCGGGGTGGCGGACTTGGTCAGGCGAATTCCCGGTGACACGATGTCCACACTCGCCGAAGCGGTATCCGTCAGCGTGAGCGGGCCAGGCGCGATCGCTGTGACCGTGACCGTGCTCACAAAGGGATCGCTGTCCAGGCCGGTGACCATGTGCGTGTAGGAGCCGGTGGTGCTCTGGCCAGGGTTCAGCGTATCAGTGCCCAGGGCGATCGCGCCGCCGGCGTCGGGACTGGTCGCACGGACGTTGTTGAGCGTGCGCAGGCCGGTATTGCGTACCGTGACCGTGTAAGTGATTGTCTCGCCGATGGCGGCGCTGGGCCGATCGGCGACGTTGGTGACGAACAGATCGCCGCTGGCGATAGGGATGCTGGCGGAAGCCGTGTCGGTCAGGAAGCTGACGCCGCCCAGCAGGCCGGTAGCTACGACGGTATTGACCAGTGGATCGGGCGTGGTTGCCGTGACCGGGATTTCGATGCAGGTTTCAGCGGAGCCAAACCCGCCCAGTGTCGGGGTGAGTGGCGGTATGACGCCGGGCAGCAGACGAGCGGTGATGTCCTGACCGCTGGTGGTATCGACCACGCTGATGTTGGTGATGGGGGTAGCGCCCAGATTCTCGATCCGCACCCGGTAGGCGACGACATCGCCAATCCGGGCGAACGGCCTGACAACCGGCGCGGCGCAGCCGCCAATCCCGGCGATGGTCTTGCTCACCACCAGGTCGGAGGAGGCAATCTGGACGGAGACGCTGTCTGTATCCTGGATCGTTGTGCCATTGGCTGTCCGCGCTGTGGCCAGGGCGGTGTTGATCAAGGGGTCGGGATCGCTGGCCCGGACTGTGCGGGTCAGGATGCCAGTCGCTTCCTGGCCTGGTTCGAGGACACCCGGATCGCCGGGGAAAGTCAGGTCAACGTTGCCGCCGGTGCAGCCGCTATCAGCCGTGCCGCACAGTGGATCGCTGAGCACGACATTGGTCAGGGTCGAGGTGCCTTCGTTGCGGATCAGGAAGCCATAGGTGACAGCCTCCCCGATCAGGGCGATACCGGTGGAGGCGGTCTTGGTCAGGCTCAGGTCAGCTTCGCGGATATCGACCAGGGCCAGACCGCTGGACGAGATCGTGACGCCAGAACTGGCGCGCCCGGTGGCAGTGACGCGGTTGACCAGCGGATCCGGTGCGCCCGGCGGGATAGTGTAGTCAAAGGCGCCAACAGCCCTGCCGTCTGGCGCAAGCGTGTCGATGATGGCTCCAGTGACTGGATCACGGAGCGGGATCGGCAACCCAGAGAGGTGATCGATGACGGAGATGGCGGTCAGCGGTTGACCACTGGTATTGGTCACCTCGATATCGTAGGTCACCGTGTCGCCGATCACGACGGACGTTGTGCGCGGCGTCTTGGTGACAGTGATTCCCAGGTCGCGGATGTCGATTGTCGCTGCCGCGCCGTCGGTGATGCCCTGGTCATTCGTCACGGTGACGGTGTTGACAAACGGGTTGGGGGTGCTGGCGGTGACGGTGTAGGCGATGACGCCGATGGCCCGCTGATTGGGGGCCAGGGCGGGAATAGTGGTCGTGAGCGGCCCGCCTTCCACACTCATCTGAATAGGGGTCCCCAGTTCGTTGTCGATAACCCGCACATTGGTCAGGTCAGAATCGCCAAGGTTGACCAGTTCCACCGTATAGAGCACGGTATCGCCAATAGCTGCCCCGGCGCGGTCGGCGGTCTTGGTGAGCTGAATACCGGGCGTCAGGATGTTCACCGCGATGGTATCGGCGCCCTCGATGGGGTTGCCCTGTCCATCGACGCCGGTTGCGATGGCCTCGTTGACGAACGGATCGGGGAGATCAGCTGTGACTTCAACTTCGTAAGTCAGGAAAGCGACCTCGAAGGGGTCAAGGGCGTCGATCGGGGCAATGGTCAGCGGCGTTCTGACCGTGCAGTTAACCGTGTAGGATCGACCGCCGTAGGTGACTGACCCACCGCAGACGTTCGGGTTGGCGGCGGTGTTCAGCCCGATGGCAGCGTCGACGACCTGGATGTTGCGGATGGGAATCTGGCCGATGTTGGTGATGGCGATGTTATAGGTGATGCGCTCGCCTACCTGCACTGTGGCCGGTGAAGCCTGTTTCTGTACGAGAAGCTGCGACGCGGTGATCAACACGGTGGTGTAGGTGCTGTCCGTCAGTAAGTTGTTCCCGGCGACGGTGGTGCCGCTGGCGGTAACCATGTTGATCAGCGGGCTGGGATCAGCCTGGGAGAGGGTGTAGGAGATGGTGGCCGTGGTTGATTCATTGTTGTTCAGCACACCGGGAATACCACCGGGGAACTGCAGCGGAACAGGGCCGGTCAGCGAGTCGTAGGCGGTCACGCCGGTCATGGTGGAGTCGCTGGCGTTGGTTACCGTGATGGTGTAGCGAATGGTATCGCCCACGAAGGCCACATTCGGCACAGCTACCTTGCTGACGCGGAAGCGCGGGTCGATCACGTCGACGATGAACTCCGCCTCCGCTGCCACCTCAGTGCCGCCCAGCGTTTCGCCTTCCACACGCAGCGTGTTGACGAAGGGGTCAGGGTCAAGATCAGTGATGATGTCCTGCCAGGTGCAGACAATGTCGACCGCACCGACTGGCAGCGTAGTCGGGCAATCTGAGTCAGTGGCGAAATTGATGCCGGTGGCATCGCTGTAGGTCAGGTTGGTCAGGTCGCTCGTACCGTTGTTGGAAAGCCGGGCGCTCCAGGTGACCAGGGTGTTGCGCTCTGCTGTGTCGGTGCTGCCCAGCAGAACAACCTCGAGGATGGGATCGTCCAGGTCAATTGACGCGGTACCCAGCGTGCTGAGGTTGTAGCGGTTAGTGTCGATGATCAGCTCACCGGTGGCATTGACCGTGTTAACGAACGGGTCCGAGGCTGTCTGAGGAACGGTCAGGGTGACCGTGCCTGCCGCCGATTCGCCAGGGTTAAGCGTCCGCGGACGGTTGACCGGGTCAGGGAAGGTCATGGCAACTTCGCCCGTTTGTGCATCGATCACGCTGATGTTGGTGATCACGTTGGACGATGCCAGCGGACTGGTGTTGGTCACCGTGATCGCATACGTGACCGAATCGCCGCGGCTGGCCTGGGGCGGGCCGATCTTGACGACCTGCAAGGGGTTGCGGATCTGTACCTCTGCCGACTGTGTGGAGAGGATGGTCACACCCGGTTCACGGGAGTCGGTCGTGGTTGTCCCGCGCACGGTGACGGTGTTAACCAGTTTGTTCGAGGTCAAGTCAGCGGGGCGGACGGTGTAGTTGTTCGCCGTCGGGTTGCTTTCCAGGTAGGAAGCGTCGCAGATCGGGAACAGGCAGGGGTAATCCCGCGCGGCGGGCAACGTCTTGGGTGTGGTGTCATACGGTGTGCCGGGATTGACCGCCGGGTTGTCGATGCGGCGGTTGGCGATCGGGCCAAGACGATCATCGACAACCGTGACCTGGTTCATGGCTATCTGGCTGACGTTGTACACCAGGTAGTCATAGTGGATGGTTTCGCCGACCACAGCGAAGGAGCGATTGGGAATCTTGAGAATCAGAAACGGGCTGTAGATCTCCACGCTGTGGGTATCGGAGAATGTCAGAGTGTCGACGCCGTTGGTCATCACCACCTGGAAGGTGTTGATCAGTTCGTCCGGGTCGCGTGGCCCCACTTCGTAGGTGTACTCAATTGAGGTGCTCTCGCCAGGAGTCAACGCCGGGTTGGTGGGATCGGCGCTGTTGGCGATCAGCGTTGCAGTGCTGAGCGTGCGCTCGGTCTCATAGGCGCTGTTGGAAACATCTCTGGCGCTGATGAACGAATAGGACACGTCGGAGACATTGGTTAGCGTGACCCGGTAGCGGATGACATCGCCAACTACCGCAAAGCCGAAGAACGGTTCGATATTGGTCTTTTGAACCAGGATCGGCGAGGTTACTTCTACCCGCCAGGTATCCTGGGCGGTCACAATCTGGCCGTTGACGACACCGCGGGCGGTGGCCGTATTGGTGATCGCGGGGAGGTCGTCAGCGGTAACCCGGTGCTGGGTGGCCCCGGTGCAGGCTGGTGCGGTCTGGCTGAGTGTCGCCACGTTGCCGGGAGGCAGGGAGAATGCCGGGAAGGCGGCGCTCAGATCGCCCAGCGCCGTGTCGCTGACGGTAATATCTGTGATGGTGCTCAGGTTGCTGATGTTGCTGACGGTGAAGGTGTAGGTGACGCATTGCCCATCAGTGGCGATGATGCGATCGGCCACCTTATCGATGACCAGCGGGTTGACCAGCTGGATGTTCCACTCGTCGGCATCGCCGACAGGCTGTAGCGTCGGCTGCAGCGTGCCGGAAACCGTGACCCGGTTCTTGAGGATACGATCCTGCCGGCTCAGATCAGCGGTGAGGACGGTATAGTTGAAGGTGCCGTAGGCCATCCCACCGGGTTGCAGGCTGGGGATCACCGACACAAAGGGGCCGGTGGTGGTCTCTGTGACGGGATCGTAGGGCGCCAGCAGGACCGTGCTGCCGCTGCAGCCACTCAGACCCGTAGCGCACAGGGTATCGACAGCGCTGACGTTGGTGATCTCATTTTCCTGGATGTTGGTCACGAAGAATTCGTAGGTGACCGTATCTCCCACTGCGGCGCGGGTGACGTTGGCTTCTTTTTGGATGCGCAGCTGCGCTGGCAGCACATCGATCGTCCTGGTGGCGAAGAAGCTGCGCCGCGTACCCTTGTCATCGGTACCCTGAATGCGCACCAGCACGGTTAGCGGGTCGGGGTCGTCGCTCTGGACAGGCCGGTTGAAGCTACCGGTGGCCAGCTCAAACGGGGCCAGGTCGCCAGGAGCCAGGGAAGGCGCGCTCTGGCCCGGGAACTGCAGCGGGAACTGCTGTTCCGGCTGGGCCAGCCCCACAACCTGGTAGAAGCCGGTGATGTCCGTCAGGGTGATGCGTCCGTTGTTGGAGACGAAGACGTTATAAGTGACCGGAAGCCCTGGTAGTTGCTCACTGGGTGGGTTGGAAGTCACCGTGATGAACAACTGCGCATTGCTGATTTCGACGACTTCAGAGGTGGAATCGGTGATGCCGCCTTCAGCCGTGACCGTGGCGACGTTGATCAGCGGGCTGGGGTCGCTGCCGCTGATGGTGTACTGCTCGGTGAAAGTGTATGGTGTTGCCGGGTCGAGCAGCAAGCCTCCAGCGGGGATGTTGCCGATTGCGCCGAGTAGCGTGTCGGTGATGGAAAGCACTCGCAGGGGGGCGCTGGTCAGGTTGCTGACGGTAAAGGTGTAGGTGATTGTGTCGCCGCGCAGGGCGGTTTCGCGGTCGGCGCTGGCTTCGATCCGGATCTGGTTGTCCAGAATGTCAACCAGCACCGAAGCAGTGTCGGCAATGGTCGAGCCGCTGTTGGTGATGGCGGATGCTCTGGCTGTGGTGAGCGGAGTGAAGCCAAACGGGTCAGGTTCGGTGCCCTGAATGGTGTAGGTAAACGTGCCGCTGACCGTCGCTCCCGGTAGCAGGCTGGTGCTGGGCGCGGGAGGGGTGCCGAGTAGAACCCGCGTGCCGGAACACCCCGTGCCTGCCCCAGGTTCCGCGCAGAGGGGGAACTCCACCCGGACGTTCACCAGCCCTTCCGTGCTGGTGTTGGTGACCTGGAAGGTGTAAGTCAGCACCTCGCCGACGGCGACTGCCGCCGGTGCGGCGCTAATCGTGAGTTGCAGGGCCGGGTTGCGCTTGTCGACGCTTTCCGTCCAGTTGCTACTCACAGTCGCGCCCTGCGGGGAGATGCCGATTCCGGTCAGGATATTGACCAGCGGATCGGGGTCGCCCTCCTGAACGATGTAGGCCACATTTTCCTGGTAGGATGCGCCGGGGGCCAGCGTCTTGGGTACGTTGACCAGCAGGCCGGTCAGCGAATCGACGACTGTCACGCTGTTGAGGGGGGTATCGCCGTCATTTTCCACCCGCACCGTGTAGGTAATGGTATCGCCAATGGCTGCCTGATCGACATCGGCCAGTTTGCTGACCCGGATGGAAGGCACCGCGCGGGCTACGGACGTGCCGGTCACGGTAAAGGGGAGCTGGATGCCTGCTGCTGTAGCCAGGACGGTGACCTCATTGACCACCGGATCCGGGTAGGCAGGCAACATGTTGCAGGAAAAGGTCATGCTGAGCGAAGACCCGGCAGAGGCTGGCAGGGTACTGGTACCCGCCTGCGCCTGAAGAATCTGCTCCAGGGTAGGCGGGCTGGGCGCCGGCGTACATGTCCCGTAGGCGCTGCCCTCCAGGAACAGATCGCTGATTGAGTCGATAGTTGTTGTCAGGGGCCGGTTGTTGCGCAGGGTCAGCGTCCAGGTCACCGGCGCCCCGACTTCGATTGCCGCTGGAGCCGTCAGACTGAGGGTGATGCT
Organism: Chloroflexota bacterium; assembly: GCA_019873685.1. Taxonomy (GTDB): domain Bacteria; phylum Chloroflexota; class Anaerolineae; order Aggregatilineales; family Ch27; genus Ch27. The sequence continues at coordinate 50,706 of JAIOAT010000001.1, forward strand.
GGGACCTTCCACGCGGAACTCGGTATTGATGCCAGGATCGGAGGCCCGATCAATGTCGCAGCGGCCTACCGCCCCCATGTATCCCCAGCCGAAGAATGTGTAGTTGACCAGCGTCGGGTCGGTTGGCTGAGCCACATAATCAATGTGGCCGGTGATACGCTCTCCGGGGGATAACACGCCGTCAAAGGGTTCCACATCCCAGACGGGCTGCAGGCGTGGACCGTGAGTCATGACAATCTCACCCCAGACCCCCGTCAGATCGCCGCTGGCGCGATCGTTGCTGATGACCAGATTGAAGCGGATGGTCTCGCCTGGAATCAGGCGCAATAGCTCGCCATCTGGGTTGCCGTTGCTGCTACCGGGTGCGACAGTGCTCTCGCCGAAGATGGCGGAGTAGGTAGTGACGGTGGTCAGGCCGACGCCAATGCTGCCATCCGGGTCAAAACCGTCGGTTCCGCAGAAGCCCGGCGTTGTTGTCTGCCCGTCGGGACGGCTGGCAGGGACAGGCGCGGGTGGCAGTTCCGCGGCAGCTTCGACAGCGGGCAGAGGAGGCAGTAACAGGCTGGATGAATTGAGGATGATGGCCAGGACATAAACGATCGTCAGGACGCGCAACAGCCGCTTTGAACCCATGATAATCCCCCTGCAGGCAGGTGCGTCCGGCTCTATGGCATAACGCCGAGGCCGGATCCTGGCTGACACCGTTCGGGTACCAGAGGATGAACACTGCCTATCATTATGGGGCGTCTTGAGCGCTCAGGGCAAGTGCCAGAATGTACTACCTGACGTAGCTTCGACTGAGCAGACGGGCGGCATGGCATCCTCGCCTGGCCTGGTCTGATCCGGTATACTCTGCGCCGAGATAATGAACAGCTTAACTGGACAGGATGGCTGGGCAGTGAAGATCTACACACGTACAGGTGACAGCGGAGACACGGGGTTGTTCGGTGGCGGACGTGTGCGCAAGCATCACGTGCGCGTGGAAGCGTACGGCACGGTGGACGAACTGAACTCCTGGTTGGGGATGGTGCAGGCCGGGCCGTTGCCGGAACAGGCCCAACGCTGGCTGGAGGCTATCCAGAACGATCTGTTTCGGCTGGGATCCGATCTGGCGACGCCGCTGGATACCCGCTCGGCGTGGGTGGTGCGCATCGAGCAGGCGGCGGTGGAGGCGTTGGAGCAGGCTATCGACAGGATGGACGAAGATCTGCCGCCGTTGACCAGCTTCATCCTGCCGGGGGGAACGCCGGCTGCGGCGGCGCTGCATGTGGCGCGGACGGTGTGCCGCCGGGCCGAGCGGGTGGCTGTGGCACTGGCTGATGTCGAGGCTGTCAATCCGGCAGCAATCGCGTACCTGAACCGCCTCTCCGATTTTTTGTTCACGCTGGCTCGCTGGGTCAACCTGCAAGCAGGCCAGGATGAAGTGCCCTGGTCAGTCCGGACATAAGGGTCGGGTGATCAAGATGTCGCGTCAGTCCAGAAGCCCCAGGTAGCCCAGGAGAGCGTCAAGGCCAAGCGTGTAGCTCCGCCAGCCGAAGCCGCTGATCTGACCCAGACAGGCCGGCGCTGTCAGCGAATGCTGGCGGAATGGCTCGCGGGCGTAGATGTTGCTCAGGTGGACTTCCACTACCGGCAAATCGATAGCGCTGATCGCGTCACGCAGGGCGATGGAGGTATGCGTATACGCGCCGGGGTTGAAGATCACGCCTGCCGCCCAGTTGCGGGCGATGTGCAGCGCGTCAATGAGCACACCTTCGTGGTTAGACTGCTGAATGCGCACCTGGACGCTGCGTTCGCGGGCATGATCCTGGATACGTTCATTGATGTCGTCGAGTGTGAGCGAACCGTAGACCTCCGGTTCGCGCTGCCCCAGCAGATTCAAGTTCGGGCCGTGCAGAATCAGAATTTCGGGACTCATGGTTGATCAGCAAGCTCCTTCAAGACGGCCATCACCTCTTCAGGCGGTACGTTGTCTCTAACTACCGGCGCTCCGATGCCCTGTAACAGTACGAAACGGTTGCGGCCATCCTGCCATTTCTTATCCACCGCCATAGCCTGCCACAGATTGGCGGGGTCGTAGGGGCCAAAGCGCACCGGAAGGCCGACCTTGCCCAACAGACGTTCAACCTGCGCGGGTAGATCAGGCGAACACAGACCCAGGCGCGCCGAGAGCCGGGCAGCCGCGACCAGCCCGACGGCCACAGCCTCACCATGCTTCCAGGTGTAGCCGCTGACCTGCTCCAGGGCGTGGGCGAAAGTATGACCCAGGTTCAGGTGGGCGCGGATGTTCTGTTCGAAGGGGTCTTGCTGGACGACCTCGACTTTGACCCGCACCGCGCGCGGGATGAACTCCGCTGCCCGTTCGCGCTGTAACAGGGCGGAGTCGAGCAGGGCAGGGTCAGCCAGCAGACCGTGCTTGATCACTTCCGCCAGGCCGCAACGCCATTCGATGTCTGGCAGGGTTTGCAGCACGTCCGGATCGATCACCACCAGTTCGGGCTGTTTGAATGCGCCCACCAGATTCTTGCCTTCGGGCAGGTCAACGCCGGTTTTGCCGCCTACACTGGAATCGACCATGGCCAGCAGACTGGTAGGAACCTGCACCAGACGCACGCCACGCATATAGGTGGCGGCCACAAAACCCAGCAAATCGCCGATGACGCCGCCGCCCAGCGCGATGATCAACCCATGTCGATCCAGGCCAAGCTGCGCCAGACCGCTATAGACCACCCGGCACGTCTCCAGCGTCTTGTGCTGCTCACCATCCGGCAACGTGACGGTAACAGCGTTCGGGAGTTGCCCGGCCAGGGCGCGGCCATACAGCGGAGCCAGGGTCGTGTTGGTCCCGACGATGGTGCGCCCGGTCAGGCCGCGGGCAGCCAGAATCTGATCCAGATGCTGCAACCCTCCCGGCGCGAAGAGAATGTCATAACCGCCGACCGGCGTGCTTACGTGGATGCAGTCAGTTTCTGCCATAAAGCCAGGATTTCCTCCATGGTTTGCCGGGGAGTCAGGGCGCTGGTATCCAGATGGTAGGGCAGGGCGGCATACGCTGCCCGGCGGGTTTTCAGCAGGGCATGGATTCGCTCCGGCAGGGCTGAGCCATCGAGCAGGGGGCGATCCTGCTGCATCTGGAGGCGCGCCAGCAGTACGTCCGGAGATGCTTCCAGGCAGATGACCACGCCGCTGCCGATCATCAACGCCCGGTTGACCGGGTCGATCAACGCCCCGCCGCCAGTGGCGATGACCAGCCCATCCCGCGCAGCCAGTTCGTGACATAACTCGCGCTCCATGCGGCGGAAGGCGGCTTCGCCCCGCGTGGCGAAGATAGCCGGGATGTTCAGCCCGGCGCGCTGTTCGATCAGCGCGTCCATGTCCACAAATGGCCGGCCCAGCTGTTCGGCCACCAGCCGGCCAACAGTGGTCTTGCCCGTGCCCATGAAGCCAGTCAGGACGAGATTCATCGCCCGGCTCACTCTCCGTTCTGTCGGTCGTAATGGCGAATGGCCATGCCGGTGACGGGGCGCATGCCCAGGCGCTCGTAAAAAGGCTGCAGGGCGGCGTCACAGACCAGGTCCAGCGCATATAGATGGCGGCAGGTAGCGATCATCCGCTGCATCAGACCGGTGCCGATCCCGCGCCGCTGGTATTCCGGCAGCACTTCCAGGTTGGGGATGAAGGCGGCGTGCAGCCCGTCGCTGATGGCGTTGACGAAGCCGACGACGCGCCCGCTGGTTTCATCAATCGCCAGCCAGACGACCGCGCTCCCCTGCAGAATTCTGAGGTGTGTCTCCGGAGTGGGCGGGTTCGGCCAGCCGACGAAGAAGCCGCGCAATTGATCAGGAGTGATCCCGCTCAGGGAATCGGTGTAGCGGATGGTCATGCTAGAACTCCAGGTCGGGCGGCCAGTTGTAGCCAAACTGCCAGGGTTCATTTCGCATAGTCAATTCACCTAATGAACCCCGACGCAGGTCGGCAAAGCGAGCACGCAATTCATCCAGATGATCACCGCCAAGCTTCTCGAGCAGCGCGTCAGCCAGCACAAAGGCGACCATCGCCTCGCCGATGACTACAGCGCGCGGCACGGCGCAGAAGTCTGAGCGCTCATACACCGTCTGGCTTGCCTCGCCGGTTGCCAGGTCGACCGTCCCTAGCGGCGTAAGGGTGGTGCTGATCGGCTTCATGGCGGCACGCAGGATCAGCGGCTCGCCGGTGGTGATGCCTCCTTCCAGACCCCCGGCGCGGTTAGACTTGCGACGCACCAGGCCATCTTCTGCCACGATCTCATCGTGAACCTGCGTGCCGGGCAGGGCGGTGTTGGCGAACGCGTGCCCGATCTCGGCCCCTTTGATGGAGGGGATGCTACCCAGCGCGGCCAGTAGCCGACCGGTCAGCCGGCGATCCCAGTGTACGTGGCTGCCCAGACCGGGCGGCAGGCCCAGCGCCACGATCTCAAAGATGCCGCCGAGCGTGTCTCTGGCGATCTTGGCCTGACGGATCGCTTCCCGCATGGCGGCATCGGCGGCTTCGTCCGGGCAGCGAACCTCGCTGGCTTCGGCCCTGGCGAAGCGGGCAGGATAGTCCATGTCCGCTGGAAGATCAGCTTCTACAGGGCCGATGCGGGTCACATAGCCGCCGACTACAATGCCGAAAGTGGACAGCAGCTTCCTGCAGATAGCCCCGACCGCCACCCGCGCTGCCGTCTCGCGGGCGCTGGCCCGTTCCAGCGCCAGGCGCAGGTCGCGGTAGCCGTACTTGATAGCCCCGGTCAGGTCAGCGTGGCCGGGGCGCGGGGTCGTCAGGGGGGCGATGTCGCGCCCGGCCCAGTGTTTCCAGTCCCGGTTGCCGATGAGCAGGGCGATTGGCGCGCCGGTAGTTTGCCCGGCCATTACGCCAGCAGTCAGCCGCACCTGATCGCGCTCGATCTGCATCCGTCCGCCGCTGCCATAGCCCTGTTGACGGCGGGCCAGATCGCGGTTGATCTCCTCCGGGTCAAGCGGTAGCCCGGCGGGCATCCCTTCCAGAATGGCAGTAAGCAGCGGGCCGTGCGATTCGCCGGCGGTAAGAAAACGCAATCGTGAAGGGGTCATGTGAGGGCCTGCCTTGCTGCGTCCAGCATGATGTCGATCGGAGCCTCGCGCCCTGTCCAGAGGGTGAACGCCGCCGCTCCCTGGCGGACGAGCATCCCGAGGCCGTTGTACGCTGCGGCACCGGAATCCAGTGCCTGCCGCATCAGCCGCGTTTGCGCCGGGCGGTAGACCATATCATACACTACCGCTGCCGATGGAATCGCCAGGTCAGAAGGCCAGGGCGTTTCATCGTCATGGGGCCACATGCCGACCGGCGTGCAGTGAACGATCAAGCGGATCTGGCTCAGGTCGATGCGCCTGAGCGCCTCCCAGGGTATGGCATGGATCTCCGTTTGCGCTGGCAGGTTGCGCCTGGCTTCGTTAACCAGCTGTTCGCCGCGTTCCGGCCTGCGGGACGCGATCGTGATCGTATATCCCTGACGGGCCAGCACGACCGCTGCCGCACGGGCAGCGCCGCCCGCCCCCAGGATCAGGGCGCTGGCTCCCGGCTCAGGCAGGCCGACCAGGGCGCGGAGGTCATGGTGGAGGCCAGCGGCATCGGTGTTTGTCCCTTCCCAGCGGATGACGCCACCTTCCTCGACAGCAGCGATAGTGTTGACCGCGCCGATCAGACGCGCCTCCGGCCGGATGCTATCCAGCAGATCGATCACTGCGCGTTTGTGGGGCACGGTGACGTTCAGACCGCGGAGGCCGTCCGCCTGCAGCGCCCGAAGTCCAGAAGCAAGGTTGTCAGGGGAGATGGGGTAGGCGTCATAGCGCCAGTTGAGGCCCAGCGCGGTGAAGGCTGCATTGAACATAGCCGGGCTGACGCTGTGCGCGACCGGCCACCCGATCAAGCCAACCCGTTGGATGGCGCTGACGGTCATAGCACCTGCGCTCCCAGCTGCGCCAGGGTGGCGGCAAAGCCCGGAAACGAGTCCGCGGCGCAGGCGGCGTCATTCACGACGGTTGTCGCGGTAGCGATCAGCCCCGCTACGGCCAGACTCATGGCAATCCGGTGATCATCGTGGCCGTCCACCACAGCTCCATGCAATTGCTGTGGGCCGCGGATGGTGAAACCGTCTTCGTGCTCGGCGATCACCGCGCCCATCTTGCGCAGCTCGGCGGCCATGACAGCGATGCGGTCGGTCTCTTTGACTCGCAACTCGCGCGCGTCCCGCACAGTGGTTTCGCCTTCGGCGCACAGGGCGGCGATCATCAGGATTGGAAATTCGTCGATCATCCGGACGACCGTCTCTCCCGCGACCTCGCAGGCTCTGAGCGGCGTCGCTGCAACGCTGAGCGTACCGACCGGGTCCCCGCCAGCCGTCCCGGTCTCCGTCACCGCGATGCGCGCTCCCATTGCCATGAGGACATCCAGCAGGCCGGTGCGGGTTGGATTGAGATCGACGTTTTCCAGGATAACCTGACTGCCCGGCACAATGGTTGCTGCCACCAGCAGGAACGCTGCTGACGAAAAGTCCCCCGGCACGGTCAGATCGAGGGGGCGCAGCGGGTTTCCGGGCCGCAGGGTGACGGTATTGCCGTTCAGCGTCAGGTCTGCCCCCATTGACAGAAGCAGGCGCTCCGTATGATCGCGGGCCGGGCCGGGCTGGATGACGGTTGTGGGGCCGTCAGCGAACAGGCCGGCCAGCAGCAGAGCGCTTTTGACCTGGCCGCTGGCAATGGGCATGGCATAGTGGATACCGCGCAGGTGGGCTGGCTCGAAGTGCAACGGTGGCAGGCCATCCGTGTCGGTCACTCGCGCGCCCATCAGTCGGAGTGGCTCCGTCAGGCGGCGCATCGGTCGGCGCCGGAGTTGTGCGGAACCATCCAGCGTGCTGGGGAACGGTTGGCCGGCCAGGATACCGGCCAGCAGGCGCAACCCCGTGCCGGCATTGTCCAGATGCAGGGGTTCACGCGGTGGGCGGAGCGTGCCGCCCTGCACAAGCAAAGTCGTTGGATCGGGGCGCTCTACCGGCACTCCCAGGGCGCGGATTGCGCCCAGGGTAGCCAGCGTATCGCCCGCCGGGAGCCAGCCGCGGATCGTGCTGGCGCCATGCGCCAGGGCGGCGAACATGACGGCCCGGTGGCTGATGCTTTTGTCGCCGGGGACAGTGATCTGGCCCCGCAGTGCTGTAGCGGGACGGATGGTCAGGGTGGCGGGATCGGTCATCATTGTTTTTGCCTGTTCGGCAGGAGTTGCTCCAAGCCGTATTCAGCGGCCCAGCGTACACGCGCATCATGGGCGCTCTGCAGCAGGGCAGCAAGTTCCTCGCTATCGTGGGAAATCAGGGCAACTTCCAGCATGGCCAGCTGGACACGGAACAGCGCCAGCAGGCGGGCGATGGCGGTTGTGTTGGTGCTGATGATATCACTCATCATACGGATGTCGCTGGCGGCCAGGCGGGAAGTGTCGCGGAAGCCGCTGGCGGCCAGTTGCCAGATCATCGGATCGACCCGGGCCTCTCCGTCAACAGTGCGCACCAGCGCTGTACTCAGCAGGTAGGGCAGGTGGCTGATCCCGGCAACCAGATGGTCATGGCGGTCAGGGTCCATCTCAACCGGCACCGCCGCCAGCGCGTCGACCAGTTCCAGGGCGCGTAGACGCGCGGCAGGAGTGACGCGCCGCGGCGCACACAGGACAAACGGGCGCCCCCGGTACAGCGTTGCGTCAGCTTCCTGGATGCCGCTGCGCTCTTTGCCGCACATCGGATGACCGCCCATCGCCAGGACGCTGATCGGCAGGTTGCTCATCGCCTCACAGATGCGGGCCTTGGTGCTGCCCAGATCGATCAGCAGAGTGTTGGCCCGCAGGTAGCTGCCAATGCGGTTTTGAAGCATATCCAGGATGACCCGCACCGGGGCAGCCAGGATGACGGTTTGCGCCTCACTGACGCCTTCCCGGAGATCAGGTGTTGCAGCGTCGACGATGCCGCGCTGGAGAGCGTAGTCCAGCGTTGCGGCGTCCGGATCGACGCCCACCAGGCGCTGGACTTTGTTCCGTAGCGCCAGCGCTGTTGACCCGCCCATCAGCCCAAGCCCGACAATCGCCACAGTCTGGTCTTGCAGAGTCATGCTCATAGCGTCCGATCTACTGCTTCAGCCACCCGGCGCAATTCCTGCACCATCTTAGCGAAGCGTTCCGGAGTCAGCGACTGCATACCATCGGAGACGGCTTCCTCCGGCCTGGGATGCACCTCGACAATGATTCCGTCCGCGCCAGCGGCAATCGCCGCGCGGGCCGCGGGGGCCACGTACTGCCAGTAACCAGTGGCGTGACTGGGATCAGCGATCACGGGCAGGTGGGTGCGTTCCTTGAGGACGGGGATGGCATTAAGGTCAAAGGTATTGCGGGTGTACCGCTCAAACGTGCGGATGCCACGCTCGCACAACATCAGACGGGTGTTCCCGTGGCTGAGGATGTACTCGGCAGACATCAGCAGCTCCTCGATAGTATTGCTCATGCCGCGCTTGAGCAATACGGTGTGTTGCGCCTTGCCAACTGCGTGCAATAGCGAGTAGTTCTGCATGTTACGCGCACCGATCTGCAGGACATCGGCGTAGTCGCAGACCAGCGGGACACTCTCCGGATCCATGACTTCGGTCACGACGGGCAGGCCGGTTTCCTCTCGCGCCTCTGCCAGGTACTTCAACCCTTCTTCGCCCAGACCCTGAAAGGCGTAGGGCGATGTGCGCGGCTTGAATGCGCCGCCGCGTAGGGCGGTCGCGCCGGCTTCTTTGACAGCATGGGCTGTCTCCAGAATCTGCGCACGGCTTTCTACTGAGCAGGGGCCGGCGATCACCACGATTCGTGTGTCGCCCACCTGGTGGTCGTTGAGGGCGACCAGGGTGTTATCCGGATGGAACTCGCGGCTGGCCAGCTTGTAAGGATGGCTGACCGGCATCGTGCGCTCGACGCCGTCCATCAGTTCGAATTGTTCGCGGTATTGCCGGACGCTGCCATCCCCGACGATACCGATGATGGTACGCTCCTGACCGCTGCTGAGGTGAGCTTCATAGCCGAGTTTCTTGATCTTGGCGATTACCGCAGAAATCTCTTTGGTTGTGGCACCAGCCTTCATCACAACAATCATCATTCATTTCTCCTTGCCCCGGCGGGGCTATCACTATCGTCAGGCACGGGCGGGATGTTCAGAGCGCGGTCTGGCCGCAGGACTTCCGCCCCACGCAGGTAGACATGCCGGATTTCATGCTGAGGAAGGTGGGTATTCCAGTGGATGAGGACGCGGATGCAACGGGGCAGGCTGCCCGGCGGCGCGATCTCGACGGCGCTGAGCAGGGCAGCATCCTGCCAGCCGATCTGCCGCGCAGCGGTGGCCGGGTAGGCGCTGGTCAGGTCCGGCGTCGCGGTGAAGATTGCGCTGGCGACATCGGCCTCTTCAATGGCGTTGGCGGCGATCAACGCCCTGAGCAGCTCCCGTGTGACGCGGTGGATGTCCTCCGGGGTATCAGCGTCGGCGACGGTAGCGCCGCGAACGCCCCGGCACACTCTGGGGGGAAGATCGACCATGAAGCCCCTCCTTCCTGCAGCAAGTTGCTGATAACAAAAAAGCGCAGGGGCGTTAGCCCTGCGCTTCCCTTAACCCGGTGTGATGCGTCGTCAGCCGCTAACGCCTGCGTCCGTTATGTCGCTTCGCGTAAAAGTAGAAGCCAAAATAGCCGCAGGTACGGCGGCTATAGACATGGTTCTCAAGGGCGGAGCGAACGGACTCAGGCACGCTGGTAACTCCTGTGCAACCTGATTTGGCTAGAGCATAGCCGGATAACCCGGCGCTGTCAACAAACTCGCGGGCAGCTTTGTGCAGGTTAACCGGGCGCCTACGTTACCAGCGGTCATGCACGTGCTGGCGGATATAGCGATCGTAAACCTCGACCACCTTGTCCATATACGGTTTGGGCAGCGGAGCTAGCTCTGCTGCAGCGATGTTCTGGCGGGCCTGGTCGGGCCGCTTGATGCCGGGGATGGCACAGGTTACGGCATCGAACATCGTGATCCAGCGCAGCGCGGCCTGAATCATAGTGTAACCCGGCGGCAGAGCGGCTTTCAACTCCTCAACCGCCTGCAGGCCGATTTCGTAAGGTACGCCGGAGAAGGTCTCGCCTACGTCGAAGGCTTCCCCGTAGCGGTTATAGTTACGGTGATCATCCGCGCTGAACTGGGTTTGAGGTGTCATCTTGCCGGTCAGCAGGCCGCTGGCCAGCGGGACACGGGCCAGGATGCCCACCTGTTTCTGCCTGGCTACGGGGAAGAACTCCTCGGCTGGCTTGAGGCGGAACATGTTGAAGATGATCTGAACGCTCTGAATGTTCGGGTAGCGTTCGATGGCGGTGAGCGCCTCGCTGACCTTCTCCACACTGATACCGTAGTAACGGATCTTGCCTTCCTGCACCAGACGTTCCAGGGCTTCAAAGGTGGAGTCCTGGGTGTACACCGGTGTTGGCGGGCAGTGGAGCTGAACCAGATCGAGTGTTTCGGTGTCAAGATTCCTCAGGCTGCGCTCCACAAACGCCGACAGATTGGCGTAGTTGTAACCTTCCGGGACATGGGGGTTGAGACGGCGGCCAGCTTTGGTAGCGACAAAGACGCGCTCCCGGCGGCCCTTCAACACCCGGGCGATCAGGCGCTCGCTGCGTCCGTCGCCATAAACATCAGCGGTGTCGATGAAATTGACTCCCAGGTCGATCGCGGTGTTCAGCGCGCCCAGGGCGTCCTCTTCGCTGACGCGGCCCCAGTCGGCACCAATCGCCCAGGCGCCGAAACTGATGACCGATACACGCATGTCGGTGCGACCTAACTGCCGGTATTCCATGAACTACTCCTCCTTGATGGTTCGCACCGCGATCAGGCGCGGGCGCCATGGCTTACAGGCCAGCGACAAATGCAGAGCTGAACGGATCCTCTCCGCGGTGTACTTCATGAGCGGCGTCGCGGCGCGCGCTGAAAGGCTAGCGGCAGCAGCGCCAGTATCAGCACAACCAGCACCCACGACCAGGACTCACTGATAGCAGCCACGATGACCGAGGGGATGATGTCGTAGGTAATCAGCAGTCCGATCAGGCCGGCGATCAGCAGGATGATGCCGGGCGTCGCCAGGCGGGATTCGCGTTGCCGATCTCCAATGTAGGTGAGCAGGATGACCAGGCCGAGGATGGCAACATAGAGCGGCCACAGGCGGCCATCCAGCACGCCCTGAGCGTAGGCTACGACGGTTGTCCCCACCCAGAGCAACAGCGTAAGCGCCACAAACAGCGCTCCACGCGCCTGGCGACCGCTATAGCGCCAGTAGGCCAGCAGACTGAGCGCCCAACCGATGATCGCAATCGCCGCGATCACGCCGGGCACGAGGATATAGCCGCCGGAGAAGACCGGCCATACCAGAATCACGCCAAGCGCGATCAGCAGAATCCCGGCCAGTGTCGTGTGTAACCCGCGTGACGAACGCTCAACTGGCCGGTAGGCCGGCCGGCGCACCAGTTCAGGAATCTCGCGCCCGGTAAGCTGACTCTCCTCGGCTGCCGTCGTTGCTATCTCGGACGCTGCGCTATCATCTGGCGGCTGATCTGCTGGCGTTTCTGGCAGGGACGGAGTTGCCTCCGTGTCCTCGGGGATGGCCTTGTGATCATGCAGGTCGGACATGCTCTGCTCTCTCCAGTTACAGGAGCGTTGCCGCCTATTCTAGCAGACCTTGTGACTCCGCGCCCAGCAGCTTCTGCGGAGACGGTTGGGATGCCGGAGGTATACCACATTCAGGAAGGGTTGAGTACACTCATGCTGTGCGCGGCCACATTATTCCCGGAGGCAAGCCAGCTTATGCGGGGCGACCACACCGATCTCGTCATTTCCACTGCTCTGCGCGAGTCGATGACAACCATCGCGGGGGCTATCTGTACCGTCTGGGAAACGGAATTTGACACGCCGGCCGTCTACGCGGAACACTGCCGAGTCAACGCTGCCGACCTGGCTCATTCCGTGATGGCTTACCTGCCCGATGGCCAGTTTGTCGGAATCGGGGTGCTATGCCGCCGGGGGAAACGAGGATTCGTACTCGATTTTGGCGTGGCGCCGCGTTTCCGCCACCGGGGGTACGGGCACAAACTGTTTGCCGCGCTGGTCGAACAGGCGCAGCTGGCAGGGCTGCAGGAGGTATCGCTGCTGGTGAACGTCACTAACGAGGCGGCGGTACGGATTTACCGGCAGGCTGGCTTTCAGCATGTGCGCGAGGTGGCGACTCTACGCGGACATATTGAGGCTGGCGGAACCGATGGGGCGCAGGAACGGTTGGGCGATATTGAAGCAGCGGTGGTGAACTGGTTCGGCGGTGGTAAATCTACACGGCCGACGTGGGAGCGCGATCTCGCTTCCCTGCTGGCGATGGCGGATGCCCGCGCATTTGAGAACCGGCGCGGGTTGCTGCTGGCCCGCCGCTCGGTTTACTTCCGGCAGACCGAAATCGTTCATCTCGGCCTGCGACCCGATGCTGAGCTTGAGGATGTGCACGCACTGTTGCAGGCTGCCTGTGTTGCGTTCGATCCTCATCTGCCGTTGGCGCTGCTGGAAGAGCCACTAACCAGCCGGACCTATGAGCGGTTGAGTGCGCTGGGTTTCCGTCCGGTGGAGCGCGCCTACGAAATGCGGCTCGACCTGACAAACCTTTAAGATTGGGGATTACTCAGGCGGCCAGACACGCTGCGGGATCATGTTCACGTAGTCTGCAGCTACCAGGTGATAACGGGTGCCCTCCCGTTCGCCGGTAATGGCGGTTGCCCATTCGCCGGGGAGATGCAGGTGACCATAAACACAGGCATCAGGCTGGAAATGGCGGATCACCTCGGTAAAGCCGCTGGCCTGGCCGCTGGAAGTGTACGGCGGGTAATGCAACATTAGGATCACTGGCTCACCATTGGTTCGTTGTTCCTGCGCCGTTTGCAGTGCCTGGCGTAGCCAGTGTAGTTCCCGGCGGTAGCTCTTGAGTTTATGCGGCTGATAGTAGGGATCATTGGGCGCGATGTGGCCCATCGTGCCGCAGACGAGTACGCCATCCAGCCGCACACAGGAACCCTGAACAGCCAGTATGTCCGCTGGCAATACCTGACGGCGAACCTGTTCCAGCTTCTTCCACCAGAAATCATGATTGCCGCGAACAAGGACCTTTCGCCCCGGCAGGGAGGCAAGCCACTGGACATCTGGGAGCACCTGTAGCGGCGAATGCGCCCAGCTCAGGTCGCCGGGCAGCAGCACCACATCGCCTGGAGCGACGCGTTCCTCCCAGGCGGCGCGGAGTCGCGCCACGTGATCCTTCCAGACAGATCCGTAGCGAGTCTGGTCGCGCGGTCTGGCCAGGCTCAGATGCAGGTCAGAGATGGCCCAGATGCAGGTGCGGGCAGGAACTTGAACGGCGATGGGTCTATCTCCAGGTTGTCAGATACTGCTGAAGATGTTCTGCAGGAAGAGAGCCGCATCCAGGACGTGTCTTTCAAAATCATCCAGGCTACTGTACTGGCGCCCGACCAGGGCGAGACTGTGTTTCTGGATGGCGTCAATGATCCGGGAAAGATCGTATTCCGCCCAGATATCCAGCACGCCATTGGTGTAATGAGCAAGACTGGCAACGGCCTGCCACAGCCGTTGCCAGTGCAGCTCATCAAAGAAGCGCCTAGACTCCAGGCTGTCCAGGAATCCCCCTCGCCCTTCAGCCTCAAAGAAGAGGATGTCGGCGGCTTCCTGTTGGTCCAGCTCCACCGAGTTCATCCGGTCACCATGGCGCTAGCCCTGTAGCAGCCGCTTGGCCGCCTCCACCACAGCCTCAGTAGTCAGGCCGAAGTGCTGATAGATCACCTTCATAGGCGCCGAGGCCCCAAAGCGCTCCACGCTGATGATAACGCCTTCGTTGCCTACCCAGCGGTGCCAGCCCATCCCCACACCGGCTTCGATGCTTACCCGTTTGCGGACGTCAGGCGGCAGGACAGACTGGCGGTATTCCAGCGGCTGGCGGGCGAACAGTTCCTGGCTGGGCATACTGACCACGCGCACCGCAATCCCCTCCGCGGCAAGCTGCCGCCCGGCGGCCAGCGCAAGCTGCACTTCGCTGCCCGTACCGATCAGGATGACCTCCGGTTTGGGCGCGCTGTCGAAGAGGATATAAGCGCCTTTACGTACATCGCCAACCATCGCCGGGTCGAGCACCGGCAAGTCCTGGCGGGTCAGTACCAAGGCGACCGGGCCGCGGCTTTCCATAATGGCGCGGTAAGCGCCAACGGTCTCATTGGCATCTGCCGGGCGAATCACAGTCAGGTTCGGGATGGCCCGCAGAGCGGCCAGATGCTCGACGGGCTGATGAGTAGGGCCATCTTCGCCGACGCCCACGCTGTCGTGAGTGAAGATGTACAGGGTGGGCAGATCCATCAGGGCGCCCAGACGTACGGCAGGGCGCATGTAATCGCTGAAAACCATGAAGGTAGCGGAATACGGCCGGCAGATACCGCCGTGCAGCGCCATACCGTTGACCATCGCGCCCATAGCATGCTCACGGACGCCAAAGCGCACATTGCGGGCGCTGTAGTCGTGCCGGCTGAAGTTGCCGCTGCCGCTGATCAGGGTATTGGTGCTGGGCGCCAGGTCAGCGTCGCCGCCAATCATGGTCTTCACTCGGCTGGCGATAGCGTTCAGAACCTTGCCGCCAGCCTTGCGAGTAGCCATGGCCCCGCTTTCCGGGGAAAAGGTGGGCAGGTCGGCATCCCAGTCTGCCGGTAGCTCGCCGGCCCAGGCCCGCGCCAGTTCCGCGTAGAGATCCGGATAGGCCGCTTCGTAAGCTGCCAGCAACTCACTCCATGCCTGCTGGCTTTCGCGGCCACGATCTTTAGCCTTGCGCATGTGGTCAAGGACTTCCGGGGGGACGTAGAAGGTCGGTTCAACCGGCCAGCCCAGATTCTCCTTGGTCAGGCGCACCTCATCCGCACCCAGCGGGGAGCCGTGGGCTTCGTGGGAATTGGCCTTGTTGGGGCTGCCATAGCCGATGGTTGTGCGGACATCAATCAGGACTGGCCGATCGGTGACCTGACGGGCTGCGCGGAGGGCGTCTGCCAGCGCCTCAACGTCATTGCCGTCGTCAACGCGGAGCACATGCCAGCCGTAAGCCCTGAAGCGTGCCGGGATATCTTCGCTGAAGGTATCCCTGGTGGGACCGGCCAGGGTGATGTGGTTGTCGTCGTACAGGCAGATGAGCTTATGGAGGCCAAGGTGCCCAGCCAGTGAAGCCGCCTCATGGCTGATGCCTTCCATGAGGTCGCCATCCGAGGCCAGGACATAGGTGTAGTGATCAATGATGGGGTAACCGGGGCGGTTGAAAACGGCAGCAAGGTGCGCCTCCGCCACGGCCATGCCCACTGCCGTGGCAAAGCCCTGCCCAAGCGGGCCAGTTGTGGTTTCCACACCGGGCGTTTCACCGTATTCTGGGTGACCGGGGGTAGCGCTCCCCCACTGGCGGAACTGCTTGAGGTCTTCCAGGGAGACGCCATAGCCGGTCAGGTAGAGCAGACTGTAGAGCAACATGCTGCCATGACCGGCAGACAGGACAAACCGGTCACGATCAGGCCATTCCGGGTTGGTGGGGTTATGCTTCAGAAACTGAGTCCACAGCACATAGGCCATTGGCGCCGCGCCCATGGGCAGGCCGGGATGCCCGCTATTGGCCTTCTGGATAGCGTCAACCGCGAGCATCCGAATGGTATTGATGCTGAGGCTGGCGATATCCGTCTGGGTCATGGTTGACACGGAAGTTCACTCCTTTGGCGACACGCGAGCCGCACGCAAGTGCCCCCTATTATAGCGGATGGGCGATGGGCAACCATGCCCAATCGAGGGGACAGACGCGATCCACGACAGGAATCTGCCGGTACGTTACCTCGCCGACCAGTTCACCAATGCACCCTTTGCCGGGTTGTCAGCAGTTCTGACTGCTCCGGTGAGCCATACTCAGGGCGTAGCCTCTTGCTGAAGCTGCTTGCGCCAGGCGCGGATGCTCTCCGCGTGCTCCTGCTCGTGCCAGATAGCCGTCTCCTGAATCAGGTAAGCCAGCGGCTCGCCTTCCATCCACTCGAAACGTAATGGGTCTTCCAGCGACCGTTCATCAAGTCCTTCAATAGCCAGCAGGAGGTGTTTATGCACGCCGTGAAAATCCGGCAGCAGGACCTCCAGCGGTCGGTTGGCATGCTGGTGGTACTGCTCCATGTTCCACTCATCGATATCCTCGATCAGGACAATGGGTGGTGCATTGCGGTAAAGGGGGGAGAGTTTGCGATTCAGGGCGGTGACCAGTTCGGCTTCCCAGGCGATCAGGTGGGCGATGATATCCTTAACCGACCAGATGCCTTCTACGCCGGGTCGTAACATCTCGTCTTCTGATAACCCTTCAATGGCAGCGAGGAATTCGGCCCGCGCTGCGCGGAGATCGTCAAGCAGTGCTTTCTTGCTCACCATACCCTGCTTTCAGGTGCTCAGGCGAAAATCCCGGTGATCCACTCGATGGAGAGCGCCCCGGCCCAGGCCAGGACGGTTGACTGGATGATCTTACCCAGGGTGGCGGCCAGCAGGAACTGCCACCAGGGCATGTGGGAGGCCCCGGCCAGCAGACCGGCCATATCGAAGAAAGGGTTAGGGATGATGGCCAGCACAAAGATCGCCAGCGGCCCAAAACGATCCATCCAGCGATCAAAACGCTGGTAGAGTCTGGTATGCTCCAGAGGAGTCGCGCCGCCGTAGCCAGCCAGGTAACCCGTCAGCTCGCCAAGGGCAGCGCCCGGCCCGGCAGCCAGTCCCAGCAGCCAGGGGTTGAGTGTGCTGCTCATGGCGATAACATACACAAGCCCCGGCACGGGCAGGATCACCGTCGCGTTGCCGGCCAGCATGATCAGAAACGCGCCCAGGTAGCCCAGCGCACGCAATTCCTCAATGTGGTTGGCCAGCAGGGCGATCACGACCGTGATTGCCAGCGCGAGTGCGACCGCTCCTACGCGCTTCCAGGGAATTGTGCTGACTGACCTGCTGATCGGCAGTCTCTGCGCCTGTTCAGGAACGTGGGAGTTTTCCAGCGACATGGCGAAATCCTCAGGATCGGAGCCGTCTCTGCCTGTAATAACCCTTCCACCTGCCTGGCGTATTGGCCAGCCGCCCGAAGTTTACGTCCCGTTTGGCTTGCCGTCAACGTGCCCGGCAGACATTGGTCGTGATTGCTATGGACTCTGCCACCGGGAGGTTGACCCGCGCCGGGAGACAGTGGATTAGAACACTTGTGTGAGCGGCGATTCTCTATTATTCTTGCGGTAGACAGCGGGTCAGCACCTACAGACCGGAGGGGAAGAACTCGTGCGGTTTCTCCATATCGCGGATGTTCACCTGGGCAACCAGCAATACAACCTCAAGGAACGATTCAACGACTTTGGTCGCGCCTTTGGGGATATGGTGACGCTGGCGCTGGATAAGGGCGTAGATGCGCTGGTTATCGCCGGTGACCTGTTCCACAAGGCGGCAGTGGAACCGCTGACCTTGCTGCAGGCCGAGGACGGCCTGCAGCGTTTGCACGATGCTGGCGTGCCGGTGATCGCTGTGCATGGCAACCATGATAGCGCGCGCTACACCGCCCAGATGTCCTGGCTGGATTACCTGGGGGAGCGCGGTCTTATTCACCTGCTGACTCCGCAGTTCGAGCCTTCAGGCGCCGTGCTGCTGCCCTGGGATGACCGGGAAAAGCAGGGGGCGTACCTGGATATCGGCTATGTGCGGTTTGTAGGTGTGCCCTGGCTTGGCGCATCAGCACCGCGGGCGCTAGGCGAGATCGCTCAGAAGTTGCCTGCGCTGCCGGCGGATGGGATCAGGTTTACCGTGCTGGTGACGCATGCTGGTGTGGAAGGCCAGATGCCGCACATGCCCGGCGGACTCAAATTCAGCCAGATCAGCCCGCTGAGAGACATGGTGCAGTATGTGGCGCTCGGTCACCTGCACAAGCCGTATGCCGTGGACGACTGGATATACAACCCCGGTTCACTGGAAACATGTAGCTTTGACGAAGCGGAGTACAGGCGCGGCGCTTACCTGGTTGAGGTTGCGGAGGGGGGCAGTCACCACGCCGAACATCTCGTCAACGTGCAGCGATTGTTCCTGTCAGTTACGGTTGACGTTGATCTCTGTGCGACGCCGGAAGCACTATACAGCCTGGTTCGGGCGTTAGTTCAAGAGGCCAGACGCAAGCATGAGGCCGATCTGGAGGCGATCCCGGATCCTGAGCGCCGTAAGCCGGTCGTCCGCCTGATCCTGCGCGGGAACCTGGCCTTCGACCGTTCCCAGCTTGACCTGGAGAAAGCCCGGCACATTTTGCTGGAGGAGTTCGAACCCCTGCATGGGCGGGTCGACGACCGCACGACACTGCTTGGCCTGGCAGTGGAGAAAGGCGCCGACCTGACGCGGGAGGAACTGGAGCGGCTGGTGTTCGCGGAACTGATCCGGCGCGACCCGCGTTTCAGAGGGCATGAGGATGAGATGACAACCCTGTTGCTGGAAGTGAAGGACAAGGCTCTCAAGAAGACGGAACCGGCGGCCATCTACGATACGCTGGACTCTCATCTGCGCTGGATGGAAGAAGGCAGCGATGTGGATCACTAACGTCCAACTGACCAACATCAAGAGCTATGGGCCGGATGGCCAGGAGATCTTTTTCAAAGAAGGGGTTAACCTGATCCAGGGGGAAAATGGGGCAGGCAAGTCCACGATCCTGGAGGCGATTGGCCTGGCGCTCTTTGACCGCAAACCCTATAACCTGGGGAGTTTCGTCCGGGAGGGGGCACGCACCGGGAGGATTGAAGTCGGCTTCATCAGCAGCTTTGACGAGCGTGAGTATGTGGTGGTACGCGCGGTAGGCGGGAGTAGCCAGACGTATATCTACGATCCACAGATCAAGGCGAAAGTCTGTGAAGGCCGGGACGATACGCTGAAGTTCATCCGCAATCATTTGCAGGCCGAAGAGGGCGACGATCTAGCTACCTTCTTTGTGGATGCTGTTGGCGTACCGCAGGGGACGATGACGGCTATCTTTCGCGAAACGGCGGCTCTGCGGAAGGAGAAGTTCAACCGGCTGCTACGAACGGACGCCTATGAAACCGCCTATGAGAACCTGCGCGAGACAGTGCGCTTTATTCGCGACAAGATCAGCAATAGTCAATCCCAGCAGGCGCATCTGCAGGGCAAACTGGCTGACCTGCCGAATGTGACCGCCGCGATCGACGGGATTACCCGGGACCTGGCGACAGCTGAAGGCCAATATGTAGAACTCTGCCAGCAACTGGCAGCCGTCAGTGAGCAACGGCAGGCAGCCGACCGGCAGCGGGATCGCCTGGACGAACTGACGCGACGGGTCGAAGCCGCCGCGGCTGAACTCAGGGTTGTGGAAGAAAAGCTGGCCTCAGCAGGCAACGCTGTCCGGGAGGCCGAGGCAGCCCAGGATATCATCAGCAGGACCAGGGCAGCCTATGACGGGTATGAGGCTGCTGAACGGGAGTTGGCTGCCCTGCAGGCCAGACAGCAGGAGTACCGCCGCGTTCAGGAACGCCAGCACGAACTGGACAAGCAGCATGACCTGCTGGTCACTGCGCTGAATCGGCTACGCGGTGAGCTAGAAGAGGTCATCCGGGCTGAGAAGGAAATGGCCGAGCTTGAGCCACGGGTCCGCGAGCAGGAGGCGCTGGAGGCGGTTCTGGCACAGGTACGGGCTGACCAGGCCACACTTCAGCAAAGCAGGGCGCAGCTGGACCGTCTGCAGGCAGTTCTGGCTGACCTGCGCAGGCGTATTGACAGCAGCGAGGACTCTCTGGTGGCCGCCGGGTTGAGCCTGCCGGAACCGACCGCTGGGGCTGTCGAGACCGGGGCGGAGAGCGCGGAGGTCGCCGCTGAGCAGGCTCGCGCTGTGGTGGCGCAACTGGAGCGCGCTGCAGATCGCCTGGCCGCGGCGCAAGCTGCTCTGGATCGGGAGATGCGGGAGCAGCAAGCTATGGCCGAACAGGTGGCGCGTAGCCGGGCAGTGCAGGAGCAACTCGATGCTGCGCGGCGGGCGCTGGACGATCTGGGTGGCCAGCGGCGTACGCTGGAGGTACGGCTGGAGCGTCTGCGTAGCGATCAGGCCCGGCTGCAGGAATATGCGGCCCTGCTGGCCGAGGCCGGGGCTACTTGCCCGGTGTGCCGGCGACCAATGGATACGCACGCCCAGGCGCAGGCGGCAGATCACTACCGGCAGGAACAGGATCAGCTAGCTGTGGAGCTTGCCAGCCTGGAAGCTGAGCTTGACCGGATGAGCGGTCAACTTGCAGGAATCGAGATGGAGCGCACGGGTTTGCAGGCTGAACTGGATCGGCTGCCCGGCGCAGCCAGCCTGACTCTGGTAGAGCAAAGGGTTCGGCAGGCCCGGAGTGACTATGACAGTGCTGCAGCCGAGGCTGCCGACTCCTACGGTCGTTGCCAGGCGCACCTGCACACGTTTGAGCGGATGTTGGAGGCAGAAGCAACGGCAGTGGATGACCTGCAGCAGAGCGCAGCGCGGCTTCCGGAACTGGAAGCGCAGTGGCAGGCTCTCGGCGATCCGCGCCGCCGCTATGAGCGCGCTCAGGAAGTCGCCTCTAACCACATGGAAATCGAGGAAGCTCTGGGCGCGCAGACAGCGGAACTGGCGCGCCTTGAAGCGGGTTTGGCGGAGGTTACGGCGCAACTGCGTGAGTTTGCTGATCTGGACGTCCGGCTGGCGGCGGCGGCTGAGGAGAAAGCGTGCCACGAAGCTGGCTACCGGGAGTACCTGGCGCACATTGCTGTTGCCGGGCAACTGGAGATCCGCCGGGCGCAATTGCGGGACCTGGAGGGGCAACGCGCTGCCTGCCAGGCAGCCCATGAGGTAGTCGTGCAGGAGCGCGATGCTGTTGCAGTTGCCTATGACGCTCAAGCTCATGAGGGTTTGCGTCAGCAAGAACAGGAATTGCAGAGCGCACGGGTGGCGGTGGAAACCCGCCTGGAGGAATGGAAGCGTACCCTGCAGGCTTATCAGGAGCGGCTCGTCGCTCTGCAGGAAGTTCAGGCGCAGCTGCTGGCGCTGGAAGCGGAGGAGCAACGACTGAATACACGGCTTGATATCCTGGAATTTCTACGGGAAAGCATCCGCAAGGCAGGCCCCGAGGTCGTCCGGCAACTGGTGCGCCTGATCAGCGAACAGGCCAACCAGATTTTCGGCGACATCCTGGGCGATCACAGCATGGTGTTGAACTGGGATGAGGCGTTCGGAATCA
Organism: Chloroflexota bacterium; assembly: GCA_019873685.1. Taxonomy (GTDB): domain Bacteria; phylum Chloroflexota; class Anaerolineae; order Aggregatilineales; family Ch27; genus Ch27. The sequence continues at coordinate 72,113 of JAIOAT010000001.1, forward strand.
CGGTCAACCAGCGGGGGCAACAGCGTGACTTTGAATTGCTTTCCGGGGGTGAGCAGATGGTAGCGGCGATGGCTGTGCGGCTGGCGCTGCTGATGCATCTGGCCAATGTGAGATTTGCCTTTTTTGATGAACCGACGACCAACCTGGACGACATTCGGCGCGAGCAACTGGCCGAGCGCCTGGCCAGCCTGAGGGTGTTACAGCAACTCTTTGTGATCAGCCATGACGATACGTTTGAGCAGGCCGGTTACCACGTGATTCAGGTGACCAAGGAAGATGGGCTTAGCCAGGTGAGGCCGCTATGACACCGTTGTATGCCAGCCGGGTAGCCGAGGCCCTGGCCCGCAAGGGAGGGGCATTCGAGGCCTCTGAACGCGATATGCGTGAAGATCTGGCCATGCTTCAGGAAGCGCTGTTGGTGATGGGCCGCCTGTCGCGCCAGGAGGTCGACGCGCGTATCGCCGGGATTGACCGGCCCGGCGCGCGCCCGACTGAGGAGCAGGATACCCGGCCGTTGATCATCCCCTTTGAGACTCGCTGGCCGGATCACCGCCAGGCGCGTGAGTGGGCCTTGAACACGCTAGCCGGGATCACAACATTCGCGGTTGATGGCTCGCAAATCTTCCCAAACCGGGATATGTCCATGCCGGTCGGTCTGGTTCAGGTAGGCTGGTTTGAGAATCCGCATGATGTCGCCGGTACTTATACCAAGGATGTGCAGGTGGAGGTGCTGACGCCAGCCGAGTTGTTGCAGGCGGTTGAGGCCGGATACGCCGAGCACGAGGTCGAGTGGCGGCGCTTTGTCGGCGAGGTTCAGCGCCTGAAGGAGTTCATGGAAGCGCGTAAAGGCAGCCCGGCGCTGGCGTTTCTGGATGGTTCGCTGATTCTGTCATTTGTGCATACCATGCGCGAGTCGCGGCAGCGCGAGTACATCGCGCAGGTAGTTGACCTGCTGCAGTGTTCTGAAAGGACCGGCGTGCCGGTGATCGGCTACATCGACTCCAGCTTGGCCGCTGACCTGACCACGCTGCTACACCATGCTGCCGGTTACCGCGGCGGGCGGGTAGGAGACGCCACTGCGCTCCGGCGGCGGATGCAATGGGGCGACCGCACGCGGTGGTATGTTTGCAGCCGGGATGATGAGGTCGTTGACAGCGGGTATTACGAGCGCGTGCTGTTCACGTATCTCAAGACGACGCGGGATTACCCCCCGGCGCGGGTGGAGATACCAGCCTGGGTCTTTGAGCAGGGACGGCATGAATGGGTGCTGGATGTCGTGCGCGCCGAATGCATTGTGGGGGTGGGATACCCGTATCCGCTGGAGACGGCGGACGCGGTGGCTGTCCTGAGCATGCAGGATCGCGAGCGCTTTTACCGGTTGTTCCAGGCGTTTGCCAGTGAGCGCGGGATCAGCGTGCGCTTTAGCCGCAAGCTGGTCAGCAAGCGCGGACGCCGGGTGTGAGGGAGGGTGATCGTGGGCGTATCGTTGGGGAAGATCGTCAAGTCGAATTCGCATACGGACTACATCTGCCAGGTCTACGGGCGCAACGAGTTTGACCCTGCGCCGGGTGTAGAGAATTACGCGCTGGGCACCTTTGTCCGGATCGAGCTGGAAGGCGGGAAGGCTGGCGCACTGGTGGGCCTGATCTACGACACCGTGCTGCTCAACCCTGACTTTGGTCGCCTGGGGCCGCGGCTGTCGCCGGAGACCGAGCTGGCTATGTTCACGCCGGATTACCTGAATGAGCGGGCGGTGCTGGTGGGCATCACCGCTATCGGACGGGTCAAAGCGGATGGAGATGTGTTTCAGGGCGTGCCACTGCTGGCGGCCAACAGCGATGCCCAGGTTATCCAGATGACGGACGACGAAATCCGCGCTTTCCATGCCTATGATGGCGCGCTGCATCTGGACTACCTGCCGCTGCTGGCGCACATGGATCATCCGCTGGCTCTGCACCTTAGCCTGATTGTGCTGAGGAAGCTGGGGCGCCTGTTGCCAGAGTGTGCAACCGAACTGGCGGTGTTGAGCGATGACCTGTTATGGCGGACGCAGATCGGGCCGCTGGGAGGGATGCAATGAGCCAGCCACTGGGTCGGGCCAAAGGGCCGGGGCCGACGCCCCATAGCTTCCTGTTTGTCTCGCCGGATGACGAGCAGAAACTCAAAGTTGGCGAATTCATCACCTATCCGGTGTCTCTGGGCGGTGGCCAGGAAGAACCGGTGCTTTCCCGGATTACCGAGCGCCGACCGGTGCGCCTGTACCCCAATGCTTTTTCCGGCGATCCACAGGTAGACCCCAACCGGATCGCCGCGATGGTGGGCTACCAGGGCCGGAGCAGCGAACTCTTCGAGATCACGGCTGAAGTCATTGGCTACTATGACCGCCAGTTAAAAGATTTCGTCAATCCGCGTGTGCCGCCCCGCGTGGGGACGCCAATCACGCTGGCTGAGAACACTTACCTGTCGGATGTGCTCAGCCGCTGCAAACCGGATGACACTGGCGCGGCGACGATCGGCTGGCTGCTCAGCCGTCCGCAGGGTGAGGTGCCGGTGGCGATCGATGTTGGCGCTGTGGTCAGTACGCACCTGGCGATCATCGCTAGCACCGGGGCGGGCAAGAGCTACACGGCCAGCGTCCTGATCGAGGAGATGATGCGGGCCAACAACCGGGCGGCGATTCTCGTCATTGACCCGCATGGCGAGTACAACACGCTGGCCGAACTGCCTAATGCCAAACAGCTGTGCCGGGATGGTTACCGCCCGGAAGCGCGGATTTACGCGCCGGGCGATGTGAAGATCCGGGTGGGGACGCTGGAGCGGGGCGATCTGCGTTATCTACTGCCCAGCGTTACCGACCGCATGGACTACATGCTGGGCCGCGCCTACCGGCAGGCGCAGAACCTGAGCCGGCAACGCTTCAACTCGGAAGACCGCTGGACGCGCGCTGAGTTGCTGGGCGTGCTGGATCGCATCGACGAGGATGCGGAAGACAACTTCGACAAAGGGACCATCCAGGCGCTCCGGTGGCGGCTGGAAAGCACGATCAAGACGGGCAAGGGTCAGATCTTTGACGACCAGGAGCAAACCTCGCTGGAAGATCTGTTCCGACCGGGGCGCTGCTCGGTGATGCAACTCAACCAGATCGACAGCCGTGAGCAACAGGTGATTGTCGCTGCGCTGCTGCGGCGTGTTTTCACGGCGCGGATGCGCACCAAGAACGGCGAGGTGGGGCCGGACAGCGACTACTACCTGCCGTACCCAGTCTTCATCCTGATTGAAGAGGCGCACAATTACGCTCCTGCCGGCGTTGATATCGTCACGACCGGCATCCTGAAGAAGATTCTGGCGGAGGGCCGTAAGTTCGGCGTCGGTGTGGGGCTGATCAGCCAGCGGCCCGGTAAGCTGGATTCGGACGTGCTTTCCCAGTGCAACACGCAAATCCTGCTGCGGATCGTTAACCCGATCGACCAGGCCCGTGTGCGGGAGAGCGTGGAGAGCGTCGGGCGGGACTTGCTGGCCGAACTGCCGTCGCTGACCAAAGGACAGGCGATCATCTCCGGCGCGGCGGTGAACACCCCGATGCTCTGCCAGATCCGGCCTCGGTACACCCGTCATGGCGGTGCTGAAGAGGATGCGCCGCGGGCGTGGGTGACTTACGCGGATAGCGCACTGGCTCGCCAGCGGGAACAGGATAGTGCGCTGTTACAGCCGACAGGACGGCGCAACCGTCTCTATAAGTCGTAACGGCGCTTTTTCTGCTGGCGCGAGCGGAACTAACGGACGGTTTTGCTGGCATTGCGGCAGGGCTGCCGACCGGTCATTGACGTCACCGGACGGCTGCCCTGCCTGTTGTTTCGCTACGCTGCCTGTCGATTTGTTTGCGGCAGACGTTTACAGATTATGTAGGAACGTGGTACAGTAAAGATGAAAGTGGGGTTCGTGTTTACTGTCAGGCCGATAGAGAGTTTCTTTGGGGAAGATAGCGATGCCTTATGCAAAGCGTTTGTTGCTGCTCCTGATCTGGCTGGTTCCTCTGCTGCAACCTGTGCCGGCGTATTCACAGTCGCCGGAGTCTTCCTGCCCCCAGATCGTCCAGATCGCGCTTTCCATGGCGGACATACTGTGCCAGGCGATGGGCACCAACCGGGCCTGCTACGGGCACATGCTGGTGGACGCTACGCCGCGACCGGATGTCACCGCGCTGGATTTCAACCAGGAAGGCGATATCGCTGATGTCCATGCGCTGCAGGCCATCCGGCTCAGTCCGATGGATCTGGAGATCGGTACATGGGGAGTTGCTCTGCTGAACCTGCAGGCATACCTGCAGTATGCGGCTCCGCAGGAAGTCACCTACGTTCTGTTTGGCGATGTTGAAGTCACCAACGCGGTCGAAGCCTTGCCAACGTTGTCGGCTACGGTCGCAACCCGCCAGTACGTCAACGTGCGGCTGGGACCGACGACCAATGCCGGGGTGATTGCCACATTGGCCCCCGGTGCCGTGGTCGAGGCCAAAGGACGGCTGGCTGACAATTCGTGGCTGCGGGTGCTGATCCCGGATACAGGGCGGGTTGGCTGGGTCTATGCTCCGGTTCTGTCGCTGGATGGCGACATTGAGGCGCTGCAGGTCATGGAAGCCTGGTCGCCATACTACGGGCCGATGCAGGCATTCTACTTCCGCAGCGGGGTCAATGACTCAGTGTGCCAGGAAAGCCCACAGAGCGGATTGCTGATCCAGACGCCGGAAGGTGTGGCCGAAGTCACCCTGCTGGTCAATGAGGTCAGCATCCAGATGAACGCGACGGCCTACTTCCAAGCCCAGCCTGGCGGGCAAATGACGGTTGGGGTGCTGGATGGCTGGGCGGTTGTGGAGGCCAACGGGCAACGCCAACCGGTCTTTGCTGGTACACAGGTCAGGGTTCCGCTGGCCAGCAATCTGACGGCCAGCAGTGTCCCGACTGAACCGGAGCCGTATGTGGAGGAAAATCTGGCCGCGCTGCCGATCAGTTTGTTACGTCGTGAGGTGGAGATCAGTCCGGCGCTGACCAATGGTGAGATCACCGCTTTGCTGGCACTCTGGCGGAATCTGGTCAGGAGCGGGCAGCCGTTGACGTTTACCAGTCTGTACACAGAGCAAAGCTTGGCAGAAGAAGTCACTGTGGCAGGGGATAGTACCAGCAGTGGCAGCGCACCGGACGCGCCACCCGGTTTGGACGGCGTGCTGCCACCAGGTTGGGGGTCAACGCCGCCGGGGCAGGGGGGTGTGCCGCCTGGACAGGGCAAGAAGAACTGATGCAGCAAGACCGGCATCCGCGCAGGATGCCGGTCTTTTGCTTTAGCCCGCCTGACATGCTTTCCAGGGCAGCGAGTGCACCTGGCGTCTAGTCGTTCTCATTGTCGTTATCATTTACGTTGTCGTTATCGCTGTCATTGTCGTTGTCAGAATCATCGTCGTTATCATTGCTGCTCGTTCCACTGCCTGCGTTGTTGCCTGCGGGCTGGCTGGCAGGCCCGATCTGCGTGGGGGCAGGGGCGATCGTCGTTGTGGTTAGTACCTGTGCTGGAAGGAAGATCGTCTGTCCGCTGATGATCAGGCGGGCATCAGACAGGCAGTTGACCTCCATCAGACGTTCTAGGGTTGTGCGGCTGCGGGTCGCCAACCCTGACAGGGTATCGCCGGGCTGGATCGTGTAGCCGATCCAGCCATCGGGCGGCAGTGGCGCACACACCGTAGTTGTAGCGCGGGCCGTGATGGTTGGGCCGGGTGTGACCGTGATGGTCGGCGTTGCAGACGGCGTGGGGCTGGATGAGGCCGTTACTGTTGGCGAGGGCGTGATCGTGGGTGTGTGGATTGGATTGGGCGTTCTGGTAGCTGTCGGAGGCAGCAGGGTGCTGGATGGCACAGCTGTGAGCGTTGTCTCCTGAGTACGTGGCTGGAGAGTGGCAATCCTGCTGGAAAGGACGACTCCGAAGATCAGCAGCAGACTGGCGACCATGGCCAGGGCGGGATAGCGCCGCCACGCCGGGCGTTTCCGGTCTGGCTGGCGCAGCGCCCGCTCGATCTGCGGGCGTACGCGCTCACGCGCGGCCAGAGTCTCCTGTGCGGAGGCGCGGCTCCGCCTGACCAGCAGGCCTGAAGCCAGCAATGGACGTAATTCTGCCGCATGCTGTGGGTGGCGGCGCAGGCATTCTTCCAGTGTGTAGCCCGCATTCAGCCGGGTGATGCAATCCTCCAGAGCATTGAGCAAGTCGACTTCGTTCACTCTAATCACCCCGTCCTGCGGCCGTCAGCGCGACGCGTAGATTGCTGGCCGCGCGGAACTGCAGCGATTTGATGGCGCTGATGCTGCGGCCCATCACCGCGGCGGTGTCTTCCAGGCTGAGCATCTGGCCGAAGCGTAAGATCAGGACCTCCTGCTGGTCAGCGGGCAGCGCCCGCAATGCCTGGCGAACCTGCTGGCTGTCGGCGCTGGCGGCGAAGCTGGCTTCTGGATCGCTATCCGCCTGGGCCGGGATCCATTCGTCAAGAGCGGTGGTGGTCAGCTGCTTCTCACGCCCGTAGTGGTCATACAGCACATTGCGGGCAACCCTGAACAGCCAACCGCGCAGGCTGTGCCAGGGGGCATTGCCGCCCCGTAACGCAGCAATGAGCTTCAGAAACACCTCACCGGCCAGGTCCTCGGCCAGGGCCTCATCCTCAACACGCATCCGGATGAACTGGTAGATCGCTTCGAAGTAGCGGTCGTAGATTTCGGCGATAGCCTCCCGGTCACCGCGGCGTGCAAGCGCCAGGAGCCTGTCTTCAGTTGGAAGGTCGGGCAGCACCAGGATGATCATCGCGTTCTGGCCCAGAGCGGTCGTTGCCGTGAGAGACTCAGCGTTGCCCCAGTGTAATCTGCCCGGGACACGGGCGCTACCGGGGTTCACTAGAGACTGCATGGCTCGAGGCTCATGGCTGCACGTTGCCGGCAAGCTCTGCCGGTAGAACTTCCCAGACAACACTGTAGGTATCCCGGTAGACCAGCTTCAAACCCGGATCGGATTCCGCGCGGGCCGCGAATTCAGGATGCCGAGTGTCGCTGACGACATAGGCCGCGCCGAAATCCCGGTGGATTGTGGCTGATGGCTGCTCCACCTGGCCGCGGGTAATCGCCACCCAGGAGTCCCAGAGCTGTCGGCTGGCGCGCTCCAGGTAAGTCGGATCCAGGCCGACCAGGTAGGTGTTGTGGGTGTTGTGGTAGAAGAGGCGGGTGAAGTCGTCCCAGTCGGTCTGGAAGACCAGCGATCCGGGTGAGGAGTGTTCGGCCAGCCACGCCGCTGCGCCTGCATGAGTCGCCGGATCACTGACATCATCCAGTGACCGGTGCACGGCAGCCACAGTCAGGCCGATCGCCAGCGCTGCGCTGGTCAACGCTACGCCGCTTGCCAGGCGGCGAACCACCCCTGGGTCGGGCAGCCAGTCGCGAAGGGAGAGGTCGCCCCTTCCCCAGCTTGCTGCTGCAAAGAGCAGGGCAAACGCCGGATAGTACTCGATGAACCGCCGCGAGCGAAAGAGCATCGCCAGTGTCAGCAAAGTCACCAGCAGCAGGGTGGTTTCCACCCGGTCGCGCCGCCCGCCGAAGCTTGGTCGCAACAGCCCCAGCGCGAGCGCCAGCAAGGCTCCCCCTGAGTTTTCCAGCAACGTAGCGGTCTGGTAGGGATACCATTCGTTGCCCACCCGGATACCACTCTCAAAAGCCACTTTGGCGCCCAGATGTTCCGCAATGAAGACGATATTGCGCGGGAAGTACGGGTTGATTACCAGCCCCAACCCGACGCCGGTGATAGCGTAAACCACCGGCCGAACGTCCAGGCGGCGGTCAGCGATCCATTCGGCCAGCACAGCCAGCGCGGCAAAGGCCACGATCAGGATAAAGCCGTCGTACAGCCAGGTGTAAGCGAAGGCTATAACCAGCAGCCATCGGTGACGCCGCTGGAAAAGCGCGTGCAAACCCAGGATCAGCAGGAGTAGCGCGGTGGCCTGTGTGCGGATCATCAGCAGCCGGTGCAGGAAGGGCACTGACAGGCCGAACAGGGCGAACGCCCATAGCGCCGCGTGGCGCGTTCCGATGCTCCGCAGCAATGCCCAACCGGCTGTGAACGTCCCCGCCACGATCAGGGCCTGAGCGATTTCGGCGCCGATCATACCACCCAGGGCCACCCAGGGCGCCAGAAATAGGTGATACAGCAGGTGGTGATCCACGAATCGGTCAGGACTGAGGATGGTGTGCGGCAGCCAGATGAAGTCCAGGGCAAGACGGCGCTGGGCGATGATCTCCGCCGAAATGCGGGCGTGATAGTAGTCATCTGTGCCAGGGAAACCCGGCGTAGTCAGTAGCAGGACGGCAGACAGGGCAAAGCAGAGCAGAAAGAACAGGGCGCCCTGCATTGTCACGGGCAGGCGTTGGGGGAGCGATCGCGTCTGTAGCATGGTGTGTGTTCCAGGTCTCCGGCGGCAACCGGGTGGGGTGGGTGGAAGGAAACAGGCTCACCCTTCCACCCGCCGGTTGCGATCAACGACGATTAGTCATCATCCTCGTTGTCCGAATGCTCGTCATTGTCGTTGACATTCGCGTTGCGGTTGTCGTTGCGATCATCATCTCTGTTGTCGTTCGAATTCGCTTGGTTGTCATCGTTGTCATTCCAGTTATCGTCATCCCGGTTGTCATTGTTGTTGTTCATGAGGTTCATAGCAGGCTGACGGGGGACGAAGATTTGCTGGCCAACCCGGATGAGCCGCGTGTTGGTAATGCAGTTGGCGGCGACCAGTTCGCTGATCGTGCTGCCCGCGCCCCTGGCAATCGCCGAGAGCGTATCGCCGCGGCGAATGGTGTAGGTTGTCCAGCCGGCAGGCCGAGTCACGACACAATTCACAGGGACGCCGGTATTGGAGTTGAGGTTGTCGTTGGCATTGCTGTTGTTGTCATTATCGTTGCTGTCGTCGTCCGAGTTGTCATTTTCAGCAGTATTGTCGTTGAAGACACTACGCGCCCGCTCGACTTCGTGCGCTACCAGCTGACCGTCGCTCAGAGTGACCTCCAGCTTGACCAGTGCGCCAATCATGAGGTTGGCATCCACTTCGGCGTTGCGGACATCGATAATCTGACCGCCAACGACGACAAAGCCATCGCCGATTTCCTCGAGTGTGCCGACAATCTTGAGCCGCTTGCCCTGCAGGAATTCAGGGCTGTCGTCCTGCCCGCTGTTATCATCAGCGCTGGAATCGCTCCGGGCAGGGACGTACAGCTCAAGTTCGCGGGCGACCCAGGTGTCGCCACCGCCCGGAATGGCATGTAGCTTGACCAGCCCACCAACGACCACCCCCGCCTTGATTTCAGCGCCAACAGTGCTAACGGACAGACCCGCCACGACAGCCTGGTCGCCAGTCCAGGATTGCAACGTGCCGGTCAACTCAAGCTCGCCGGGTTGCAGCCCTGAGCGAGTTGCCCGCACCTGCCGCGCCTGAACAATGCCCTCAGGAAGAAGAACGCCTTCGACATACACTGTCTGTTCCAACGTCAAGGGCGTGGCGATCGCTGCCAGGCTGGTATCGATCAGTAACCCGTTCACGGTGATGGTGGATAGCGTCATCCCTTCGACGGTGCCCAGAATCTCAATGGCGTTGGCTCGATCGTCGCTCTGCGCAAAGGCCGCCTGAACGCCGAGAAAGGCGATCAGCAACACCCCCAGAACTGGAACCAAACGGCGAAAGAACGTGGAAACCATGTTGACCTCCTGTAAGGCTCTCGAAAAGAAATCCGGTGACACGGTCACCATTTACGACAATACCGACGTGAAAACTAGGAAAAAGTTGCGCATTAACCAGTGGGACTTTAGTCCTGCCAGTGCGGAGAAGGGTGATCGTCTGTGTAGTAAAAAGGGGGGAGAGAGGAAGAATCACGAGGGCCGGCTGCTGTTGCAGCGCCGGCCCTCTGTGCCGAGGCCCAGACTTGAACTGGGGACCCCTTGATTTTCAGTCAAGTGCTCTACCAACTGAGCTACCTCGGCTTGAGATGCCTGTATTTTAGCGTTTCCCTTCAGGATGTCAATCGTGAATTGGCCAGTTTTCCGGCGGTAGCCCTGCCTGAAATCAGCCGGGCGGGAGGCCGTGGCCGGTATGCTATAATAAGGCCGCGCCGGCTGCAATTGTCGCGCTGTTCCATTTCGATCCAGCCGGTGGTTAGGCTGTGAGGCAGCGGTGATGGCCCGGTCTATCCGAGGAAGCGGCGGCACATCCCATTCGGTACAGGGACAGTCCGCTATCAGTGCTGCAAAGGGCAGCTATTTCGCCGCCGAGTCGGATGACCGCAACGCGCCGGAAGAAAGTCCACAGCCATTGCCAGATGCCGAATCTCTGGATTGGGATCGGCGGTGCCGCACGGCGCTTGTTGTTGTCGATCAGCCCGACCTGGCGAAGGTGATCGTCGGGGCGCTGGCGCGGCTTGATGTACGGGCGTTGCTGGAATCACAGGCGGATCGGGCGCTGCAGGCGATCGCCGTGCAGCGCTTTGACCTTGTTCTGGTAGATGTCGATCTCCAACCAGATGGCTGGAAGGTAGTGCAGGCGATTCGCTCGCGCCTGCCTGTATTGCCCTGGCCGCTGATCTTGCTCGTTGCGCCTGACGCTGTGATTGATGACCGGCGACAAGGCCGCGCCGATCAGTCTGTCTGTTTGCGTAAGCCGATAGCCGCTGATGACCTGGAGCGCGCCGCTGCAGGTGTGCTGGGTGGCCGACCATTGCACCGGCAAACCGGCAGACCAGAGGGGCAGTTGGAGGGATGCTCAGATGCCCGGAGTGATCATGCCCGGATCGAGCCGGAAGGGACCGAGAACGCAGCCAGCAGCTTGAAGACCGGGTGCTAACGCGACATGTCAGGAAAGCTCAGGTCAATAATCCGCCGGATGGTGTTGACGCTGCTGGTGGCTCTTGCGGCAACCGGGCTGACCGGAAGCGCGTTAATGCGTCAGTCAGCGCAGCCTGCTCCCCATGACAGCAACCCGGCTACCCTCATCTTTGATCTGACAGTTAGCCGATATGACAGTCCGGATGCCCGGCGACACGGGGCACTGGCTACGGCCTATGCTGCTGCTGGCAACGACGCTGCGGCGATCGCCCATTTGTACGTAGCCGCAGTGGAGAGCGACGATCCTGCACTGTGGCGTCAGGTTGCTGATCGCGCCTGGCAGAGTCAGCGCTGGGCGCTGGCACGCCAGGCGCTGGAAGCGGTGATTCGCCAGTCACCAGAAGATGCCTCCGCCCATTACCGGCTGGCAGTCTTGCTCCTGCCCTATGATGCGCGGCAGGCCTTTGAACATCTGCGTTATGCTCTCGATGACTCCGCACTTGGGGCGCGTGCCGCCTCGCTCCAGGCAGCTGTTACGGAGGCTGCTCTGGATGCTCCCGCTGATCAGGCGGCCCGGATTGGAGTGGCGCTGGCAGCACAGGGACACTGGCCTCAGGCGGAACAGGCTTTTGCCACGGCTGTTGCGATGGCGCCAGACTACGCCGTTGGCTGGGCCTACCTGGGGCTGGCACGCGCCCAGCAGGGCAAAGACGTCACCGACGCATTTGCCAGGGCGCTCACCATTGCGCCCGGTGATGCGCTGGTGCTGCTGTTGCGGGGGTTGGCCTGGCGGGCGCAAGGCGATCATGAGCGGTCGCTTGAGGCGCTGGCCGCTGCGCAAGGGGCGGCGCCTGACGACCCGGCGATTGCCGCTGAACTCGGGACGGCCTATCGCCTGCTGGGGGACCTGGCTTCAGCAGAATACTGGCTGGCGCGGGCCGCACAACTGGGGGCCGGGCAGCTGCAATTCCTGAACGCTCTGGCGTTCTTTTACGCCGAGGAAGCCTACAATCTGACCGGCAACGGGCTGACAGTGCTGACGGAAGCTGCCGCCCGCCAGCCGGAGAACGCTGAACTTCAGGCCGCCTACGGCTGGGCACTGTATCAGGCGGGTCAGGTGACCGCAGCGGAGGCGGCGCTGCAGACTGCGCTGAACCTGCAGCCGGACTGCCCGCGAGCGCTATACTATCAGGCCCTGATCTACCAGCTTCAGGGGCAGGTTACTCTGGCGGTCGAAACGCTTACACGCCTCATTGAGCATCCAGAGCCGCAGGGCTGGGATCGCCTGGCCCGGCGTGTTCTGGCAACGATAGGTTCCTGAGCCATCATGACACGGCAACAGGTCTGGTTTCGTGGAGGGATCGGGTGTGCGGCAGTGGCTGGTTTCGTGGAGGGATCGGGTGTGCGGCAGTGGCGATCCTGGGCGTCGTGCTGATGCTTTTACTAGCCGCACAGCCAGGCGCGCCCGCTGTGACGCGCTTGCAGGCGACGATGGCGCGCGCTCTGGACGCGCACTACAACCCGGTGGAGTCGACAGGCGTGTTCTCTCCAGAAGAACCATTCTATCTGTCGGTGCGTATCGAGGGTGCACCGCCCGACAGCGTGGTTGCAGCGAAGTGGTCCTATGACGGAGCGGTGATCACGCGGCAGGAGCAGGCGCTGGGCAGGGAGGAAACGGTCTACGTGATAGGCTTCGAACTGCGCCGTGCAGACGCCCTGTGGCCTGTGGGAGAGTACGACGTAGAACTGTTGCTAAACGGTCAACATGCCGGTGAACTCCGGTTCTCGGTGGTGCAAACGCCGTGATGCAGGGTGGGGCGATACCCGGCAACGTGCTAGAATCCTCGGTGTTGGACGGTCCCGGTGGCCTGGTGTTGGCGTGGCCGGGGGCGAAGATACTACGGTAAAGGAGCTGGCTGGTGCGCAAGGGGCTGATACTGGCGCTAGGCGCGATCCTGGCTGCATGCACAGGGACAATCCCGGTGCCACGAGCGGGCCAATTGCTGTACGTGACGACTTTCGACGCTTACAATGAGGAATGGCAACTCTATGAAGGTGAACTGGCGGCGCAGGTGGTGAGCCAGGAGGGTAACGCCACGCTTCAGATCGCGGTTGACGCCGCCAATGCAGGCGCGTTCACACTGCTGGATCAGATGTTCAGCGACTTCGATCTGACGGTGCAGGCCAGGCAGGTAGCCGGGCCGGAGGATATTGAAGCTCCTGGTTTTGGGGTTCTGTTCCGCCACCAGGATAACAACAACTTCTACGCCTTCATGATCAGCGGTGATGGTTACTACCAGGTGACCCGGCGTCGGGACGGCGTGGACGAGGAACTGAGCGATTGGGCGCCTTCCGACGCTATCCGGCAGGGGCAAGCCGTCAATAACATCCGGGTAATTGGTCAGGGCGACACCTTCACGTTCTTCATCAACGATGTGCAGGTGCCGCTATGCCTGACCATCTGGAATCCGCTGGCGCCCGGCCAGTGCCAGGTACCCGCTGCGGAAGAAGGCGGCCAGGTTTCCTGGTCTGCTGACGCGGTCGTGAGTCAGCTGGTGGACAGTTCTTTTGCTCAGGGGCGGATCGGCCTGGGAGCGCGAAGCTTTGGGGAGCCGGGAATCCGTATTCACTTTGACAACCTGCTGGTGTGCGGTCCATACGAAACGCCAGCTGTACCGTTTCGCTGCGAGGAGCTGCCGGCTGGCACATGAGCGTTATGGAATCAACCCCGGTGCGTCACGATTGTCCCTTCTGCCAGATTGTTGATGGCAGGCTTCCGGCTACCCGCATCTTCGAGAGCGAGACTGTTCTGGCTTTTGAGGACATCCATCCTGTAGCGCCGGTGCACGTTCTGGTTATTCCGCGCGCGCATATCAGCGATCCGTCCGCCCTGGATGAGACAACAGCACCGCTGATGGGCGAGATGTTCCTGGTAGCCCGGCGAGTGGCCGAGCAGAAGGGTATTGCGGCGTCGGGGTACCGGCTGGTGATGAATACAGGCCGCGACGGCGGGCAGTCGGTTTTTCACATGCATCTTCATGTGCTGGGTGGTCGGATGATGGCCTGGCCGCCCGGATAGGGCTGGTGGGGATGCCGGCCGCGATTTTCTGATGATGACCTACTGAGGGGGCGAGAGACCATGGATGATCCGCGTGATTCGTTGCAGGCAGATTTGAAGGAAGCGATGCGCGCCCAGGATCGGCGGCGGCTGAGCGTGATCCGTATGGCGCTGAATGCCATCAAGCAGGAGGAGATCGATCGCCAGGTAAAGCTGAGCGCGGAGGAAGCAGCGGCGGTGCTGATGCGCGAGGCCAAAAAGCGGCGCGAATCGATCACCGAAGCGGAACAAGCCGGTCGGCTCGATGTCGCAAGCGAAGAACAGGCAGAGCTGGCCATCCTCGAATCCTACCTGCCGCGCCAGCTTTCGGCGGAAGAAATCGCCGACCTGGCCAGGGCTGCGATCCGTGAGGTTGGCGCCAGTTCGCCCAAGGATATGGGCAATGTCATGCGGGTGCTTATGCCACGCCTCAAGGGACAGGCCGAGGGCAAGCTGGTCAACCAGATCGTGCGTGACCTGCTGGGAGGCTCCTGAGATCGTCAGGGGATTATGAGAACCATCTGGGGACGCTTTTACCCATACTCGGATGACGCCGGGCATGGTCAGGGCGTTTCAAAGCCCGGGGTGATATTCCGGGCGCTGCTGGCGATTGTTTCGGTCGGGCTGGCCACGGTGATCGTGGGCTATGACGCGCTATTTGCCGGGCAGCAGGCCCTTGCCCTGCAGGTGGGACAGGTTGCTCCTCAGGATATCCTGGCCCCATTCAGCATCAGCTACGAAAGTGCGGTGCTGACCCAGCAGCGCATCCAGGTGGCCATGAATAGCGTCCGTGATGTCTATGATCCTCCCGATCCCAGCGTCGCCCGGCAGCAGGTGCAACTCGCCCGGCAGGTGCTTGACTACATTGCTGATGTCCGCGCTGATGAATTTGCCACACCAGAGATGCTGCGAGCAGACCTGCGGGCTATCGATACATTGACCCTCACGGACGAGATGGCGGCGGCCATTCTGGCCTTTGATCCGGAGAGGTGGAACGAGATCGACGAGCAGGTCATTACCGTGCTGGAACGGGTAATGCGTGCTGAAATCCGGGATGATACGCTGCGCAGCACCAAGCAGAACATCCCGAATCTGGTGAGTGTGCGCTTTCGGGAAGACGAGGTTGCGCTGATCTCGGCGATTGTCGAGGGGCTGATCCGGCCCAACACATTCTTCAATGAGGAGCGCACCCGGCAGGCCAAACAGGCGGCTGCTGACGCGGTGACGCCGGAGGTGCGTAGCTTTGAGCGTGGCCAGATCGTGGTGCGAGGCGGATCTCTGGTCACGGAGGCGGATATGGAGGCGCTGGCCCAGCTGGGACTGCTGCAGCGTTCGCCGGACCGCCGCCTGCAGGATTTGCTGGGAGCCTTACTGACCAGTCTGATGGTGCTGCTGGTGTTGGGCCTCTATCTCAACCGTTTCCACAGGTCATTGATGGCGGACAGCACCATGCTGAGTCTGGTGGCCGGCCTGCTACTGGTGACGCTGCTGGGGATGCGGCTGGCCGGCCCGGATCGGGTTGTCCAGCCCTATCTGGTTCCTACGGCAGCGATGGGCCTGATGCTCACCGCGCTGGCTGGCCCATCAGTCGCTGTCGCGGGGACGGTAAGCCTGGCCGTATTGATCGGGTTCATGGTCAATAGCCCGTTTGCGCTGGCGACGATGACCCTGCTCAGTGGGCTGGTTGGTATTCTCACTCTGACCAACACCGAGCGATTCAACAGCTATTTCGTCTCCGGTCTGCTAATTGGACTGACTAATGCTGCTGTTGTGCTCATGTTTTTCTTTGATGGCTATCCGAGTGACTCGCTGGGTGCGTTGACACTGGTCACGGCGGGGCTGGCGAACGGCCTGCTCTCGGGGGTGCTGGCGTTGATGGGGCTGTACGTGATCAGCAGTGTGTTCAATATTCCAACCAGTCTGCGCCTGCTTGAACTGACACAGCCCAGCCAGAAGTTGCTGCAGCGCCTGTTACGGGAAGCGCCAGGCACCTATCAGCATAGTCTGCAGGTGGCCAACCTGGCAGAACTGGCCGCCGAGCGAATCGGGGCCAACGCGATGCTGACGCGGGTCGGGGCGCTTTACCACGATGTGGGCAAAATGAAGGCGCCGCACTTCTTCATTGAGAATCAGGTCGACGGGGTTAATCCGCATGAGGGGCTGAACGATCCGTATCGCAGCGCGCGGATTATCATTGACCATGTGACTGAAGGGGATGCCCTGGCCCGTGAATATGATCTTCCGGCGCGGGTGCGCGATTTCATCAGGGAACATCATGGCACCACGCGGCCCATGTACTTTTATCAGCTGGCGGTGGAACAGGCAGGCGGCAATGAAAGCGCCGTTGACCGTTCCCGTTTCACCTATCCGGGGCCGCGCCCGCGCTCCAGGGAAACGGCGATCCTGATGCTGGCCGATAGCTGTGAAAGCGCGATCCGCGCCCGGCGGCCCAAGAACAAACAGGAGATCGCCGATATCATACGCTATATGTTTGATCTCCGGGTAGCTGAGGGGCAACTGGATGACAGCGACCTGAGCCTGTCCGAATTGAGCGAGATACAGCGTGTATTTGTGGAATCGCTGCAAGGGGTATTCCATCCGCGGATAGCCTATGCGGGCGGGCCGCTGGCGCCGGCGGTAACCAGCAATCAGAGCGCATCGGATGGTACGGGCGAGCGTGGGGTGGAAACGGAGCCGGAACAAGCGGTTACCGAAGGTCAGGAAGCTGATAGCCCTAGCCCGCAGGGGGCTGATAACCAGCAAGACAACGAAACGGTGAAGCCATGACTGAGCATCAGTACGACGTCTGTGTCAGGGTAGACGCTCTCTACGCGGAAGCAACGCCTACCTGCAGGTTGCAGGAGGCGATCGCCCTGACCCTGCAACACTATCAGGTTCCCCCGCGGACAGGGGTCACGCTCCTGATCACTGATGATGAGAGCGTGCGGAAGCTAAACCGGCGCTTTCGCGGGGTGGATGCACCAACCGATGTGCTGTCTTTCCCTGCCGTTGAGGATCTCTCCGAATTGGAGCAGCCGGGTGAGGAGGGGCCTTACCTGGGCGACATGGTGGTGGCTTTTCCCTATACTGCTGCTCAGGCCCGGGAAGATGGCCACAACATCGCTGATGTGCTGGTTTTGCTGGCGGTGCATGGTACGCTGCACCTGCTCGGCTATGACCACGACACGCCACAGAATCAGGCCGATATGTGGGCCAGGCAGGAGGCGCTCCTGCGCATGCTGGGCGTACCGGCGAGCGTGATGCCTCCCCTGTACGATTTCCCGGCAGAGGATGAAGACAATGAAACAGCCTGAGCATAGCACCCCGCCAGTCTACGTGGCTGGCGAGTCTGGCGTTGCCGAGGAGCGTGTTCGATCGCAGGCAGCCAGGTACGGGCCACCCGACGTGGCTGATGTAACCGCGGGTCTGCGCATCAACCCACAGGACTTCAGCTACATGGTCAGTCCCAGTCGCTGGGCCAGCTTCAAGTTCGCCCTGTCCGGCTGGTTGCATATGTTGCGCTACCAGCGGAACACCCGCATTCAGGCCGCGGCGAGCGTGCTGGTGGTTCTGGCGGGTCTGTGGCTGGGCCTGACGCCGCTGGAATGGGCGATCCTGGTGCTGACGATTACCCTGGAATGGATGGCGGAGTTCATCAATGCGGCAATTGAGGCGGCGGTGAACCTGGCCAGCGCCGAAATGCATCCGATGGCCAAGGTCAGCAAGGATGTCGCCGCGGCGGCGGTGCTGCTGGGGGCTGTTTCGGCGGCCATCATTGGCGTGTTGATCCTGGGGCCGCGTTTGCTGGCACGCCTGGCAGGCGGGTAACGGCCATGCCTGAGCCTTCCCGGCATATTACCGGTCGTTACCGGCAGGGCATGCCGCCTCCGGCGGAACGTCCCCCAGTTGCAGACCGCGTTCAGCGACCCGGCTGCTTGCTGGCAGCTGGTCTGTTGCTGGCTATCGGGAGCGCTGCAGCAGCGGCATTGTTCTTCCTGCTGGTGCTGCGGCCATCTGCGCCGGTAGGGAGCAATGCGATCTGGCTAGGCATCGACTGGGGCCGGGCCGCTCAGAAGGATGAAGATGTCCAGCAACTGGCCGGGTTGTTGCGTGCCGAAGGAATCGGCACCGTCTATGTGTGGACGACCTGGCTGCAGGCCGATGGGACATGGAGCGCGACCACCTTTCCGACCATCCGGGCGTTTGTTGACCAGTTCAGGCGCTTCTACCCGGAGGCGAGGCTGGACGCCTGGATCGGGATACCGGCGGAAGTGCCCGAATACCGGCTTGACGACACGGACCTGCAGGATACCGTGGCAGCGTTCGCGGCACAGGCGCTGACCGAGTATGCCTTTGACGCAGTGCACCTGAACGTTGAGCCGGTCTGGAACGGAGATGAGAACTTCCTGGACCTGTTGCGTGCGGTTCGCCAGGCCATCGGCGATGAAGCGGTGTTGTCGATTGCTGTGCCGCCCGACTGGAACACCGGCGCTTCTGGCATCCCCGTCGGCCCGTATACCACCGCTGACGCGCACTGGAGCCAGGAGTACAAACAGCGCGTGGCCTTCCTGGTGGATGAACTGGTTGTGATGGCCTACAACAGCGGGCTGAGCACGCCGGAGGATTATCAGACCTGGATGGCCTTTCAGGTGACTCAGTACCTTTCTGCGCTGGAGTCGCTGGGACTCAATACGCAAGTGTTGTTCGGAATACCCACATACGACGCTGAACTGCCGGGCCACGATCCGGCTGCCGAAAGCATCCCGGCAGCGATCGCGGGGGTTCGACAGGGGCTGGCCCAGAGTGGCGATGCAGCGCGGTACTTCCGCGGGCTTGCCCTCTACGCCTACTGGTCTACCGACGCGCTGGAATGGGAGGCTTACCGCCAGCACTGGCTGGCCCCGGACAGGGGATGAACAGCCGGCGATCCTGACGCAACAGGTGCCTTTGCTGCTATGATTGACCCGCCGTTCTGCAACGGCGGTTCTGTGTTATCATCCAGGCGGTGCGACCCTGCCAAGGACGGCATCATGACAACCATCCTGCTGATTCGCCATGCGGTGAATGACTGGGTAAAAACGGGCAAGCTGGCTGCCTGGACGCCCGGCGTTCACCTGAATGCTGAAGGTCAGGCCCAGGCCAGGGCGCTGGGCGAGCGGCTGAAGGACAGGCCACTGCAGGCTATCTACGCCAGCCCGCTGGAGCGTACGCTGGAAACGGCTGAAGCTATTGCCGCTCACCATCCTCAGCTGGCAGTTCAGGTTGTGGAGGCGGTGGGCGAACTGGACTGTGGGCGCTGGCAGAATGCTCAGGTTGCCGATCTGGAGTCGCGCAAGATGTGGCAACTCATCCAACATGTGCCTTCCCGCGCTCGGTTTCCGGGCGGGGAAACGATGCGCCGGGCGCAGGCGCGCGCTGTAGACGCGGTGGAGGCGCTGGCGGAGCGGCACCCCAGAGGCTTAATTGCGGTAGTCTCACACTGCGACATCATCAGGCTGATCCTGGCGCACTACCTGGGCATGCACCTGGATATGTTCCAGCGGATTGTGGTCGCTCCGGCGTCGATTTCGGTGGTGCAGCTTGGCTTTGGCCGGCCAATGGTCGGTTGTATCAATGACACCGGTCATGTGCCCCCGGCGCCACAGCCGGGCGATGATTCCGGCTAACCGGCATGACCGTGCAGTAAGGCAGCCGGACTGCCGGTAAGGATGGCACCTGCACTTTTGAAAGGAAACGCTTGATGGCGGGCTTTGAACTGGAATTGCGGCCGGTCGATTTCCTGACAGTGGGAACAGTAGGCCCTCGCGGTAAGCGGGTGTTCTATCTGCAGGGGGCCAAAGGGGATCGACTGGTCTCTTTGATTGTCGAGAAGTTGCAGGTTAGCGCCCTGGCCGAAGCGATCAAGGAATTGCTCCGCGAACTGGATGAGCGCTTTCCGCAACCGGGCGCTACTGAGATTGACCTGGCGGACTTTGACCTGGAACTTCGCGACCCCATTCAACCGGAATTCCGGGTAGCGGAGATCGGGCTGGGTTATGATGAACTCAGCGACCTGATCGTCCTGGTGACCCAGGAGCTGATTTCCACTGAAGAGGAGGAAGCCGGCCGTAGCCCCGGCGTGGTGCGCTTCTGGGTCGGGCGTTCTCTCATGCGCGCCCTGGCGATGTATGCTGAGACGGTGGTGGAACGCGGGCGCCCCGACCCTTCCAAGAATGGCCGTATTCATTATTACTGGATGTGATCGATAGCTCTCTGCCTGTGGCCAGCCATGAGCGACAAACCTGAGCCAGAGCCTGCTCCTGAGATGCCCTCCCAGCCGCTTTCGGTGGCCGATGTGCTGGCAACATTGAGTCAGGGTGTTATCCAGGATGATCACGGCGTATTGCCGTGGGGATCGAACTACGCCTACCTGGTCACGGTTGCCGATGAGCGTCGCGCTTTGCTGGCGGTGTACAAGCCCCAGCGCGGCGAAAGGCCGCTGTGGGATTTCCCGGATGGTACGCTGTGCTACCGTGAGGTGGCAGCCTATGTCGTTTCGGAAGCGTTGGACTGGGCCATTGTACCGCCTACCGTGCTGCGTGGTGGGCCGTATGGCCTGGGATCGCTGCAGTTCTTCGTTGACCACGATCCGGAGATCAACTACTTCACGCCCCTGCCGCCGGAATGCGGGGAACAACTGCAACGTATGGCCGTTTTTGACTACCTGATCAACAATGCGGATCGCAAGGGCGGGCATTGCCTGCTCGATTCACAGGGACACCTGTGGGGAATCGATCACGGCGTGTCATTTCACTACCAGCTCAAACTGCGCACAGTGATCTGGGATTACGCCGGGCAACCGCTGCCTGAGCCGATTGTGGATAGCCTGAAGGCTCTGGACGCTGTACTGGGTGACCCCGCGACGTCACTTCGCCAGACGCTGGGAGGGCTGCTATCCGCCCGCGAAATCGACGCCTTGCTGGCGCGGTTGCACCATCTGTTGCGGACACGGCGGTTTGTCCTGCCGGGCCGGGGGCCAAACTATCCCTGGCCGCCGGTCTAGGGGGGCGGCAGGACGCCCAACAAGGAGGAAAGGACCATGAGACGGAAAGATGCCTGCTGGCGCACGCCCCTGGCGCTGCTGAATGGCTTTGCGCTGGGGACGTTCTACCTGTTGTTTTTGCGCCCACAGATGATTCGCTGGGGCACCCGGCTGGGCGAGTCGCAGCGGCGCCTGCCGGGTGATGATCGTGTTGCGTCGCCCGGCCTGATCGTCACACGGGCGATCAATATCGATGCTCCACCGGAAGCCGTATGGCCGTGGCTGGCCCAGATGGGACGGGAACGGACGGGGTGGTACAGCTTTGACCTGCTGGGGAACAATGGCATCCCCAGCGCCACGTACCTGCGCCGCGACCTGCAACCTCCTCGGCCCGGCCTTCCGCTGGACATGGGTTTGCACGTACTCGAAGTCGAGGTCAACCGTGAGCTGTTGATCGGCGGTTTTGACCTGCCCGGCCCGCTGGGTGCACCGCTGGACGTGACCATGCTATATCTGCTTGAGCGGATGTCCGACGGTAGCACCCGGCTGCTTTTCCGCCTGCGGATCGGGACGCATGACGCGGTTGGTCAGTTGCTCTGCTGGCTGCTGGAGCCGCTTGAATTCGTGATATCGGTTCAGCAACTCAATGGGATCAAGACGCGGGCGGAGACAATGGCTCATGTGCGCCAACCAGCGCCACGTGAACTGGAAATTCCGCTGGACTGAGTGATGCCTCTGTCGGCGCTCGCGCCAGGCTGTATCGCTCCCGAACCAGCGGGCGTTCGACGGGATAGCAGGACTGGTTTTGTGTTCGCCGCTGTCGGTGGCGATTTGCAGAGACTCGTGAAAAGGACGGGATGCACTCATGGCGTTTCCACAGGGCTTTGTCTGGGGAGCGGCGGCAGCTTCCTACCAGATTGAGGGAGCAGCGTTTGAAGACGGCAAAGGGCCATCGGTATGGGACAGATTCTCCCACCGCCGGGGAAAGGTGTTCAGCGGGCATACCGGTGATGTGGCCTGCGATCACTATCATCGCTACCGTGAGGATGTCGCGCTGATGAAGATGATCGGCCTGCAGGCCTATCGGCTCTCAATCTCCTGGCCGCGCGTGCTGCCGGAAGGCGTGGGCCGCGTTAATGCGCCGGGGCTGGACTTTTATGACCGCTTGATTGATGAGCTGCTGAGCGCCGGTATCACCCCGTATGTGACGCTCTTTCACTGGGATTATCCGGATGCACTGTATTGCCGTGGCGGCTGGCTCAACAGCGAATCGCCTGACTGGTTTGCTGAATACACTTCCGTGGTGACCAGACGGTTGGGCGACCGGGTTCGTTACTGGATGACGCTCAACGAGCCGGCGGTATTTGTGGTGATCGGGCACATGGATGGCCGCCATGCGCCGGGCGACACCCTGGCGTTCGACCAGATCCTGAGGATCTCGCATCACGCGCTGCTGGCGCATGGCAAAGCGGTGCAGATTATCCGGGCTACCGTGCCGGATGCACAGGTAGGGGCGGCGATCGTCGGCAAGGTCGGCATCCCGGCCAGCGACGCGGAAGCGGATGTCGAGGCGGCGCGGCAGTACACCTTCAATTTTCGCCGTCACGACCTGTGGCATCATAACTGGTGGTCAGACCCGATGCTGCGCGGGGAGTACCCGGCTGACGCCCTGACACTCTTCGGGGATGCCATGCCTGCCATCGGCCCTCACGATATGCAGATTATCCACCAGCCGCTGGATTTCTACGGCATGAATGTCTACAACGGCGAATACGTGAGGCAGGGTGCAGACGGCATGCCTGAGGTTCTGCCGTTGCCGATGGGCTTCCCGATCACGGCCTTCTACTGGCCGGTGACTCCGGAGGCGCTGTACTGGGGGCCGCGCTTTATGTGGGAGCGCTATGGACTGCCGATCGTGATCACCGAAAACGGGTTGGCCAACACCGACTGGATCAGCCTGGACGGTAAGGTGCATGATCCCCAGCGCATCGACTTCACCCGTCGCTACCTGCTTCAACTGCGCCGGGCGGCGGCGGATGGCGTAGCTCTGCACGGATACTTCCACTGGTCGATCATGGACAACTTCGAGTGGGCCGAGGGGATGAAGCAGCGCTTTGGCCTGGTTTATGTGGACTACCAGACCCAGCAGCGGACGCCCAAAGATTCGGCTTACTGGTACCGGGACGTGATCGCCAGCAATGGTGCAACGCTTGATCAGCCTCCGGCGCTGTAGGCTATCCCGCTTCTTGTCTGGTGGGAACCAGGGCGGGCGAGGCGGCAAGGGCCAGGGTTGTTGACTGGCCCCGACATCTTGCACAGCGTGTGAAGGCGTCTTTCCGGTATAGTGGTGCGACGGGCAGGGATCGCAGGGCAGTTCAGGCCGGGAGTCTGTGATGCTGGCGAAAGTGATCTCGTGCGGGGTGGTTGGCCTGGATGGCATTCCGGTGACGGTGGAGGTGGATTTCTCCCCGAATGCCGGTACTCCCCAGTTCAATATCGTTGGCTTGCCCGGCTCAGCCGTGAAGGAGAGCCGGGAGCGGGTGCATTCGGCTATCAAGAACAGCGGGATGCGTTTCCCGCTTAAGCGCTACACTGTCAACCTGGCGCCGGCGAATATCCCCAAGGACGGCCCGGCCTACGATCTGCCGATCGCCGTCGGTGCGCTGGCGGCAACTGATCAGGCGCCGCTTGATGTCCTGGAAACAGCGATGTTCATCGGAGAGCTGTCGCTGGATGGCGAGGTGCGGCACGTCAAAGGCGTGATTTCCTGCACCTATGCAGCGCGGCAGCAGGGATTGCAGACGATCTTCGTCCCTGAAGCAGACGCTGCAGAGGCCGCCCTGATCCCGGATATTGAGGTTATCCCGGTGCGTACGCTGGGGCAGCTACTGGAGCATCTGTACGGCCTGCAGGTGATCCCCGCCTTTCGCCGCGAGGACATCCCGGCGGTGGATGAGGCGGCGCTGCTGCGGGGCCTGGTGGACTTTGCTGAGATCCGCGGCCAGGAACATGTCAAGCGGGCACTGGAAGTCGCGGCGGCAGGCAGCCATAACGTGCTGATGTCCGGCCCGCCTGGTTCCGGCAAGACTCTCATGGCCCGCGCCCTGCCCGGCATCCTGCCGGCGATGACGCTGGATGAGGCGCTGGAGGTGACGCGCATCTACTCGGTTGCCGACCTGCTGCCGAGCGATTCGCCGCTGTTGCGGGCACGCCCGTACCGTGCTCCGCACCACACTATCAGCCAGGCCGGGCTGGTCGGCGGTGGACGGCTACCGCGCCCCGGTGAGGTGACGCTGGCTAACCAGGGCGTGCTTTTCCTGGATGAGTTTGGCGAGTTTGGCCGGTCGGCGCTGGAGGTCATGCGCCAGCCCATGGAGGACCGCAGGGTTACGATCAGCCGGGCTAATGGCACGCTGACCTTCCCAGCTAACTTCATGCTGGTAGCAGCGATGAATCCCTGCCCGTGCGGGTACTACGGCGATCCTTCTCACCAGTGCACATGCTCGCCGGGTCAGATTCGTCGTTACCAGCAGACGATCTCCGGCCCGTTGCTGGATCGCATTGACATCCATGTGGATGTACCCCGCGTGGATTACGACAAGTTGACCAGCCGGGCGCAGGCGGAAACATCAAGTAGCATCCGGGCGCGGGTGGAAGCAGCCCGCGAGCGTCAGCGCCGGCGGTTTGCCGGGAGTCCCCATCTGCGGGCCAACGCCGATATGGGGCCGGGAGACATCCGAAGGTTCTGCCGCCTGACTCCGGAGGCTGAAGGGTTGATCAAAGTGACGCTGCGCCAGATGCAGCTGAGCGCGCGGGCTTACCACCGTGTGCTGAAGCTGGGGCAGACGATCGCCGACCTGGCCGGTAGCGATGTGATCGATGTTCCGCACCTGGCCGAGGCGATTCAGTACCGGCCCCGGCGGGCAACCCTGTAACCGCTGGCCAGGATGTGACGAAGGAAACGACTTTCCGTGAGCGAACGTATTGTAATCCCGGACCTGGGAGCGTTTTCGCCGGATGATGGCCTGGTGCCGCTGCAGGTGTGCAGCGATGGCTTCTTCCGGGTAGGGAAGGATGGCGTTGAGACCATTGTGCGGACGGGCGACGGCAAGGTGGAGTTCATCGCCTTCGCTGACAGGACGCAGGCTTATGTGCGTTCGGCGCTGGGCTACCCGGCCTACTACCCCGTTCATCCGGTGTCGATTGACCGGCCATTGCAGGCGGTGCTGATGGACCTTGACGGCACCAGCGTGCGCAGCGAAGGCTTCTGGATCTGGATCATCCAGATGACTATCGCCAGTTTGCTCGGCAACCCGCGCTTTGAGCTGGAGGACGCCGACCTGCCCTACGTCTCTGGCCACAGCGTATCTGAGCATCTGCAGTACGGTATTGACAAGTACTGCCCTGGCCGGACAGTGGAAGAGGCCCGTCGATTCTACTTTGAGCATACGCACCGCGAACTGCAGGCGATCCTGGCCGGTGGAGGGCGGGCCGATGCGTTTGTCCCCACGCCAGGGTTGAAAGACTTCCTGCTGGCGTTGAAGGGCAGGGGGATCAAGATCGGCCTGGTGACATCCGGTCTTTACGAAAAGGCTTATCCGGAGATTCTCTCCGCGTTTCGCACGCTGGGCCTGGGCGATCCACGCGACTTCTACGACGCAATCATCACTGCCGGCTTTCCGCTGCGGCAGGGGGAAACGGGCACGCTGGGCGAGCTTTCGCCGAAGCCGCATCCCTGGCTGTATGCGGAGACCAGCCGCGTGGGGCTGGGTATTCCGTTTGAGGCGCGAGGCCGGGTAGTGGGTATCGAAGACAGCGGGGCAGGTATCTGCGCGATCCGCCTGGCGGGTTTCGCGCCGATCGGGTTGAGCGGCGGCAATATCATCGAGAGCGGAACACGGGCGCTGTGCAGCCACTACTGCGATTCGCTGGCCGAAGCGCTCCAGTTGATTCTGTGAGCAGAAGATCAGAGTCAGTGGCAACTGTGGGAGGCAAGGCATTGCAGTATATTCCCTGGGACGAATGGCAATACCGGCACGAAATCTGCGCTGTTGGCCGGCGCATGTACGATCTATTTTTTGCCGTGGGTAACGATGGCAATATCAGCGTGCGGTTGTCAGAGGATCGCATCCTGATCACCCCTTCTGGCGTAAGCAAGGGGCTGATGGCTCCGGAAGCGTTGATGATTGTCTCGCCGACGGGCGAAGTCCTGCAGGCGCTGGAAGGCTGTAAACCTTCCTCAGAAAATCGGATGCACCTGGCGATTTACCGTCACCGTCCGGATGTGCGGGCCGTTGTCCATGCACATCCGCCGACAGCGACCGGCCTGGCTGTGGCAGGCGTGGGGCTGGATCAGCCGTTTCTGGCGGAGGCAGTGGTGCGCACCGGGCCGACTCCGCTGGTGCCCTATGTCATTCCGGGTGGGGATGAGCTGCCGGAGGCGTTGATTCCGTACCTGGCGGATCACAACACACTGCTGCTGGGCAATCATGGTGTGGTCGCCTATGCGCGGACGCTGCAGGATGCCGCTGTGTATCTGGAGACGGTAGAGTTCCTGGCGCGGGTTTACCTTGCTGCCAGGCAGGCCGGGCAGGTCAATACACTGACGCCGGAGCAGGTCGCGGCGCTGCGCGAACGTTACGGTTAGCGGCGGATGGCAAGTTGTGATGCTGAATGGGTAAGGCCTGCGTTCCCGGAAGTGCGCCAGGAACGCAGGCCTTTTCTCTACGTTGTTATCAGGGGCCGGTGTAGGTTACAGATGCAAGATCCAGGTACAGGGCAGTGAACTTCCAGTGCGGGTGGCGCTGACCGCCCCGCAGACGCGCCATCTCGCGCTCCGGAATGATGGCCTTGAAGCGGGGTATTTCGCCGCTATCGGCATGGAAGCGATTCGCATAGGCGAGCGAGAACCCGTAGCGCATATCTTCTACGCCGTGATTGTTCCACAGGATGAATCGATCGGCGCAGTCAGCGCCGCTGATGTGATGCACACCTGCGCCCAGGGTCACTTCCAGCAGAGCACGGATCTGGGAGTCGCTCATGCGGGCAGCGTAGTCAGCCAGTAGATGCGGCGTTGCAGGCAACTCAGCTAGGCGGCGAGCCAGTGACTGTTTGACCGCTGAATGCAGCCGGAACGCCCACAACATCGCCTGACTCTTCTCCAGTGTTCGGTCACGGTGGGATAGCAGGCTGCCGCCCTCCACGGAAAGCTCCAGGTGTAAAGTGGCTGTGCGGGAAAGATGCAGGCCGGTGATAGTCAGCGATTCTGTCCGGGCATCGTATTGTAGCGTCGTGGGCAACTCCTGCCCGTTGACCAGCGCCTGGCAGCGGTCAGGTTCGACAATGCCGTGGATGTGCAGCCGGTACTCCCGTACCTCCGGGATCAGGGTGGTATCTCCGCGAGGGGCCTGCACAGTGATGGTCAGGTGGTCGGGATGCCATGCCTGGGCGATGTCTGTCAGACACGCCTGACCGTTCAGGTAAGCCGGGCTGTTGCCGTCATCCTCGTAGAGGGTGAAGTGACCGTCCGCGCCAGCGAACAGGTGCACGTCCAGCATGGAGGGGTTGTCCGTCCCGCCCCAGCCGGTCAGCGGCCCCAGCGGGACGATCGCGCCAGCACGGGTAAAGACGGGGATATCCCCCATTGTGCCGTACACGGCATACCAGGCATCGCCACGGTAAAACTCTCCGCTGAAGAAATCGTACCAGTCTCCGGCAGGCAGCCAGACGACCTGGCGGCTCAACTGCGTGTCCGGGTCCGCAGGCGTGACAAAGGGTGCGGCGATCAGTTCTGTGCCGAAAGTGTACTGCTGCGGGCAGTGATATGCCTCCTCCTGTTCGGGTTGGTGATGGTACATAGGCTGAATGAGGGGGCAGTGGCTGGTATGGTTGCGCCAGGCCATCGTGTAAAGATACGGGATCAGCGCATGGCGCAGTTGCAGGGCCGCCTGCAGGTGGCGGAACGTCTCAGCGTCATACGCCCAGGGACGGCGATCATGGAACGGGTTGTTGGTGCAGTGGATGCGCAGGATGGGGCTGAAGACGCCATATTGCACCCAGCGCAGGTATAGCTCCGGAGTCTCCACACCCAGATGGTGTCCGCCGATGTCATGACTCCACCAGCCGTAGGCCACGTTGGAAGCGGTTGACGTGAAGTAGGGCTGGAAGGCCAGCGTCTCCCAGCTGATCAGCGCGTCGCCGGAGAAGCCGATAGGGTAGCGATGGTTGCCCAGGCCGCCCCAGCGCGAAAAGATGAAGGCGCGTTTCTCGGCCCGCCCTAGGTCAAGAAAATGCAGGTGGTTCAGCCACCACAGCGGATCGAGGTTGGGCAGGCCAGTGAGCGTGCCCTGTTGCCAGTCCAGCCACCAGAAGTCGACGCCGCGGGCTTCTTCCGGATGGTGTAGCACTTCGAAATAGGCACGGGCAAACTGCGGGTCGGCGATGTCAAAGGGGATCGGTTTCTTGCTGGCGGGATCGACGCCCATGCGCCGGGCCATCTCGGTGTAGCGCTCCTCATGAGGGTGGATGCCTTCTGCGGGGTGGAGATTCAACGCGGTGCGCAGGCCCTTGCTATGCATGAAGCGCAGGAACCGATCCGGGTCGGGGAAAAGCGCCCGGTTCCAGGTGTAGCCCGTCCAGCCGCTACATTGATTGCCGGTGTCCGTGATGTGCCAGTCCATGTCAACGACACAGACAGAGAGGGGAACCTGGTGATGCTGGAAGTCCTCGATCAGAGCTGTGAGTTCATCTTCTGTGTACGCCCAGTAACGGCTCCACCAGTTGCCCAGCGCCCAGCGCGGGATCAGCGGCGACGAGCCGGTGACCAGGGCGTAGTCCCGCAGGCAGGCTGAGTAATCGTGCCCGTAACCGAAGAAATAGAGATCCCGTGCTTCAGGAGCAGCCTGACGAACTTCCAGCCAGCCTGATTCATTGAAAACCAGCGATTCCGAATCATCGACGACCGCCCAGCCGGAGCGTGATATCAGACCGGGATCGAGATGCGTTGGACCGTTGATGTCATCAAGCGTGCGGATGGTGCCGCCCAGATTGTGCCGGTCGTCGTCCCCGTAGCGCCAGGTTACCCCTGTCGACTTGAGCGTGATGTGCAGGGTATCTGGCGCGAACCCCCGCGGCGTGATGACATAGTGCAATTGCAGATAGGCGGTCTCCAGGGTGATTTGACCTGCCTCAACGATGGCTGTAAAAGGAGGAACCGGTTGTTGGCGGTACCAGAAGACCTGGCTGGGCCGATCCTCGAAGCGCTCAGCCGGGTCATACTCCAGGCGGAGAACCCGTTCCGTCAGCGCCGTGAAACGGACGCCCGGACCCAGCACTACGGCTGCAGGATCCGCCGCCGGGCGGGCGTCAATCCGGAAGTGTTCAGGAACTACGTTTTCACTCATCGGGTGTCTGTTCCTTGAGCAGGTGAAGAGAAAAAACACACGGGGCGCATGAAAGCAGCGGCAGGGCGGACGAGTCCGTTTTGGGACACAGCCCCTGCCAGCCCATGCGCGAATCAGTTCAACTATCCGCGGTGCGCTTTTGCCAGGTCACATGCTGAGTGCCGCGCGCCCAGCGCCACAGTCCGACCAGGGCGGCCAGGTTGGAACTGACGAAGAAGTAGATGACATTGAGCACGCGGTAATGCTTGCCACGCCGTTCCGCAAGCCAACCTGCCACCGCCAGGCCATAGAAGGCCAGCTGACCCAGCAGGATCAACCCTCCCCACCAGCCGCGCAACAACAGGATGTCCCCCAGAATGTTGCCAGTTGTTGGCTGGCTTAGGAGGACAGCGAACAGGTTGGCCAGGAGGATGAGCAGCATCAAGACCGGCGTGAGCGGGCGCAACAGCTTATGGGAGAACAACCGGAAAGCGAGTTCCGGGGTGGGGGCTTTGAGATACCCGGCGGAAAACAGCGCCTGATACCGCCCGGCGTTGATGCGCACCCGCCGGTTGAATTCATCGCGCATGGTTGCGCTGGCGTCGTCGTAGCTGATGGCGTCTGGCTCGTAGACAACGCGATAGCCCTGCCGCAGGACTTCCATCGCGATGCTGAATTCGTCATTGATGATCTCGGTGCGCAATGGCCGGTACAAGGCCCGTCGGATGGCGAACATGTTGCCGTGAACGGCCACTGTGCTGCCGGTCTTGCTTTCCCAGCGGCGCAGGGCGGCCTCATAACGCCAGTACAGACCGGCGGGCTTGGCAACGGCAGTGGTGGCATCCCAGACCGCCAGTGTCCCCACCACAACGCCAACGGTGGGATCAGCAAATCGTCGGGCCAGAATGCGTAAACTCTCGGATTCGTAGCTCGGCGAGGCGTCGCTCAAGACCACAATCTCGCCGGTGGCGTGGGCAAAGCCCGTATTGACGGCGGCCATCTTCCCCCCACGAACCGGTTGCTCGATCAGAGTGACGCCGCGCGCAGCGAATTCCCGCACGATGTCCGGGGTGCCATCGGAGCTGCCATCGTCGACGACCAGAATCTGCAGCCTGTCTCGTGGATAATTCAGTGTAAGGCTGTTGTTGAGTTTGCGGCGGATAACATCAGCCTCGTTATGGGCCGGGATCAGCAGGGTAAGGGTTGGCAGGCTGTCAGGGGCGGCTACTGACGGACTTGGTTTGCCCCGCGCCCGTAGGTACATGAGCAGCGGATAGCCGAAGTAGGTCCACAGGAAGGCGGCTACGCAGATCCAGAAGACAAATGCGAGAATGGGCAGGATCACAAGTCTCTCACCGGGAATGAGTTTTCAGCGCGCACCTTGCCGCTTGAGCACTTGCCCAATTGTACGCAGTATGATCTGTATGTCCAATGCCAAGCTGATCTTGTCAATATATAGCATGTCCCAGCGCAGCCAATCGTCGAAGTCGGTGCTGCCACGCGCCCCAATCTGCCACAGGCCGGTGATCCCGGGGCGGACCGTCAGGCGTTCGGTGTGCAACAGGGTGTAGCTATCCAGACCCCAGCTGGTGGGCCTGGGGCCAACGATACTCATGTCGCCGCGCAGCACGTTGAATATCTGCGGCAGTTCATCCAGGCTTGTCTTGCGGAGGATGCGGCCTACCCGCGTCACACGAGGGTCACGGGCGAGTTTGAGCGGCTCGGCCAGTTTGCCATCCGGGCCAAGCTTGGCCAGCCCCTGAGCGGCCAGTTCCTTGAGTTTCTCTTCAGCATCAGGAACCATGGTGCGGAATTTGTACATCTTAAAACGCCGGCCACCCAGCCCGGTGCGCTGTTGCACAAAGAAGATCGGGCGACCGCCATCGAGGTAGACAAGCAGCATCAGGACAAGCATCAGCGGCACGGTTACCGGCATGCTGATGACCACCAGGGTGATGTCGATCAGGCGCTTGAGCACCATGTACACCAGACGGGCGCTGGCGCTCTGGTAGGGCAGCTCGTTAACCCAAAAATCGGGATCGTTGGGATGCTGGCTGCCTGAAGAGGAGGGACGCGGCTGGTCGGCATAGTCTGTCGGCAGAGGCTGCAGGAGTTGCCTGATCCAGGAGACGGGGTGTATAGCGCTGGCGGAACGCTTTGTAGCAGTCTCCGCGGGAGTCTTCCTGGGTGGGGCCACCGCTGGAATCGTTTGGTCGCTCTTCGCCCCGTCCTGCGGCGGACGCCGCTGATCCTCGGTCTGCAAAGGGATGGGGTGCAGTAGTGCTGCATCCAGGAGATCACGATAGATCAGGCCATCCTCCGGGAAGGCAGCGACGCCTACGGCGATTTCCAGGCCTAGGCGCATCTTGATCAGCGTATGAATCTGACGCGCCAGGCGGGTCGCCTGCTCACGGTCAGTTTCCGGCAGGCAGATCACCAGGTTATCGCCGCTCCAGGCGATGGTGTCGCTGCGGTAGATGGCCGACATGGCGATCTGGGCGATGCGTACCTTGAGGTAACGCTTCTGGAAGGCTGCCTCCAGATTGAAGCGATCGGTGATGTGCTCCTGCATCTCTTCAAGCCACTCTATCCGCAGGGCGACAAACCCAACGGGGCGATCGAAGCGGCGGGCGCGGAACAGCTCATTGTTGATCTTCTCCTCTCCCTCAGCCTCGGAGAGCACGCTTGACTTTTCCGGGGCAAGCAGCACGTTCTCAATGGCCTTCTCAATGTTGGCTGTGGCCAGGGAGATAACGCGGGCTACTGAGACGGTCAGGATCAGGACGACTACTTCGGTAATGATCAACGGCAGCGGGGTATCCGGGTGACCAATGGTCACTTTGGCAATGCCGTACAGGATCAGCGTGGGGATCAATACGTACTCTGAACGCTTGCCCAGGTCTGGCAGAGCTAGAATGGTCACAGCGACCATGGCGGCGATGACGTAGACAAAGGAGTCCAGGTCGATGTTGCCGAAATCCTGAATGTCTGGCCGTTCCAGGTTGAAGAGAATCACCAGCCAGATTGTCAGACCAATGAGCAAGAGTCGGAACCTAGCCATGTGTTTGAACCCTTCTACCGTTACATCTGATCCGCAGTCGTTCCTGCGCGAGCGCAGGACGTGTTTGCCTGAAGGTTGGAGTAGGCTTGTGTGCTGGCGGGAATGACGATGGCAGGAGATGCCTTTAATTTATCCTAGCAATTTTCCGCTTACGGCGCTGTGAATTTTTCCTAAAATTACCGGTTATATCGAGTCATGCTGGCGCCAGAATGCTATAATGCAACAGGATGCTCTTAATCCAGCGTCTTATTGATCTTTACCATCCATGATGTCATGATGCGGTAAAACGCCGGGTTGACGATGTAGCGTTGAACCGGCACCCGCCAGGCTGTTCGCCGACCGCTGAAAGCTTGTTGCAGGGCTTGCAGGCTTTCCAGCCATTTCTGTAGTAGGAAGCGGCCTTCATACAGTGCCAGGAGCACGGGGTCGGCCAGACCGCCGGCAAAGTAGCCAGCCAGGAAAGCCTGACTGAGCATGTCGATCATCCCTGGTGTAGGAAAGGTTGCCAGCGAGAGAAGACGCGCCCGTCGGCTTCTGAGATCGGCGACCAGCTTACCCAGATCGTAGTAGGGACTGTCCAGTCGATCAAGCGCCGTATCCATGCTTACAACGCTCTGGTCGGGGAGCAGGAAGAAGTTGCGTGCATGCAGGTCTCCATGCACCCAGACATAGTGGTTATCGTTCACCTGCTGCAGGGCGGCGAGGGTTGGTTGCCAGAGCGGCCAGCTTTCCAGTTCCACACCCCAGGCGCGGAGTTGCCGGACATGTTCCAGCAGAATGGCCAGGCTATCCACCGGACCAAAGCAACGGTCGGCTGGCGCATCGTCAACGGGCAGTTCGTGTAACCAGCGCAGCCACTTGCCGCAACGTTGTAGCATGGACATCGCTTCGTTCATACCCTGGCGGCTGAGCAAATGGCGCGGCGACAGGTTGTTGTCATATAATGGCTGGCCAGGGACGAAGTCCATGATCAGAGCGTTGATATCCGGAAGATAGGCTTCCGGGTAGACTGCCCGCAGGTGCGGATCATCCTGTTGGAGGAAATGCTGGTAGACCCGCAGCAGACTTTCATACTCGCGCTGGCCGCGAATCAGCAATTCCTCGGACTGATAAGAGACCGCTGCTGTGGCCTGGTCAGGGAAGCGCATGATCTTGACGACCAGATGACGTTGTTGCTGCTCTGCCTCGAGGTTTAGGAAGTACAGTGTGCTCCACGGCTTCGGAACGACGGTCGGAGGGCGCTGTAACTGCCAGGGGGAGGAAAGGGGGTGCTTCTCGTTGAAATAATCAAGGACGGCGCTGACGATAGCTTCGGAGGAAAGAAATGTTTCAGGTTTGAATTTCATCTTTATAACCGTCTAATGCGATGTTTAATGTATAATATCGCCTGTTTTTCCGGATGAGTTAGTTTTTTCGTTTTTTGACTGGCCAAGCAAACAGAAGAGAGTTCCCATGGAACTGCGCCAATATCTGCGTATTATACTGAGAAGCTGGTGGTTCATCATCCCATTGACGCTGATCGCCCTGACGGCGTCCCTGGTATTTAGCTACGCAACCACGCCGATCTACCGGGCGACGTCCTCGTACGTGGCAGGCCTGGCCCCGGATGTTGGGACTACCTCTGATGCGATCATCTACGGTCTGGATACCCTGGCCGGTCGAGAGCGCATCTTCTCCACATACTGCGGTGTGCTCAACAGTCACAACGTGCGGCAGGACGCCTACCGTCTCATGGGGGTGAGCGATCCGACAGGGCTGGGCCTGGACGACTATGTTGTCCAGTGCAACGTTTTGCCCGATTCCAACATCCTGTTGTTGATTGTAGAGGGTCCGGCTCCCACGCTGGTTGCTCGGCTGAACGAAGCGGTTGGGTTGGCCGGGATGGCCCAGACCAACCGTCTATACCGCCCGTTCCCGCTGGAACGGCTCGATCCGGTTGTGCTGGAGCCAGAGCCGGTTTCACCGAACTACGCACAGAATGCGGTGCTCGGCGCGGTGCTGGGTCTGGTGCTGGGGATCACGCTGGCCTTCGTGGTTGAGTACCTGCGCAGCCCGCTCGAGCGTATCGAGGGACTGACCATTCGCGACGCGAAGCTTGGCGTGTACAACGAGCGTTACTTCCTGCGGCGGTTTGAGGAAGAGATCAAGCGGGCGCGGGTGCGCAACCGTCCGATCAGTCTGGCCTTCACCCAGCTAGTACCGGATGAGGACTTCAACCTTCTGGAAGAACCTGTGCAGGACGCTCTGCTACGTCAGGCGGCGCTGTTCATGCAGGATTCGCTGCGAGAAGGTGACATTGTGGCCTATTTTGGCCAGCACGTCTTTGGCCTGTTATTCGCTGAGACACCGGGGGATGAAGCCAGAGCGATGCTGGTGAATATGCACTATGATATCCGGTCGCGCACCTTCCGGTTTGAGGATTTCAGCGCCAGTTTTGAGGCTAAGTCTGGTGTTGTGGAGAGCAGCGGTGGGCTGCTGGGCACGCAGGCGATGATGGACAAGGCGGCTGAGGCGCTAAGAGATGCGGAGCTGGCCGGGGAGAATGCCATCCAACTCATTCGTACATCGCCAGCACCGTTCATCCAGGGCGATGTCACCGGTACGGCGGCACCCACGCTGGCGTTTGATGCTTCTCCGCTGGATGACACCCTGGGAACAACCTGGAGTACAGGGAATCAGCCCCCTGTCTTTGATTCGGAACTTGAGCTACGGGAAGATCAGTAATGGCTGATCGCGTGTTAGTCAGTCCTGGAAAGGATATCTGGCAGCGGCTGGATGACCGCCGAGTGCGCTACCGGTTGCTGGTAGCCGGCTTTGCGCTGCTGATGATCACCGTGGCGCTCATTGGCGGCTTTGTGATCGGCACAACCGGCTATGGCTATGCGGTACTTTTCGGAGTCATCGGGGTGGTTGTGGCGGTGCTTGTTGCCGTACGGCCGGTGCTCGGTGTGTACATCCTGACCGTCAACGTGTATCTCAACCTGTCTGATCTTCTGGAAGTCAACCTGGGTATTCCCAGCGCGAATAAGTGGCTGGTTGCCCTGATCTTCGTGGGTGTGGTTGCCAACCATATCGTGTTGTATCGGCGTCCACTGGCCCTGGGCAGAGCACAATGGATTATCATCATTTACGGCGTTCTTCTGTTGATCGGGGCGTTGCAGGCTGAGGAACAATCTGTGGCGGTTGCCCAGTTCACTGACTGGGTGAAGGATTTTGTCATCCTGTTTATCGTCGTGCAGGTGACTACCAACGCTCGAGTCTGGACGCGCATGCAATGGCTGCTGATTCTTTCGGCAGGATTAGTGGCGGCGTTGAGCGTCTACCAGATAGTCACCAACGATGTGAGCAATACCTTCTGGGGGCTGGCCAAGGCGCCGGTGCATCAGATTACCAGCGGGTTTGACAGTACCCGGGTGACCGGCCCGCTGGATGATCCTAACTTCTACGCCCAGATTTTGTTGATGGTTTTTCCGCTAGCTCTGTATCGATTTCTTGAGGAACGCCACCTTACCCTCCGCGTACTGGGTGGCGTGGCGGCGGCATTGATCGCGGCTGCGGCGATTTTCACATATTCACGTGGTGCGCTGTTCTCCCTGGCGGTTGTTGGAATACTGGTCACCCGTGAGCGACGGTGGAATCCCTACAAGGCTGCCGTGTACTGGGTGGCGTGGCGGCGGCATTGATCGCGGCTGCGGCGATTTTCACCTATTCGCGCGGTGCGCTGTTCTCCCTGGCGGTTGTTGGAATACTGGTCACCCGTGAGCGACGGTGGAATCCCTACAAGGCTGCCGTGATCGCTGTTGCAGTTGTGGTTGTGCTGGTGGCCATCTTTCCGGTGGGATACTGGGAACGCTTTGTGCAGTTGCGCGACCTGTTTGTGTCGGATGCGGAGTTGCAGACAGAACGCTCTCTGCGCGGGCGCACAAGCGAAATGATCATCGCCTGGCAGATGTTCCTGGATCACCCGCTGTTGGGGGTCGGGCCGGGGAACTACGATAAGAACTACCTTAACTATTCATTCCTGCTGGGTATCGACAGCCGGCTGCAGGAACGGCAGGCGCATAGCTTGTACCTTGAGACGGCGGCGGAGCTAGGGGTGGTCGGCCTAGCAGTGTTGTTCGGCATAATCCTCAGCACGTTTGCCAGCCTGCGCAGCGCGAAGCGCATGTTGAAGGCGAGCCATCGATCGGACCTGATACCCTGGGTGACCGGTCTGCAGTACGGTTTTACCTCTTATCTCATCACCAGCATCTTCCTGCATGGTGACTACATTCGATATTTCTGGCTTCTGCTGGCTTTTGCTCTTTCCAGCGAAGGGATAGCGCGGTCGTTGCTGCAACAATACCGTGCGCGGAGGGAGCGCGAGGCGGCGGGGAACCAGAATCTGTTTGTCTTGCGAGAGACGGTACGGATTTCGTGAGCGTTCGTTGTTGTGTCGGCCCGGGCGGTGAGCGATTAAGCTGCTGCCCCCAACTATAGATAGAGAAGAATTCGATGAGACTCCAGGTGCGTTTAGCTTCCCTTGCATTGTTAAGCGGTCTTGTGGTGCTTATACTGGCAGTCATTCCTGGCGTTACCGCCCAGAATCCTACCCCTACGTTAACGCCCACCCCGGTTCCTCTGCCAGCCTGTCAGCTCTACTACGTGACGGTCAACGAAGGCGTAGTACGCTCCTGTGCAGGAACGGGTTGCAGCAGAGTAGGCGGTGTGCGCAACCAGGAGGTTGTGTGCGTTCTGGGCGTATCAGAAACGCCGGGCTGGCTTCTGATCGATCTGGAACCCCAGAATGCTGATTCCCCGATTCGCTATATCAGCGCTGACATCGTAGCTCCGGGTTTACCCGGCTATACCGAGGATACTGAGTGCGAAGCCTGGGAGATCACCGTGCCGGAAGCGATTGTCCGGCGCTGCGCGGCGGAAACCTGCGCTGTGGTGGGTGGGTTGCCCCAGGGCACTCAGATGTGCGTAAAGGAGTACGGCGGCCAGTACGAGGATTGGCTGTATGTCGACTATTCGAGCTATAGCCCGATGAATGGCTGGGTCTCCGTTGACGTTGCCCAGCGTGTCCCTGCCGGGATGCCGGTCGTCATTCCTACGCCTAATCGTCCGCTGGTCATCCCAGAGTCGATCCTCAGTAGTGCACAGGCTCAGCCGGTCGCTCTGCAGGCGACACCCTCGCCAACCACCGGGGTAGAGCTTGCTCCGGCGACTCTCACGCCAACAGCCACCCTTCCAGTTTGCCCGCCAGGAGCGGCGACTGTGGGTGGAGCGGGTGAACTCCCCGCCTATGCGGCGGAGTACCCATTCCAGTTCACCTATGTTGTGCGTGCTGGAGACACCCTTCAGGGGCTGGCTAACCGCTTCTCCACAAACATGGATGTGATTCGGCAGGCTAATGCCCTGCAACCAGCCGCGGCCATTCTGGTAGGGCAGCAGCTGATCATTCCGGTGCAAACTGCAGAAGTCCCGGGACAGATCGTGCAGCCGGTGTCAGCCAGCGTTGGCGCGCCGACATGCGTGACTGCGACGCCCACGCCGATTCTGGCGGCGCCTCAGCAGGTAGTGGCCAGCGGCCCCTTGATTGCCCAGGATGTCGCGCTGGCTGGCTTCCAGGTGAACAATATCGATCTGGTTTCACCACGGAGCGCCGCACAGTTCCGGCTGGACGCGCCCACCGACTGGCAGCTGGACGGCAATAACGTCTTGTACCTCAACCTGGAGTACACACAGAACCTCTCGCCGCTTGCTGATCCCATGCGCCCGCTGGTGAGCATCCTCAATGTCAGGCTGGATGATACGCTGATTTCCTCCACGACATTGACAGCCGCCAACGTGGGGCTGCAGACGCTGGTGATCCCATTGCCTTCCTCGCTGCTGGTCACGCCTGACCGGACGAACAGTCATCAGATCAGCATCACCTTCATGGCGGATGATTTCTGTAACAGCAACTCGCTGGCCAGAGCGTTCATCCGTTCCGACCTGTCATACTTCCACTTCGAATACCACCGGTTATCTCCCAGTCTGGATCTGGCGCGGTACCCGGAGCCGTTCTATCACGGGACGGTGATTGGCACTGAACCAGAGACGGTGTGGCTGGTCCTGCCGGATGAGCCTTCGCTGGCCGATCTGGAATCTGCGGCGGGTATTGCAGCGGCGCTGGGTCAGTTGACTTTCGGTGAGCTGCGTATCCGTGCCACGCTGGCTGGCGAGTTGACCGATCAGGTTCGCCGTGAGAACAACCTGCTGCTTGTCGGCGAGATCGGCAAACATGCCCTGATCGATCAGTTGTACGCCGCCAATGCTCTGCCGACACAGCTCAGTGGCAACGTGGTCAGACTGAACGGCCAGGACATAGCTGAATCGGTCGGGCTTGTTCAACTCATCGCCAACCCGGACAACCCCATGCGCGCCATCGGGGTCGCTACCGGCCTGAACGAGGCGGCGCTGCGCAAAGCGGCCCAGGCGCTTTCTGGCCCTCCGTCGGTGTTGAGCCTGGGCGGACCGCTGGCGCTGGTCAGCGATGTGCGCCCCAAGGCGGCAGTCCCGGTTGGGATGCGCACGGAAACCACCCTGACCTTTGCCGAGCTGGGCGTGACGCAGATGCTGCTGGCCGGGATCGGCACGCAGACGGCCAATGTCAGGTTTACGGCGCCTGCCAGCGCGACGATCGCCCCGGATGCTGCAGTTGACCTGATCTTCACCTATTCCGGGGCGCTTGGCCGGGGTTCGACAGTGACGGTGTTGATAAACAACACGCCCATCGCCAGCACGCTGCTGGCCCTGGAGTCGGTTACTGGCGGTGTAGTGCACGAGACTGATGAATTGGGCCGCAATCACCTGCGGGGGCGTATCCCGCCGGAGAGTATCCAGCCTGGCGCTGAGAACACGCTGACTATCCTGGTGAATGGCATCGACAGTAACCCGGATGACTGTGTATTCCCCGACCCGCTGGTGGCCTGGTTCAATGTCAGTCCGGAGAGTTCGATCTTCCTGCCTACCCAGGCAGCAGAGCCGGCAGCTGTAACGCCTCTGGTCAGCTGGTTCCCGGTGCCGTTCACCTCGCTACCTGATCTCAGTGATGTGCTGGTGTCGTTGCCGCGGGCGGCGGGCGCTACTGAGATCGAACAGGGTCTGCGGATGGTGGCGCGTCTTGGCGCGGAGACCGTTGGCGGGGAAGCGTTCCGTCCGCGGTTCGCCGTTGGTGACCTGCCGGAAGGGGTCGACCTGGCTCAGTATCATCTGATCGTTATCGGACGACCGTCCACCAATCCGCTGCTGGCGGCCCTCAACGCTAATCTGCCGCAGCCGTTCATCCCGGGTACGGATATACTTGAGCAGAAGTTGGATGACGTAGTCTACCAGTTACCACCCGGCTACGATGTTGGGTTGCTGGAGATGATCAAGTCACCCTGGGCGCCGGAGCGGGCCATTCTGGTCATCGCCGGGCTGGGCGACCGCGGTCAGGCGGATGCAGTGCGCGCTCTGGCGGATAACGTCTACTGGCGCGGAGACCTGGAAGGCGATGTGGTGTTTGTCTCGCCGAACACGATCGCCGTGATTGACACGCGCACAGTGTATGCGCAGGAAGATCTGGTAACCGCGTTGCCAGAGCTGGCTACCCAGTCGGTTATAGCAGCTCAGGCGACGAGCACGCCCATCCCGGTCTATACAGTAACACCAGGCCCAACGCCTACGGCAACAGCGACCAACACACCGACGCCGGTCGTTACCGCAACGCCGATTGTTCCCTTGCCATCACCGACGGCGCCGACGCCGATCCCGACCTTCCCGCCGCTTGATCCGGAGCAACTGCAGCCTGCCCGGATCGGTCAGCCAGAGTGGGTCAATATCCTGCTGGTTGTTACAGCGGTTGTGCTGGTCACCACGATACTGTTTGGTATCCTGGTCGCCGTACGTTCGCGGAGGCGCCCTTGATGCTCCGCAGGATTTTCAGGACGATCCTGATCATTCTGCTGGGGATGGTCATTGGCTGTGAAGCAACCAGTGCGCAGAATGCACCGCTGACATGGTGGGTGGTGGGTAGTACGGTAAAGGTGCTGCCCACTACCGCTCCGCCTGCACAGCCAGGCACGGCGGGAATATGCCCCTTTCCAGATCGTGCTGCGCGCCAACCAGATCGCGCTCAAGTTTGACGCGCTTTCTGTGGCTTACCCTGAGCAGTACTTCAGCCTGCAGCTCTACCGCGAGCAGTATGTGCCCCTGTTGCACGTTCCGGACCCGGAGATTGTCTCGCTGGCCCGTCTAACAGACGCAGGCGCGATCCCGGATGGGTTGCGCCCACTTGATGGCCCCGTGGAGGTGCGGACTGAGCAGCCCACGGTCATCTGGGCTGATCTCTATGTGCAACCGGAGACTCCGCCGGGGGACTATACGCTAACGCTGACCATCAAAGGTATGGGCGAACGCCGTGTCACGGTTCGCGTGTACCCGGTCGATCTGGGACCGCAAACGGCAGTGAGTGTGATCATCCCTGAAGATGCTGGCTGGACAATCCCGTTCTTTGGCGGTGATGATCCGGCGGCTTTTCACCGGGCGATGAATTCGTTGCTGATCGAACATGGCATAGTACCGGGGACTCTTGTGGCCCGGCCTGTTATGACGGCTGAGGGCTGGGATTTTTCACCGCTGGATGCGGAACTGGATGCGCTTCCGGCGGGGGCCTCCTTCTATGCGCCACTGCCGTACGACGATTCCTCCGGGCAGTATCTATTGCGGGATGAGCGTGGCCTGCCCTACCAGCAGGCAATGTTCGACGATCCTCATTTTGTCCGGCAGGCGGAGGCTTTCTTCCGGGCGCTGGCGGAATATCTGGGCGGCAAAGGTCGCCTGGAAGGGGCGCTGGTATACCCAGATGATGAAACGCGCTGGGTTGGTGATGAACCGTGGCATGCCGGGCCGCGTGGATATGCCCGGTTGGCTCAGTGGACGGCAATAGCGCGGGCGGCGGGGCTGCGCGTGACCGCCTCCGGCGTGGACCCGGTGCCGCCCGGCCCGGCTGAACTTGGCTGGCTGGACCCCGATCTGGTGACTGATGACACCCATGTGCATGTGGACGTGCTGGATGCCGCGCCAGAGGTCTTTGCTGCCTGGATGTCCAGGCCGGGCAAGAGCAGCAGTGTATACCTGAATGAATACGGTGACCTGATTGACCTGACGGCAGCGCTCCAGCGTGGGCTGATCTGGCATGTCTATGCCAGGGGCGTACGGATGATCGCCGGATATTCGGCGCTGGAGTGGGTGAGCAGCGAAGACTACGATCTGGTGGATCCGTGGCAGGACGTGACGGCGCTGTACCCGGTATCAGGCTACGGCGGTGGAGCGCTGGTCTGGCCGGGACCGCTGCCCTCAATCCGCCTGAAGCTGTTGCGGGAGGGCCTGGAAGACGCTCGTTTGCTGGACCTGTATGCACGGGCAACTAGCCTTGAGGAGGCCCGCGATCTGGCCGGGCAACTCACCCCCGGCGCGCTGGCTTACCAGAACCCGTCGGCTGACCTCTGGGACCAGGCGCATGAAGCCCTGCTGGCGGCGCTGACGGAGGGTGGACGGGCGGACTTCAGCAGCTTCCGTCCACTGCCAATGACCGTCACCCAGGAACACCTGCTGATCGATTTTGACCGGCTTGGCCAGGCGGAAGAATGGGAATTCACCGACGTGACGGCTGAAGCCGTTGAATCGCCATGGGCGGAAAGCGACCAGGCTCTTCGTCTCACCTTCGAATCGGATGCTAACGAGGCCGGGTTGTGGTTAGGAACTTCGGACTGGGATGGGTGGCAGGCGTTGCAGTTCAACGTCAAGAGTCTCAGCCCGTACTTCACCACGCTTGATGTTGGTCTCACGGATGCAGACGGTCATTACCTGCTAGTGCCGGACAAGGGATTGCTGCTTGGACCAAACGCGGACATGACCGTCACCCTGCCGCTGTTGATTCCTCTGGACGAAACGGAGCCATTTGACTGGTCGCAGATCAAGTATCTCAGCCTGCAGGTGGCAACCTCATACGAAGCACGGGATGGATTCGGTCAGCGGGGAGTCTATCCACTGGGGAGCCGCACCCTGATTCTTGACAATTTCAGGCTGGTGAAATGACAGGCAGGCGAGACTACAGCGTGCTGCTGGTGGATCTGGCGCGGGCCTATGGAGGCGCGGAAGTCCGCGTGCTCACCCAGGCCAGGGCCTTGCAGGATGACGTGGCGCGGTGCGCTGTAGCCACGCTGGCGGGCAGCCCGCTGCACCAGCGATTGTTGGCAGAAGGGCTGCCGGTTGAGACGATTGCCATCCAGCGTGGCAACCCGGTTATGGCCGGTGTGTTGCGCCGAACCATCCGCGCGGGCCGTTATCAGATCGTTGATGCCCACAATGTGCAGTCCATCCTGTGGGGGCATCTGGCGGCGCTGCTGGCCGGGGCGCGGGGACGGGTGGCGACGATCCACAGCGATTATGGCCGGGAATATCCTGGCGCAAAAGGGATATTTTATCGCAGTGTGCTCTGGCTCGACCGGTTTCTGGCCCGGCAGTACATCACTGTGACCGATGTGCTGCAGGCCAGCCTGACGGCCCGTGGCGATGGTTCCCGCAGTACCCTGATCTACAATGCGGTGCCCGTGCCGGAGGTGCCGTTGCGGTCGGTTGATCCGGTCATGCGTCCTGCATGGGGGTTTGGCGCAGAGGATTTTGTAGTGGCGATCATCGCCCGCCTGAAGCCGGTCAAGGGTCACCGGTATCTGCTGGAGGCCCTGGCGCGTCTGGCGGATCTGCCGCACATGAAGCTGCTGGTGGTGGGCGATGGCCCGCTGCGCCCGGCGCTGGAAGCGCAGGCGAATACGCTGGGGATTGCAGAGCGCGTGCACTTCTGTGGTTTCGTGGAGGATATCCCGGCGATCTTGCAGTCGGTCGATGCCGTCTGCCTGCCATCGCTGTCGGAGGCGCTGCCGTATGTGCTGCTGGAGGCAGCTGCTTACGCCCGGCCATTGGTGGTCACACAGGTCGGCGGGATGGCAACGCTCCTGCAGGATGGCGAGACGGCGCGTGTCGTGCCGCCACAGGATGCAGCAGCCCTGGCGGAAGCCCTGCGCTGGGTAGCCACGCATCCTGTCGAGCGACAGGCGATG
Organism: Chloroflexota bacterium; assembly: GCA_019873685.1. Classification (GTDB taxonomy): domain Bacteria; phylum Chloroflexota; class Anaerolineae; order Aggregatilineales; family Ch27; genus Ch27. Next base: position 115,683 of record JAIOAT010000001.1, read on the forward strand.
GGACTGGCGGCTTACGCGCTGGTCAAGCGTGCGTTCAGTGTGGAGACGATGGTGGCGAAGACGCTGCAAGTCTACGATCGGGCGCTGGCATGAGCAAAGTACAGATTGCCTTTAAGGTCCTTATGGCGCTTAAAGCTCCCCGGTTGCTGGATGCTTACTGGGGAGCCGAACGACTGACTGTGCTGGCCTACCATCGGATTGCGGATCCAACTGCACCGGGGTTTAAGTACGATCCGCCGGTTGTGAGCGCTACACCGGAGAAGTTCGCCCTGCAGATGGCGTATATCCGGGAGCATTTCAATGTGGTTGATCTGGAAGCGGTGAACGCCTTCCTGCATCATGGCAGGAGTCTACCACCGCGCCCGCTGCTCATCACGTTTGACGACGGGTATCTGGATAACTACACCCACGCCTATCCGGTCTTGAAGCGCCACGGTTTTCCTGCGGTGATCTTCCTCCTGACCAGCCGCATGGATAACCCGTTGCCAGCGTGGTGGGACGAGTGTGCCCATTACTTCCATCACACCCAGCGGCAGGCCGCTACTCTACCTTTGATAGGCGAGCGCGACCTGTCGTCTCCGGCGTTACGCCGGGCAGCGCGTGAGGCGCTGGTAAGGCAGCTCAAGCGCATCCCTGAGGCAGAGAAGCTGGCCGCGCTCCGGCAGACGGGCGAAGCGCTGCAGGTTGATCCGCCGGGTCCTGATCCCGATCTGTTTATGACCTGGGATCATGTGCGTGAACTCGTGAGCGCGGGGATTGCCTGCCAGCCGCACACGGTCAATCATCCGATTCTGGCGCGCGTTGATGAGGAAACTCAGCGACGTGAAATCGTCGGCTCGTGCGAGCGGATTCGGGAGGAAACCGGCCAGACGATCAGCGCGTTTGCCTACCCCAACGGCGGCGTGGGCGACTACACAGCGACCACTATGCGCCTGTTGCAGCAAGCCGACATCAGAACGGCATTCACGCTACTGGCAGGCCCGGTGCGCCCACAGGTGGCCCGGCAGCATCCGCTGGAGATCCCGCGGGTGTACCTCGGCGGGCGCGATACCGTGGAGCGGTTTGTGTTCAAAGTGATGGGTTTGCCAGCGTTGATGGAACGCCCGCGCTTCATCGGCCAGGCTGTGGTGTAGGGCACAGGGCCTGGACGCCTTCGCCTGCAGCTAACCCTTACGAGACTTAGCGGTCGGCTTTTTCATCCGCCAGCAGCTTTTCCCGCCGCTTGAGCTGCTTCATGCGTTGCTCTGGATCGAGGATGCGCTTGCGCAGCCGCAGGCTCTGGGGCGTCACTTCCAGCAGCTCATCTTCAGCCATGAATTCGATGAAGTCATCGAGGCTCATCTCCCGCACCGGCTTGAGCCGCAATTCCTCGGCGTAGTTGCGGGTATGCACGGCGGTCAGGTTCTTGGTCTTGTTCACGTTGATGTCCAGGTCTTCGGCGCGGATGTGTTCCCCAACGACCTGACCACGATAGACCTCGGTGCCGGGCGTGATGAAGAAGGTGCCGCGTTGTTGCAGGTGGGTCATCGCATAGTTGACTGCAGTGCCGGTTTCGAAGGCGACCAGGCTCCCGAACTGGCGGCGGGGCGGATCGCCGGGCAGGACGGGCGCATAACCGTGGAACAGCGTATTGAACTGGCCCAGACCGCCGGTAGCCCGCACAAACTGCGACTGAAAGCCCAGCAGGAAGCGGGTGGGCACCAGATAGCGCAGATAGGTTGTGCCGTTCTCGCTCTGCATGTCGAGGAGTTGTCCGCGCCGCGCCCCGATCAATTCGAAGATCGTACCGGTCAGATCGTCGGCGATCTCGATGTGGACTTCCTCGATCGGCTCGAGTAGCTCGCCAGTGTCCGGATCAGTGCGGAAGATCACTTCCGGCTTGCTGACTTCAAACTCGTACCCTTCGCGGCGCATGGTTTCGATCAGGATGGCCAGGTGTAGCTCCCCCCGGCCACTGACGATGAAGCGGTCGGGCGTCTGGCCATCTTCAACCCGCAGCGCCACGTTGCTGCGCATTTCGTTATACAGGCGCTCCCGCAGGCGGCGGGATGTGCCCCAACCTGGCTTGCCTTCCCGACCGGCGAATGGCGACGTGTTGACGCCAAAGGTCATGCGCACGGTGGGCTGCTCCACGCTGATCACCGGCAACGGCGTGGTGATTGAGGGGTCGGCGATGGTGTCGCTGATGTTGATGGTTTCCAGTCCGGCAAAGGCTACGATGTCCCCCGCCTGCGCTGTCTCCACTTCCAGGCGTTCCAGGTTGTGGTAGGTGAACAGGTATTCCAGCCGCCCCGGGGTGCGCTGACCGTCTGGCGCGATACGCACGATGGGCATTCCGCGCTTCAGCATTCCCGCCCGCAGCCGACCAACGCCGATCTGGCCTTTATAGTTGTCGTATTCCAGGGTGGTTACCTGCAGCAAAGCAGGCGCTTCCGGTTCGCAGACAGGGCCGGGAATCTCCCGGAGGATGGTTTCGAAGAGAGGTGTCAGGTCGTCTGCGATCGCATCCGGGCTGTAGCCGGCGCGGCCCTCCAGCCCGATGGCGTAGACAACCGGGAAGTCGGCCTGTTCATCGCTGGCGCCCAGTTCCAGGAACAGGTCAAAGGTCTTATTGAGGGCCTCGTTGGAGCGGGCAAACGGACGGTCGATCTTGTTGATCACGACAATAACCCGCAGACCGAGCGCCAGCGCTTTACGCAGGACAAAGCGAGTCTGGGGCATTGGCCCTTCCACGGCATCGACGAGCAGCAGGGCGCCGTCAACCATGTTAAGGACGCGCTCCACTTCTCCGCCAAAATCGGCATGGCCGGGTGTGTCGACGATGTTGATCTTGACCCCATGCCAGGTGATAGCCGTGTTTTTGGCCAGGATGGTGATCCCGCGTTCACGCTCCAGGGCGTTGGAATCGAGGATGCGTTCCCCGGTAGGAGCGCCTTCCCGGAAGACTTTGGCCTGCTTGAGCATGCCATCGACCAGGGTTGTCTTGCCGTGGTCAACATGGGCGATGATGGCAATGTTGCGGAGATCGGTGCGTACCTGAGTCATAGGGGTTTGTTCAATCTCAATCCAGAGGATTGCTGCGCCCGTGCCGGAGGGCACGTCGTTCGAGCGGCGATGGATTATGCCGGTCGCCCGGCGGCATGTCAATGACGGATTTGCAGGATTATGTCCGCAAGGGGTGGAATCAGCGCAGGGCCGTCAGTTGTGGACGGGCAGACGGCCCTGCTGATCGCGTTAGTGGCCGGGCAGGGAAGCATACAAGCGGTCGATGGCGACCATGTTGCGGACGGCATCCAGCGGTTCGAACCGGGGCGGGCGGTTATTCAGCAGGGCGTCCGCAAAGTCCTCCACCATGAGCTGGTACTGGTCGGCTGGCGGAATCACGATCTCATCACAAACATTATCATGATAGTACCGGATCACCGTTTCTCTGTTTGAAGCCGGGATGAATGCCGGGTCAACGACGATACGTCCCCGACGCCCCCGGATTTCGTAGGTATTGGTGGTCAGTGCGCGGAAGCCGCAGTCCAGATGGCCGAGCGCCCCGGAAGGAAAGGTCAGGATGCCGGTGAGCGTTTCATCTACTTCGCGGCCTATCCGGGCGAAGGCCCGCGCGTCATCTGGCTCTTCGCCGGTCATCAGGCGCATCACGTTCACACAATAGCAGCCTACATCCATCAGCGCGCCGCCAGCCAGAGCGCGCTTGAGGCGGATGTCATCTTCGCGCCCGGTGATGTCAAAGGTGAACGACGCCTGAATCAGGTTGATCTCGCCAACTGCGCCCTCGGCGATCATGGCCTTCACGCGCTGAGTCTGGGGATGAAAGCGGTACATGAAGGCTTCCGCCAGCAGGACATGACGCCTGGCGAAGGCGTCGACCATGACCTGCGCCTCTGCCGCGTTGCTGGCCAGCGGTTTCTCGCATAGCGTCGCCTTGCCGGCCTCGGCGCATTTGATGCTCCAGGCGGCATGTTCGCTGTTGGGCAGGGGATTGTAGATGGCGTCAATGTTGGGATCGGCGAGCAATTCCTCGTAGGAGCCGTAGGCGGTGGGGATGCCGAGTTCCCGCGCGAAGTCCCTGGCGCGGTCCAGGTCACGGCTGGCGACCGCCGCAACAACGCTGTTGCGGGCCTTCTGGATGGCGGGGATAACCCGAACCCGTCCAATGTGGGCGGTACTGAGGATACCCCAGCGGATCTTATCTGCCATGGTCGGTCTTCCTTTCTGCAGGCCAGACTCTGCTCTGGCGCTGACGATCTCCGCCTGCATGCGTATGGAATCGGGAGGCAGCAACGATTTAGTCCGCTGCCGCAAGCAGACGTTCGCCGGTTTGCACCCGCCACAGGGCGGCGTAGATGCCATCCCGATGGATCAGGTCTTCGTGACGGCCCTGTTCCTTCAAGGCGCCATCGTCCAGCACAAAGATGCGATCGGCGTTGCGGATGGTCGAAAGACGGTGGGCAATCACAATCGTTGTGCGATTGACGATGATGCGCTCCAGCGAACGCTGGATGGCGGCTTCGGTCTCGTTGTCTACGTTGGAGGTTGCCTCGTCCAGGACCAGTACGGGCGGATTCTTGAGCACAGCCCGCGCGATGGAAATGCGTTGCCGCTGGCCGCCGGAGAGCTTCTGACCCCGTTCGCCAACCACCGTATCATAGCCCTGTGGCAGGGCCATGATGAAGTCGTGGGCCTCGGCAATGCGGGCGGCAGCCATGATCTCCTCGAGACTGGCGTCAAAGGTGCCGTAGGCGATGTTCTCCCGGACGGTGCCATCGAACAGGTAGACATCCTGGCTGACCAGACCGATGGCATTGCGCAGGTCGGCAACCTGTAACTCGCGCAGGTCATGGCCGTCCAGCAGGATGCGCCCGTCGGTGACATCGTAGAAACGGAGCAGCAGCTTGGTGATGGTGCTCTTGCCGGCTCCGGTGGCCCCGACAATGGCGACGGTTTCACCGGGAGGGATGTGCAGGGAAAGATCGCGCAGCACTTCCTGGCCATTCTTGTAGCAGAAAGAGACATGCTCAAAGCTGATCTCCCCGCGAACGCTTTCCAGCGGCAGGGGCTGCGGGCCGTCATCGATCAGGGCAGGGGTGTCCAGCAGGTCTAGGATGCGGGCTGTCGAGGCCATGGCTCGCTGGTACTGGTCGAGCACCTCACCCAGGCTGGTCAGTGGCCACAGCAGGCGCTGGGTCATGAACACCATGACGCTGTAGAGACTGACTTCCAGTGCCCCGCTCAAAGCCAGCCGTCCACCGAAGATCAGAATAGCGATGAAGCCGCTCATGATCAGCATCCGGATGAGCGGAACAAACGCCGAACTGAGCGAGATTGCGCGGCGGTTGCGTTCCCGGTAGGTTTCGCTGCTGACGCGGATACGCTCCCCCTCGTGAGCTTCAGAGGTGAAGCTCTTGATCGTGGCGATGCCGCTCAGGTTATTGGCCAGCTGGCTGTTGAGAATGCCGACCTGCTCACGCACGGCTGCATAGCGTGGCGCCAGAATCTTCTGGAAGCGGATCGATCCCCAGATGATCAGCGGCATCGGCAGCAGGGCCAGCCAGGCGACCGATGGCGCGACCAGGAAGAACATACCGCCAATGACCAGAACGGTGGTGGCCACCTGAATGATGTTGTTAGCGCCGCTGTCCAGGAAGCGCTCTAACTGGTTGATATCGTCATTGAGGATCGACAGCAGTCCGCCGGTGCTCTGGTCTTCAAAATACGCCATGTCCAGATTCTGGACGTGGGTGTAGGCGTCGATGCGCAGATTGTGTTCAACCGCCTGAGCCAGATTGCGCCAGATGATCTTGTGAAAGTACTCAAAAACCGATTCCAGCACCCAGATGATCACCGTCAGCCCGGCCAGGGCGAGCAACTGGTGATCCACGTTGATAATCCCGAAACGGGCAATGAACGACTGTTCCTGTTGGACGACGATGTCCACCGCTGCCCCGATCAGCGCCGGGGGTGCGAGATCAACCGTTTTGTTGAGGATGGAAAACAGGCTGGCCAACACCATGCGGGTGCGATAGGTGCGGGCGTAGCCAAACAGGCGCAGAAGGGGATGGCGGTTGTGGCGGTCTGGCATGAGAACTCTGTCCTGGGGTGTCTCCTCGGCAGGTATTAGGATGAGCGGGATCGGAAGCTATTCTAGCGTATCCGCATGACCTGGACTAGACTCAGGCCGGTCTTGTGCTGGCAGCTATGATGGAGATGGGTGGCCATGACCTATCTGGTTGGCATTGACGGCGGCGGGAGCTACGTGCGTGTAGTGATCACCAACCTGGCGCTGGAAGTGCTGGCTCAGGCAGAGGGTGGCACGGTTAACCCAAGCGTGGTGGGCCGCGAAGCAGCGGCGGCGCTCATCCAGAAGGTGTTGCGCAGCGCACTCGAGCAGGCCGGGCTGGCGGCTAACCAGATTGGCGCCGCAGGCATCGGGATTGCCGGGGCGTCGGCAACTTACGCTGGCGACTGGCTGCGGGAGGTGATCCGCCCGGTGATTCCGGAGGCGCGCACTGTCCCCAGTTCAGACGTGGAAATCGCGCTGGTTGGCGCGCACGGTGCACGGTATGGCGTGCTGGTGCTGGCAGGCACGGGGAGTGTGGCGCTGGGCATTGACGCCGCCGGACGCATGGCGCGGGCAGGGGGGTGGGGCTACCTGCTGGGCGATGAAGGCAGTGGCTACTGGATCGGCTTGGAAGGGCTGCGCGCCGTGGTGCGGGCTGCTGATGGCCGCGGGGAAAGATCGGCCCTCGAGCAGCGCCTCCTGGCAGCGCTGGAACTGCCAGATGTCCAGGCCGTGACATTATGGTTGTACCGGTCGGAAACCAGCCGTACGCGCGAGGTCGCCCGGTTGGCGCCGGTGGTGTGCCAGGTGGCTGTGGACGGCGACCGGGTGGCTGACGAGATTGTGGATCGGGCAGCGGCGGAGCTGGCGTTACTCTGCCGGGCGGTGATCCGTCAGCTTGGAGCCAGCGATCTACCGGTTGCCTTTGCGGGGGGATTGCTCGTCAACCCGACGCCAGTGCGCGATCGACTGTGCCAGCGCCTGGGACTGCTGGAGCCGCCGCAGCCGCGCTATCCGCCGGTGATCGGAGCGGCACTGCTGGCGCGGCTGGCGCTGGAGCAGCAAGACCAGCGTGAGGGCGGGACGTCGCATGGATGAGGTGCGGGTCATCCAGACGCCGCAGGAGATTCTCCTGCGTGTGACAGGAGAGGCCGGGCGCGGATTCCACGGCGACGAAGTGGAGCCGGGTGTTTGGCTATGCCCTCTGGATGCCGAGAATGCTGTAGCTGTCCGGCGGCTATTGCCCTGGACGACGCCGGTTCCAGCAGGTCTGCGTCAGTCGATCGGCCTGAGCGATCGGCTGGGGTTGGCTGCGCCGGGTCTGCTCCGCGTAGCACGGCGGCGCGGACTCTTTCCGGTGCTGGCTCAGCAATCTATCCGCGAGATGGGCGAGTCCGGGTGCACGCCTCAGGAGGTCATCGATACCGCCACGTGGGGGATGCTGGCCGCCGATGACCGCGACGGATACGGCTCAAACGCCGATGGCCTGCAGACCGCAGCCATGATCGACCTGTGCGTTGAGGCCGGGTTCACAGGTTTTACGCTTGAGCCGCAGCGCTCCTTTTTGGACCTGGCTGCGCTTACCGATCCGGCGGTGACTCTGGATAAAGCGTTCGCTGCGCTGCCATGGGAAAGGCTGGCGTTCAGCCCTGAGGCAATGCTGACTGTCTACCGGGAAACTGCGCCGGTAGGGGTGGCCGAAGAAGAAGCGGTGAAGCGCGTTGCCTGTGCCTATGGCCCGGCTATCGTGGAACTGGTTCGCCTGGCTGACCATCTTGACCGGCGCATGGAAGGGCAACACTATGACCTGGAGATCGACCCCGGTGCGGATAGCGGCCTGCTTAGCCCGCTAGTACATCACTTCATTGCCGCCGAGTTGCTGCGGCTGGGCGTTCGCTTCACCAGCCTGGTACTTGGGGTAGAGCCGCCGGACAAAGCCTGGGATGCTGCATCTGATCTTGAAAGTCTCTGCGCTGCACACGCCCGGATTGCCCGTGAACTGGGGCCTTACAAGCTGACGGTTCGTGCTGGGCCGGAAGGTTGCCGGGTGTATCCGATTCTGGCGCGTCACGCCGGGCCATATACTCACCTCAAGATCACAGGCGTCGACTGGCTGGCCGCATTGCGCGTGATCGCGGCTCACGAGCCAGCGCTATTGCGGACGATGCTGGCCCATGCGCTGCAGGGGTATACCCATGATGGGACTGCCCGGATCAGCCGGGTGCCTGTTGACCTGCCAGACAGTCAATTACCGGAACTGCTCAACCAGCCGGATACCCGGCAGATTCTTCTGTCGATGTTCGGGGAACTGCTAAGGCGCTTCCGCACACCGATCCTGGCTGCGCTCCGCCGGAATCGTGCTGCTTATGCCGAGGCATTGGAAGCCGCCGTAATGGATTGCATCGGCGTCTGAGGTCATATCAGTGATGCTGCCGGGCGCACGCTGCGCTCGTTACGGGGCATCCGGCTGCGCTTGGCGCAGGAAGGTCTGACGAATCTCCTCGGTTCGGTCGAAGAGTTTAGGTTCCAGCGCTGCCCACAAATCGGCTGGGGCGGCAATCTGGCCGCTCATGTTAGTTGCATAGGTCTGCAGCCAGGCGAAGAACGCTTCTGTGCCGATCTCCTGGCGCAGGGCGTGAAGAAACTGCGCTCCGCGTAGATAGACAGCGTTGATGTAGTCCCGAACGGTATTGAACTCATAGACGGTCGAGTCGACGAATCCTGTGGGATGGAAGCTATTGACGCGAAAATCCCACCACCAGTCGACCAGGGGCGGGTAGCTTTCCTGCAGAAAGACGTATTCACTGTAGGTTGACAACGCCTCATCCAGCCAGGGGTGGCGGCTCTGATCATTGCCCACCCGGTGGTACCACCACTGGTGGGCAACCTCATGCGCCGTGATCAGGGTCAGGTAGGAAGCCGGATCGCCGCGATAAGAGCGGAACCACTCGCCGCCTACATAGACCAGCCCGCTGAATTCCATGCCGTCTGGAAAATCACTTTCCAGGATGATCAGGCGGTCATATGGATAGGAGCCATACAGATCGGCGAAGAGATTGAGGGCAGCTACTGCAGTATGCAGCGCCTGCTCTGCCGCTTCAGCGGGTGTGGACTCAAAGGTGTAAAGCTCGACCATGACTGTGCCATCAAGTGCAGGAGCAACGGTCTGGCGATAATTATCGCCAAGGCTGAGGGTGATTTCACGGGCGTTGGCCAGTTGATATCGCCAGCCGCATGACTCACGGCTCGCTGTGCCGGGGCCAACGACCGTCATGGCCGGGGGCAGATTCTCCACAGCCAGGCACAGGTCAAAATCTGCGGCAGGCAAGACCGTCTGCTCGCCAACCGTGATGGGAACTGGTGTTATCCATTGTCCTTCAGCACGCGCTGCTACCGCCGGGAACCAGAGGGCCAGGTTTAGCTGTCGATCGGAATAGCCCAGATATCCCTGTCGCCCAAAAGGGCCAGCGCCCATACGCGGAATGTCTACCGTGTAATCGAGGCTCAGGGTTACCTGGCAACCCGGTTGCAGCGGGGTTGGAAGGGAGACTGTCAGGCGTGCTCCTTCCAGAATGGCCTCAGAGGTGCCGGTTTCCTCAGCAATGACAACGTCTTCCAGGTGGAACACGCCGGGTTCCCGATTGGGCAGCACATACAGGACCAGTTGATCCAGCGACGTCTCTTCTGTATTGCGGAAGGTCACGTGCTGGTGCGCACCAAGACGTTTGAGCGCATAGTCAAGTTCCGCCCGGATCACGTAAGTGATGGCCGGCCTATCATCGACAGGGGCGCAGCGTTCCGTTTGTCCTGCCGGTTCGGGCGTGGCTGTTGGGGACTGGTATAACGCGGATGACGGTGTGGCTGATGTTGTCTGTATGGATATCGCGGTGGTTGTTGGCGCAGGTGGGGCGATCGTCGCCGGAGGAGCCGAGGGAAGGCAACCGATCATAAGAGCCAGTAACAGGAGACTAGAAAGGGTGGCGTTCATCAAGGGTTTCATCGCATGGCGTGCTGGCTGCACGGTGAATTCGCGGCCTGCGCAGAGACCCATTATATCCGGTGTCGGACTACCCGGCGGCAAGTTACCTGCTGTGATTGCGCCAGGAATTGCCCCATCTGTTGATAGCTGTGCCGAACGTCGGCGATTTCTGTGAAGATCGTTACCGGCGCCAGCGCAGGATTCTTGCTCTTGTGCTGTGGCCGCTGTGCGGCTAGAATGGCGCGTGTTCTTCCTGCTACCCTGGATGCGTATCCTGCGTATCATCTGTGGGTTATAGGTAGCGTTAAATCCGCGCTCATTCCGCGATCATCCTGATCATGGGAGGGGGAATTATGCAGCAACACATCGCCACGAAAACGGTCAGCTTGATCCGGCTCACTCGGTGGAAAGAATTCGTTCCTTTTACAGTCCCGGTAACAGTTTTTGCCGCACTGCTTTCCGGGCAACCGCTGGACTGGCGGCTGGCAGCGGTCACGGTGGCCAACATCCTGGCGGTCGCCTACGCCTTTATGATCAATGACATTGAGGATGCACCAGACGACTCGCGCGATCCGGCCCGTGCCGCCCGTAATCCTATTGCCATGGGGGAACTCTCCATCCGCTCCGGGTGGGTAGCATCTGTACTGGTGGCGTTGCTATCGCTGGTTCTCTATGCCTTTGGCGGCTGGTGGGTGCTGGGCATCGGCGTGCTGACGGTGCTGCTGTCGCATTTCTACTCCTGGAAGCCGATTCGTCTCAAAGCCTGGCCGGTGGCCGATGTGACCTCCCATTCGCTGATGCTGAGCGGGCTGCTTTTCCTGGCCGGTTATTTCACCTACGATGTGAATCCGGGATGGGTCTGGCTGGTGATGCTGGCTGTCACGCTCATCTCAATATACGGCCAGCTTTATAACCAGCTGCGCGACTACGAAACTGACAAGGCAGCCGGGTTGCACAATACAGCGATCATTGTTGGCGAGCGCATGACTCGCCTGTTGATGTATCTGTGTGTTGCCCTGGCGATTGTGTTTTTCCTCAGCGCGTTTGTGCTGGGCGTTCTGCCGATCTGGTTGCCATTTGTGGGTGTTGGTGTCTTCGCTGTGGTGATGTATCTGTACCGCCCTGGTATGGATATGCGCGGTGGACAGGTTGCCGACACCAGTGGAAACATCCAGATTCAATTTCTGATTACGGCGAACGCAACTGTTGCTCTGTGGCTGGCCCTGGCGCTGGTAGGGTAGGGCCGGGCTGCCGGTGCTGGTGCCGGATCGAGCTTGACAGGCGCTCCATGTGGGCGCCTTTTGTTTCGGTTGACGAATTTGGCGGATCGACACGCCATTGGCGTTGGGTTTGCCTTGTCACTACAATAGAGTAACAGCACTGCTGCACCGACGGATACCAGGGTATGGGCTTCAAGATTCTCATTGTCGATGATACGCCGGATACCGTGCAAATGCTGTCCGTCTGGTTGCAGGGGGATGGGTACCAGACTGTAGCCATCAGCAACTCACTGGACGCCGTATCGGTGATTCGACAGGAAAAGCCCGATCTGGTGCTCATCGATAGCGCTATGCCGGGCCGCGATGGCATCGAGACATGCCAGGAACTGCATGCCAACCCGCTTACGCGGCACATTCCCATTCTGTTGCTGAGCAGCAAGAACCCCGCTGAGGCCCGCGCCGATAGTCTGATGGCCGGCGCTGTTGACTACGTCAGCAAGCCGATGAACCTGCGCCAGCTTAGCGATCAGATCGCGGCCTGCCTTGCACCGCAGGAGCAGGGACTGCGGCCTGCAGACGCCCGCCGCATGGTTGATGAAGTTGTCTATGAGGCGCTGGAACTGCTGTCGTGCGATCTGGCCTGGCTGTTCCGGTATGACTCTGTGCACAGGACGTTGGAGAGCCATGCCATCGCGGCGACGCTAGGGCGTGAAGCAGGACAGCGTTTATCAGCGCGGCTGGGCGTAGATGCCACGGCGTTGCAGGTAGGAGGGTTTGACAATGGCAGCCCGCTGGCGGCGGCGATCAGCACGCGGGAGACCGTGCTTGACCTGCCGCTGGAGCGGTTTCGCCAGCATCCTGATACCCAGTTGCTGTTTCAGGGCTTTTCGGCGCTGGGTGTGACGTCCATCAGCCTGATACCCCTGGCTCTGGCGCGGCAGGTGCTGGGCGTGCTGGTGGTGGGTTACGTTCGCCCACGCGATCGGCATGGCGAGTCGCCGTGGCCGGCAATCACGCTGCTCAGCAGGCAGGCTGCTATGGCCCTTGACTATACGCGTCTGGCCAGTGTCCTGGCTGAGCAGGAAGAGACTCGGAAAGCCGAACATGCCTTCTTGACCACCGTGCTGGATACGATGGGCGATGGCCTGATCGTTATCGGCGAGCATGGTGAAATTGAATATGTCAACAACCGCCTGCTGCGGATGACCGAATACGGGCGTGAGGAACTGATCGGCCAGCGGGTCGATATGCTCTTCCACCCCGATGATCGCCAGGCACTGGTCTACGGATTGCTGCACGAGCGCGGATCCACGATCAAGTTTGACCAGCGCCTCTACACGCGCAGCCAGCATGTGATTCCGGTGCTGCTGTCGCGTTCCTCTTTTGCGCGGATCGACCCGACCGCGCCGCAGCAGGTGCTGGTTCTAAGCGATCTGACCGTGCAAAAGAGCCGTGAGGAAGCGCTGGAACGGTACAGCCAGCAACTCCAGGCGCTGAACCGGGCGGCTGAGGCAATCACTTCATCGCTGACCCCCCAGGAAGTGATTCACGAAATCCTGACTGCGGCGATGGCTGTAGCCAATGCTGAGGGGGCTTCGGTGTTGTTGCGCAGCGACGACAACCCTGCTGAGCTGGTCTTCATGGCGGCGGTAGGGCCGGAAGCCGAGCGTCTGCATGGCATGCGGGTGCCGATCAATGAAGGGATTGCTGGCTGGGTGGTTCGGGAAGCTACCGGCCAGCTTGTGGTTGATACAGCGCAGGATGATCGCTTTTATCGGGGCGTTGACGCTCATTCCGGTTTGACGACGCGTTCGCTGATCGCCGTGCCGTTGATCGTGGCCGACCAGGTGATCGGTGTGCTGGAAGTGGTGAACAAACGCGCTGGTACTTTTGACCGTGCGGACATGGATTTGCTGGAGAGCATTGCCGGCACGGCAGCGGTAGCGATCGAGAATTCGCGACTGTTTGAACAGACACGCCGTCGGCTTAACGATCTGGGGACCCTGCTGGATGCCAGCGCGGCGGTGTCGTCAACACTTGATTTCGGCAGCGTTCTGGAGTTGATCGCCCGGCGCTTGCTGGACGCCCTGCATGTGGAACGTTGCCAGGTTATTTCCTGGGACCGCGGAACCAATACCCTGATCACGCTGGCTGAAGTGGTTGACGCCTACTGGCGGTCGGGGAGCGGGCCGCTGGTCGAGATCGCTGATTCGCCGCTACGCAACCGGGCGCTGACAGCGGGCCGTGCGCAGTATGTGCAGCTGGGCGATCCGTCAACGACGCCACAGGATCAGGCCGAGCTTATTGCGCTGGGCCAACAGGCGATGCTGGTGATCCCCCTGTGGTTTGGGCGCAAAGTCATTGGCCTGGCTTCAGTATGTAAGGGCGCGGGCAGCATAGCGCCTGCCGATATCGAGCATGTTGGCCGGATCGTCAGTAACTGGACAACCCGTGTTGAGCGCAGCCAGCAGCGGTGGGCTGAGAAATCATTCCTTGATGATCTCTGTAATTTGCTGCAAGCCGTCCCCGGCGTTATGTGGGTGCGGATAGAGGAGTGGCTCCCCCAGGAACGGCGGCTGCGCCGGTTGCGGGAGACCGGCTTCGCACTCTGGAGCGATCGGGAAGGCGCTCAGCTTGATCTGGATCAGCATCCCACGATGAAACGGGTGCTTTCCATCGCCCAGCCCAGGGTAGTGGAACGGCAGAATCTGGAGGCCGATCCGCGCGAGCAGGACCTGCTGGCGCAGGTTGGCGGAGAGGTCTGCCTGATGGCCCCATTTATTATCCGGGGGCAGCCGGAGGGCCTGGTTAAGCTGATTGACTCGGATAGCCGACGCACATTTGATGTCGAGCAGGTCTCGCTATGCCAGGGTATCGCCAATGTGGGAGGGCCTGGTTAAGCTGATTGACTCGGATAGCCGACGCACATTTGATGTCGAGCAGGTCTCGCTATGCCAGGGTATCGCCAATGTGGTTGGCAATGCCCTGGAGAACGCCTATCTCTATCAGAGTCTGGAGCGTCGTGCGGCGGCGCTGGAAGCTGCTTACGCTGAACTGAAGCAGGCCGATCAGCTCAAGGAGGAGTTACTGCAAAATCTTTCCCATGAGATTCAGACCCCGCTGATGCATGTGATGGGGTACATGGAACTGATGTATAACGAAGCCTTTGGGCCGCTAAATGCTGAACAGCGCGAGAAGCTCTCATTCGTTGTGGAACGGGCACGGCATCTTTCCGAACTGGCCAGGAACATCATCACCGTGCAGGCACTGCAGGCCCGGACGCTGCATATGCAACCCTCCAGCCTGGATGAGATTCTCCCCCGCGTGATCAGCCAGTGGGAACCGGAAGCAGCCAAGCGTTCGATCTCCCTGAAAATGCAGCTGCCAGACAAACTCCCCCGGGTGATGGCTGACCCCAACCGTCTGGCGGAAGTGGTCGGACACCTGTTGAGCAATGCGGTGAAATTCAGCCCGACCGGTGCGCCGATCGAAGTGACTGCTCACGAACGCGAAGGCGTTGTTGAGGTTAGTGTTCGTGATCATGGGCCGGGGATCGCGCCTGAGCATCATGAACGGATCTTCCGGCGCTTCTATCAGGTGGATGGCGGGGTGTCGCGCAAGCATGGAGGCGCCGGGCTGGGTCTGGCCATTGTCCAGGAAGTCATCACCCAGCATGGTGGGCGGGTCTGGGTGGAAAGCGAACCGGGGCAGGGCAGTACTTTCTTTTTCACCGTGCCCAAAGCTTCGACCGTCTCCACGGCGGATTTTGAACCGACAACGGGCGTCTGGGACGAGACATGGCAGGGCTAGACGCCTGCGCTTCACTGGAATGGATCGCTGATGACCACTATTCACCTGGCACTGAACAATGCTTATATTCTCTTCTCATTTGCCCTTGGGGTCTGGTGCATCATCAAGCTGGTGCGCAACCAGGGGCTTGACGGTCAGTTCTGGGGGGCGGTCGCGCTTAATACCCTGCTGGCCGTGGTGATCTTGCTGCTGGCGGCGGCAATGACCCTGGCAGGTATACGTCCTCACCGGGCGGTCTACTTTCTGTACGGGGTTTACTTTGCCATTGTGCTGCCCGGCACCTTCTTCCTGTTGCGCGGGCGCGACGATCGCACGGCAGTGATCGTCTTCGGGATCGTGACGATTTTCTCCGGCGCGGCAGCCACCCGTGTACCTTTGCTGGTGGAACCCTGGAGTGCGGCACCCTGAGCGACGCCTTCCCAAGTGGATGTCTGCCGGGCGCGTCCGGCTCGCGGTGGGGCAGAGGCGAGATGTAATGGGACGGCACGCCGGGATGTTTGTGGCCGTCTGGGCACTTGTTGCCACCGTGGTGGTTGCCTGTGCGCCGTTGCCCGCGCCGGTGATCATCACCGATGTGGATGCTACCCGGACGGCTGTGGCACCTCCTGCCACTTCTTCCGCATCAGCACCGGCAACCGGAACAGGGCGCACGCTGCGACTGGGAGTCACGTCCTGGCGTGGTTTTGACCCGCTTGATGCTAGCGACGCCGGGACGGAGCAGGTACAGGCGCTGGTCTACGAAACCCTGCTGACTTATGATCCAGCCGGTAACCTGATGCCTCTGCTGGCCGCAGATCTACCGGCCGCTGGCGATGATGGTCTGTCCTGGCAGGTAAACCTGCGGCCTGGCGTCACCTTTCACGATGGCACGCCTCTTGATGCCCTGGTGGCAGCGGAGGCGCTCCAACGTCCTCTGGAGATTGCCGTCCAGGAGGAGACCCTACCTCTAGCTGTGCATGTGTATCGGCAGCTGGTCGAGGCGGTTAGCGGTGAAGGCATGACGCTGACGTTCCGATTACGCGAGCCGTTCCGCACTTTTCCAGCCTTACTGGCGGAACAGGCGCTGGCGCTGACTCATGGCATCGGAATCGGAAGTGGTCCCTTCCAGGTATCCGGCAGCGCACCGGAAGATGGCCTGCTCAGGCTGACACGCTATGAAGGCTATCATGGCGGCGCGGCTGCCCTGGAGATGGTGGAAATTACCCTGGGCCAGCAGGAGCCGGACAGCGGAGCGGTTATAATGGAGTCAGGCGGGGATAGGCTGCTCGACCTGATCGCCGGGGAATCACGGGCCTCTGAAGACGGTTTCGATTACAGTGAACCATGGTATGCCGCTGAACGGGAGCAGTGGCTGATCCTCGATGCCGGGCGCGCCGCGCTGCTGCCTGCCGGGGTGATTCCTGTGCTCGCTCTTGCCGTAGAGGGATCGACGGAGGCATACCAGCTTGCCCTGGCGGAGATTGGCCTGCCGGATGGCTTTGACCTGGCGGCTCGCGCTGTTACCGGGCAGGAGGGGTCGCTGGCGGCGGCATTGCGCCGTTTTGCGCCGGTTCACATTCAGACTACGGGCGCGGGCCGGGATACACCCGCTGATGCCCTGATCGTTGCCTGGACGCGTGACTGGGAACGCGCCTGGTGGTTGCGGTTCGCGGGGTATGCTGATGATGATCTGGCCAGGGCGGGCGTGCGGCTGGATGCCCGGCCGATGGTGACGTATGTGCGTTCCGGTTTGACCGGGCTGGGAGTCACTTCCGGCGGTTGGGCGCGCGTTACTGCACAGACGGCCCGATCGTAACGGCGGACACTGGAGCATCGAAGTGAAGCTGATCCTGACGCACGAGAACGCCGACTTTGACGCTGTGGCTGCCCAGCTGGCGGCCTATAAGCTGGAGCCGACGGCAATTCCAGTGTTGCCGCGCCGCCTGAACTACAATGTCCGGGACTTCCTGCATCTCTATGGCAGCGCCCTTCCGCACATGACGGTGCGCGATCTGCCGCGCGGGCCGGTTGATTCGGTCACGGTTGTGGATACCCAGAGCGTGCTGACAGTACGCGGGATGCGGCCCAACACCCCGGCGCATATCATTGACCACCATCCTTTGAGCGAGCCATTGCGTCCGCACCAGACCTATTCCGGTGAGCCAGTTGGGGCGACCACCACGCTGCTGGTAGAGTTGATCCGGGAAGCTGGCGTCACACTGACGCCGATCGAAGCGACACTGTTGACGCTGGGAATCTACGAAGATACTGGCTCGTTACTCTATGGCACGACTACGGCGCGTGATATTGCGGCGGCGGCCTGGCTGGTGGCAAAAGGGGCAGACCTCGATGTGGTGCGCCGCTTCCTGCAGCACCCGCTGAATGAGGAGCAGCGCGAGCTGTACGATCGCTTGCTTCAGAATACGAGCGTTGTGGACGTTCATGGTCATGCGGTAGCGATCGCAGCTGTTGGGCTGGAGGGCAACATTGACCAGATTTCGACGGTGGCCCATAAGCTGCGGGAACTGCTGGAGCCTGCGGCGCTGTTTATGCTGGTGCAGATGGGGTCACGGGTGCAACTGGTGGCCCGTAGCACGGTTGACGAGATTGACGTGGGACGGATTGCGGAACAGCTCGGCGGGGGCGGGCATAGCCGGGCGGCTGCCGCTCTGATCGAGGATGGTGACTTGAGCGCTACGCGGCGCAAGCTGGAGGCGCTGCTTGAAGACTTGGTGGAACCGGCGGTCAAAGTGGCTGACCTGATGTCAACCGGCGTCGTCCGTACTGTACCGGCGGATATGTCAGTGCGGGAGATTTCCCAGGAGATGCGGCGCAGCGGGCATGAGGGCTACCCGGTTGTACAGGATGGGGCGCTGGTGGGTCTGCTGACGCGCCAGGCCGTGGACAAGGCCATGGCTCACCGACTGGGGCATCTGCCGGTCTCCCAGATCATGGAGAGCGGGCGGGTCTTTGTCCAGCCGTCCGATTCGATTGGCTACCTGCAGGAGCAGATGATGCGTTCCGGCTGGGGACAGATTCCGGTTGTCGATGCGGACGGCAACCTGATTGGCATCGTGACGCGAACGGATCTGATCAAACGCTGGGGACAGCCCGATAACGGCATCTCCCGCCGCAAAGAGATCGTGCGCCGGCTGGAAGCCGCCCTTTCACCCGGCCTGCTGCATCTGGTGCGGGTAGTCAGCCAG
Source organism: Chloroflexota bacterium (assembly GCA_019873685.1). Classification (GTDB taxonomy): domain Bacteria; phylum Chloroflexota; class Anaerolineae; order Aggregatilineales; family Ch27; genus Ch27. The sequence goes on from JAIOAT010000001.1 coordinate 133,947, forward strand.
CAGGCCCAGGAGATGAATCTGGGGCTGTACTGTGTGGGCGGTTTCGTGCGCGACCTGCTGCTTGCCCGTCCCAATACAGATATCGATCTGGTTGTCGAGGGCGATGCCATCGCCCTGGTTCGCCAGCTGGTGGAACGGTACGGCGGGGCGATGCGCAAACACGCGCAGTTCGGCACGGCCACCTGGCTTCTGGATGCGAAGGTTGCCGCGTCCTTTGGCGGGGGGGGCGATTGGCCGGATACCCTTGACTTTGTGACGGCTCGGACAGAGTTCTATGAAAATCCGACGGCGCTCCCAACGGTAGAGCAGAGTTCGATCAAGCTTGACCTGCACCGCCGGGACTTCACCATCAACACGCTGGCGATTCGCCTGGCGCCGGAGCCGTTCGGCCAGTTGCTGGACTTCTGGGGCGGCGAGCGCGATCTGCGGGCCGGCCAGATTCGGGTACTGCATAGCCTGAGTTTTGTTGATGACCCGACGCGTATTTTGCGTGCTGCGCGTTTTGAACAGCGATTTGGCTTCCGTATTGAGGAACGCACGCTTGGTCTGATCGAAAAGGCGTTGCCGCTGCTGGATCGGGTGAGCGGCCCGCGGCTGCGCCATGAGTTGGAGTTAATCCTGGCTGAGGCGCGGCCTGAACTGGTATTGCGGCGGTTGCAGGATCTGGGGGTGTTGGCGCGTTTGCAGCCCGATCTGGCGGCTGACGATTGGCTGTTTGCCGCGTTTGAAGCCCTGCGCCAGGCCCGCCAGACGCCACCCTGGACGCTCAGGGAGATGACCAATACACGCGACGGCTGGGAGCTGGCACAGTTTGTGGTGTTGTGCTGCCGTCTTAAGGTAGAAGATGCTGAGCGGATCGGGCGGAGGTTGCAGGTCAAACGCCGGACACTGGATGAAGTCGCCGACGGTATCAAGACTTACCGTATGCGGCTGCCTGCGCTGGCTGAATGGCAGAAGCCCAGCACGGTTGTGCGGCTGCTGGGTGGCTTGAGTGATGTCGGACTGGTTGTCGCCTGGGCCATTGCACCGACTTACCCAGCCCGGACGCAGATTGTCCGCTACGTCACCGAGTGGAAGGCTGTCCGCCAGACGCTGACCGGCCACGATCTGCGTGCGTTGGGCGTTCCGCCCGGCCCGGAGTATGGGCGCTTGCTCAGGCGACTGCGTGACGCCCGACTGGATGGCGAAGTTCAGACCCCGGAAGACGAACGGGCGCTGGCTTTGCAGCTTCTGGCTGAGTTCAAAGAAGGGAATCATGACGCTCAGGAATGATCCGGAAGCGGCACTGGCAACGTTTGAGATCAGGCAGATCGTAGAGTTGCGACTGGCGCGGGCTTCCGACCTACCAAAGCTGGAGTGGTTCGGGCAATATACGCATTACCGCCGGCTTTTTCAGGCCACATATGAAGATCAGCAGCAACAGCGGCGGTTGATGTTGCTGGCGGTGGTGAATGATTTTCCCATTGGTCAGGTGTTTATTCACCTGGGTGATGCACTGTGCAGGCCGCAGGCAAGCAGTTACGGGCGCGGCTACCTGTATGCCCTGCGGGTGCTGGAGCCTTTTCGCGGCCAGGGGATCGGTACGCGCCTGATCCAGTGTGCGGAGGAGCAAATCCTGGCCAGCGGTCTGCGCTGGGCGGTGATCGCCGCGGCCAAAGACAACCCCGCTGCACGCCGGTTGTACGAGCGCCTGGGGTATGTGGTCTATGGCGAGGACGCCGGACACTGGGACTATACGGACAATGATGGGCGCGTGCAGCATGTCCATGAACCAGCCTGGCTGTTACAGAAGCGGCTGCGCGCGCGGGCAGCGGGGGCGAATGCAGGCAATTCCGAAGGAGCAGATGGATGCTAAAGCGGCTGTTTGGAGGCGGAAGACCTGAGAAAGACAGCGCGATCCAACCCGTGCAAGCAGGTGAAGATCGGCGCGACGATGCATCTCGATCAGGGCGTCGTGTCCGCGTGCGCTGGCGATGGCTGGCGGGTATCCTGGCACTGGCGGCGGCTGTGGCCGCACTGGGCGCGGACCTGTCTGGCTGGTTGCCTGCGGCATGGCTGGAACACTGGCCGGTCCTCGTGATTGGACTGGGCGCGCTGGGGCTGGTAGCGGGTATGGTGGCGGCCTGGGCGCCCGGCGCATTGGTCGGACCGCAGTTGATCGCGCTGGGCGCCGCAGGCATTCTGGCCCGGCAGGGCACGCCGATCACCATTGAGCTGATCGGCGGTGCATCGCTGATAGCGCTGGCCGTGGGCGTGGTGATGCGCGGCCTGACCATGATCAGGTCGTGAGCCAGTTTCCGGCCCGGTGGCTCATCAGATTGAGCATAACGCCTGATCAAGATCGGCGATGATGTCTTCGACCTCTTCCAGGCCGACTGATAGCCGAATCAGGCCCTCGGTGATTCCCATCCGCCGCCGTTCCTCCGGCGGGGTCTTGAAGTTCATCATGCTGGCCGGGTGGGCGATCAGGGTATCGACAGTACCCAGGCTGACGGCCAGTCTGCATAGACTGACACTGTTCATCACATGCACGGCGGCGTCGTAGCCTCCGTGCAACTCAAATGAGAGCATGGCGCCGTAGGCGTCCATCTGCGTGTTTGCCAGATCGTGCTGTGGGAACGAAGTCAGGCCAGGATAGTTGACCCGCGCCACGGCAGGATGCTGTTCCAGAAAGCGGGCTACCGCCAGACCGTTCTCGCAGTGGCGCGGCATACGCAGGTGAAATGTCTTGAGGCCCAGGCCGGTCAGCCAGGCGTCCATCGGGCCAGCGACCGCGCCATAGTTCGTCAGAATGGGCAGTAGCTTTTCGCGGTAGAGCGCCTCATGAGGCGTGACGATGACGCCGCCAACGACGGTGCCATGGCCAGTCAGGTACTTGGTGGTGCTGTGCAGGACGATATCCGCGCCCATTTCCAGTGGACGCTGGACATAGGGTGAGGCAAAGGTGTTGTCCACCACGACCAGCGCCCCCGCAGCATGGGCGCGGGCGACTACCCCCCGGATATCTGTGAGGGCCATCGTGGGGTTGACGGGCGTTTCGATGTAGACAAAACGCGCATGGGGGTGCTGCTCCAGGGCGGCCTCCAATTCATCCAGGCAGGGGCCATTGAAGGTCACATGCTGGACGCCCCGGCGAGCCATTTCCTTGGTGAAGAGGGCATGTGTTGCGCCGTAGAGGGCTACCTGGCTGATGACTGTATCACCAGCGCTGGTGAGCGCGAGCAGTACGGTGCTGACGGCTCCCATACCCGATCCGGTGAGCAGGGCATACGGCGTTTGGGGCAATCGAATGCCCTCCAGTGCCGCAATTGTTCGGGCAGTTGCTTCTGCGTTGGGGTTGCCCAGACGCCCGTAGATGTAGCCTTCTTCTTCCCCGCGCCACAGGGCCTGGCCATGGGCCACGCTGTCGAAGAGATAGGTGGATGACTGGTAAATGGGCATGATGTGGGCGTGGGTGCGGTTGATCTGACGCTCCGTGCGAATGGCGATTGTGCCAAAGTGGGGCCTGTCACTGATACTTCGGGGCTCGGTCATACGTTGTGGCTGCCTTTCCTGCGGAATTAACGCGTATAAGCATACCGCTGACCGCAAGGAATGGGCAGGGAAACGGGGAAAAACGGGCGGCACAAGTGTAATTGCCCAGAAGCACTGAGAAGATTGAGCCGCTGGGGTAGGTGCCCTACAGCAGAATGTGGTCGATGGCGATGGTGAGTTGTTCCAGATTGCGCACCTGGTGCACTTCGTCGCAGTAAGGCAGATATAACAGCATGTCGCTGTCGTCAGTTCCCCACTGGGCCGGATACTCCGGATTCATCCAGATGGTTCTGCGGGAGCGGTGACCAATGTTGCGGAAAGTCTCCAGGGCGGGGTCGTTGAAGTTGTTGCGGGCGTCGCCCAGGACAATGAAGGTAGTGCGGCTATCGATCAGCGCCAGATGTTCAGCCTCGAATTGGCGCAGGCAGCGTCCCAGATCGGTGCTGTAGTAACCGGGCGGCAGGGCAGTCAATACTGCCTGTACAGCCTCATCCACACGCAGAGTCGTCAGGTGCGGGGTAACGTCTTCAAGGTGATCGATGAAGGCGAAACTGCGCATCTTCTGCACCTGATCCTGAAGCTCGTAGAGCAGGCGCAGGAAGAACTCAGCAACCGGGCGCATCGATGTGCTGACATCCAGGATAACCACCAGCTTAGGTTTGCGGCGGCGCTCCTTCAGCCTGATCTCAAAGGGCACGCCGCCATAGCTAAGATTGGCTCGCAACGTTGATTTGGCATCCAGCCGACCCTGTTTCCCGCGTTTCTGGCGCAGGGCGGCGCGACTGCGCAGGCGGTTGGCCAGGCGGCGCACCTCGTCACGCAGCAAGCTCATGGCGGCGCTGTCCAGCGAGCTGAACGGACGCTGAAGCAGGTCGGCGGTGGCCTGCGGACGCCGGGTCATCCTGGCGCGTTGCTCAAGGGTCTGCTGTCCTGCGAATTGTTCCAGTTGTTGCTGGAGGGCGGCCTGGTTATGGGCCACCTGTTCCTGCAGACCCTGGATGGCCTGCGGACTCATGCCCTGCTGGGCCAGTTGCTCCCATAGTTGTTCGAGCACCGCCTGAAGCTGGTCCCATCCCAGTAGCTGTTGCATCCGCCGGGCAGCGCGGCGCGCCTGGTACGGCGAGATGCTTTCATTCGCCTCAAGCCCGGCCTGCTGGGATAGGCGTTGCAGGTCTTGCTGGGTCAGCGGGCGGCCATTCAGCAGCCAGTCCAGCAGGCGTTGCAGGTCGCGCGCAAGCTGTTGCAGCACTTCGTTGAGGGCCTGCTGGAGCATCTGGCGTTCATCAGGTGTGAGATCAGCCTGCGGGTCGATCAATGGCTCATTCGCGCCGAAGTAGAGTGCGAAAAGCCTGTCGAACGTGGGGAAGGCGGCGCTATCTTTAACCAGCGTGGCGCGCAGCACATCATGGAACAGCCGTTGCTGCGTGACACCAGTGCAGGCGATGGCCTGCCAGGCATCCTGGCTTTCTGCGATGGAGACGCGTACGCCGGCCCCGCGCAGGGCCGCGATGAACCTAGCGATGCGTTCTTCCATTGTCGCTTCCTCCACCCAGCTTAAAGGCGCGCCGCGCGCGGGCCATATCAGTTTCGTACTTGAGGAGGACGGTCAGGGTGGTTTCCAGCGTTTTCTGGTCAAGGGTAGTGGCGTTGAGCGCCACCAGCGCGTGCGCCCAGTCCAGGGTCTCGCTAACACTGGGATTCTTTTTGAGATCAAGCTGCCGCAGGGCCTGCACTGCTTCAACCGCCTGCCGGGCCAGTTGTGGCGCCAGGTCGGGAACCTTGAGGCGGACGATTTCCAGTTCTTCCTGGACATCCGGGTAGCCGATGTAGAGGTACAGGCAGCGCCGCTTGAGGGCTTCGCTCAGTTCGCGGGTGTTGTTGCTGGTCAGGAAGACGGTGGGGCGATGGCGAGCGACGATGGTGCCCAGTTCGGGGATGCTCACCTGAAAGTCGCTCAACACCTCCAGCAGGAATGCCTCAAATTCCGCATCGGCGCGGTCGATCTCGTCGATCAGTAGCACAGTCGGCGTATCGCTGTTGATGGCCTGTAACAGGGGGCGGGGCAAGAGGAAGCGTTCCGAGAAGAAGACATCTTCTTCCGCTGCCAGGCGATCCGCAGCCTCGGTTAGCGACTGTGCATCCGCCAGGAGCGCGGAGAGCTTATCGCGCAGGAGTTGAGTGTAGAGCATCTGCTTGGCGTATTCCCATTCGTACAGGGCCTTACTCTCGTCCAGACCTTCATAGCATTGCAGGCGCACAAACTGGTGGCCGGTAACCGCCGCCCAGGCTTTGCTCAGCTCGGTCTTGCCGACTCCCGCCGGGCCTTCCGCCAGGATCGGCTTGCCCAGCCTGGTGGCCAGGAAGATCACCGTCGCGATCTCATCTGTGGCAATGTACTGCTGTGCGGCCAGCGCCTGCCTGACTTCCTGCACGGTGTTGAACATGCCATTGTCTCCTGCTCAGAGGGCAGACTTCACCTGTATTATGGCGGCATTTCGGGAATTGGGTACGAAATATCCGGTTTTCTCAGGGGATGTTAATCTTGCCGGTCAGCGGGATAGGCGATCACCGGCCGGGCGACGCTGACGGCGACATATTGCCCGACATCGAAAGTCTCGCCCGGCCCCAGGCGGGCGGTCAGGAACAGGCCATTGTCAAGCTCGATGCCCAGGCGCTGATCGTGACCATAGAATTCGCGCCAGGTGACGCGAGCGTGTATACCTCCGTTGGAGGCGGGGCTGAGCTGCAGCGCTTCCGGACGGATCAGAATGTCCGCCGGGCCGGTCAGCCGGTTCTGCAGGGGGAGGGTGCCCAGCACAGAATCGACGACATCTCCCTGCGCCTGCCCGCTCAAGAAGTTCGATTCGCCCACAAATGCGGCAACAGCCCGGTTGACCGGAGAGTGGTACAGAGTCTGGGGAGGCGCGACCTGGAGGATGCGCCCCTCCAGCATGACAGCAACTTCGTCAGCCAGACTGAGCGCTTCTTCCTGATCGTGGGTGACGAAAAGACAGGTTGTTCCCATACGTCTGAGGATAGCCCGTACTTCCGACCGAACCTGAGCGCGCAGGGCAGTGTCCAGGTTGGAGAAGGGTTCGTCCAACAACAGTACATCGGGCTGGGGAGCCAGGGCGCGGGCCAAGGCGACACGCTGCTGTTGGCCGCCGGACAGCTCATGAGGCATTCGCGCCGCATATCCACTCAGGCCGACCAGGTCGAGCATTTCCTGCACCCGGGTGTGCTTCTGGCGCCGGTTGGCCTGCAGGCCAAAGGCGATATTGTCAGCCACGTTCAGATGTTGGAACAGGGCGTATTCCTGGAAAACCATGCCAACCCGGCGCTGTTCCGGGGGAACGGCAACGCCTGTTCCTGCGACCGGGCGGCCGTTCAGCAGAATCTGGCCATCATCAGGTTGGTCGAATCCGGCGATCAGGCGCAGCAGTGTCGTCTTGCCGCAGCCGCTTGGTCCCAGGAGGGCGGTCAGCCGCCCCTGTTCCACTGCCAGGCTGGCATCATCAAGGGCGAGCGTTGGGCCGAATCGTTTGGTCAGGTGAAGGCATTCGACGGTGATTGGCATGATGGGCCGAACAAGAAACTCCTAGAGGTGGAAGGCGTATCCGGCGGCGAATAGCAGAACAGTCAACAGGCCAAAGCCTATCTCCAGAAATCCGATCGTTCTGGCGGGGACGTCCTGGTAGCGTTTCTGCAGCACCCAGACAGCCCGCAGAGTCAGAATGCCGAGGGCGACGACGGCCAGCCACGGCGTCAAGCCGGCAGCAGCCAGTGCAGCAGCTAACACCACACCGGCCAGATGCCACAGGATTGCCGCCGCTGGCGACGCTGGCTGGCCTTTGGACAGGCGCAGGCGAGCGCGTACATACAGAATCGACGGGATGGCGCGGGCTGTAAGCAGGAGGGTCAGTGTCAGAGCCGCCCGTAGCGGCCAGCCGCCAGCCAGCGCGATCATGGCCGCGCTGGTGGCCAGCGCAATCGGCCCGGCCAGTTCCGGCAGCAGGTGACGACTTTGCCCGCGGAAGTCAAAGCCGAGCTGTAGCAGCCCCAGCGGCGCGGCGATCAGCAGCGGGGCTAGGATGCCCGGCCCGGCAAGGGCGATCGCCAGCGCCAGGCCAAGCAGGGCGATCAGGATGTAGGCCGCAGCAACTTGTTCCGCCAGGCGCGTCCGTGTAAAGCGCCGCCCACGTCGCCAGTCTGTGAACGCCAGCTTGAGCGGATGGCGGGCCAGGAATGCCCCAATCGTGCCCAGTGTAATACCCAGACCTGCAGTGGTGGGCGCAAGCAGCAGGCCGAGGATTAACGGTTCCAGCAGGAAACCCCAGCCGCCGTGTTCACTGGGAATGGCCACTGACTTCAGGCGCACAGGATTGGCTGATAGAGTCTGGGTCGATGACATGCCTGCCTACCTTGCTGCTGTTCGTGTTCGTTGCTGTGCTGACCAATGCCTCATCAGTCTATCCAGCTTCGGCACCTCTGTCACGGGCCAGAATCAGGCTGAGCGCGAGCGCCGATGTGGCGATCAGCAGCAGCGCCGGGACTCCAATCTGGCTCATCTGGGCTTCGTTGTGCGCCGACCAGATCTGGGTGGTCAGAGTTTTGAATCCGGTAGGGGCCAGCAACAGTGTGGCGGGCAGTTCTTTTGCCACGTTCAGGAACACCAGCGCCGCCCCGCCCAGGATGCCCGGCCGCACCAGCGGTAGGGTGATGCGTATGTTGACTTGCCAGCCGGGCAAGCCCAGGCTGCGTCCAGCTTCTTCGTAGCATGGGTTGACCTGGGCCAGGGCGCTCTGGGTCGCGCCAATACTGAGCGGGAGAAAACGAATCGCGTAGCCCAGGATGAGGAGCGCGAAGGTTTGATACAAAGCGGGCAAATAGGTAGCAGCAAAGAAGACCAGCGCCAGAGCGATCACCAGCCCTGGCAGGCTGTTGCCCAGGTAGGCCAGCCGCACCAGCCAGCCGCCCAATGGTGACCGTTGCTGCCGGGCCAGCAGCGCCAGCGGAAGCCCAGCCAGACTCACCAGTACGGCAGTCACAGCGCTGATGGCCGCAGTGTTCGCGGCTGGTTGCGCCAGTGCGCTGTAGAGCGGGCTGGCGCTGCTGTGGACGGCCTGAGTCGCCCAACTGACCAGTACAGCCAGTGGCGCGATTAGCCCCAGCCCAATCAAAGCGGCCATGAACGTTAGAGCGGGAAACCGCCACCATCCCAGGCGAACCAGGGGGAACTGGCGCAGCGTGCTGGACCCGCCTGCGCGGTAATTGCTCGCTGAGGACGCCACGCGGCGCTCAAGGCTGACCAACGCCAGCGCCAGTGCAACCAGAACTAGCGCCAGCACAGCAGCGCGGGTGCGGTCAAACGAACTCGTATACTGCTGGAAAATCGCCCTGGTGAAAGCGTTATAGCGGAGCAGGGCCACTGCTCCGAAATCGCTCAGCGTGTACAGGGCGACGAAGAGCATTCCGGTGCCGATCGCCGGGCGGAGTTGAGGCAGTGTGACGCGCCAGAAGACTGACCAGCGACTGTGCCCCAGACTGCGTGCGGTTTCCTCCTGCGCCGGGTCCAGGCGCAGCAGGGCGGCGCGTGCGGGCAAGAGAACATAGGGGTAGGTGAAGAGGGTGATCACCAGCCAGGCGCCGGGGAATCCATAGATAGACGGCAGTTCCTGGACACCCAGCGGGCTGAGCACTTGCTGGATGATTCCACGCGGGCCAAGGAGAGCGATATACGCAATCGCGCCGATGAAGGATGGGATTGCCAGCGGCAGCGGGCTGCTGATCAGCCACAGTCTTCGCAGCGGGATATCGGTGCGTGTGGTCAACCAGGCGACCAGCAAGCCGAGCGTGGTGGCGCTCAGCGCAACGGCTGCGGTCAGTTTGAGGCTGTTAGCAAGCACGCCCAGCACGCGCCCGGAAAGCAGAAAAGCGATGCTGTCGGCCCCTGCCTGGGTGGCCCGCAGGAACAAGTAGCCCAGCGGGAGCAGCGACAGACTGACGACGACCACTGCAAAGATGTGCAGAGGGCGTACGTCAGCCGCGCGCAGGCGGTGTTGGGCGGTACTATGCTGGTGCAGGCGGCGAGCCTGCTGGCGGATGGCATCGGTGTAGTGCATGTCAGCGGCCCCGGTCTATTGTGCTCGGTTGCAAGGCAAAGCGAACAGGTCAACCACACAACTATCCAGCTATGGGAGCACACCGGTCTCCGCCAGCATGTCCAGCGTTGTCTGCAAGTCAGCCAGATCACTCAGGTCGATGGCTGACGCTGCAATCAGGTTCAGCGGTGTCAGACGTGGATCCGGATCGACGCCGTCGACCAGCGGATATTCATACGTGGCAGTGGCGAAGTAGCGTTGTGCACTGCGGCCAAGCAGGTACAGGATCAGGCGCTGGCTGAGACCGGGGTGGCGGGTGGTATTGACAATACCGGCACCGGCTACGTTGACCAGTGAACCAGCGTCTCCTTCCGGGAAGTAGTACAACCTGACCGGCAGATCAGGATTGGTGTCCAGGAACGGGTACAGGTAGTAATGGTTGATCAGACCGGCGGCAATTTCTCCGTCAATCACCGCCTGCAGGACGGCGCGGTTATTGTCGTAGGCGACTGTCCCATTGGCCTGCATAGCGGCCAGCCAGTCGCGAGTGGCATCATCACCCAGCAGAATGCGCAGAGCGGTAACGTGCGCCTGAAACGAGCCATTGGTAGGCGCCCAGCCGACCCGCCCGGCCCATACGTCGTTGGTGAGGTCAAGGATCGAAGCTGGCAGGGTTGCCTCATCGACCAGCGTGGTGTTGTAGGCCAGGACACGCGCCCGACCTGACAGCCCAACCCACAGGTTTTGTGCTGAGCGATAGGCTTCCGGAACTCGCTCAAGAATATCAGACGACAGCGGCAGCAGGCGTCCCGCAGCCGCCAAGGCCCCCAGCGCACCGGCATCCTGGGCGATGAAGACATCAGCCGGACTATTGCCGCCCTCTTCGAGGATGGTCGCTGCCATCTCTGCCGTTGCTCCATAGCGGACGTCGACGGTCACGCCGGTTTCGGCGGTGAACTGTTCCAGAAGCGGGCCGATGAGACCCTCACTGCGACCGGAGTAGACAACCAGGTGTTCACTACCTTCCTGAGCCAGGGAGGGCAGGGCGGCGGTTGCCAGCAGCGCCAGAGACAGGATCAGCGCGGTTGTAGGGGTAATCAGGCGCGAGAACATGGCGGTCTCCTTGGTGGATGTGTGTAGTGTGTTGCCAGTTCCAGCAATTGAGAATGGATCGCAATAACGATCGCTCTCATTCTATTGAGAATGGTTCTCAATAGCAATAGTGAGCCGGGGCACAAATGACATTTGTCATGGGGCTGCGGTGACTAGTGGGAGGGAGTAGGAGGGCAGTAGCACAACGGCAGATCACGTAGCCAGGCCAGGCGGCTCAGCGTCATCTGCCGCTGTAACCTCCTGCCAAGGCGGGAAGCCAACTGATCGGGTCAGTCTCTGGCAGGCTGTCAGGCGGAAGCCGGCTGTTCGGTTTCGCCGATTTCCTCATTGAACCAGGCGATCAGGATTCGGAAGATGTCGCTTTCAGTGATGATCCCGACTACGTGACGTTGTTCGTCCACCACCGGTAGACCGCCGATCTTGTGGTCGTGCATCAGCTGCGCGGCCTCTTTGATGGTGCTATCGGGGAATACGGTCAGAGGGTCTCTGGTCATCACCTTCCGAATCTTGAGCCTGGAAAGCAAATAGTTGATTTCCCAGATGTCCAGCGAAGTTGCCTCAGAAGGTTTGGCGGCCAGAATGTCGGACTGGGAAATGATGCCGATCAGCACGCCATGTTCGTCGACGACGGGCAGGCGGCGAATGCGCTTTTTGCGCATCAGGGCGGCAGCGTCGGGCAGGACCATGTCCGGCGGAACACAGATCACGTCAGTAGTCATCCAGTCCTTGACGAGCAGGTTTTTCATCGTGTCCCTTGCCCTTCTGTGGTGGTCAGACACCAGCTCTTGCACCGAGATAGGCCACGGTGACATGCACCACCGGTTGGTGCAGCGACAATGGTTTCTTAATCTCTACTGTCATTATGGATCGGAATCGGGTGGCTGCAAGCTGCCGGGTGTTATAATCAGCCGCATTGCCGGTGCGACAGCCTGAAGGAGATTTCATGGACGCCCACCTTTATGCCAAGACGAATCAGCAGCGCTCCTTGGAAGAACTCATTGCCCTGCTGCGCATCCCCAGCATCAGCACCCTGCCGGTCCACCAGGCGGATATCCGCGCCGCCGCTGAATGGCTCGCCGCTCATTTGAGCAGTATGGGTCTTGAATCACGGCTCTATGAGACCGCCGGGCACCCGATTGTCTATGCCCAGTGGCTGGGCGCTCCATCTGCGCCAACAGTGCTGATCTACGGCCATTATGACGTTCAGCCGCCCGATCCCATTCAGGAATGGCACACCCCGCCATTTGAGCCAACGCTACGGGATGGCCGTCTGTATGCTCGCGGCGCCTCGGATGACAAGGGCCAGCTCTTTGCCCACATCAAGGCGGTGGAAGCTCTGTTGCGGACTGAGGGACGCCTGCCGGTGAACGTCAAATTCATCATTGAGGGCGAAGAAGAAACTGGCTCACCTAACCTGGCGCCGTTTATCCGTGCGCATCAGGACTTGCTGGCGGCAGACGTGGTTTTGGTCTCCGATACGCACTCGCGTTCGCTGGAGCAGCCGTCGATTGTGTATGCACTGCGCGGCATGGCCTATATGGAACTGGAGGTGTGGGGGCCAAAGCGCGATCTTCATTCCGGGACCTATGGCGGTGCGGTGCACAATCCGGCCCAGGCCTTATGTGAGTTGATTGCGCGACTGCACGACGACAACGGTACGGTGACTGTGCCGGGCTTTTATGACCGCGTGCGTCCGCTGGATGAGGAGGAACGGGCGGCGCTCAACCAGGCGCCGTATACCGAAGCAGCGCTCAAGGCCGAAACCGGTGTACAGGCCGCCTGGGGGGAAGCTGAATACCGCATCCATGAGCGTATCGGAGCGCGGCCCACACTGGAAGTCAACGGTCTGGTGAGCGGCTGGACCGGCGAAGGCGCCAAGACTGTCCTGCCAGCGAAAGCGCTGGCCAAGATCAGTTGCCGGCTGGTGGCCGATCAGGATCCGCAGGAGATCTACCAGCTGGTGCGGGACTACATCGCCCGGATCACGCCGCCGACCGTCAGCACGGAGGTGCGGCTACTGCACTACGGATTGCCTGCCATCACCGATCGGCATTCGCCGGCAGTACAGGCGGCGGTAGCAGCCTACGAGGAAGGCTGGGGTGCGCAGCCTATCTTCACGCGGGAAGGCGGTTCCATCCCGATTGTGGCTGAATTCCAGTCCAGCCTCAAGGCGCCGGTGGTGTTAATGGGGTTTGGCCTGCCTGATGACGCTTTGCACGCGCCGAATGAGAAACTGACGCTGGAATGCTTCTGGCGCGGAATTGCTACCTCGATCAGCTTTCTTACTCGCGCATCAGCATTGCCGGTCCGCGGCTGACGTGTGAGGGAGCGCGCCATGCTGGCGGCGGGATGAGGCGGTAGACGGTGAAGCGCCCCTGTTGGGTCGCCACTGTGGGGGAAAAGCCGGTGTTGCGCAGCGTATGCAGCCACGGCGTGACAGGCGCCCAGGACGGCGCGACAAAATAGCGCGGCTGGGGATCGGGTTGGCGAAGCGCGTCGGTCACCAGCGCCACGGGGGTAGGGTAATACGTCAGGCGTAGCCACATGTCAGGTGGGCGGCGCTGGCCCGTGTACCACCAGAGCAACCAGCCGACCCAGCGGTCGTAGACGATTGTGCCGGGCGGGAGTGTGTTCAGGAAGGCTGCCGTCCCGGTAATGCCGGTGTGCCGGCTGTGGGCGGTTTCCAGGACCGGGCTGATACGCGGCGCGGCAACCAGACTGGCGAGGGTAATCAGCAGCGCGACCACGGCAACAGGACGTAGACGAGAACGCTGCAGGCGACTGCCTAAGAAATCGATACTGCGGGAGAGCAAAATAGCCGCCAGCGGCAGCATGGGATGCACGTAGCGGTCATACATGTTGAAGGGCAGCAGCCAGTAGACCAGCAGCCAGGCGAGACTGTACAGGATCAGGACAAGATCGATGACGGTGTTGTGATCGCGCGGCTTCTGGTGTAATAGCAGGATCATCCCTGTGGCTGTGATGGCCAGGATGATTGGCCCGCCGAGCGCCTGGCTCAGGTGGTTCAGCCAGGTCAACAGGCGGGGGATCACTTCCTCCGTGCTGATCATGCCTTGTGGGGCATTGTTGGCCAGGCCCAGCGCCCACCAGCCGGTTGTGGATTGGCGGGCGGTATCCCAGGCAAACGGCAGGATGACGATGCCCAGCGCGATGATTGCCAGGATGCCGGTGAACTCTGCTTTGTGGCGTTGGCGGGCAACCAACCCCAGAGCGGTGATCAGAGGAAGGGCCTGCAGGGCTGACTGTTTAACCGCGAAGGCCAGCGCCGCGAACAACATTGCGATTCCCCACTGCCTGCGGCTCGATGCCGCGCAGGCAAGCAGGACGAAAAGCGCCAGCAGTGGATCGACAAACACGCTCCCGGCAAGCACCACGTCAAGCGGTGCGAGCGCCATCACCAGTACGGCCAACGTCGCAATCCGGCGGCTCCGGTACAGTCCCCGCGCTAACGCCCATAGTGCGGCCAGACCAAGCACGCTGAAGTAGAAAGCGGGCAGGCGGGCTGCCCATTCACTTGGATCGGTGAAGAGCTTGAAGCTCAGCGCCATAACGAAGAAAGCCAGGGGCGGTTTGTCCACCGGAAGGCCAAGCAGGTAAGGATTGTTCTCATGGCTGATCTGGCGGGCGAAGGTGGCATACAATGCCTCATCAACATCGAATGGGGCTGTTTGCCAGGGCAGGGGCGCCCGAAGAACCACGCCCAGCAGGAGCAGGGCGACGGGAAGGACAAGGCGAAGTAGGGAGGTATAGCTGGGCCGCGTGGGCCGGCTCATCAGTCTACGAAGCGATAGCGCAACAAGGTCCACGCTGCTCGCGGCGCGTCGTGCCACCTGATCTTCTTGCCTTCTTCCCATTCGCGACCATTGTAGCTGATGGGCACTTCGTAGATGCGATGGCCGCGTTTGAGAACCTTGGCCGTGATTTCTGGCTCAAATTCAAAGCCGCGCGCACGGAGCGGAATTTGCTGTACAATCTCCCTCCGGAAGACCTTGTAGCAGGTCTCCATGTCGGTCAGGATGGTGTTGTAAAGGATATTGGTCAGCAGGGTAAGCATGCGGTTGGCGACCATATTCCAGAAGAACATGGCTTTGGTCGGCCCGCCGCGGAAACGCGAGCCGTAGACAACTTTGGCGATGCCTTCTTCGATCGGTCTGAGCAACGACGGATAGTCGCGCGGATCATATTCCAGGTCGGCATCCTGGATGAGCACGATGTCACCCGTGGCCGCCGCAAAGCCAGTTCGCACGGCCGCACCTTTGCCCTGGTTGTGAGAGTGGAAGATCACCCGTACAATAGGGTCGTTTTCAAACGTCTTGAGGATGTCCCGTGTGCCATCCTGGGAGCCATCGTCGACGACAATGATTTCAGTCGCCCGACCGACAGCCTTGACGCGCCGGATGATCTCGGCAATCGTTGGCTTCTCGTTGTAGCAGGGGATGATCACACTCAAGGTCAACGGTTGAGTTTCCACACCTGTCTCCCTGTGACGCGGACGGTTCAGGGCCGTCTTTGCTGCCGGTGGGGGCATTATAGCCAAGGGCGTCCTGGCTGTCTAGCGCCGTCGGGGGTATCGAATGTGGACCGGTGCAAACGACGCTGAACCCTGGGGAAGCACATCGTGAGCAAGCCTGGAAAGGAGGGTGGGAATAAGACTGGTCGACGCCTCTGAAGTAAAATCAGACCGTTTGGGGGCGTTTTTCAGTCTCCTGTATAATTATACCTGTCTCTGCCTTGATGCCCTATCTGCCATCAACAGGCCCAGACTCTACTTCCATACCTTAGTGCGCAGTGCCTTCGGGGATGTCCTCGACGTGGTGTCGGGAGGCGAAGGCGTATATTGTGTCTGAGCTGGTTCTGGCCCAGACAAAGGAGAGTAGTCTCACCATGTCCGCGATGAAAGGCATCGAACCTTTCGAGCAAGTCATGATCTTGATCGTGCTTGCGACAGCATTCATCGCCCTGGCCTACGCCTACTGGCTGGCGCGGCAGACTTTCGCCGCCGACAAAGGCAGCCAGGCGATGCAGCGCATCTGGGGATACATCCGCGATGGCGCTAACGCCTATCTGCGTACCCAGATTCGCACCATCGTCCCGCTGATCGTCGTTCTGGCAGTGGCAATGTTCTTTAGCGTGGCGCTGGTCAAGCCAACCGGTGAAGCTAATGAACTGTTCTGCCCGGCCCTCGTAGAGGAAGCCTTTGCCCAGGATATTGCTGCGAACACCAGCCTTAGCGCGGAAGAAGTCGTGGCGTTGCTGGCCGAGCCACACACGACGGCCAAGCAGGTGGCTACCGAGGCGGGGTATAGCACGTTCAATCCGGAGCGGGTGGCCGGTGCGGTGGATTGCCAGAGCGCCGTCTGGGGGGTGGCGATTGGCCGCGCCCTGGCTTTTGCGATGGGCGCCAGCTTCTCTGCGGCGGTGGGCTTCATCGGCATGAACATGGCCGTTCAGGGCAATGTGCGTGTGGCCGCGGCGGCCAACCGCAGCTTCAAGGAAGCGCTGAAGATCGCCTATCGTTCCGGGACGATCACGGGCATGCTGACCGATGGCCTGGGGCTGTTTGGCGGCACGCTGATCTTCATCATCTTTGGTAAAGCGGCACCCGACGTTCTGCTTGGCTTTGGCTTTGGCGGTACGCTCCTGGCGCTGTTCATGCGCGTTGGCGGCGGTATCTACACCAAGGCGGCTGATGTCGGCGCGGACCTGGTGGGCAAGGTCGAAGCGGGCATGGAGGAAGATGATCCCCGCAATGCTGCCGTAGTGGCTGACCTGGTCGGTGACAACGTCGGCGACTGCGCCGGTATGGCCGCGGACATTTTCGAGTCCTACGAAGTGACCATTGTGTCCAGCCTGATCCTGGGGTTGGCTCTGACCGCCATGACCGGCGAGTTGTTCTGGATCGTGCTGCCGCTGCTGGTTCGCGGCATCGGCGTAATCAGCTCGATCGTGGGAACGTACGCGGTGGCCCTGTGGCGTGTGGATGACGCCGAAGAGGCCATGTACAAGAGCTACGAGATCTCCAGCGCGATCACGATCTTCTCCACGTTCACACTGTCGGTGCTGTATGCTGGCTCGCGTGCACCCGGTGGAGACACCCTCGCTCACCTGTCGCTCGGCTCACTTGTGGCGGTCGGGGTGGCGCTGGCTGTGATCTTTAACCCGTTGACCTCGCTGGCCACCAGCGCCAAGAGCAAGCGCGTGCAGAAGATCGCTAAAGCGACGGCTTTTGGCCCGGCGCTGGTGATCCTGGAGGGCATGTCCCTGGGGTATATGTCCAGCGTCTGGTCGGTCATTGTGATCGTTGCGGCGCTGAGTGCATCGATCCTGGTTTATAGCGTCAACTTCCCCAGCAACCTGTACCTGCCGGTGTTCCTGATCGGCGTGGTGCTTTCCGTCGTGGAAATTGTGCGCGGCTTCCGGCGCAACGATGTGGTTTCCGGCATCTTCCATGCGCTGTGGATCATGGTGGCGGCGCTCTTCCTGATCAGCATGCGCGTGCCGCTGGATCCGGGCACGGGCCAGCCGGTGTCTTCGGCGCAGTTGTTCACGTACATCCTGTTTGGCGTGTCGCTGATCGGCGTGGGCATGCTTTCGCACACCGGCAACAATGTGAGCATGGACACGTTCGGGCCAATCTCGGATAACGCCAACGGTATCGGCGAGCTTTCCGGTGAGGACTTCACGCCGGAGTCGCGGCAGATCATGGCCGACCTTGACGCCGCCGGGAATACCACCAAGGCGATCACCAAGGGTGTGGCCATTGGCTCGGCAGTGATCGCGGCGGTCTCTCTGTTCGGATCGTTCTTCACGGATATCGAGCGCGTGCTGCCGCCGGGCCGGGAGTTTGAGCGCGTCATCAACCTGGCCGATCCCACCGTGTTTGTGGGGCTGCTGATCGGCGGGGCGATGCCGTTGCTGTTTGGAAGCCTGCTGATCAAGGCTGTCAATCGCGCTGCTGGCTACATCATGGACGAAGTGCGCCGGCAGTTGCGTATCCCGGAGATCATGAGCGGCAAGCGCACGCCAGACTACTCCCAGGCAGTGACGATCTCGACGCGGGCAGCGCAGAAAGAACTGATTCCGCTGGGTGTGATTGCGATTGCAGCTCCGATTGTCGTTGGCCTGCTGCTGAAGGAACAGGGTCTGGGTGGCTTCCTGGCGGGCGTGATCCTCTCCGGGCAGTTGCAGGCTGTGTTCATGGCGAACTCCGGCGGGGCATGGGATAACGCCAAGAAGTTCATCGAAGATGGCAACTTTGGCGGCAAGGGCACTGATAACCACAAGGCCAGCGTTGTTGGTGATACCGTCGGTGACCCGCTGAAGGATACGGCTGGCCCGGCGCTCAACCCGATGATCAAGGTCATGAATCTGGTTGCGCTGATCATGGCTCCGCTGGTGGTACAGTCCAGCGGTGGCGGCAGCGGCCTGACTGTTGGCGTCGCTGTGGTGGTGGGCATCATCCTGATCCTGTGGGCAGTACGCCGCAGTGACCGGGAAGAGGGCGGCGTGCGTTCTGAGGCGCTATCCCCGGAAACGACCACCGCGAAGTAAGCCAGCGCGGCAGCTTTGGCGCACGGTAGTCTAGCTCGAAGGGCGACTTCAATTCCTGAGAAGTCGCCCTTCTGTTATACAATCGAGGCGATGCCACTGCGTTCCAAGTGACGGGACTGCTCATGCAGCTGATTCATCTTGACCGCGTGTATCGTTTTCTGGGCGATGTCAGACTTGACCACGCTGTGACGCTGCATGAGGTCAAGCGGTTGCCTCCAAACCGATTGGGCTGGCTGGCGATCGCCTTCGACCTGCTGGGGGGAATCGAGTTCATCTTCACACTACCGGGTTTCTGGGTACCCTTTGTGCACTGGTTGTGGCGGATACCGACGATTCTGGTCAGCGCCGGCAGTGTCAGCCACGAGCTGGAAGATCAAACCTGGAACACGCTACGGGCCACCACGCTCACCGTCCACGAAATCATCATGGCAAAGTTCGCGGCTATCATCCGCTACATGGAACCTCATTTCATGCTGGTCATCTATGTGCGGTCGATGCCGGTCATTATCTTTAGCGTGTCGTGGGTGGTGAGTACGCTGACGGTGTTGCCTGCGCGGGGATTCGAATACTGGCTGTCTACGTCGCTGGCTTTTCTGGCAGCGGGGGGATACCTGCTCGTGTCCCCGGTGCTGGATGTTGCGTTTGACGGCGCGCTGGGGCTGCTGGTGTCAACCTTTAACGCACGTCGCTCGACCGCCCTCATCGTCGCTGTTCTGATCCGACTCATCGGCTTCCTGATTCCCATGACGCTGATTGTGCCTCTTTCTTATGGCCTGTTTGACAGCCTTGGCCGGATGGACGTCATCCGGCTGCGTGCCATCGCTGTGGTGAGTACATTCGGTCCCAGCTATGCCTTTCTCTGGGGGATTGAGCGCTGGTTGAGCATCGCAATTGTGGTGGTTTACACGCTGGTGCGGCTGGGCGCGATCCGACTTATGCTGAAGCTGGCGGTGATTCGTGCCGAGAGGATCGAGGTGTAAGCGGGGCGAGTCGGTGGTCAGGGTGACACAAGGAGCAACGACTCAGATCAGGCAGGCAAAGAATCTTCTGGAAATGGGTTGACAACATCCAATTCAGGCGTTATGATGATAGCGGATACCCTCCCCCATGGGGAGGGGGGTAAGGGATACTTCAATGAACGACAGGGTACGCGCCGACGCTATTCAGCGGCTCAAGAGCACTGCTGGTCACATCAACGGCATCATCCGCATGCTGGAAGAGGATCGCTACTGCGTGGATGTGATTAAACAGATCCAGGCGGTGCAGGCGGCGCTCAACCGGGTCAACGAATCGCTGCTGGATGGCCATCTGCGCACGTGCGTGACGACGGCGATTCAGGGCGATGATCCTGCTGAACGCGAGCGCGTCCTCAGCGAAATCACTGAAGTATTCCGCCACGCCAACAAATCGTCCTCCTGATTGCAGAAAGGGTTGTCTCATGCAGAGCAAAACCTTCTCCGTCCCGAACATTTCATGCGGGCATTGCGTGATGACCATCAAGAACGAAGTCAGCGAACTGGCTGGCGTCAGTCGGGTGGAAGCTGACCAGCAGACGAAGGTGGTCAGGGTTGAATGGGATGCCCCGGCGACCTGGGACCAGATCAAGGCGCGGCTGATTGAGATCAATTACCCGCCCGCTGAAGCGAACTGATCGGCATGGCGCGTTGAGTTCTGCAGGCTGAAATCAAATGGGGGCGGCGGGTCAGTCTGCTCCCATTTTGTTTTCTTAGGTGATTGAGGTGTTGGAACATGGGCGACAAGACGTTGACCTTGCCGGTTACCGGCATGACCTGCGCTAACTGCGTGGCTACCGTTGAGCGCAGCGTGGGAAAGCTGGAAGGGGTTAAGGAAGTCAGCGCCAATTTTGCGACTGACCGGGTGACGCTGGTCTATGACGACAGCCTGGTCAAACCGGAGGCCGTGATTGAGCGCATCCGCAAAGCTGGCTACGATGTGCCCCAGGAGACGATCGAGCTGCCGATCACCGGCATGACCTGCGCGAATTGCGCCCTGACAGTTGGCCGCGCCCTGCGAAAAGTGGAGGGCGTCCTCGAGGCGGACGTGAATTTTGCTACCGAACGGGCGCTGGTGAAGGTCGCCGCCGGTGTGCCGCGGGAAGCGCTGGTGGCAGCGGTGGAAAAGGCGGGCTATGGCGTGGTGCTGGCTGCTGAGGAAGATACGTTGGAAGACGCCGAGCAGGCGGCGCGAGAGGCGGAGATACGCCATCAGGAACGTCGTCTGCTCGTCGGGGCGATCTTCACGCTGCCGCTCTTTGTGCTGAGTATGGGCCGTGACCTGGGCATCTTCGGTCACTGGGCGCACGCTGACTGGGTGAACTACCTGTTCTGGGCGTTGGCCACACCGGTGCAATTCTATGTTGGTCGGGACTACTATGTGGGCGCATACAAGGCGCTGCGCAACGGCGCGGCCAACATGGACGTGCTGGTAGCACTGGGCTCCAGCGTGGCATACCTGTATGGCATCCCGATCACACTCGGTCTCCTCGAAGGCCATGTCTACTTTGAGACGGCCGCGGCGATCATCACGCTGATTGTCGCCGGGAAGTTGCTGGAAGCGCGAGCCAAGGGCCGGACCAGCGCTGCGATCAAGAAGTTGATGGGCCTGCGCGCTAAGACAGCGCGGGTCATCCGTGACGGGATAGAGATCGATGTCCCGGTCGCGCAGGTGCGTGTGGGGGATGAGGTGATCGTGCGCCCTGGTGAGAAAATCCCGGTTGACGGTATCGTGCTGGAGGGGCATAGCGCCGTCGACGAAAGCATGATCACCGGCGAAAGCCTGCCGGTGGACAAGCGGCCAGGGATGGAGGTCATTGGCGCGACGATCAACAAGCAGGGCCTCCTGCGGTTTAGAGCTACCCATGTGGGGCGCGAGACGGCGCTGGCTCAGATCATCCGTCTGGTGGAACAGGCCCAGGGCAGCAAGGCGCCCATCCAGAAGATCGCCGATCAGGTGGCAGCAGTGTTCGTGCCGGTGGTAGTGGCCATTGCGGTTGTCGTGTTCTTCATCTGGTTGGCAGCGACGGGAGATTTCACCACGGCGCTGGTGCGCTTAATTGCGGTGCTGGTGATCGCCTGTCCCTGCGCCATGGGGCTGGCCACGCCGACGGCGATCATGGTAGGTATGGGCAAAGGGGCAGAGGCTGGTATTCTGTTCAAGAACAGCGAGGCGCTGGAACGCGCGCACCGGTTGACGGCTGTTGTTCTGGATAAGACAGGCACCCTGACGCGCGGAGAGCCGGGCGTCACGGATATCGTGGTTGCTGAACAGGCCACCCTGAGCGAGACAGAACTGCTCGCCCTGGCGGCCAGCGCCGAGCGCGGCAGCGAGCATCCCCTGGGGCAGGCCATTGTTGGGGCTGCCCGCGCCAGAGCGGTGACGCTGGCCGATCCGCAGGACTTTGAGGCGGTGACCGGCCAGGGCGTCCGTGCCCGGGTCGAAGGACGGCAGGTGCTGGTGGGTAACCTGGCGCTGATGCAGGCCAACAGCGTGCGCCTGGACGGGTTGGAGACCACCGCTGAACGGCTGCAGAGTGAGGCCAAGACAGCAATGTGGCTGGCGGTTGACGGGCAGGCGCGCGGGCTGATTGCCGTAGCGGATACCATCAAAGAGACTTCTGCCGCTGCGGTGCAGCGTATGCACGCGCTGGGTCTGACCGTGGTGATGATGACCGGGGATAACCGGGCAACGGCCGAGGCCATCGCCCGCGCGCTGGGAATTGACCGTGTTTTTGCTGAGGTCAAACCCGGCGACAAGGCGGCTTATGTGAGCAAGCTCCAGGAAGAAGGTTACTTCGTGGGTATGGTGGGTGACGGGATCAATGATGCTCCGGCGCTGGCTCAAGCAGATGTCGGTATCGCCATCGGTACCGGTACTGACGTGGCCATGGAAGCTGCCGATGTGACATTGATGAGCGGCGACTTGCTTGGCGTCGCACGGGCCATCGACCTGAGCAAAGCCACCATGCGCACGATCAAGCAGAATCTGTTCTGGGCATTCGGCTACAACACCGTGTTGATCCCGGTGGCGGCGGGAATCCTCGCGCCGTTTAGCTGGGCGCCGCCGCTGCTGCAGCAACTCCATCCGATTCTGGCGGCGCTGGCGATGGCCTTCAGCAGTGTATCGGTGGTCACGAATAGCCTGCGGCTGCGCAGTAAGCGACTGATCTGAGCAGCAGGGTACTTGAAACCGGCTGGCAATCGATGAGGGTGATTGCCAGCCGGCCATGGTTTTGTTGTTGCTTGTGCTTTACATCGTATTAGGCTTATGCTATAGTATCAGTGCCGGCGAAAAACATACGATGAAATTCGTGGATCGTCCCCGTGGCGATCCCTTCATTTTGCTGATGAACAATGGTGCACAGCCCAGGCTGTGTTTTGTGTGCTTATTTGCGTGTTCGGTGAGGATTAACGATGACAGAACAACCAACCTATCTGACAGCGGCTGGCCTTAAGGAACTGGAAGAAAGACTGGAATACCTGCGGACGGTGCGTCGGGCGGAAGTGGCGGAACGGTTACGCCTGGCGATGGAAGAGGGTGGCGAACTGGTTGAAAACGCCGAATACGAGGATGCCAAGAACGAGCAGGCCTTTGTAGAGGGCGAGATCATGCGTCTGGAGCGCATCCTCAGCAATGTCGAAGTCATCGAATCCGATGGCCGCAAAGACATCGTCGGCCTGGGGGATCGCGTCACCGTCCAGGAGATTGGCGCCACCAAGCCGGAAGTCTATTATATGGTTGGCGCGGCGGAGGCTAATCCGCTGGAGGGGCGCATTTCCTACAAGAGTCCGCTTGGCCAGGCGCTGATGGGCAAGAAGGTTGGCGAGAAGGTGACTGTCAAAGCACCTGATGGGGAGATTGTGTTCGAGATCAAGGCCATCGAGTAACGCCTGCTCACTCTTTGGGGGCAGGGCGGTCTGTCTGCGTGGGGGTGGACAGGCCGCTTTTTGTGCCGGGCGCGGTAGAATGGGCGTCTGAGCTGCCGCCGGGCGGATGCCCGCAGGGCAACAGGCGGGCTTGCCGGAATAGTGTCCTGATGCTGTTGTCGCCATGCGTGTACGCACGACCGACCATGTTGAAGGAGAAGTCTCACGAGAGATGTCCTGGGAACCGACCAATGTAGAGCGTGACCGGCTGGAAAAGCTGGCTCGGTTGACTGAACTGGGGATTGAGGCTTATCCGCCGCGGGTAGAGCGCACCCATACCGCTGCGCAGGCTATCGCTGCTTTTGAAGCCGTTGAGGACGACCCGGAGGCGGCGGAAAGCATTGAGGTCACCGTCTGCGGGCGCGTGCGACGAATCAATATCAAGGGCAAGGTGGCGTTCTGGCACATTGAGGACGGCAGCGGGCGCGTGCAGTTGATGATCCGGCTGGATAACGTCGGGGAAGCCACCTATGCGCTGGTTCAGGACAAGCTGATTGAACTGGACGATTTCGTTCAGGCGCGCGGGGTGATGATGCGCACGCGCAGCGGTGAGGTCAGTGTGCAGGTTTATGAGCTACGGCTGCTGGCCAAGGCAGTCAGCCCCTTGCCGGTCATCAAAGAAAAGGTCGAGGAAGATGGCACGATCAGCCGGTTCGGGGAATTCAGTGACAAAGAGACCCGCTACCGCCAGCGTTATGCCGACCTGGCAGTCAACCCAGACGTGCGTGAGGTCTTCCGCAAGCGCGCGCGGATGATCAGCGCATTGCGGCGGTTCCTGGATGACGAGGGCTTCCTGGAGGTGGAGACGCCGATTCTGCAGCCGATCTACGGTGGGGCGGCGGCCCGGCCATTCATCACGCACCATAACCAGCTGGATCAGGACCTCTACCTGCGCATCAGCTTCGAGCTATACCTCAAGCGGCTGCTGGTCGGCATGTATGACGCCGTGTATGAGATAGGTCGCGACTTCCGCAATGAGGGGGTGAGCTTCAAGCACAACCCGGAGTTCACCCAGATCGAGTTCTACAAGGCGTATATCGATTACCACGGGGTGATGGATCTCACTGAGCGTTTGCTGGCCTTTGTCGTGCAGCAGGTGACCGGCGACACCGTGATCACCTACCAGGGCCACCGGATCGATTTCAGGCCGCCCTGGAAGCGGCTGACGTTGCATGAAGCGATCCTGGCTACCACGGGGATCGACTACAAGCAGCACCCCGATGCAGCTTCTCTTCGCGCTGCCATGCGCCAGCGCGGATACCAGGCTCGCGATGACGCGACCTGGGGTAAGCTCGTTGATAGCTTGCTGGGCGAGGTTGAGCCGACGTTGATCCAGCCCACCTTCATCCTGGACTATCCCCGCGATATTTCTCCCTTCGCCAAGATGTTGCCCGGTGACCCAACCCATGTGGAACGGTTTGAGTTCTTCATCGGTGGTATGGAGATGGGGAACGCCTTTACCGAACTCAACGATCCCCAGGATCAGGAAGCGCGCTTCCTGGAAATGGGTCGGCTGTATGCCGAAGATCAGGATGAGGCGACACCACTGGATGAAGATTACCTGCGCGCTATGCGCTACGGCATGCCGCCATGCGGTGGTTGGGGCATGGGGGTAGACCGGCTGGCCATGCTGCTCACTGACCAGCGCAGTATTCGGGATGTGTTACTGTTTCCGCATATGCGGGACGAAGAAGCGTAAGCATGTTGGGGCAAGGCCGGGTGTCTCCCGGCCTTGTTCTTTGTTGACGGCTGCTTGAAGAGGTCAGGGATTGTCCTACGGCGGGCAGAACGCCGGAAAAGTAGCGATTCGATCACGTTCCTTTGTAGAATAGGCTAAGCGTCCGTAAGCGAGTTTCGGAACGAGGTCGATCATGGAAGCATTCCGCCCGGAAAGCGACAACGCAGAAGGACTGAATTCAGATCGCCACACTCGTCGAGGACGGGCGCGCCAGCGTTACATGGCCCGCCAGTCCCGCCGCGGGCAAGCGCGTGTACTTCCCCAGCGTCCGCTGAAGGTCGAAATAGGGGAGAGTATCTTCTCTCGTGCTGCCGATAGCGCGGTGGTGATTGCAGACGCTGTGCAGGATCGGCTGCGACGGCTTTCCTGGCGTTCGCTGCGCAGTCAGGGGCTGGTGATCGTGCCGGTGCTGATCGGGCTGGTCCTGCTGTTTACCACTCTGTCGGCGTATTCTTCTGGAAAAGTCGTGGCCGGTGTATCCGTTGGGGGCGTTTCAGTAGCCGGCATGACCGAGCAGGAGGCCGCTGAGGCGCTTAAACGAGCCTGGCGGGATGTGCAGGTGACCCTCCGGGAAGGCGAACGCAGCTGGTCAGTGCGAGCGAGCGAACTGGGCTTCAGGCTGGATGCTGCCGCCTCAGCACGTCACGCTGTGACCTATGGACGCGAGCAGGGTGGGCTGGGAGCGATGATCGGCGCGGCGGTCAGGGGCGTCAATCTTGAGCCGGTTGTCGATCTGGATCTCAGTGTGGCCCGCGATACGCTGATCCGGATTGCCGGACAGGCGAATGTACCGGCCAGGAATGCAACGGTTCGCCTGCAGGGCGTGGTGGTGACGCATATCCCGGCCCAGCCAGGAAGCAGGCTGAACATAGGCGAGTTGTTGCCTATGCTGGCGTCCGATCCCGCAGGGGTCGTGGCAAAGGGTACAATTGATCTGCCGATGAATCCGGTTCCTCCTCTGATTGTTGACGCCACGCCGCTGGTCGAATACGCCCAGGCGCTGCTTGAGCGCGATCTGGTGCTCGAAGCGTACGATCCTGTTGCGGATGAATCGCGCCGGTATTCGATACCTCCAGAGGAATGGGGCAAGTGGTTGGATACGCAGCTGGTCTATCATGAGACCGGGCCACGGTTGTACCTGTCTGTGGCAGCGGCACCGGTGCGTGCCTTTCTGGAGCAGCAGGCTCAGGCTTTGCCTGAGCCGTTGACCCTTGATCTCGGTGATGGCGTGCGGGCGATTCAGCAGGCTGTGGCCAATGGTTCGCTCAATACCTGGGTCACCGTGCGCTATGAGCCTTACATCTACACGGTTGGCCGGGGGGAAACGGCTTACGGTATCTCGCGCACGACTGGCATCCCCTTCTACCTGATCGAGCAGGCTAATCCAGATCGCGATCTTTCCGAGCTGTATGTTGGCGATACGATCGTTATTCCGTCGCGCGATAGTCTGTTACCGCTGCGACCCGTGCGGAACAAACGGATTGTGGTCGATTTGAGCGACCAGTACCTGTGGGCATTTGAGAATGGTCAGGTGGTCTACGAGTGGCCGATCTCCAGCGGCATCGCCTCCGCGCCGACCGCTACGGGCGTGTTCCAGATCCTTAGCCATGCCGAGACTGCACGCGGCAGCAGCTACACATTGTGTGATGCCAACACCTGCGGGCAGTGGGTGATGAGCTGGTTCATGGGCATCTACGAAGCGGTGCCTGGCCTGATGAACGGCTTCCATGGCGCTGTGGAACTGCCCAACGGACGTTATCTGGGCGACGGGCAGGTTGGGCGTCCCTTTACTTTTGGCTGCATCATGTCCCAGGATGACAATGCCTACAAGCTCTATACCTGGGCTGAAGAAGGGGTGATCGTCGAAATCCGGCAGTGAACCGCTGGCACTGTGGCCGCTGGCTCACAGTAGCAGCTTGGCCCACAACAGGACGCGGGTGTTCCGCCTCCGGCTATTCGTCAGCCGGGGGCGGAGTGTCTTCTTCCGCGAGGGTAGCCAGGAAGTGCCGATCAGCATCGTCCAGGCTGGCGGTCAGAAGTAGATCAGGCCGGCGCTGCCAGGTGCGACGCAGGCCATGTTCGCGTCGCCAGCGGGTAATACGGGCGTGATGGCCGTTGATGAGCACATCCGGCACTCTTAGTCCCCGGAATTCTGGCGGACGGGTGTAGTGTGGGCCTTCCAGAATGCCGGTTGCATGGCTGTCCTGCTCGGCAGCCTGCGGCGCGCCCAGCGCACCCGGGATCAGGCGGGTGAGGACATCAATCAGCACCATGGCTGGTAGTTCGCCGCCGGTGAGCACGTAGTCTCCGATGCTTAGTTCATCGCTGACGACCAGTTCGCGCACACGCTCATCGACGCCTTCGTAGTGCCCGCAGATGAGCGCCAGGCGCGGATGAGCCGCCAGTTCGCGGGCGATCGCCTGAGTCAGGACACGTCCCTGCGGGGAAAGCAGGATCACTGGCACCTGCTTCAGATCGCTTCCCAGCACACTTTCTACAGCAGCGACGATCGGCTCCACTTTCATCACCATACCGCCCCCACCGCCGTATGGGGTATCATCGGTAATGTGGTGCTTGTCCGTGGTGTAATCGCGGATGTTATGCAGGACAACGGTCAGCAAGCCGTTGTCCTGAGCACGCTTGAGGATGCTCTCGGAGAGCGGCCCGTGGAACATAGCAGGGAATAACGTGAAGACATCGATGCGCACGGCCTGCCTGCTTTCTGTTTGTTGATCCTGAAAATGCCCCACCATTATAGCGGCCTTTGCGTGGTGAAGAATACTCAGCGTTTTCTCACCGATTGAGGTATTCAGGCGGTTATAATCGCAGATATGAAAGGTCGGAATATGCCAGCAGACTGGGAATTACTGGGCAGCGTCCGGGCGGTGGTGCTGGATATGGACGGCGTCCTATGGCGCGGGAACGCCGCTCTGCCGGGCCTAGTTGAGCTGTTTGAATTCTTCGACCGGGCGGGGATAGCGTACATCCTGGCGACCAACAACAGCACCACCACTGTCAGCGCCTATGTGGAGAAGCTCAGGCAATTTGGTGTGGTTGTGCGACCAGAGAGCATTGTGACTTCCGCCGTGGCAACGGCGGATTACCTGCGTCTGCACTATGGTGATGGGGCGCGGGTTCATGTTGTCGGGGAGATCGGCTTGATCCAGACGCTGGCTGAGGCGGGTTATCCCAGCGTGCCGGATGACGCCGATGTAGTTGTCGTCGGGCTTGACCGGGAAGTCACCTACGAGAAGCTCCGGCGAGCTGCCACCATGATCCGGGGCGGGGCGCAGTTCATCGGGACCAACGCTGATCGCACCTTTCCGATGCCGGATGGTCTGGTGCCGGGTGCAGGCAGCCTGCTGGCGTTTTTGCAGGCCTGTACTGACCAGCAACCCCTGGTGATCGGCAAACCGGAGGCGACGATGTTCGCTATGGCCCTTGCCCGGCTGGGGACGCAACCCGGCCAGACGTTGATGGTTGGCGATCGGGTAGATACGGATATCGTGGGCGCCAGGCGAGTCGGCCTGCTGACTGCGCTGGTGTTGAGTGGCGTCACCTCGGCTGATATGCTGGCCAGCAGCCTGGCCCAGCTTGATCTGTTGTTTGATGATATTGCGGCATTGCGGCGGGCCTGGCAGGCAGTCCGGGAGAAGTCTGCGCCGGTCTGAGAGTAGATGCGCGGGAGAATGAGGTCTGACGCATGGTAAAGCAGTGGCGTCGCTGGTGCGGAACGGCAGTCGTGATGTGGCTGGTCGTCGTGGCCAGGGTGTGGATGCCCGCCAGTGGTCAGGGAGCCATACAGATCGTGCGCCAGGATACGGCAACCCGTTATCCTTATTCGGTGACCTTCCGCTTGTCTGCTGTTTCATCAGCGGCACCAATCACGGAGGCCCGGCTCTACTGGCAGGCGGGGCCGCAGGACGTCTTCAATGTCCAGCTTGTCGCTTTCACCCCCGCAAGTTTGGTCAGCCTGGAAGTGCCGCTGAGCACGCAGTTGCTCAGCCTGCCGCCTTTTGCCCAGATCACCTACCGCTGGCAAATTCGTGATGGCCAGGGGAACACGCTGGTGACCGAGAACGAGACCTTTGAATACGCTGATAACCGTAAAGACTGGCAAGAGACTGCCAACGAGCGGCTTCGCATGTTGTGGTATGGCCTCGACGACGCGCTCGTAGCGGAACTGTTTGCGGCGGCTGACCAATCGTACCAGCAACTGGCTGCCGACTTCGGCGTGACGCTGGAGCACCGCCCGCTTATCTTGCTCTACCCCGATCGGCGGGCATTTGAGGAATTCCAGGATTTTGTGAGCAATGTCGAGTTTGTGGTCGGTCGCTACTTTCCGGGTCACAACATCATTGCCTGTCTGGTTACGCCTGATTTGCCGCGCGAACTGCTGACAGATACGCTGGCGCATGAACTTTCTCATCTCTACAGTGACAACTACTACGTAGGGTACACGCGGTTGCCGCTGTGGTTGGAAGAGGGCCTGGCGACGTATCACGAATCTGCTGACCTGAGCGATGAACTGGAGCTGGTACAGCGGGCGGCTGCACGGCAAAGGTTGGTGCCATTCATTGAGTTGCCGGCGGCTATTCGGGCGAACAATGTTCAGACAGCCAATCTGGCTTACGCCGAAGGCGCGACGGTCTTCGCTTTCATTCATGAAATGTGGGGACAGGGATCAGTCGTTGACTTCCTGAGCGCGTTCCGACGCACCACACATGTTGATACAGCCATGCGCAATGTCTTTGGGCTGGGCATGGCTGATTTTGAGATAGCGTGGCGGGCCTGGCTGGGCTATCCGGTCGAGCAGGTGCCACAGGCCATCCCTACGCCAACGCTGATCCCTCTGCTTCTTCCCACGCCAACCTACCTGCCGCCGGGCGGTAGTTGATGCGGTTGGCCGCCATTGTTGCTGGAGTGTCATATGCGTCTTGGGGAGCGTAGTGTCTACGATCTCTGCCGCGAGAACATACACAGGGCACTGGTCGGTCTGCTGATGCTAGTCGTAGCTATGCTGCTATTGAGTGGTCAAGTTGGGGTGGTCACTCAGGGCGGAGGGCAGACTCTGGCCGAACCGGTGGCGCCGCTGCCAGCGATGGTCCAGGGTAATGCGGCATGGACGATCGGTGAGTCAACATTCGAAGGGAAGTTCCCGGAAGGGATGCGCTTCACTATCGCGGCCAGCAGCAGTGCAGGGCGGATCACCAGCGCCCGTGTGGTATGGTCCCATGCGCCGGGAAACAACACGCAGCGAAGCCGGGGAGCTTCCTTTGATGAAGTCAGCGGGCTGTGGGTGGCCGTTTGGCCGCATGATCGAGGCGATGTTCCCCCCTGGGTGCTGGTGCGCTACCGCTGGGAACTGACTGACGCACTGGGCAACCGGTATATCAGCGCTGAGCGTGATGAGGTCTATGCTGACTCCGACAATGCCGCGCGATGGCATTCGGCTGAGAGCGAGGATGTGGTGGTGTACTGGATTGATTTGCCGGACGAATTCGGCCAGCAGACGATCCAGGCGATGGCTGAGCGGCGTGAATTTTTCCGCCAGGCCTGGGGAGGGTCGTTGCCGTACCGCCCTCGCGTGATCCTGTACGGTCCGACGGCGTTGCCTGAATATGAGCAGGCTCTTGGTCGCCCGGCACGGGCCGGCGCGGGGATCACGACCGGCACAACCAGCGAAGACTGGGGTGGAACCATCCAGTATGCCCGCCTGGCCGATTCAGCGTATGGGATGAGCTTTGGTACGGTGCTGCACGAAATCGCCCATCTGTACCAGGGCGAGTTTGCCCACCTGCCGGTAGACTGGTTTGTGGAAGGTAATGCAGAATTTTTCAGTCTGGCGCGGGACACTGACTACAGGGTATGGGGACGGCAGCGCCTGTTGAGCGGCGATCCGCTGTCGTTTGCTCATGGGTTTTCTATTCGCGGTCGCACCTTCCGGGATGGTTACCAGCTTGGCGCTACGGTCTTTGAGTATCTGGTGGACACCTATGGACTGGATGCGCACCGCAGAGTGTGGGAACTTATCGGCAGGAATGTCCCGGCCTTACAGGCCATTGAACAGGTCACTGGCGTGACCATTGCGCAGTTCGAGCGCGATTGGCGGGCCTGGATGGGCGTAGATACCCCGCCGCCAACGCTGGCACCATCCCCAACCCCGCCGTTTGATATCTATAGCCTGCCAACGCCTACCTTTGTAGCACCCGGTTCGTAGAGGGACGGTCTGGCGACAGAATCGCAGTTCCGGGATTGGCCGATCTGGCGAAGCTTGGTTTACAATCAAGAAAGCGCCCGGTGATCAGGGGGGCCGTAACGGTGATTCGACGAATCTTACTGGTCGGTCTGCTGGCCGTAGTCGCATTTCTGGCGGTATCTCTTGCGGGCGTGAGAGCGCAGGAGGATACCGGCCCTGGGGTTACGGGCTTGCGGGTAGAGGTTCTTTTCCCGGCAGTGGTGCGTTTTTTTGTGACTCTGGAGAAAGATACTGCAACGCTGCAGACTGCGTCGCTGATGTTGACTCAAGAAGATCGCACCCTGTTCGCCGATCAGGTTGAGCCTGTTGTTGACTCCGAAGAAGAGACTGCCACGACATGGCGCTATGACTGGCCTATACCGCTGGAGGACGCTCCAGAGCTGTTTGTGCCGGTAGCCTACAGGTGGACGCTGGCCGATGCCGCAGGCGTGCAGCAGGAAGCCGAAGGTGAATTCCTGTTTGCGCCGGGGCCGCCTGACTTCCGGCATGGCGGCGAGCCGCCGCTGTCATTTGCCATCGTGGACAGCAACCTGAACCTCCGAATGAAGCCGAAGGTGAATTCCTGTTTGCGCCGGGGCCGCCTGACTTCCGGCATGGCGGTGAGCCGCCGCTGTCATTTGCCATCGTGGACAGCAACCTGAACCTCCGAATGGCCAGGCAGGCAGTGCTACCGGCGTTTACGGTGATGAGCACGCACACGGGCCTTGAACCGGATTTTCGGTGGGCTGTGTTGCCTTCGGGCTTCGCTTTCTGCGTCTCTATCATGGATGCAGACGGCAATCCTGCCTCGGTTGTGCTGGCACCGGCACCGGAAGACGAGGAACCGTCGGCTTATCCGTGCCGAGAGGAGGACGCTGAGCGGCTGTTCACCGAGAGCAGGTACCAGATCCTGAGGCGAAGGACAGTGGGGTTGCTACCCTTTGAGAACGAGCTGGTAGACGCCATGTTTGAGGCGTTCTACGGGCAGTATTGGGCGGGACGCAATGTGCCACCCTGGTTCCGCGCGGGATTGCGCCAGTATCTGCATGTGAATCCCGACCCACTGGCGATTCGCTACTTGCAGGTTGAAGGGCGGGTTGACCGGTTGTTCAACGCAGCTGAGATGCAATCCGAGCCGGGTGAGGCAGATCGCCAGCTATGGGAGGCGCAAGCGTATAGTTTGGTGCTGTACCTGGCGGATCGCTACGGCGCGGAGGCGCCATTGGCGCTGGCGCGCAGGGTGGTTGAAAGCGATTGGACGCAGGGATTCAGTGATCTGATCGACGGCGACCTGGAGACCCTTATGGCAGGCTGGGAGCGCTGGCTGTATACTGACGCCGCGACGCGGGCCGGAGGCTGGACGTTGTATGTGCCTGCTACATCCACCCCGACCGCGACCCGGACAGCCACCCCTATTCCGTTGACGGCCACACCTCTGGCGAGCGCGACAATGTTGCTCACCCTGACCACGACTCTCACACCGACAGGCGCGATGACCCGTGCGACTGCGCCGATCCTGACGACAGCGACAGCTGTGGCGACTCCCACCAACACGCCACGGCCTCCGGGAAGCCTCACCCAGCCGCCGTCTGTTGCCTCCGAGCCGGGTGGGGGAATATGCCCGGCCACGTTACCTGCGTTTCTCATGCCTGTTGCAGGATTGGCAGCCGTTCAACGCCGGAAGAAAGTGACATGATCCAGCTTTACGATCTTACGCTAGATGAACTCACTGCGCTGGTTACTGGATGGGGCCAGCCGGCCTACCGGGCACGCCAGATCTGGCAGTGGCTGTATGTGCAGAAGGTCGCTGATATTCAGGATATGCGCAACCTGCCCGCAGATCTGCGGGCGCGACTGGCACAGGAAACACGGCTTAGTGCCCTTGAAGTAGCGCGGGAGCTGTACTCGGCGGACGGCCAGACAGTCAAATGGCTCTTTCGCCTGCCGGATGGCCAGCTGATCGAAAGCGTCCTGATGGGATACGCGGACGGGAGACGGACAGCGTGTATTAGCACCCAGGCAGGCTGCGCGATGGGGTGTGTCTTCTGCGCAACCGGACAGATGGGCTTTGCCCGCCACCTCTCTTCCGGGGAGATTGTCGAGCAAGCGGTCTTTCTGGCAAGGTGGCTGGAGGGGCGCGGTGAACGGCTGAGCAATGTGGTGCTGATGGGTATGGGGGAACCGCTGCACAACTACGAACAGGTGCTGACGGCAATACAGCGGCTGAACGCGCCGGAAGGGCTTGGCATCGGTCAGCGCCATATTACGCTCAGCACCGTTGGGCTGGTGCCACAGATCCGCCGTTTTGCCGACGAGAATCTTCAGGTGAAACTGGCTATCAGCCTGCATGCAGCGACGGATGAAGAACGATCGGCGCTACTGCCGGTCAATAGGCGCTGGCCGCTGCGTGAACTCCTGGACGCCTGCCGTTACTACATTGATAAGACGGGCCGGCGGGTTACGTTCGAGTGGGCGCTGATTGCCGGGCAAAACGATGTGCCAGAACAGGCCCACGCGCTTGGTTCGCTGCTGCAGGGGCTGCTATGCCATGTCAATCTAATCCCCCTCAACCCGACTGGCGGCTATGCCGGGCAACCGTCTGATCCTGACCGTGTGGCCGCATTCCAGGCGATTCTGGCCACGTATGGCGTTAGAAACACCGTGCGTGTGCGGCGTGGAATTGACATCAATGCTGGATGCGGGCAACTGAAAGCGGAAGTCATCCGTTCCCGGGACGTTCGCTGAGGATGCTGGCGGGCGCCGGATTACTCCGGCTGGTTCACCAGTTCAGTATCAGCAGGGAGCGCTTCACCGGTGTGCTGGGCGATGGCGCTGAGCAAGTCGTCCGAAAGGCGGCGGAGGTTCTCAGCAACAATTTCCGCCGTTCGGGTGGATTCCAGGTTCTTCTGGGTGACATCGTGGATGTTGCGCATCGAACGCGTGATTTCCTCCAGCCCGGCGGCCTGCTGGTCGATAGCGATCATGATGTTGCGCATGGCGCTCATTGACTCGTTGACGTTGTCAGCCAGTTGCATGATCACTTCGCTGGTCTGCTGGGAAAGCTTCAGGCCCTCATCCACCTGCTGATCGCCAGCCTGAGTAGCACGCACAGTCTGCCTGGTTGCCTCCTGAATCTGGCTGAGGATGGTTTGTACCTGGGCAGCGGCGTTCTGCGATTGCTGGGCCAGGACGCGCACTTCCTCCGCCACTACTGCGAAGCCCCGCCCATGGGCGCCGGCGCGGGCGGCTTCGATGCTGGCGTTGAGGGCTACCAGGTTGCTCTGGGTGGCGATCTCGCTGACGGTGGCGATGATCTCGTCGATGCGCTGCGTTTGTTCCGCCAGTTGCACCAGGTTGCGGGCAATGGCGGTAACCTGCGAACGGATCTGGGCCATACCGTCGGTGGTCAGACGGATGGCGTTCTGGCCATGCGCGGAGATCTGCGCCGTCTGTTCGGAGAGCGCCGAGATGCTACGCGCCTGGCTGCGAATCTGGTCAGCCAGGGCGATGAACTCGTTCAGCATGGTCACAGCCTGGGCGATCACGGCAGCCTGTTGTTCAGCGCCGCTGCTCTGCTGGCTGGTGACCATGCGGATAGCCGAGGCGGCGCGGCCGAGTCCATCTGCAGTCGCGCTGATCTGCTGGGCCAGATTTTCAAGCTGGGCACGCTGCTGGTGGATCGCATAGCTACGCGCCTCCGCTTCAACTCTCCGGGGCATGAATAGCAGCACGCCAAGATGCGCGGCCAGCAGTGAAAGCTGCGCTACCAGCAGAGCATCCACTGTTACAGTTTGCTCGACCAGGCCGGTCACTGGAACCAGCGCGGAGGCGATGAAGACTATACCCGCTTCGATCACGTACCATAGCAGAGTCAGGCGGGCACCCCAGTAGTACATTACACCGGCGGAAATGGCTGCGCCCAGCGGGACGATCGCCAGCCACCACAGTGTATAGGGAGCCAGAGCAAGGATGTGCAGGCTGTAGGCCAGGGTGGCGCTGACTACCGACAGCCGCAGCGCCCAAAGGACATACCTCCCCCGCGCTATGACCAGCCCCGCAGTTCCCAGGGTGGCGGTGGCTACCGCGGCGACCAGTACCGTCCATGACGCGCGGACGAGGAGAGCGACAATTGTTAGCAAGACGCCAGCCAGACACAGTCCCAGGTTGAGCGGATCGGTTGGATAATCCAGCATTCGCCGGGCGATATACTGGCGCAAAGGCCCGATCACATCATTCGGGGTGAGCGGCTCTTCAACCATGGCCCTGTGGTACCCTCCTGCTAGCTGCAACCGGATCGCGAGGCCGGTACGCTGGCATTATAGCACAGGCGCAGGTTCCGGGAGGGCGCCAGGAGGTGACAGGGGACAGGTGAAACCAGCCAGGGATTCGGGCGGTTCTTTGCGGGCAACGGAGGAGACAGGGGAGCCACCAGCGCCCAGGGGGATGGTGTTCGTTCTATGCCTCTTGCTGGTGTGTTGCGGCGGCGATCGCAGGTGTTAGAATTCCGTTCTGGACTGGTGGAACATCTGGGTGCTGACCGGCATGCATATTGAGCATCTATCGCTGACGAACTTCCGCAATTTCGCCCGGCTGGAGTTGAGTCTTCCGCAGGGGGCGGTGCTGTTGTACGGCGCCAATGCCCAGGGCAAGACAAGTCTGCTTGAGGCCATTTATTACCTGGCGACGAGCACTTCGCCCTATACCACCGCTGACTGGCAGTTGATCAACTGGCAGGTGGAGCACGATGTACTGCCATTCACACGGCTGAGCGCGGATGTGGTTTCGCAACGCAGCCCGCTGGATCGGGTGGAGATCACCCTGGTGCGGGAAGTCAATGGCGGGGAACCGCGCACCAAGAAGGATGTCCGGCTGAATGGCGTCCCCAAGCGGGTGATGGACCTGGTGGGGCAGATCAATGTGGTCATGTTCCTGCCGCGCGATCTGAGCCTGATCGAAGGTTCGCCGGCTGAGCGCCGCCGGTACATGAACGCGACGCTGTGCCAGACTGACCGGGCATACTGCGAATCGCTGGCGATTTACGAGAAGCTTCTGCCGCAGCGCAATGCGCTGCTCCGCGCTATTGCTGAAGGCAATGCCAGCGCCAGTGAGCTGGAATTCTGGGATCAACAGCTGGCTGAGCATGGCGCGCGCCTGATCGCAGGGCGACAGCGGCTGTTGCGCGAACTAGAGCGGCTGGCGCAGCGTGTACATCTGGATTTGACCGGCAACCAGGAGACGCTGGAAGTCAGTTACCAGCCGAGCTTTGTGCCGACAGCAGAAGGTGATGGGCAGCTTTCGTTCAACATGCTGGGGCTTGACCTGCACCGGGAACTAACGGCGGAGGAGATCGTCCCGCAGTTCATGGAGGCGTTGCAGGCCCATCGCGCTGAGCAGATCGAGCGCGGCGTGACTCTGATTGGACCGCATCGCGATGAGTTGCGCTTCCAGATCAACCAGCGCGATGTCGGCCTGTACGGGTCACGGGGGCAGGCGCGCACCGCAGTGCTGTCGCTGAAGCTGGCGGAATTGCACTGGATGCGCGACGCCATCGGCGAATGGCCGATCCTGTTGCTTGACGAAGTCATTGCCGAGCTGGATGCAACCCGGCGGGCATACCTGCTCGAGCAGGTCAATGGCGCCAGCCAGGCCGTGCTGACCACCACAGATCCGGGAATCTTTACGCCGGCATTTCTGGCGCGGGCGGCACGCTGGCGTGTTGTTGAGGGGCAGATTTACGCCGAGTGATCCGCCGCAAAAGCTCCATTGCTGGCAACTCTTTTCCGCCGGGTTGCTCCAGCCTTCTGGGTTGGCGCGAGGATCAATATCCCTGGGGTGCCGGACTGTCGGCGCTGGCTCCGCTGGCCTCGCGGATGATCTGAACGCCGGCGCTGGCGCCGATGCGCGTGGCTCCGGCAGCGATCATCCGCCGGGCATCGGCGTAGGTGCGGATCCCGCCTGAGGCTTTGACTCCCATTGCCGGGCCAACTATCCGGCGCATCAGCGCGACATCTTCTACGGTTGCTCCACCCGGCCCGAAGCCGGTGCTGGTCTTGACAAAATCCGCGCCGGCATCGCGGCAAACTTCACAGGCCCTGATTTTCTCATCATCAGTCAGCAATGCCGTTTCCAGGATGACTTTGCACAGCGCGCCCCCGGCCCTGGCCACTCTGACAACGCTTTCCACATCCTCACGCACCAGGGGCCAGTTCTGGCTCTTGATTGCGCCAATGTTGATGACCATATCCAGCTCGGACGCCCCATCGGCGATAGCCTGCAACGCTTCAAAGGCCTTGGCTGACGGTGTGTGCGCCCCCAGTGGAAACCCGATCACCGTGCATACAGCCACATCAGGGACGTCGGCGAGCAGTTCCGCGCAGTAGTGGACGTAGGACGGGTTAACACATACAGAGGCGAAACGGTATTCGCGGGCTTCAGCACACAGGCGGGCGATCTGATCGGCGGTCGCATCAGGCTTGAGCAGGGTGTGATCGATCATCCGCGCCAGGTCGGGGTGGCCGCCACGGCTGCCGCCTGGTTTTTGAACACGCGGGCTGGTCAGTGCAGTGCTTAACTGGTGGAATAACTCCTGTGCCAGGTTCGCAGCCTGGGGTGCATCGAGAGTCATGGGAATGCTCACAGTTTCTGTTGTAGGTAGAGAACGCTGCGCCAATTGTAGCACGCCGGAGGCGGGAGAGGATGACTTACTGGCAGAAGTGCGGCAGGGTGCTCTCAGTCACTGGCGTTACAGCTATGGCGCACGAGCGACGCAGACAGGAAGTGACAGGAAGCGCTGTTTGATCGCATGGAATCTGTGTCTGAGTTTCCGTTTTGCTATTGCGGGTCAGTCGGTGGGGGAGTTGTCAGGGAAGCGCCAGATAGCGCCATTGGCCAGCGGTTGACTCCGCTAGGTATCCGTGTTAGTCTTGCTGCGCTGGCGCTCAACCGCCGGTTTCCGACCGGCAGCAAGGGGATGAGAACTCCGGGCGCTATCGTTGTTGGCGTAACTTGAGGAACAACCGCACTATGAGCGATCGTCGGTTTTCTGGCATTCGCGTTTTCACAGCAGCCATCCTGCTGGTGGTCACGCTGCTGGCTGGCAGTCTACCCGGTGTCGTGAGGCCCGTCGGGGCGCAGGAATTGCTCACGAACGGCGACTTTGAACAGGCGCACGGTGATGGCGTCTCGCTGACGGCGCCGCCCGGCTGGGGAGTCTGGTCCAATCAGACAAGCGGTCTGGTCGGACGGCAGTTGCGGGTTGGCCAGGAGGTGGTCTCCAGCGCCGGAATCTACCAGGGCAGCGGGTCATTTGACGCTTACAAAGGTTGGGCGACGTACACGATTTCGCTCTACCAGACAGTAAGCGGCATTCAGCCGGGTAGTCGGGTGCGGCTGAGCGCGTTCGGGCGCATCTGGAGCTGTGACAGCGATCCCAACGCTGCCACCGATCCCTGCATTACAGGCGATGGCAACGTGGTTCCGCAAACGGATTCGGGGGCGGTCTTCCGGGTAGGCATCGATCCGGCGGGCAACAATGATCCAAATGCGGCGGGCATTGTGTGGTCGGGTACCACCGCGCCATACACAGGGTTCCAGCAGATGGTGGTGGAGGCTGCTGCAGCGGCTGACCGGGTGACGGTCGTGCTTAACGCTTCCATGCAGGTGCCGAAGCGTCATCAGCATGTGTTCTGGGATGCGGCTTCGCTGACACTGGTGACCGGTTCAGCCTCAACCGGGACGGGTACGGCCGGCGGCGCAGCGGTCTCAGCGGTGGCACCGGAGGTGGTCCCGCAGGGGCAGCGTGAGGACGGCTCGATTGTCCACGTGGTCCGCAGCGGTGATACGCTGGCGGCGATTGCCGTCGCCTACAATGTGCCTATTCCCGATCTGCTGGAGCTGAACGGCATGACCATGGAACAGGCCCGGTTCATCCAGCCCGGTCAGGAACTGATTATCAAGCGCGGCACCGCACAACCGGCCCCGGCCTCCGAAACTGGTGCGGGCGAATCGGAAACGGAAGGCGAGCCTGCCGAGGCAGCCTCCGTTGGTGATCAGAAGCCAATTGAGGAATACGAGAGCGCGCCAGTGGCGACAGCTGATCTGCCGGTAATGCAGATGGCGGAGCCGGTGACCACGGGGCAGGTGTGCAGCCTGCTGTTTGATGACGTGAACGCGAACCGGCTGCGCGAGGGCGGCGAGAATCTGCTTGCTGATGGTCAAATCGTCCTGACACAGGGCGGGGCGACGGTGAGCGCGTATACCACTGACGGCGCGAGCGAACCGTATTGTTTTTCCGGTCTGACGCCGGGCGCTTACCTGCTGCTGCTGACGCCTCCGAATGGCTATGGGGCGACAACGCCGGATACCTATACCGTTCAGGTTCAGCCGGGTCGAACTGTGCAGGTGGCCTTTGGGGCTGCTGCCGGGTTTGTGCCGTCAGCGGCGCAGCCGGTGCTGGTCAGCAATGTGCTTGGCGAGGCAACTAACCAGGTGAAGGATAGCCGCGCCAGTTGGCTCGATCTGCTGCGTGATTACAGTGGCGTGATCATGCTGGGGCTAGCGGGTATTGTGCTGGTCGGTGGCGGCGGATTGCTGGCGCTGCTGCGTAGGCGCTGATCGCGGCGACAGGCTAAAAGTATGTGACGGGCGGCAGGCATCACATAGCCGCCCGTTTGATTCCTGTGTACTGCTGTTCAGCGGCTAAGGGTGAGCGATGCTCCCTGCTGGCCGAGCGCCGGGTCCAGGATCGGCCAGACTTCGCCGGTGAAGGCATCGTAGAGCGTCAGGGTGAGCGGGTCTGAGGCGGCTTGAGCAGCAGGGCAGGGGATGTTCAGCCGGCTGGTCACCGTCGATCCCCAACCCCACTTGAGGGTCGGGATAGTACCGCCCGCCGGAGGTGTATTGACCTCAGCGACTGTACCGCAGGCCAGTTTGAGGGTCATATCCCGGTCGAGTGCAGTGGTACTTCGCATAGTCAAACCCACAAGGATACCTTGCTCACTTCCGGCCCCAGCTGACACTTCAGCGCCAGTGAGTACCATATCACCAATAGGAACAAACCGTTCTCCCTGGCGGGGGCCAGCAAGCGCCACAGCCTTCCCCAGAGGCAGGTTCAGCGCACCATGCGCAACAAGCGGTTGACCATTGGAGGCAACACTGAGCCAAAGTCCGCGCACAGCCTCGATGTCCGGAAGATCGTGGGCAGTCGTCAGGTAGCCGCTGCCTGCCAGCGTGATCGGCTGACTGGCTAGTTCATGTTCCCCACCCAAGATTGTGACATTCCAGGTATCGTCACGAGCCGCCTCTGTCACTGACCAGTGGAGGTAAAGCCGCGCACGTCCGGGCACTGAAAGATCATAGTCATAGCCCTCCAACCGCAACCGGGCGTCAAAGGGAATATGCATCGCCCGGCTGGTGATCGGCGGCACATCGGACAGTCGTACTGTGATCCACCCTACGGTCACCTGAGGCTGCCCGTCCTCATTCAGGAAGGTCTGCAGCCCATCTACTGCCGGACGGTAAAGGCCTGCCGTCAGACGATATGTGCCCGGCTGGAGCGTTCCTGGCAGGTACAGGATGTGATTCTGAGTGATGAGCAGTACATCGTCTCCATCTCCGGTCAGAAATGGCCGGTCATCTCCGGCCAGCAACACCCCACCGCTGTCTACCAGATGAACGAATGACGTCAGCTCTCCATATGGCACCGATTGCGGAAGATGCCAGTCCAGACTCACAACCACGCGATCGCCGGCGGATGCTGTCTCCAGGAAACGGGCATCCAACAGCGCATAGTCCGCAAAGCGGGCCAGGGGCGCTGTCGCAGACGGGGAGGCAGACGATCCCGCCTGCCAGCAGGTACCCAGGGCGCTGAATGGCAGGCCGACATACCGAAACGTCTCCGGATAGTAGGAGCACGTGACGACAGGTCGCGCGGCGCTTTCCTCTTTGAGCAATCTCAGCCAGGTGTCCAGAATCGGCTCAGCGCCAGCAGGTGCCACATATATGATCTCAACATCAGGGCGCATCGACTCCAGGGCCTGCACGTACCATAGCGGGGTAGCGTGATGCCAGTTAGCCAGGATCACACTACCTGACGGCGCGGCTGCCAGGACAGCGCGAGCGTTATCCGTTGTACGGTCACGCTCTTGGGCTATCCGCAGGCTGATCCAGGTCGGCCAGCCAGACTGGAACGCTGCCGTTATCGCCAGGGCGGTCAGCAGGGCGGCAGTACGACTGGCGGGGCGGATGCCCGGACTGACCGCGCCCGTGAACCAGCCCACAGTTGCAGCCAGGCAGACGTAAGCGGGAATCATGTACTCAACGGTCTGGGGGGCGCGGTACGTGGCGCTGATCAGGCTATGCATGGCGAACGCGCCGCCCATGGTCAGGGCCAGCCAGCGGTCGCGCCAGAGCATCACCACAAAGCCGAATGCGGCCAGAAAGAGAGTCAAGCCGCTCCACTGGAAGTCAATGACCTGGCCGATCAGGCGCAGCCGTTCCAGCACTTCAGACCATGACCGGTAATAAAGCATGTCGCCGCCGAAACCTGTAGCCAGCACATGCTGCCAGAAGCCTTCCCAGGTGGTCAGGTTGGCGGGGGCGAAAAGCGCCCCGGCAGCACCGCGAATGAGCAGGTACAGCCAGGGAATCGCTCCAGCCACGGCTGCCAGCAGCGCAGGTGTCCAGTAGCGCATATGGCGGATCACCGCCGGTCGTACGGCAATAATGCCCAGCGCCAGCACGCTTCCCGGAAACAGCAGGGATACGTGATGTGTCACCCCAAAACCTGCTGCCAATCCGAAGCGAATGAGTGCGTGCCGAGCCGCTGGCTCCGCGCCGCGCAGAATGGCTCGGCGGTAGTCCAGCGTTGCGGCGATCATCAGCGTGGCAAACAGGGCCGTCATGGGTCGGATGCTGGCCTGCGTAGCGGTTGACCAGAAAGAGGCGGCGGTTCCCAGCGTAGCCGCTGCTGCCAGACCTGCCCAGCTGCTGCCGGTCTCCCGCCGGATGGCCTGTGTCAGCACCAGGAGGGTCAGGGCGGCTGTCACTGCCGAGAAGAGGTTAGTTCGCCAGGCAACATCCTCAACGGGCAGCAGTCGGATGAAACCGCCTCCCAGGATGGTGTACAGTGGGTAGCCGGGCGGATGAGCCACCCCCCATTCTGCCAGCACCAGCTGGAATTCGCCGCCATCGGCAGGCTGAACGCCGGGCGCCAGCGTGGCCCCGTAGAGTACCAGTCCAAGCAACAGCGGAAAGATGTCCAGCTGGGCATGGTGGGCGGGCCAGCGCCGGTAGATAGCGGACACGCTGGCAAGGACTCCGCAGGTGAGCGCCAGGGCTGGGTCCTGGTACGGCCACAGGACGGCGGGTAGCAGGAGTAGGAAAACTGCATCAGACAGCCGCAGACGGCGAGCTGTGACGGCAACCCCCGCGCCGACTGCCAGACCGATCAGCGCGGCCACGGGCAAGCGGGGAAAGAGAAACTCGGCGCTGATCCGGCACACGTAGAGCGCCGGAAGCAGATCGATCAGGACCTCCCAGCCACGCCGGACAGCGGGTTGCTGATAGGCTGACTGGAAGGTCCTGCGCAGGGCGTTCATTGTTATTGCAGCGCAAACTACCTGTTCAGGGCCGCGTGCAGGGCCGCATAGACAGGTCGGCGGCTGAAGTCGGGCCGAAGCATACTATAGCCCGCTTGCTCCTCGCGTCGGGCGACGGTATCGGGCAGGGTGGCGAAGTTGAGATTCCAGAGCATCATCGGCCCCATATAGTCGTAGTTGCCGGAGTTCTGGATGATATCCAGCGCCTCAATCGTGTACTGCGCCTGGAGTTGCTCATTGACGTAGGCAAAGAAGGGCTGGGGCGGTTCTACGCCGAAGCCGTCATAGGTCGCCCAGCCAAACTCGGTTGTCCATAGCTGGGCGTCTGCATCGCCATACTGGAGCATGATCTGCCGGTAGGCTTCGATGGTGTCCAGGAAGAAGAAGTGTGGGTCATCATCCCAGCTGCGGCCTTCTACATTGTTGCAGCATCGTTCGCTGGGGGCGTTGCCCCAGGCGTAGGGGTGGATGCCGACGGCCACGCCCTGATAGTTGGCCAGACCGGCCTGGTACATCTGCTGGAGGAATATCCGGTCATCAACCGACCATTCGGAATTGCCGGTCGGTGCAAGACCCGCTGTCACCACCGTGATCGGGTGGCTGTTTTGCTGGCTCCAGGTGGTGATGGCGCGGTAAGCAGCGTCGAAGTAACGCATGTATTCCCGGCCATTCATGGGGGCGCCAGTCCATTCGCGTTTGAGATTTGGCTCGTTCCAGATCTCGATGGCGTGAATGGCGGGGCCGAATTTGCCCAGGATGTGGTTGATGAAATCCACAAGAGCCTGAGGGTTGCTGGGCGGGCCGTTTTCTTCGGTGGTAGGCCTGGCCCAGTCTGGCGCTTTGGTGATGCTGATCATGACCTGGAACTTGCGGCTCAACGCATCCTGCATGTATAGCTCAAGCTGACGCCAGTATTCGGACTGAATACCCGCGCCGTCTGGCTCCATCTCGTCCCAGGCGAACTGCACCTTGATCCAGCCGACCTTCAGTTCGGAGGCCCAGTGCATCATCTGTTCCCAGTCTTCCCTGGTGATACGCGGGTGGATCTGAACGCCAATCCGTGCCGGGTCGAGGCCGGGCGGTGGGATCGGCGTGATCGACGGCGTTGGCGTTATGGTTGCCGTGCCAGGAGCCGGGGTGTCTGTAGGCCGCGGTGTGGTTGTTGGCGGCAGGGTGTATCCCGGCGGGATGACCGGGCCGTAGACGGTGCCGTCAGCCGGGGTGGGGGGCAGGGGCGACGGCGTTGGAGAGGCCGCCGCAGGCGTCACTGTGGATGTCGCGGTTGCCTCGGTGACCACTGTGGGCACTGCCGTAGGGCCGGCAGGCGTTGGCGTGACGTAGATCGGAATGGGCGTCGGCCTGGCACAGGAGGCCAGGAACACCATCGCAACAAACAGCAGTAGTGAAGTAACGGTTCGTTTGGACATGCGGCCAATAATACATCAGGACGGCGGGTACGAC
Organism: Chloroflexota bacterium; assembly: GCA_019873685.1. Taxonomy (GTDB): domain Bacteria; phylum Chloroflexota; class Anaerolineae; order Aggregatilineales; family Ch27; genus Ch27. Next base: position 178,244 of record JAIOAT010000001.1, read on the forward strand.
CAGATTTTGCCCGCAGGGTGACTTGTGCCGAATCTCCATAGTGCTGTAGAATGAGTCGGCAAGAGGACAAGCCGACCCTCCTTGTAATTGCCAGGCTGTGCCGTATGGGTTCTGGTGAAGAGCCTGGTGTGGCGTGGTCGTGATCCGGGGAGAGAAATCATGGGCATTCGTAGACCTGGCCTGGTGGCCGTTCTGATTATGATGGTGCTCGTGGGTGGGCTTCCCCTGCCTGCCGTTCTGGCGATGGATGGCCATGGTCCGCTGCCGGTGGGAAGCGGTCAGCAACTGGCCCAGCCAATCGTCATCGTGAATACCGCGTTCCTTAACGTTCGCAGCGGTCCCGGCGCGATCTATTCCATTATCGGCACGTTACCGGGCGGCACAGAACTGGGGGTTATCGGGCGCAACCGGGACTCCTCCTGGTGGCAGGTGCAGTCAGTGTTCGGGGCCGGATGGGTCTCCGCTGAATTTGTGATTCCTCGCGGGGACTTCCGCGCCGTTCCTGTGGTACAGGCTACTGGAACATTGACGCAGCCACGGGCGGCGGTGGTGGGCAACCCGGTGAAGGTCTACGTGACTCCTGATAGCACCGCCGCATTGCTGGGATTGGCCCTGCTGGGGTCGGAGCTGCCTATCTCAGGGAAGTCTGCCGACGGTGTCTGGTGGCAGGTGGAAACGAATGTCGGCCTGGGGTGGGTCATGCAGGAAGACGTGGCGCTGCGCGGCGACGCCAGCGTTGTACCGGTTGTTTCCGCCCAGCCGCTGCCGGGTATCACCGCACCGACCGGTGGCCAGACCGCCGGCGCCTATGGACGGCCGGTTGCCTTGCATTACGGCGAAGGCGACATGCAGATCAAACGCTCCCCGGATCCAGATGCTGAGGGCGTCGGTGTGTTGCGCTCCGGCGATCGCGTAGAGGTTCTGGACTACAGCGATGATGGCGAGTGGATACTGATCCTCTACATGGGCGACCGCCTGGGGTGGATACGGGCTGATTCAGTGGCCATCTCTGACCCGACCGACTGGCGCACACAGGTCTGGTTTGATGGGCCGGGTGTGCTGGATCTGAAGGAACAACCGACGCTGGCTTCCCGGACGCTGGCCATGGTTCCGGAGAATCAGCGGTTGGTGGTGGTCAATGATGCCGATGGCGGATGGTTGCAGGTTGCCTACGGTAACAGCGTGGGCTGGATACCCTCCTGGACGATCGAGATCATTCGCAACGGTCCGCGGACGGCTCCTGCTGGCGCAACGACGGGCGCTCAACTCAGCGGCAACATCGCCCAGCCTTCGGCGACGACGCTCCTGCCCGCGCCGCAACCGGAGCCAGTGCGTTCGTATGTGATTGTCAATACCAGCTATCTGAATATCCGTAGCGGTCCGGGCGCCAATTACACCGTTGTGGCCACGGTTCCCGGCGGCACAGAGCTGGACATTACAGCGTCGACGCCTGACCGGATCTGGTTCCAGGTGCGGGGCGCTTTTGGCAGCGGATGGGTGAATTCTGAGTTCGTGATCTTCCGCGGCGTGTTTGCCAATGTGCCTATTCTGCGGTATGCAGAGGTGGCCGGGGAAACGACCGGGGCGGAAGTGATCGTCTCCTCGCCTGTGAACGTGTATATGGGCCGAGGGGTTGACTCAGGTGTGCTCGGGATAGCACCTCTCGGGCTGACGCTGCCCGTGATCGGGCGCACACTTGACGGCAGCTGGCTGCAGGTTCAGACGGCGCTGGGGCCGGGCTGGGTGCTGGCTTCAACCGTTACGGTGCGCGGCAACATCGGGCAGGTACCGATAGTATCCTGAGGTGTAAGGGCCAAATCTGGCCGTGACCGGACTGGCGTGAAAGCAACCGCCCGCGTGACCAGCGGGCGGTTGTTCTATCCGGGGCTGTATTTGTGCTTTACACCCGGTGCGCAACCCGCTATCATAAAGCGCGCCAGGCTTGCATACCCTGCGGGAGAACGGGCATGTCTCAACTTGCTGATCGTGTAGCTGTAGTGACCGGCGCCAGTCGCGGAATCGGGCGGGGTATCGCCCTGGAACTGGCCCGTCGCGGGGCTACCGTGGTGGTTAACTACGTGAGTTCGGCTGCCGCTGCTGAGGCGGTAGTGGAGGAAATCCGGCAGGCGGGCGGTAAGGCCATGGCTATTCAGGCCGACGTCAGCGATTTTGAGCAGGCTAACGCGCTGATCCAGGCGGCAGTGGATGCGTACGGGCGGATAGATATCCTGGTTAATAACGCTGGCACAACCCGCGATGCGTTGATCATGCGGATGAAAGAAGAAGACTGGGATACGGTCATCAACACCAATCTCAAAAGCGCCTGGAACTGCTGTAAGGCCGTGGTGCGACCGATGATGAAGCAACGGTACGGGCGCATCATCAATATCACCAGCGTGAGCGGGATTGCCGGCAACGAAGGCCAGAGCAATTACAGCGCCAGCAAGGCCGGTATGATTGGTCTGACGAAGTCGTTGGCGCGGGAGTTGGCCTCACGTACAATTACAGTGAATGCTGTAGCGCCCGGTTTTGTGGCGACTGACCTGACCGCGAACCTGCCAGCCAATATCGCTGAACGTCTGAATGAGCATATTCCGCTGGGTCGGTGGGGGACCGTCGAGGATGTGGCGTACGCGGTGGCCTTTCTGGCATCAGACGAGGCCAGCTATATTACCGGGCACGTTCTTTCGGTTGATGGTGGATTGGTGATGGGCTAGTACCTCACCCCTTTTGGGAGAGTAGACCACAGGTAAGGGCCATGATCGCTCCCCGTAATCCTAACGATCGTGTTACTGTTGCGCCGGAAGTCCTGTTGACGATCGCCCGGCTTTCTACGTTGCGGGTTGAAGGTGTGGCCCGGATGAGCATGATTCCGGGCGGTGTGGACAGGCTATGGAAGCGCACGCCAACCGCTGAGGGTGTGCAGATTCTGGTGGATGGGCACAGTGTGACGGTTGACCTGTTTATTGTGACTTACGCTGACGCCAACATGCAGGAAGTGAGTCACGCCGTGCAGCGCGAGGTGGCGCGTGCGATCCGCCAGATTGTTGGCATGGAAGTCCGCGCGGTTAACGTCCACATTGATGATGTGGTATTTGAGCCGCGGGCTGAGGAGCAATAAACGTTATGCCCGGTGCGCGTCATCAAGCGCGGCAGCTTGCCCTGCAGGCACTTTACGAACTGGATTGCACGACTCATTCGGTTCCAGAGGTGTTAGCCCAGCGTCTGGAGCAGGAAGAACTTGCGGATGAGTTGCGCCCGTTTGTGTACCAGCTAGTCAATGGCGTTCTGGCTCACAAGGAGAAGCTCGATCACTTGATCCAGCGGCATGCTCCGGAGTGGCCGGTGGAGCAACTGGCGATCATTGATCGTAACATTCTGCGGCTCTCCATCTTTGAGATCGCCGTTTCGCATACCGCACCCCTGCGTGTCGTGATCAACGAAGCAGTTGAACTGGCCAAAGACTATGGTTCAGATACATCGGCGCGTTTTGTGAACGGTGTACTGGGCAGTCTGGTCGCTGATCAGGCTGCGCTGGAAGCCCTGTTTCCAGGGTACAGGGTGGATACAGAGCAATGAACATCCTCGGTGTTGGGCCAACGGAACTGATTATCGTCTTCCTGCTTATGTTGATGGTTGCCGGCCCCAAGCGTATGGCCCGCTGGGCCTATGTGCTGGGCGTCTACATGGGCAAGTTCCGCGACATGTGGCAGGAAGCTTCAACGATGATCAAGAAGGAACTGGCCGAAGCCGGAATTGAGCCAGAAGTTGTAGATATGGTTGGCAAGGCCGCCAACCCCCGCTCCCGGCAGCAAATGATCACCGGGCAGCTGGATCGGCTGGTCAGTGACATGAAGAAGCCGGTTGAGGAATCCCTGAAACCGGTGCAGGAAGTAGCGAAAGAGATTGGCCCCATCCCACTGGAACCACGTCGGCCAGAAACCGGAACGGCGGCAACATCCGGCGATGGCTCTGCAGTGACTGAAGATGAGCAGCCCCGCTCCACTCAGGACAACTCAGGACGGTATGACGCATGGACACGCAGTTGAAACCGGCTGAACGCGCCAGATCAGGCCAGCCGAAAACCGCGCCAGCCAACCCACCAGAGCCGGACGATAACCCGGAAGCCTATGTCATGGGCTTTTTTGATCATCTGGCGGAACTGCGTAACCGCTTGATCAAGGCTTTTCTGGGTCTGGCAGTGACTACCGGGGTATCTCTCCTCTTCGCTAATCGTATTCTTGAGTACCTGATCTCACCGGTGGGACGCGAGGACTTCCTGCTGCAAACCCTTGGGCCTACTGAGGGCGTGGTTATCTACTTCCGAGTGGCCCTGCTGGCGGGGGGAATCCTGAGCATTCCGTGGATTACCTGGCAGCTGTGGATGTTTATCGCTCCCGGCCTGACGCGCAAAGAGCGACGATATATCCTGCTGTCGCTACCGGCAACCACACTGCTGTTCCTGGTCGGGGTGTTATTTGCGTGGTTTCTGTTGATGCCGGCGGCGCTGAACTTCCTGCAGAACTTTCAGAGCGACATTTTCAAGGCTGACTGGACCGCTGACCAGTACGTGGCATTTGTGACATCGCTGCTATTCTGGATCGGTGTGAGTTTTGAAATGCCACTCATTTTCTTCATCCTGGCGCGGCTGGGTCTGGTCAGCCCGCGTGCGCTGCGGCAGAACTGGCGGCTGGCGGTCGTCGGGGCGTCACTGGCGGCGGCGATGATCACGCCAACCATTGACCCGTTCAATATGATGCTGGTGATGGGGCCGTTGCTGGCGCTGTACGCGCTGAGCGTCCTGCTGAGTACGATTGCCTACCGGCAGAGTGGCATGGCTGACTAACCAGCTGCAATCTGTATAGGTTGCACAATAGACTTGCAGTTTCTTTGGGGTGGGTGCACAATGATTGCGCCCTCCCTGTGTTTCCGGGGGGTAAGCACGGCCATTCGGATGAGGAGAACGGAGCTTCATGGAACGTCGGCGCGTGATCATCATGGGCGCGGCTGGCCGCGACTTTCACAACTTCAACGTGTACTTCCGCGACAATGAACAGTACGAAGTGGTAGCCTTCACTGCCACCCAGATTCCGGATATCGAGGGGCGTGTGTATCCGCCGGAACTGGCCGGGCGGCTGTATCCCGCTGGCATCCCGATTGTCGCGGAAGAAGAACTGGTTAACCTGATCACCAAATATGCGGTGGACGAGGTGATCTTTGCCTATTCCGATGTGCCGCATGAATACGTGATGCACAAGGCCAGCATGGCGCTGGCAGCCGGGGCTGACTATCGGCTGATGGGGCCGCGGCACACGCAGATTGCCAGCAGCAAGCCGGTGGTGAGCATTGGGGCCGTCAGGACGGGCAGCGGCAAGAGTCAGACTACGCGCCGGGTGAGCGATATCCTGCGCGGTCTGGGATACCGGGTAGCTGTCATCCGGCACCCGATGCCCTATGGCGACCTGGCCAGCCAGGCGGTCCAGCGGTTTGCAGATTACGCCGATCTAGACCATCACCGTGTGACGATTGAGGAACGTGAGGAGTACGAGCCGCACATTGACCGAGGCGTGATCGTCTACGCTGGCGTCGACTATGAGCGGATCCTGCGCCAGGCAGAGCAGGAGGCCGACATCATCCTGTGGGATGGCGGCAACAATGACCTGCCGTTCTACCGTTCCGACCTGCATATTGTGGTTGCTGATCCGCACCGTCCCGGCCACGAGTTGCGTTACCATCCCGGTGAAGCGAATCTGCGCATGGCCGATGTGGTGGTGATCAACAAAGTCGACACCGCCAACCTCGATGATATTGAGACGGTGCGCCGAAATGTCCGCACCCTGGCTCCGGCCGCGATTGTAGTCGAAGGCGCGTCGCCGATCACGGTGGATGATCCGGCAGCCATCCGTGGCAAACGGGTGCTGGTGGTTGAGGATGGGCCGACGCTCACTCATGGCGAGATGACTTATGGCGCGGGTGTGGTGGCGGCGCGACGCTTTGGTGCTGCCGAGATTATCGACCCCCGTCCGTACGCGGTAGGCAGTATTGCCGAGACATTTGCCAAGTATCCGGGGACGGGAGCGCTGCTGCCAGCGATGGGATACGGCGAGAAACAGGCGGCGGACCTGGAAGCAACCATCCGCGCTGTGCCGGCGGACATGGTGATCATCGGGACGCCGATTGATCTGACGCGGGTGATCACCATCGACAAACCGTATCAGCGCATTCGTTATGAGCTTCAGGAGATCGGCGCGCCAACCCTTGCTGACATTCTGACGGCCAAGTTCGGTAAGAAGGCGTGAGGACTGTACAGGGACAATGTCAGTCAGCGTTAGAAGCCGGCCCAAGCGGATAGTCCGATTAGCTGGTTTCAGCGTGTTCCTGATTGGTTTGGTGCTGGCACTGGTTCCAGTAGCGCTGGGCTGGATGACGCTGTGGGGCACCACCCATCCACCGTGCAGTATGGGGCCGGAGCCAGCGCAACTGGGGCTGGTGGCCGAGGAGATCAGCGTCCCGTCACGGCATGGTGTGGCGTTCCGCGGGTACTTCTTGCCGGGAAGCAATGGCGCGACCATTATCGTGCCGCCAGCCTACGGTCAGGATCGCGGCGGCTGGCTGCATGAGGTGGCTGTGCTGGTGACTGGGGGGTACAACGTCCTGACCTATGACAGCCGTCCATGCACGGGGATGTCCCCGCACAGCCTGGGCGTGTGGGAGAGTGTCGATATCCTGGATGCCATTGCCTACCTGCGCCAGCGCCCTGATGTGGATATGGCCCGCATCGGGGCGCTTGGTTTTTCCCAGGCGGGCGCCAGCGCGTTGTTCGCGGCGGCGCTGGCGCCGGAGATCCGCGCGGTTGTCGCTGAAGGCGGGTATGTTGACTACGGGGCGCAAACGCTGGGAATAGGCGGGCCACAGGACCTTTTTACGGCTCTTTTTAGCCTCGGGGCGCGGCTGGGGTATCGCTCCGCAACGGGGATGAGCCTGAGCCAGCTCAAGCCGCTGGATGTCATCGCGGACATTGCGCCGCGCCGTGTATTGCTGGTCTACGGTGAACACGAGGTTACCCTGGCTGGCGCACAGTATGCTGCTACGCTGGGCACGCACGTCGATCTGTGGGTTGTGCCGGGGGCGACGCATGGCTCCTATCTGGCCAGCGCCGGCCAGCAGACCTATTCCGAGCGGGTTGTCGGTTTCTTCGATTCGGTGCTCCAACCTTCCGGGTGATGATCCTTACAGGATCGTGAGAAATATAGCAAAGTTCTTCCTCATGCGATAATCTTCGAATTAAGCTCAACTACATCTACAATATCACTTGTGGAGGGATAAGGTCTATGGCTGGCAGGCCCGGTATGGTCGTGCGCGGGGTGGAACATCCTGTGCGCGGCGAGATGCTCAAGCTTGGGAGTAAGGCTCCAGATTTCGCGCTGGTGGCCAACGACTGGTCGATAAAAACTCTGGCCGATTACGGCGACAAGATCAAGATTCTGAGCGTGGTGCCCTCGCTGGAAACCAGCGTCTGCGCCGCTCAGACACGCCGCTTCAATACAGAGGCTGCTTCGCTGGGTGATGATGTGGTCGTCCTGACCATCAGCGCCGATCTGCCGTTTACCCAGAAGCGCTGGTGCGGCGCGGAAGGTATCGACCGCGTGGAGACGCTCTCCTCCCACCGGGACATGAAGTTCTCGGACGATTACGGTGTCCACGATACGGAGTGGCGGATCAACCAGCGAGCGGTATTCGTCCTCGATCGCGACAACATCGTCCGCCACGCTGAATATGTGCCGGTGATGGGGAATGAAGTGGATTTCGAGGCGGCGTTGGCTGTAGTGCGCGAACTGCTTTGATCTGAAGTGATTGGCCTGGGAAAGCGTGAAGCTGGGGACGGTCTGGCACCGCCGCCAGCTTTTTGTTTTTTGTACTATGATCAAGATACCAGGCTGGGAACCGCAGGATGGTGTCGTGCGTCTAGCATGCAGGACGGCATGCGAGCGAAAGAGGCAGCTATGAACCGCAGAGTGCTGGCGACTCTGATGTGTCTGTTCATCCTGGGAGGGCTTATGACGGTAGGAAGCGGGCAGCGCTGGCTTGCTGCCCAGAACGAGGAATCGCTCCCGCCGCACGTGATCGACGTCTGGCCGCTGCCCGGTGTGGAACTGAGCGGCGCAGAGCCGCTGACGATCACATTTGACCAGGCCATGGACAGGGCCAGTGTTGAAGCAGCGGTGAGTTTCGAGCCAGCTTTGGAAGGGATATTTACGTGGCAGGATGATCGTTCTCTGATGTTCTCGCCGGTTGGGGAATGGCCGCGGGCAGCCGAGTACCGGGTCACGATTGGCACCGGAGCAGTTGCGTCCAACGGCCTTTCGCTGGAGGAAGCGTACAAGTTTGAAGCGCGGACGATCGGCGCGCTGGCAGTAACCGCTGTAACGCCGGAAGACGGGGCTGCAGGCGTGGCTGCTGACGCGCGGATTGTGGTCACCTTTAACCGCCCGGTCGTGCCGCTGGTCTCGACAGCGCAACAGGCAGATCTGCCTTCCCCACTGGTGATCGCTCCGCCGCTGGCAGGCAAGGGTGAGTGGCTGAATACGTCTATTTACGCTTTCACGCCATCTGAACCCCTGCGCGGCGGCACGACTTACACCGTCACGGTGCCAGCCGGGCTGGAAGCCGTGACAGGCGCAAGGCTTGATGAGGAATTCCGCTGGTCGTTCCGGACCTTGCCGCCGCAAATTCTAGAAATCTCGCCCCAACCGATGGAGCAGGGAGTATTGCTGGATCGCCAGGTGCGGATCACCTTCAGTCAGCCCATGGACAAAGCCAGCACTGAAGCCGCATTCTCGCTCCTGGCCTTCGGTCAGCAGGTTCCGGGGAGCTTCCAGTGGAGCGATGACGCTACGCAGATGACGTTCACGCCAGCCAGCCCTCTGGCAATGGAGACTGTCTACACCATCCACATCAGCCCGGAGGCGCGTAGCGCCAGCGGAGAGGCCAGGCTGGACCGGGGGCAATCCACGACCTTTAGCACGGTTCCCTATCCGGGAATTGCTGATACCCATCCCCGCAACGGTGATTCCGACGTCCGGCCGGGCAGCGGCGCATCGATTACGTTTCGTTCACCGATGAACACGGAGACCTTCCGGAACAGGGTGGTGATCACACCGGAGACCAACTGGCGACCGGCGGTCTGGGACAATCAGTCGCTGGGCATTCAGTTTTCCGCGCTGCCGAACACCACCTACACGATCACATTCTTGGCCGGGGCGGAAGACATCTACGGGAATGCCATCACCACGGATTACACATTCAGGTTCACCACTGGCAACATTGCAACCTGGGCCTATCCGGTCACCGGCAATAATCGTCTCGTGATCGTCGGCGCCCACCGGGAGAACACCCGTTTCCCGCTGGTCATCAGCGGCAAGCCAACGGTGTCTTTTGAGCTTTATCGCGTGGCAGTAGACGATCTCCCGTACACATTCAGTTACTACGGTGATCAACAAGCTGTTCGCTGGATGCGACCGGAGAATCTAATTCGCATCTGGACCCAGACGTTTGACTCACAGGGACGCGAAGGCGTTTCTGCTGAGGTGCTGCTGGCATCGGAGCAGGGCGGGCAATTGCCTGAAGGCAACTACTGGGTAGTGATGCGCGGCCCTGATCGGCAGGTCTACCAGTTCCCGCTGGTTGTGGCTTCGCTTAACCTGGCGGTCAAGCGTGCGCCGGGAGAGGTGCTGGTCTGGGTGACCGATATGGTCACAGCGGAGGCTGTGCCCGGCGCCACTGTCACTGTCCTGCGCGACAGCGGGACGATTGCCCGCGGGCAAACGGGCGCTGATGGGGTATGGCGTGCGTCACTTCCCGCTTGGAGCAGTAACAGCTTCCTGTCGATCATCGCCCAGGGGCAAGGTGAGTATGGCGCATGGTTCAGTTATGCGGCGTCTAATCTGCCGACCCGACAGGGGTACCTGTACACCGACCGGCCAATCTACCGCCCCGGGCAGACGGTGTACTTCCGGGGGGCGTTGCGCGACCGGCGCGATATGGACTATCGCGTGCCCAACATACGTTCCGTGCACGTCACAATCGAGTCCACGTATTCCGGCCAGAAGCTGTATGAAGGTGACGTGCCTGTGACGGACTTTGGCACTTTCAGCGGCGAGCTGCAGTTGCCGTTTAGCGCACCGATCGGTGAGGCCATCATTCGCGCCGATCAGGCATCTGTGATGTTCACCATCGCGGAATTCCGGGTACCGGAATACGAGGTGACAGTCACGCCGCAGCAGGAGGCGATCTTCCAGGGCGACGCTCTGAACGCCCTGGTGGAGGCCAGTTACTATGCTGGCGGGGCGGTCAGCAATGCAACGGTGGAGTGGAGCGCCTACGGCGAGCCAACCAGTTTCCCGTACTCTGGCCCGGGGCGGTATCGCTTTGACGATGAGACGCAGGGCGACTTCAGTTATTACGCCGGGGATGGCACGGCGCTCACCGACGCGAACGGCAAGTTCCTGGTGACCACTGGGAATACACGCCCGCAGGCGGTACGACCGATGCAACTGACCGTGGAAGCCACCGTCGTCGATGAGAGCCAGCAGGCAATCAGCGGGCGGACGTCCGTGCTGGCCCATCCCGCCAATGTGTACGTTGGCCTGCGCTCCGACCGCTATTTCGGCAAGGCCGGAGAGCCGATGCCGATCGAGTTGATCGCTGTAACCGCAGCCAGCGAGCCACTGGCTGACAAGCGCATTGATCTCACTGTCGTGGAGATTCGCTGGTCGCGGGCGCCTGTTGAAGGCGAGTACGGGCAATATCGATGGACGCGCGAAGAGATCGAGGTGGCGACGGCCCAGGTGGTTACCGGGCGTGATGGCAAGGCCACCTACCTGTTCACTCCGCCAGATGCCGGCATCTTCCGCGTACGCGCCTCGGCCCTGGATGAGTACGAGCGTCGCAACAGCAGCACGCTTCGCTTCTGGGTGACGGGTAGGCGACCGGTGTGGTGGGGTGAACCCTCGCGCACGATCGACCTGATTGCGGACAAGGAGAGCTACCGTCCGGGTGATGTGGCGCAGGTCTTGGTGCCAATCCCATTCGCGGGGGCGAGTACGGTGCTGGTCAGCATTGAGCGGGCGGGGATCATCAATTACGAGGTGCGACGTGTGGAAGGCTCCACGTTGCTGTACGAACTACCGATCACGGAGGCGCACGTCCCCACCATCCACTTCGATGTGACAGTGGTCAAAGGCATCGATGAAGAAAGCCTGAACCCGGACTACCGAACCGGCAAGATTACGCTGGATGTGGAACCGGTTCGCCAGGCACTCACGATCACCGTCACGCCGTCGACAACGCTCGCTCAGCCGCGTGAAGCCGTAACGTTTGACCTGCAGGCCGTAGACGCCAGCGGTGAGCCGGTGCAAGCGGAATTCGGGGTGGCGCTGACCGACAAAGCCATCCTGGCCCTGCTGCCCCCCAACAGCGGCACACTGCTGGACGCCTTCTATGGCCGGCAGGGGAATTACGTCTCGACCGACTATTCGCTGTCGGCGCTACTCGATCGCCTCTCGGACGAGTACCTGGCTGAGCAGGGAGCCAGGAGCGCGGTTCCCGCTGAGGGGATACGGATGTACGCACCTGTGCCGACGATGACTGCGAATTTGCCGCTTTATGGGGGAGGCCTCGGCGGCCAACCTGCACCTTTGCTGATCCGGGAACAGTTCGAGCAGACGCCGTTGTGGGCCGCCCATGTGGTGACCGGTCGTGATGGTCGGGCGGCAGTATCCGTTGACCTGCCCGATAACCTGACGACGTGGACATTCGACGCACGCGCGCTGACTGTCGACACGCGGGTCGGCCAGGCCACAACGGAGATCGTCTCCACGCTGCCGCTGCTGATTCGCCCGGTGACGCCGCGATTCTTTGTAGTGGATGATGTCGTGCAACTGGCCGCGGTGGTCAACAACAACACCGGCCAGGCGCAGCGAGTCACGGTGACGCTGGAGGCGAGCGGTGTAACGCTGCAGTCGGATGCGGCACAGACGATCACCATCGAAGCCGGGGCGCGCGGGCGGGTCAACTGGATTGCCGTGGCCGAAGATGTTGAGTATGTCGATCTGACCTTCATCGCCCGCAGTGAGCAGGGGTACCAGGACGCCAGTAAACCCACCCTGGCGACCGGGCCAGACAACACTATCCCCGTCTATCGGTATACGGCCCCGGATGTGGTGGGTACAGCAGGCGTGCTGCGCGAAGCCGGATCGCGGACGGAGGCGATCAGCCTGCCGCCACGGTTGGATACCAGACAGGGTGAGTTGACTATCCGGCTCGATCCTTCGCTGGCGGTGACGGCGACGGATACCTTCGACTACCTGAAGAACTATCCGCACCAGTGCATTGAGCAGACCGTGAGCCGCTTCCTGCCCAATGCAGTCACCTACCGCGCGCTGCGCAACCTGGGCATTCAAGACCCGGTGCTGGAGGCCAATCTCTACACAGCGCTACGGCAGGCACTGACCAAGCTGACTGCAGAGCAAAATCCAGACGGCGGTTGGGGCTGGTTCGGGCATATGGAGAGCGATCCGCTGGTGACGGCTTACGCCGCCCTGGGGTTGATCGAAGCCCGCGATTCCGGGTTGACGGTCGACGCAGCGATGATCGCTCGGGCGCTCAACTTCGTGCGCAGCGATCTGATCCGGCCAGCTGTGGGCACACCCGCCTGGCAGCTCAACCGGCAAGCCTTCTACTTCTATGTGCTGGCGCGTGGCGGTCAGGGTGACCTGACTGAGTTGCTGGCACTGCACAACGCCCGCCTGGAGATGTCGTACCAGGGGAGGGCCTACCTGCTGATGGCCTTCCATGAGCTGTATCCAGAGCAGGGTGCGGTGAGCGACCTGGTGAGCGATCTGATCACGGGGGCTATTCTCTCGGCGACCGGCGCACACTGGGAGGAGCGGACCGTTGACTGGTGGAACTGGGGGAGCGATACACGTACCACAGCGCTGGTGTTGAGCGCGCTGGCGCGCACTGTGCCGGATAGCGACCTCCTGCCGAACGCGGTCCGCTGGCTGATGGTGGCCCGCCAGGGCGATCACTGGAAGACCACGCAGGAGAACGTGTGGGCGGTTATCGCGCTGACTGACTGGATGGTCCTGACCGGCGAATTGCGCGGCAACTACGAGTACGCGCTGACGGTCAACCGCGATACGCTGGCCCGGACGACTGTCACGCCGGAGACAGTTCGTGATGGCCAGGTGATCCGGGTGGCGGTCAGGGACCTGCTGCGCGACGAATTGAACCGGGTGACAGTGGTCCGTGGCGAGGGCGAGGGCGCGTTGTACTACACAGCGCATCTGAACCTGCGCTTGCCCGCCGCCGAAGCAGAAGCCATCAGCCGGGGGATCATGGTCAGCCGCGAGTACTTCCTGACCGGCGCGCCGAATGAGCCGATCACGGCAGCGAAGGTTGGCGATGTGATCACCGTCCGGCTGACGATCACGCTACCGGAAGACATCTACTACTTCGTGCTGGAGGATCCGATTCCGGCAGGTACTGAGGGTGTTGACACTTCCCTGCTCACCACGAGCCGGTTGATCGAGGGGCCGCAGCTGGAGCGGCAACGACAGGGCAACTACGACCCGTACTGGTACTGGGGCTGGTGGTGGTTTGACCATACCGAGATGCGGGATGAGCAGGTCAACCTGTATGCCGATTTTCTGCCGCGTGGGACCTATGTATACACGTACCAGATCCGGGCCAGTCTGGCCGGAGAGTTCCAGACGATGCCTGCACACGCTTACGCCTTCTACTTCCCGGAGGTCTTTGGCCGCACAGCCGGGACATTGTTCACTGTGCAGGAGGCAGGCGTGACACAGTAGGGCCTGGATGCGAGCATTTACTGGTGCAGGACGGCCTGCCCGTGCCCGCGGGCAGGCCGTTTAGCGTTCCACTGCCATGCGCTTTTCGATGTACCGTACGCCCAGCGACAGGATGATGGTCATCGACAGGTAGAGGAAGGCAACCACGTTGTACGTTTCAAAGAAGCGAAATGTACTGGTGGAGTAGACTTTGCCCAGCATGGTGATGTCTCGCACTCCCAGCACCGATACCAACGAGGAGTCCTTGAGCATGGCCACGAAATCGTTGCCAAGCGGCGGCAACACCCGCTGGATGGCCTGCGGCAGAATGACATAGCGCATGGCCTGCCAGTAGGTCATGCCCAGCGAACGGGCGGCTTCCATCTGGCCGCGCTCAATGGATTCGATGCCAGCGCGGAAGATCTCGGAGAGAAAGGCGGCGTAACCGAGAGTGAGCGCCATGATGGCCCGCGCGGTGAAGTCCAGATCGCGGACGGCCATGTTCGCCAGTGAAGCCGCGATGTTTGGCAGGATGTTGCTGGCCAGCATGGCCTGGCCGATGGTGTTAATCGCGTTGACCAGAGCCGGGCCAACGACAAAGGCGATGTAGTACAGCAGGACGAGCATAGGCACGCCGCGCATGATCTCCACGTAAAATGTCGACAGGTGGTAGATCACCTTGTTTGCGGAAACCCGCGCCAGACCGATGATCAGTCCCAGGATGAGGGCCAGAGCATAAGCGACCAGGGTGACATAGATGGTTGTGCCAAAACCCTCGCGCACGCGCTCAAAAATCACCTGGTAAGACTCGTTGGTGGTGATCGACCAGAGCAACACCACCCCGATCAGGGCGGCGATCAGCAGCCACCAGGGCAGATTCGCCAGGCGATCCATAATGGGCAAGGCACGTGAGCGTCCAACTACCGGGGATGAACTTGGGTGAGTCATGTAGGATTCCTCTTCTGGTCAAAAAACGAGGTGCGTTGCGCGTGGGAGCAACGCACCTCTGTATTCCACTCAGCCGCTGGTTCTAGCTCCCGCCAGTGGGGTCGTAGAGGAAGAACCACTTGTTATTGAGGTAGTCGAGGTAGCCGTCGGCCTTCATGGTGGCGAGGGCGGCGTTGACGGGAGCGATGAGGTCGGAGCCGGGGGTGAAGATGAAGCCGAACTCCTCAGAGGAGAGAGCTTCACCGACGAGCTTGAAGGCTTCGGGGTTAGCGCCGATGTAGCCCCGGCTGGAGGCGGCGTCCATGATGACG
>JAIOAT010000001.1:193522-395833 GCA_019873685.1 Chloroflexota bacterium
GGCGTTGGTGAAGCGGTCTTCATCGGCGCGGACGAGCAGGAACTGCTCGAGCATCATGTAGGGGTCGGAGAAGTCGATGACCTCGTCGCGTTCGGCGGTGATGGTGATGCCATCCATACCGATCTCGAACTGGCCTTCAGCGACAGCGGGGATCATGGCATCCCAGCCGATCAGGTTCCATTCGACGACGCAGTTGAGGCGGCGGCAGATTTCCTCCATGGCCTCGTATTCCCAGCCCATGGCTTCGCCGGTAGTCGGGTCTTCGAAGTTGAGTGGCATGTAGCCGTTCTCGGTCACCGCTACCACCGTCCGCCCACCCAGATCGGGCAAATCGCCCCACTGGGCCTGAGCGGTTGGCTGCGGCGCAAGGCTAAACAGCAAGGCAAACGCAGTCAATAGCACGGCAACACGGGTGTAACGCGGCATCCTCTTTCCTCCTCAGGCATCTCAGAGCCTCGCTGAATGGTTCTTCGTCGTATCCCAGACCTATGTTACCACCGGATGCGAGCTTTCCAAACGGCTCTAGACGACCGGATCGGTTGAACGCACGAGGTGGAGACCTGCAGCCTGGTAGCTCGCCAGGGCCGCCGTGGCAAGTTGCTCAAAGTCGATCTGGGGATGGACGACCGAAGACGTGCAGTCGATCAGTACGTGTAGACGCTGGATCACTCCCGGGCGATCAGCGAAATACCGCATAAGCGAGCTGACCGTCTCCAGAACGCAGTGACTCTTGGCCTGCCCGGCAATGTAGATGCGGTCGTAGGTGGCCAGCATTTCCATGAATGGGATATTCAGTTCGCCGCCGCGTTCGCTTTCCTCCGGGATTTTGACTTCCGGTTCGACAATGGAGTAGTGTTCCGTCCTGGCCAGAAAGCCCTTGGCAAGAAAGTGGGGCTGCGCACCGCGCGCTGCGGCGTGATAAGCGATGGCTTCGTAGAGGGCAGGAGTGATGGCCTGACCGGGCGTGCCGATCATGGTGTGGTAGGGCCAGATCATCAGCGTCTTCTTGGCTTCGCGTTCCAGTCGCTCTACATACTGGACTGACCACGCTGGCTCGATCAGCGGCCGCCAGCGCCCTGCCTGTACATCTGCGGCGGTGATCGCTGTGAACGGGGCGGGCGCGCGGCCATCCGGGTCAGCCCACCAGGTGGGATAAAAAATCTGTAGCGGCATGTGGCTGTCCAGCGAAGCGGCAATGGTCGTGATGTGCCCCAGGTTGCGGAACAGCCATTCAATGGTGCGGCGGGTATCATCCACTGCGCCCGGCACGGCCAGAGCACCGTCCGGGTGGATGAAGTCAACCTGGGTATCGACCAGGATCAGGAGCGTACGGTAGCGATCGTCGGCTGCCGGCGCTGTCCGCGCGGCTAGCCCGGCGGCAATGGCCGCCGTTGTATCAGGTGTGTAGAGCGTGCCCACGCGGTCAGGGTTGTAGAAGGCAGGAAAACTCATGGCGACTCTCTCCTCTCAACCGGTGAATGCACCGGAGCTAGTCAGCGTGTGCTTATTCGGATATGTTGTCAGGCGTGTTCCTGAGAGTGGCGATGGACACCCAGACCGGGTGCATCTGGCAGATGGAGCCGACCATTGTCCCAGATTACACCGCCCTCATAAGGATCATTTGTGACCGTCAGGAAACCGTCCAGATCAGCGAAATCGACCAGCGGGGCCAGATGCGCTGCCGCCGTCACACCAACAGTGCTTTCAATCATGCAGCCGAGCATCACCTTCATGCCCAGCGTCCGGGCCAGGGCGATCATGCGGCGCGCCTCGCGCAGGCCGCCACACTTGGCCAGCTTGATGTTGATGCCATCCGCTGCACCGTGTAGCGGAAGGATGTCTCGCGAGTCGTGGATCGATTCGTCGGCGATCAGCGGCGGCATTCCCGCCGGGAGTCGTCTGGCCAGTGTGTGCCAGCCGGTGATGTCGTGCCGGGCAAGCGGCTGCTCAATGAACATGAGGTCGTATGCTGCCAGGCGCGGGATGATCTCCGCTGCCTGATCGACCGTCCAGGCGGCGTTTGCATCAACACAGAGGCGGGCGTTGCTTTCCTCCCTGGCCATGCGCACCAGCGCCTCATCTCCTTCCAGTGTACCGGTACCCAGTTTGATCTTGAGCAGTGGATAGCGGGCTGCTTCCTGTACTCGTTGGCGAAATTCGTTTTCCTCGGCCATGCTGATCGTGAACGTACTGTACGGAGCGCGGGCCGGGTTGAGACCCCAGAGGCGATAAAGGGGCTGGCCAAGTGTTTGCGCCCAGAGGTCATGCAGGGCGATTTCGATGGCAGCGCGGGCCGGGGCTGGCCCCTCCGGCAGGGCATCCAGAATGTCCTCGATGAAGCGGATATCGGTGTCAAGCGCCTGCTGCGTCCGTTGATCGCATACGTAGGCCAGTACATCGGGAACCTGAGCGGGGTAGTAGGGTGTGATGGCGGCCACCCCAACGCCGCTGTCGACGTGAACCAGTACATTGTTACGTTCAGTGCTGGTGCCGTGAGCAATGCGGAAAGGGGTGCTCAGGCGCAGGAAAACCGGTTCGGCCTGGATGCGCATGATGCTCTCCTTTGTTGCGCATAAGACTCCTGCTAGCGGAGTCATTATAACGTGAGTAATGTCAGGTGAGGGTGTGCCTTTAGAGGCTGCCACAGGCCTGGCGGAGATGTTATTGTTGGAATATCCGTCAGTGTTATTGTCTGGAGGTATTCCATGCAGCAGGATCTCACTGAAGCGTTTGTGGAGCTGATCCGCCGGGCTTCCACTGACCTGCCACCTGATGTTGAGGAGGCCCTGCGTGAGGCCTATAACCGGGAAGAAGAAGGCTCGGCGGCGCAGAGTGTCTTCAGCAGCATTCTGGAAAATGTCACCCTGGCTCGCCAGCATTCGACGCCAGTGTGCCAGGACACGGGCACGCCGATTTTCTATGTACACTATCCTTTCGGCTGGTCCACGCTGAAGCTGCGGGAACAGATCCGGACGGCGGTTCAGGAGGCCACCCGACGCTCGTACCTGCGTCCCAATGCCGTCGACAGCCTGACGGACCGTAATAGCGGGGACAATACCGGGCAGGACTTCCCGGTCATCCACTTTGAGGAGTGGGAAGAAGACTATCTCCAGGTTGATCTGACTCTTAAAGGCGGCGGATGCGAGAATGTGGGGATTCAGTATTCACTGCCGGATAGCCGCCTGAAGGCCGGGCGGGACCTGGAAGGCGTGCGCAAAGCCGCGCTGGATGCTGTGGTCAAGGCGCAGGGACAGGGGTGTGCGCCGGGCATTCTGGGGATTGCCATCGGGGGCGACCGGGGCACCGGCTATGAGGTTTCCAAGGAGCAGTTTATCCGCAAGATCGGGGAGCGCAGCGACATTCCAGAGGTGGCAGCGCTGGAAGAGCGGCTCAAAGAGGAAGCCAACTCTCTGGGCATTGGCCCGATGGGTTTCGGCGGCAAGACCACCGTGCTGGATGTTCAGATTGGGGCGGCGCACCGGCTGCCGGCCAGCTACTTTGTGACGGTGTCCTACATGTGCTGGGCCTGCCGCAGGAACCGGATGATCGTGCGTGACGGTCAGGTGTCGTACCAGTAGGAGAAAGCGAGCGACGAGCATGATCAGGCTGCAAACCCCCATCTCAGAAGAGCAAATCCGCGCCCTGCACACGGGCGATGTCGTCCAGTTGAACGGTATTGTGGTCACAGCGCGTGATGCTGCTCACAAGCTGATGATCGAGAACTTCATCAAGACGCCGGAGATCAAGCGCCCGGAGCTATACGCCCGCCTCAAGCCGCTGCTGGAAGGCGGGGTGATCTATCATTGTGGCCCGGTGGTGGCCCAGAATCCGGATGGCAGTTATCGTTTTGTGGCTGCCGGGCCGACGACCAGCATCCGCGAGGAACCGTACGAAGCGGATGTCATCGGCCATTTCAAAGTGCGTGCGATCATCGGCAAAGGCGGCATGGGTGCCAGGACGCTGGCTGGCTGCAAGGAACACGGCGCTGTGTACCTGCATGCAGTTGGCGGCGCGGCGACCCTGATCGCGGCGACGGTCGAGAAGGTTGAGGATGTCCTGCTCAAGGACGAACTGGGCGTGCCAGAAGCCTTCTGGGTAATCCGCGTCAAGAACTGGGAGCTGGTCGTAACGATGGACTCCCACGGCAACAGCTTGCATGACCAGATCCAGGCGGCCTCCGAGCAGCGCTTCAAGGAACTGGTCGGGCTGGCCTGAGCCGCTTGCATGACCGGCGGGTGTAACTTCTCGTTGCGCCCGGCAGAGGCGTCCCGCTGATCTAGGTGTGGGATTGCCCTGCCGGGCGTTTTTCGTTTGTAGCCGACACCACGTAGTTGTTGGCATCACCCTGGTGCGCTAGACTTACACATAAATCGGACTGAAATTATCAGGAGTGCAGTGAAGAAGATGGGCGCTGTTCGCGTGGAGAGGGATTCACTTGGCGAAGTGCTGGTTCCTGCCGGGGCGCTCTATGGCGCGCAGACGCAGCGGGCGGTTGAGAATTTCCCCGTCAGCGGTATGCACTGTTACCCCGCGTTCATCTGGGCAATGGCGGTGATCAAGCGTGCGGCAGCAGAAGTCAACCGGGATCTGGGACTGTTCCGGGATGTGCAGGTCGGCGGGAGAGTCATTCGGGGGGAAGAACTGGCTGCGGCGGTGATGGCCGCGGCGGATGAAGTGGTTGCCGGTCAGTGGCACGACCAATTCGTGGTTGATCCTTTTCAAGCTGGCGCCGGTACCAGCCAGAACATGAACACCAACGAGGTCATCGCCAACCGGGCGAACCAGTTGCTGGGCTTTGCCGTGGACGATCCGGTCAAGCCGGTTAATCCCAATGATCATGTCAATATGGCTCAGTCAACCAATGACACCATCCCGACCGCTATCCGGCTGGGCGTACTTTGGCGGTTAGATGAACTGGAGGAGGTGTTGCGTGGCCTTCAGCATGCGCTGGAGGAGAAGGCGGCAGCTTTTGATGATGTTGTGAAGAGCGGGCGGACGCATCTTCAGGATGCCGTCCCGGTGCGGCTAGGGCAGGAGTTTGGCGCCTATGCCAGGGCTGTGGAGCGCAATATTGAGAAGATCGAGATGGCGGCGGAGGGCCTGCGGCGGCTGGGCATCGGCGGTACAGCGATCGGTACCGGCCTCAATGCTCACCCGGAATACCATAGTCGCATGATCAGAACGCTGTCTCGTCTAACCGGTTTCCGGCTGTACGAGAGCGACAATCTCTTTGAGTCGATGCAGTCCATGCAGGATGCCGTGTTCTTCTCCGGAGCGATGAGAGCGCTGGCGCAGGATTTGACGCGCATCGCCAACGACTTCCGCCTGCTGAGTAGCGGCCCCACTACCGGCCTGGATGAGATCCGGCTGCCGATGGTGCAGCCCGGCTCCAGCATCATGCCCGGCAAAGTCAATCCAGTGCTGGCGGAGATGTTGAACATGGCCATGTACCATGTGATGGGCAATGATCTGACGGTGATGCTGGCCGGGCAGGCGGGGCAACTTGAACTGAATGTGATGATGCCTATTCTGGCTCATAACCTGTTTGAGATGATGCATGTAACGATCGGGGCGGTGCGCGTCTTTACGGAAAAGTGTGTGGTTGGCCTCACGGCCAACCGTGAAAAGGCAGAGGGCTGGCTGGCGAAAAACCCGATTCTGGTGACTGCGCTCAATCCCATTATCGGCTATCTCAAAGGGGCCGAAGTGGCCAAGAAGGCCATGGCTGAGAACAAACCGGTGAAGCAAGTGGTTGTGGAACTGGGCTATATGACTGCCGAGGAAGCAGAGGCGGTGTTGAATCCCCGCGCGATGACCGAGGGCGGTATTCGCGACGCTGGCGTCTGAGTCCGTATTTCGGCGGGTAGGAGGTGGGACGGCTGATGGGGAGCCGTCCCACCTTTCTTGCCAGGCCTACGCGCCAGTGGCAGACGCCAACCAGCGAAAGGCGTATGGTGGAAGAGTCAGCGGTTCGCTCGTTGTGATCTGTTCACCGGTCAGGATATCGATAGCCAGGGCGGGCATGGTGGGGGGAAGGGATAGCCTGACGGTCACGTCCGCCAGATTATGCAGGATCAGCAGATTCTGATCAGGGCTGGTGCGCCAGAAGACCAGCGTTGACAGCGGGGCATCCTCAACCCAGTGGAGCTTCCCCTCGGCCAGGGCAGGCTGCTGTTTGCGAACGTGAATCATATGCCGGATGCGGTTGAGGAGCGAGTCTGGATCCGCCTTCTGGGCAGCGACGTTGACGCGGCGGTAACCGTAGACCTCGTCATCGATCACCGGCGCATAGAGCTGGTACGAGGGCGCACTGGAGAACCCAGCGTTGGGCCCGGAGTCCCATTGCATGGGGGTGCGGACACCATTGCGATCAGGTAGATGGATGTTGTCACCCATCCCGATCTGGTCACCGTAGTACAACACTGGCGTGCCGGGCAGCGTGAACAGCATCGAATACATGAGCAGGATTTTACGGCGATCGTTGTTCATCAGCGGCGCCAGCCGGCGGCGGATGCCCAGGTTGAGGCGCATACGTGGTTCCGGTGCATAGGTGTTCCACATGAACTCGCGTTCTTCCGGGGTGACCATCTCCAGGGTTAGCTCATCGTGGTTGCGCAGGAAAGTCCCCCACTGGCAGCCGGGGGGGATTTCCGGAGTTTCCGCGAGGATGTCCACGATTGATGTGCGGTCCTGGCGAGCCAGCGCCATGTACAGACGGGGCATGAGGGGGAAGTGGAAATTCATGTGGAATTCGTCGCCGTTGCCAAAGTAAGGCAGGGTGTCACGCGGCCACTGGTTGGCTTCGGCGAGCAAAATCGTGCCCGGATAGTGATCGTCCATGAAGCGCCGGATACGCTTGCAGTACTCGTGCGTTTCTGGCAGGTTCTCGCAATTGGTGCCTTCACGCTCGAAGAGGTACGGTACGGCGTCGACGCGGAAGCCATCTACCCCCAGATCAAGCCAGTACTTGATGACGTCCAGCATGGCCTGTTGAACTGCCGGACTGTCGTAATTCAGGTCGGGCTGGCTGCTATAAAAGCGGTGCCAGTAGTATTGCTGGCTGACAGGATCAAGCGCCCAGTTGGAGGTTTCAGTATCCAAGAAGATGATGCGGGCGTCAGCGTAGCGAGAAGGCGTATCGCTCCAGACGTAGTAATCGCGCAGGCGCGACTGCCGCGATTGGCGGGCGATCCGGAACCAGGGGTGCTGATCCGACGTGTGATTCATCACCAGATCGGGGATGATACGCATCCCGCGCCGGTGCACCTCATCGACCACCAGGCGGAACTCTTCGATGGTCCCATAGTTGGGGTGGATGCCGTAGTAACTGGAAATGTCATAGCCGTCATCTTTCAGCGGCGAGGGATAGATCGGCGTGATCCAGATGCAATCCACACCCAGCCATTCCAGGTAGTCCAGTCGCTCCAGAATTCCGGCGAAATCGCCCCAGCCGTCGCCATTGCCATCAGCGAAGGCGCGGGGATAAAGCTCATAGAAGACCGCATTGGTGTACCAGGCCATAGGACTTTGACTTCCTTGTTGCAGAAAAACACCGGCACACTCCAGCGGAAGAAGGTGCCGGTGACCGATTATACAACAGTCATTGAACCGCTTCAGCTATCCTTTGACTGCGCCGGCGGTCAGGCCAGCGACAATCCGGTTCTGGAAGATCAACACCAGGGCCAACAGCGGCAATGTGACTACCATGGCCGCCGCCATGACCTCGGCGATCGGCTCTTCGCGGGCGATACGGCCAGAGAACAGGGCGATGGCAACCGGAACAGTGCGCGCGCTAGGGTTGGTCATAGTAAAGGTCAGGGCGAACAGGTACTCGTTCCAGGCAGCGATGAAGGCCAGCAGGCCGGTTGTCACCAGGGCAGGAGCCGTCAATGGCAGGAGGATCATGCGGAAAGTCTGGAAGGTGGTCGCGCCGTCAACCAGCGCTGCCTGCTCGATCTCCTTGGGCAGGCCCCGGAAGAAGCTGGTGAGCACCCAGACGGTAAAAGGCAGGGTGAAGATCGGGTACGAGATGATCAGGGATAGCTGCGATCCGAAGACGCCCAGGTCCCTGACGATGGCAAACAGGCCTGAAAGGACGGAAATCTGCGGGAACATGGTCATGGAGAGCACAGCGTACAGCATGGCTGTGCGCCCGCGAAACCGCAGCCGACCCAGTGCATATGCCGCAAACGAGCCAACCACCAGGGCCAGGAGAACCGTCGTCGCCGAGACAATGGCGGAGTTACCCAGAGCGCGGATGAACTCATCATTCTGGAAAACGCCCTGGTAATTGATCAGCGTCGGGTTACGCGGCAGGTACGAGGCTGGCTCCATGATCTCCTGTTCGCTCTTGAACGAGGAGTTGAGCGCCCAGTAGAAGGGGAATAGCGTGTAGACGGCAATGACGATCACCAGCAACCAGAATCCCACACGTCCCAACAGGTGGCGTAACGCTTTGGCTGTCATTCTGTCTCCACCCCCAGTGTGCGCACATAGATGACGGCGAAGATGAAGATCAGGATGAAGATGATCACCCCGATCGCGGAGGCATAGCCGCCATCCTGATTCTGGACAAGGGTCTCAAAGTTGTAGGTGGCCATGGAAAGCTTGCGCCGTCCCAGCAGGACGTTGAAAACATCGAAGACACGCAGAGCATCCAGGGTGCGGAAAACCAACGCTACCGCGATGGTCGGTCGTAGCAGGGGGATGGTGACCGCGAAGAACTGCCGGACGCGGTTGGCTCCATCCACGGAGGCGGCTTCGTACAGGTCTTCCGGGATGGTCTGCAGACCGGCCAGCAGCAACAGGGCCATGAAGGGGGTGGTCTTCCAGACATCCACCAGAATAAGCGACCAGAGTTGAATATTCGGGTTAGCCAGCCAGGCCTGCGACTGGGAGAGGATGCCGAGGTCAACCAGCATCTTGTTCAGGATGCCGGACTGGTTATCCCGCAGCATGATCTCCCAGAGGCGGGCCGAGATCACAGTCGGGATGGCCCAGGGCACCAGCATGGCGGCGCGCATCAGACCGCGACCGCGGAACTTAGAATTGACCACCATGGCCACGAACAGGCCCAGTACCAGCTCCAGCAAGACTGACACTACAGTGAAGAACAGTGTATTGCCCGCGCTGGAAATAAAGCTGGCGTCTATGGCGCTAATGGTCAGGCCACGCCCGCCGCCAAGGTCAATGGTCGACACGGGCCGGAAGCCCTGCCGCAGCATCTCGCGGTCGATCATTTCCCAGCGTACTGCGCCGGTTGTGTCTGTGGCACAGGAATTAGTCTCTTCATTCAGGCGGCAGGGTACGATGTCCAGCCGGAAGCTGAGCAGCCTCGCGTAGTTGTTGAGGCCGACGAAGTTGACCGTTTGAGTGCCGGCGAAGCGTTTGTCCGTCAGGCTGGTGATAAACGTCTCTTCCAGTGGGCGAGCGGCGACCACAATCAGGACGGCCAGCGTAGGGATCAGCAGGTTCCAGGCCATGCGGGTATCGCGGGCAGTCAGTGTTTCGTCGCCCTCGAAGATCACGTTGATCAGCCGGCTGAGCCAGCGTAGAGCAACCAGCAGGACAACCAGAATGACAGCATGCGGGATTATTGCTCCCACTGCCTCAGCCCATTTGAAGCCCGTATCCGTCAGGGCCAGGACTGGCCGGCCAGCATTATAGAAGGCGCTAAGGCCCAGCACGCCCACGCCTACTGACAGCCAGACCAGTGCAAGCTGCGCCCAGCGGGCGGCGGTGATCCCGCGCTGACGCAGCCTGACACCCAGCCAAATCAGCAATCCGCCAAGCACCAGAACCAGGATCGGCACGACAATCCCGAAACTGTCCAGAAACGCCAGAATAAGCGACTGCTCCGACCTGCCCTGCGTGATTGCCTGGATGGTCGGGTCGCTGTTGATACTGACAAAAAGCAGGGCAAACGCCCCCAGGCCAATCAGGATGAACAGACCGCTGATCAGCTCGATGGTCACCGCTTCGATGTCTGTGGGTGAGCGCATGCGCTCCGGTGATGGCATGACCGGTTCGTCAATGTCTTCCAGGGGATGTTTGGGGGTTCTGGTTACCATTCGCTCCCTCCTGCGGGAGGACTTTCGCGGCGCATAGCCCCGGTAGTGATCCAGCGTACAAATGGTTGATACTTGTTCAGGTGAAAGGAACAATCCTCATGCAGCCGATTTGGGGGAAGTCTTCTGAGCCGGACTCTATTCTGCTACCTGCTACTGGCAGGGCAGGCAATTGATCTGGGGGTAGGGTGGACCTACCCCCAGACGCACTTCAGCGCGTGTCAGGATTCAACGATCCCCAACGGCTATTTGCCGAGGAGGTCCGCCAGATCCAGTTCCAGCAGTTCCAGAGCGACCGCGGCGTCCTGTTCGCCAGTCAGGATGCTATGCACGGCGGTGAAGTAAGCGGTCGAGACGGCGTTGTAGTTCGGAGCAGACAGGGTCGACGGACGGGCTACAGCGTTGATGAAGACGTCATACAGGCTGCCGAAGAACGGCGCAGCGGCCAGGACTTCCTCATCCTCGTACAGGGACATGATTGTCGGGTTGAACGACCCTTCGACTGCGCGAATCTTCTGTTCCGCAGCGCTGGCCAGGTAAACAGCCACAGCAGCAGCCGCGTCCGGATTCTTGGAGTACTTGGAGACAGCCAGCTGCCAGCCGCCCAGAGTGGCTGCACCATGACCGCTGGCACCGAAGGGCAGCGGAGCAACATCGAACAGGCCCTTGATCGGGCTGTCGTCAGCGTTGCCGAGGCTATAGGCATACGGCCAGTTGCGCATGAAGGCGGCGTTACCAGCCTGCCAGACCGCCCGGGCGTCTTCCTCAGCGTAGCTGGTCACGCCGTCAGGGCTGATGGTGCCCACCCAGCTGGCAGCGCGCTCAAAGGCGGCGATGGTCGCCTCATTGTTGACCTCAATCTCGCCAGTTTCCGGGTTGACGATCTGGGTGTCGCTCTCGCTGTACTGCCACTCCAGCGCGTCGCAGGTCAGGCCTTCGTAGGCATTGCCCTGCCATACAAATCCCCAGAATTCGGCATTGCCGGCAGCACGTTCACCATCCTGAATGACCTGAGCCATCTCGGTCAGTTCATCCCAGGTTGCTGGCGGGGCGTCAAAACCATACTTCTCCAGAAGGTCGGTGCGATAGTACAGCAGACCGGCATCGGTGAACCACGGAATGCCGACCAGCGCGCCATCTACCGTATTGTTCTGGATGATGGCCGGGAAGTGAGCGGCGATCTCCTCCTCGGTCAGATACGGGGTGAGGTCGATCAGGTGCTCAGCCAGGTCGCCAGGCCAGATCACATCAATCTGGAAGACGTCGACATCGCCACTCTGAGCCTCAAAGAGTTGCAGATAGAAGCCCAGACGATCCTGCACCATGTCGGGCGTTTCCAGAACGGTCACGGTGATATTGGGGCAGGCTTCCATGAAGCGCTCAGCGCCAGCGCGGGTCAGTTCCAGTTCCTGGCCCACGGCGCCAGCGGCTACCACGACAGTCGCTTCTTCATCGGTAAAGCACTTGATCTCAGGTTCCTGGGCGGTCACAGCGACGGGGAAGGCTGCCATGACCAGGATGACTACCAGGAGAAGGGCGGTTAGTTTGCGCATGTCTAGCTCCTCAAAAAGATGCAAATGTCAGGACGTCAGCAGTTGAGAGTGCAAGTCTCACCAGATGCTCGTATCCCCCTTTCCCTTATAGTAATTGAAAAACTGAAAATCCGATGCTCATGATTCACGCAGAGGCGCCGTCGAGTGACGGATAACAAGGCGAGTTTCTAGGAGAACACGATGCGGCACCGGGGGATCGCCCTGGATCAGCTGCATCAGCATCTCTCCGGCGCGCACACCGAGCTGGACGACCGGAATGTGAATTGTCGTCAGGCCAGGCGCCAGGTAACTGGCGAGCGGGATGTCATCAAAACCCACGATAGAGATGTCGGCTGGGATGTGCAGGCCCGCTTCCTGGATGGCTCTGATAGCCCCGAAAGCGACGACATCGCTAGCAGCGAACACGGCAGTAGGACGCTCAGGCAGGTCAAGGAGATGACGCATTGCCTCGTAACCGCCCTGGTCAGTAAAGGTCGGATTGATCTGAATGTAGCGATCTTCGCAGGGCAGCCCGGCGTTGAGCAGCGCCTGTCGATAGCCTTCCAGACGATCGCTACTGGCTGTGTAGTTGAGCGGGCCGTTGGTGATATGGGCAATACGGCGATGGCCGAGATCGATCAGGTGCTGTACGGCAGTCCGAGCGCTGGCGACGTTGTCTACGTCAACGCTGTAGAGCTCCTCAAAGTCCGGCTTGCCGTTGACGACGATTGGCACGCTTTCACGGTGCAGGTCCCGCAGTTCGGTGTCATCTACCACCGGCCCGGAGATGATGAGTCCATCGACGCGCTGCGTGCGAACTAACTCTGTATACGCGCCAGCGGAGGCATCGTGGCCGACGGCCTCGAACAGCAGGCGGTAGTTGTCTGCGCTGATAGCTTGAGTCACACCGCTGAGCAAGCCGCCCAGGAAGCCATTTACCAGCAGTTCGTCGGGTACCTGGCGCAGGATGAATGCGACCGTCTGCGAACGTCCGGTAGCCAACGAACGAGCGGCGAAGGTGCGGGCATAGTTGAGGTTAGCGACGGCCTGCCAGACACGGGCGCGGGTTGCAGCGGAGATATTCACATTGGGCGTGTTGTTGAGGACGAAAGAAACCGTCGTCCGCGACACGCCCGCTTCATCGGCCACCTGCTGCATGGTCACTCGTTTGCCGGACATGCTGACCCCGCGTAAAGAGTCCCATAGAGTGATCAAGTAAAGCGCGTTACTAAACCGCGTTACTTTTCACTATACGCCCGAGTTAGTGCGGTGTCAAGCAAGTCGTTGTGCATCTATTGGCAGGATGTCTGGGTAGTATGACTATATTAGCATAGAGCTACAAATAAAATAAGTGTGCCCGGCCAGTGACCGGACACACTTAGACGCTCCGAATGGAAGCCTGCGGCGGGGGGATCAGTGCGCGCCGCTGAGCAGCTTGACGTACTGGGCGCGCTCAAAAGCAAAGGGGTCGTCACAATTCTTCTGGCTGAGCTTGCCCCGGAAGTCGGCCAGGGTGTTGTAGCCTCTTTCCTCCATCCAGTTCTGGATGTCCAGAAGCATGGTGGAGATGTAAGGAATGCCGTTCTTCAGCAGTGTGGCGGCAACCTGGACGACCGTCGCTCCGGCCAGGAGCGCCTTGATGACATCGCGTCCGGTGTGAACACCGGTGTTGACGGCGATATCAAGGCCAGTGCGGCCATAGAGCAGCGCTGCCCAGCGCAGGGGCACTTTCAGCTCAGCAGGGGTGCTGAGGACCATTTCGTTGATGAGGGATTCAGTATCCGGGTCAATGTCTGGCTGGAGGAAGCGGTTGAAGATCACCACCGCATTCACGCCGCGCTTTTCCAGCTCTTTGACGACATTGGCCGGGGCAGTGTAGAACGGGCTGAGTTTCACCGCGATGGGTAGCGAAACCTCTTTGCGGATGGCTTCAATGACATCGTAAAGCTGTTGTTCGATGACACTACCGGGCTGGTTCGGGTCTGCAGGCACGGCATAGACGTTGATCTCCAGGCCATTGACGCCGGTATCGGCCAGCTGCCGCGCATAGGTTGTCCAGGCGCCCGGCGAGACCGCATTCAGGCTGGCGAAGATAGGCAGGGTCACAGCTTTGCGCGTCTTTTCCACCCACATCAGGTGTTCCTTGATCCCGCCGTGTTCCACCCTTGGAAAGTAAGACATCGCTTCGGCAAAGCTTTCAGCGCCGATGGCGAGCGCTTCTTCCATCCGCCACTGATCCAGGGAGATCTGCTCTTCAAACAGGGAGCGGATAACCAGCGCACCAGCACCGGCGCTTTCCGCCATCTGCACGCGATCGACGTAGCTAGAAACGGAGCTAGCGGCCACCATCACGGGGCTTTTGAGGGGGATGCCCATATAAGTCGTCTTGAGGTCAGCCATCAATCTTTCTCCTCTTGTAGAAACAAATGTTGCTGCCAATAACTGCCGGGTCTGTAAGTGGGTGAGGCCATTCCAGGCCAATTCTACCGTATAACTGCGCAGGGGAGAAGATAAGTGATAACTGACACCAAACTCATGCTGTTATTCACTTATGAGAACCGGATCGCCATGTTACTCTAGGGCCGAATATGGACTACTGTGTCTAGCAGCTAGGAAGGGTAATCATGGCTGATCAAGAAGCGCGCCGGATCGTCACCATTGATGCCAATACGGCGGCGGCTCATGTTGCCCATGCATTGAGCGAAGTCATCGCGATCTATCCGATCACGCCTTCCTCTCCCATGGGCGAACTGGCTGATGAGAAATCGGCCAACAACGAGACGAACATCTGGGGGACTGTGCCGACTGTGGTTGAAATGCAGTCGGAAGGCGGCGCGGCTGGTGCGGTGCACGGGGCGATGACGACCGGTGCACTCACGACCACTTTCACGGCTTCGCAGGGTCTGCTCCTGATGATCCCCAACATGTACAAGATCGCCGGGGAGCTGACGCCTACGGTCTTCCATGTGGCAGCGCGCTCGCTGGCGGCGCAGGGATTGTCCATTTTTGGCGATCATTCCGACGTGATGGCGGCCCGTTCCACCGGCTTCGCCATGCTGGCGTCCAATAATGTCCAGGAAGCCATGGACTTTGCGCTGATCGCGCATGCGGCGACGCTGAAGGCGCGTGTGCCGTTTGTCCATTTCTTCGATGGCTTCCGTACGTCGCACGAAATTCAGAAGGTTGAGGAACTGAGCCAGGACACGATGCGCGCGATGATCGATGAGGAGGCCCTGGCGGCTCATCGCGCGCGCGGGCTTAGCCCGGATCGCCCGGTCATTCGCGGTACGGCCCAGAACCCCGATGTCTACTTCCAGGGGCGTGAGACGGTCAACCGCTACTACCTGCAGGCGGCTGCAATCGTGCAGCAGTGCATGAATGATCTGGCCAAACTGACGGGCCGCCAGTATCACCTGTTCGATTATGTTGGCGCGCCTGACGCGGAACGCGTGATCGTGGTGATGGGGTCCGGCGCGGAAACGGTCCACGAAGTCGTCGAGAAACTGCAGGCTGACGGCGAGAAGGTAGGCCTGGTCAAAGTGCGGCTGTACCGGCCGTTTGACAATCGGGCCTTTGTGGCTGCACTGCCCAAGACCGTCAAGAAGATCGCTGTGCTTGACCGCACCAAGGAACCCGGCGCGACTGGCGAGCCGTTGTACCTGGATGTCCGCGCGGCGGTTGACGAAGCGGTTGAGGAAGGCGTGCTCAGTAAGTCGCCGCTGATTGTGGGCGGGCGCTATGGCCTGGGTTCCAAGGAATTCAACCCTGGCATGGCCAAGGCAGTGTTTGACAACCTGTCCGCCGACAAGCCCAAGAATCACTTCACCATCGGCATTATTGACGATGTGGCTGGCACCAGCCTGGAATGGGACGATAGCTGGTCCAGCGAGCCGGCCGGTGTACATACGGCTGTGTTCTGGGGCCTCGGCTCTGACGGCACGGTTGGCGCGAACAAGAACACGATCAAGATCATCGGTGAGGCAACCGACTACTACACACAGGGCTACTTCGTCTACGATTCGAAGAAGGCTGGTACGCGCACTGTCTCGCACCTGCGCTTCAGCAAGCATCCCATTCGTAGCCCGTACCTGGTGCAGAAGACCAACTTCCTGGCCTGCCATAACTTCAGCTTCCTGGAGCGGTATGAGATGCTCAGTGCACTGAAGGAAGGCGGGACGTTCCTGCTGAACAGCCCTTACGGTGCTGACGAAGTCTGGGATCATCTGCCGCGCGAGGTGCAGGAAGCTCTGATCGAGAAGAAGGCCAAGTTCTACGTCATCGATGCGCTGGGGATTGCCAAGTCGCTCGGCCTTGGTGGGCGCATCAATACCACGATGCAGGCGGCTTACTTCGCCATCTCCGGTGTGCTCCCGGAAGACGAAGCCCAGCGCATGATCGAACTGGCCATCGAAGATACCTATGGCAAGAAGGGCAAGGCGGTCGTGGATATGAATGTCCGCGCTGCCGCGATTGCCAAGGAGCGTATTCAGGAAGTCAAGGTGCCGAACAAGGTCACCAGCACAATCCGGATCGCTCCGCCCGTACCGGATGACGCGCCGGAATTCGTGCGTAAGGTGACGGCAGAGATCATTGCCGGGCGCGGAGACTGGCTGCCGGTCTCGGCTATGCCGGAAGATGGCACCTTCCCGGTGGGGACGACCAAGTACGAGAAGCGTAACATCGCTTCGGAAATCCCGGTCTGGGAGCCGGACATCTGCATCCAGTGTAATCAGTGCTCGTTTGTGTGCCCGCACGCTGCAATCCGCACCAAGGTGTACGATGCTTCCTATGCTAACGGCAACGCGCCCAAGACGTTCAAGTCTGTGGATGCGACCGGGCGCCAGTTTGCGGGGATGAAGTTCACCGTCCAGGTGGCACCAGAGGACTGCACGGGTTGCTCGCTGTGCGTGGAGGCCTGCCCCGCTTTCGAGAAGGTCAACGGTGTCAAGACCGACAAGAAGGCCATTAACATGGCTCCGCAGGCGCCGCTGCGAGAGGCTGAGGCTGAGAACTTCGCCTACTTCCTCTCCATTCCGGATACCGATCCGTCGCTGTTCAGCCGCTTCAGCGTCAAGGGTTCGCAGTTGCTGCGCCCGCTGTTTGAGTTCTCCGGCGCCTGCGCAGGCTGCGGGGAGACCCCCTACATCAAGCTGATGACGCAGTTGTTTGGCGACCGCGTCCTGATTGCCAACGCAACCGGCTGCTCGTCGATCTACGGCGGCAACTTGCCCACGACACCTTACACCACGAGGGCAGATGGCCGCGGCCCGGCCTGGTCGAACTCGCTGTTTGAGGACAACGCCGAGTTTGGCATGGGTATGCGGTTGACGGTTGACAAGCTGACCCAGTACGCCTTCGAGCTTCTGGATAGAGCGATCCAGGCGCTGCCGGGCCAGCAGGAGCTACTGACGGCCATCCGCGATGCTGACCAGAGCGAGCAGGAAGGCATTGAAGCGCAGCGTGCCCGCGTTGAGCAGCTAAAGGCGCTACTGGCCAAGGACAGCAGCAAGCTGGCTCAGCAGCTGCTTTCAGTGGCCGATTACCTGGTGACCAAGAGCGTCTGGATCATCGGCGGTGATGGCTGGGCTTACGACATCGGCTACGGCGGTCTGGATCACGTACTGGCATCCGGTGCGAATGTGAATATCCTGGTGCTGGATACGGCCGTCTACTCCAACACCGGCGGGCAGGCTTCCAAGGCTACGCCGCGCGCTGCAGTAGCCAAATTCGCTGCGGCGGGCAAGCCGGCTCGCAAGAAGGACCTGGGCATGATGGCGATGAGCTATGGCAACGTCTACGTTGCTCAGGTGGCGATGGGCGCCAACATGACCCACACCGTCCGGGCCTTCCGCGAAGCTGAAGCCTATCCGGGGCCGTCCCTGATCATCGCCTATGCGCACTGCATCGCCCATGGCATCGATATGGCGAAGGGCCTCGATGTACAGAAGGAAGCCGTGGAATCGGGCTTCTGGCCGCTGTACCGCTACAATCCTGCGGTGGAGCAGGGCAAGAACCCCTTCAGCCTGGATTCCAAGATGGATATCGAGCAGCTGGAGGAGTTCATGTACAAGCAGGGCCGCTTCAACATCCTGCGCAAGGCAGATCCGGAGCGCGCCACCAAGCTGGCCGAGCTGGTTCACCGGGATGTTCTGGAGCGCTGGCAGCAATACCAGCGAATGGCTGAAGCCTAGCACTTACAGATACTGCAGCCACAACTGCCTGTCGGTATTACCGGCAGGCAGTTTCTTTTTGCCTTGGCGGGACTTCAGTGGCCGGGGAAGACATAGCGCAGCCGGATGATGGTAGCTAGGCCCGCGAAAGCATGGTATAACAGCGGCGCAGCAGCGGAGAGGCACTGCGACGAGAAGGGGCAGCCATGCGCGTACTGGTGATCTCGGATATTCATGCCAATCTGACAGCGTTCCAGGCTGTCCTGGAGGATGCCAGGGGGCAATGGGATTTTGTCTGGTGCCTTGGGGACATCGTCGGGTATGGCCCGGACCCAAATGAGTGCATCGATCTGCTGCGGACGCTGCCGCATCTGTGTCTGGCCGGGAATCATGACTGGGCGGCGCTGGGGCGGCTGGACGTGCGAACTTTCAATAGTGATGCACGCAAGGCTGTGGTCTGGACGGCGGAAACTCTCCGCCCGGATAACCGGGAGTACCTGGCTGCGCTGCCAACAACGTTCGTCATCGGCTCTTATACGCTGGTTCACGGCAGTCCACGGGAACCAGTGTGGGAGTACATTCTGGATCCGCTGATTGCCACACTGAACTTCACCCACTTTGAGACACCTTATTGCCTCGTCGGCCATACGCACACGCCCGTTGTTTTTGAGATGGTTACCGAGCGCGGTGACACCGAGGCCCAGTTGCCAGTATACGACAGACCGCGATCGTTGAACGGGCGGCGGCAGATCATCAATCCAGGGTCAGTCGGGCAACCCCGCGATTCAAATCCCCAGGCAGCCTACGCCTTCCTCGATGTGGAACGCGCGCTCTTTGAGCACCGGCGTGTTCCGTACGATGTGGCCTCAGTACAGCGTCGCATGGCAGCCATTGACATGCCTGAACGGCTGGTTGTCCGGCTGGAGCATGGCTGGTAGACGCTTTTTCGCGGTATGCAGCAATTGTGGAGGGGGAGATGCCTGATCGGTCAGGCTTCGACTGGTCGTCGCAACGGGTCATTGTGACTGGGGCGAATGGTTTTCTGGGTCGCCATCTGTGCGCTCATCTTGAAGCGCTGGGGTGCGGGGCGATCTACCCTGTGCGGAGCGCACAGTATGACCTGCGTGAACAGGCGAATGTTGAGCGCCTGTATACAGATTTCGCAGATGCTACGGCAGTTGTGCATCTGGCGGCAAGGGTAGGTGGAATCGGGGCAAACCGCAAGTATCCAGGCACGTTCTTCTACGACAACCTGATGATGGGCGTGCTACTCATGGAATATGCCCGGCGGGCAGGCGTGCCGAAGTTTGTGAGCGTCGGGACGATCTGTTCATACCCCAAGCATACACCTGTGCCGTTCCGTGAGGAAGCGCTCTGGGATGGCTACCCTGAGGAGACCAATGCGCCATATGGCCTGGCCAAGAAGATGTTGCTCGTGCAGGGGCAGGCTTACCGGCAGCAGTATGGCTACAATGCCATCCATTTGCTGCCGGTGAATCTCTACGGCCCAGGGGATAACTTCGATCCGGAGTCTTCGCACGTAATTCCGGCGATCATCAAGAAGATTGTGGATGCTCAGGAAGCCGGCGAGCAGGAGATCATCCTGTGGGGCGATGGGACGCCGACGCGGGAGTTCCTGTATGTTGAGGATGCTGCCAGAGGAATCGCCCTGGCCACGGCGTATTACAACGAGCCTGACCCGGTGAATCTGGGCGCGGGCTTTGAGATCAGCATCCGCGACCTGGCCGAACTAATTGCTGAGTTAACAGGCTTTACGGGTCGGATCAGCTGGGATACCTCTAAGCCCGGTGGGCAACCGCGACGGATGCTGGATACCTCCCGCGCAAGGGAACGCTTTGGCTTCGAGGCGAAGGTCGGCTTTCGCGAGGGGCTGCAGCGCACGATCGCCTGGTACCGGGAGGCGCGCGCCCAGGGCACGGTGCGCTAAGCTGTGCGTTGTTGCTGCGCCCGGCGTGTATTCTGGCCGGGTGCGTCGCTCAGTTTCCCGGTGGCGGGGTCGGGGCGCGAGCGTTGTACTGCCAGAGCAGCGTATACGAGCCGCCCTGGTGACCCTCAGCAGGTGCGACAGCCAGGTGGAATTGCCCGGTCTGGGGAGCGATCACCTGACGTAGCACTGCCTGGCCATCTTCCGCCAAACTGGTATACAGTGGTTGGCCATCCGGAGCCAGCAGAGTGAGGATAGGGGAGAAGCGTGCGTCATCCGCCACTACCGCTGCGCTGATGATGTCGCCGATGGTCAACCGGATCGGCCAGATGGCGCGGGTAAAGGGCTGCTCCAGCGTCCCGGCGTGTACGAGGTCTGGCGCTGGTTCTGGCAATACGACTTCGCGGAATGTAGCGCCGTAGCCAAAGGCGAGATCATACGGCCCGCTGGCCTGGTTACCCGCCGCGCCGACGTAGACGACATATGCTCCTGTTACAGGTAACCGAATGCTGGCAATGATCGCCTGGATATCTGTCTCGACGCTTTCGGCCAGCATATCGCCGCTGGGGGCGAAAAGCGTGAGGATTGGGCGAACAGGACTGCCGGGCACGCGCGTCGCGCCAATGGTGACTACTGTGCCTGCTGGAGCGAAGATCGTATAGTGTTCAGTGGCTCCAAAGTCGATGATCTGGCCGCGAATCGGGCGGTAGGGCTGCAGGCGCGCTCCTGAGCCAACACGCAAGGGCGCGCTGGTGGCTGTGACTGTCGTCGTCGCAGGGAGAGATTCCGCGGGAGTCGCGGTTGCTGGCGTGATTGACGCAGGCGCCACTGAGGATGGTTGGGCTTCAGTGATGGTCAGGTGGTAGGTAGCCGTGGCGGCAATCTTCAGGGCTACTACCAGCCGGTGGCTGCCTGTCTCCGAGAGTTGCACTGCTCTGGTCAGATTCGCCGGGGTGGGGCTTTGACTGACCTGCATGGGGATGGCAGCACCCGACGGGCCATAGAGGGTCAGGCTCAGGGGCGGTCCGGCGACCTCGAGGGCGATGGTGATTTGCTGCCCCGCTTGCCCACTGAAAAGCCAGTGCTGTTCGCCATCAGGTCCGGTCAGGGATTGTTCTACCGTCTGGTTGAATTGCAGCAGATTGGTTTGCGTGACCGGCGTCGGCGCTATGGGACGGCAGGCAGCAACCATCCCGACGACCAGCGCCACGGCAAGCCAGCGAGTCATAGTTGCGCCCCGCGCTGCTGGCTGACTTCCTCCAGTACCTGACGGTAGACGGCTAGCGTGACTTCTGCCGTGTTGCGCCAGCTAAACTGCGAGGCGCGGCTGAGGCCCAGATTGCGTAACTGGCCAGCCAGTTCAGGCTGAACAAGAATGCTCAGGATAGCCCCGGCCATGCCGCGCGCGTCATCTGGAGGGACAAGAAAGCCGGCATCCCCCACGATCTCTGGAATGGACGATGCCTCGCAGGCGACCAGCGGGGTGCCACAGGCCATCGCCTCCAGCGGAGGTAGGCCAAAGCCCTCATAGCGGCTGGGAAAGGCAACGACTGCGGCCAGCCTATACAACGAAGGTTTGTCCTGCTCGTCGATCTCTCCCAGCCAGCGCACATGATCGCCTATCCCCAGTTGCTCGATGTATTGAGGCAAATCCGGGAAGCGCATAGTGCCCCATGCGCCCGGAGGCCGGCCAGCCAGGATTAGCGGCACTTCATCAGCCATCGCCTCAACTACATAGGTGTATGCGAGCAGGAGCGTGTGCACGTTCTTGCGGATGTCATAGCCGCCCAGGTACAGGACAAAGCGTTCCGGAAGGTCGTACTTCCTGGCTACAGCCGCGTCGTTTTCACTGCCGACGCGGGGATGAAAACGTTCGTCTGTGGCGAGCCAGGCGACCGACACCCGTTCCGGCACGATGTGGAGACGGCTGACGATCTCCGATCTGGAGGCCTGCGAATCGGTCAGGATATGCGCCGCTGCCTGCGCTCCGGCAGCTACAAGGCTGGTGTACAGGCGAGCCAGCGGTCCCCCGCGATAGGGAGGGATGGACAGCGCGATCACGTCGTGGATGGTGGACACGACCGGCACAGGGGCGCCAAGCGGCGGCGCCCAGTAGGGCACATGGAGCAGATCGGCGCCAACTCTGCGAGCAGCCCGAGGGACGCTGACTTGCTCAAACCAGACCTTGCCAAGCTGACCGCCAATCGGCGTAGCCACCCGGAGTAGACTCACATCCGGCGGGAGTTCCTCTACCTGCCGGATGTGTGGCGGGAGAAGTAGCGTGAAATGGACATCACCTGCCAGTTCGTGCAGCGCAGGGAGCAGGCGGCGGATGTACTGCCCGCTGCCAGTGTCAGGACGATCCCAGAACCAACCACTGAGTGCAATGTGCATGATCGTGTTAGCGCGTTCCCCCGGCTCACCCAGACAGGACAGCCGACACACTACAGAAGGTCGGTGTAGCCGTTGGGGTGGGTGCTGTGCCAGACCCAGGCACTGCGGATGATCTCCTCCAAAGCAGTGTATCTGGGTTGCCATCCCAGTTCCCGCATGATTCGCTCGGAAGAAGCCACCAGGATCGGGGCGTCGCCGGCGCGTCGTGGCGCTTCTTCTGCCGGAAAATCGATGCCAGTGACCTGACGGGCGACGTTGATGACTTCCCGGACGCTGTAACCGCGACCGTTGCCAATGTTGTAGATCATGGTCGGGCGCTCATCAAGCGCTTCAAGGG
Organism: Chloroflexota bacterium; assembly: GCA_019873685.1. Lineage (GTDB taxonomy): Bacteria > Chloroflexota > Anaerolineae > Aggregatilineales > Ch27 > Ch27. The sequence continues at coordinate 215,968 of JAIOAT010000001.1, forward strand.
CCAGAACATGCGCCTGGGCCAGGTCTTCCACGTGCACGTAATCGCGGATGCAGGTGCCATCGGGAGTGGGGTAATCCGTGCCGAAAATCTTAACGCTGGCGCGCTGCCCAAGCGGCACCTGTAGGGTCAGCGGAATCAGGTGTGTTTCCGGGCGGTGTGCCTCACCTCTGACGGCCTGACCGTTGTCATCCAGCATTGCGCCGCAAGCGTTGAAGTAGCGCAGCGCCGCGTAGCGAAGACCGAGCTGGCTGGCATACCAGCGCAACATGGTCTCGATCATCAGCTTGGTTTCGCCATAGACATTGGCCGGGCACAGCGGGTCAGATTCCTCCAGCAGGGTGTCCTTGCTGGCATAAACCGCGGCGGTAGAAGAGAACACGATCCGCCGGACATTGTGAGCCATCATAACGTCCAGAAGGGCCTGCGTGTTGACAACGTTGTTCCGGAAGTACTTGCCCGGATTGACCATGCTCTCGCCAGCTTCAATGAACGCGGCGAAGTGCACCACGGCGTCAAAGTCGTTGCTTTGAAACAGCACATCAAGCGCCGAGCGATCGCCGACATCTCCCCGGACAAAGCCTGCGCCAGCAGGGATCGCAGCCCGGTAGCCATAGCTCAGGTTATCGTAGACGGTAACCCGGTGCCCCGCCTGCAGGAAATAGGCAGCGGTGACTGAGCCAATGTAGCCTGCACCGCCGGTGACGAGAATGTGCATAAGTCCCCAGACTCCTGGTGAAGAGTAGCGTGCCTGTATTCTACCGCGTTAAGCTTCTATACCAAGCCTCCGTTCTCCTGTTGCTATAATAGGGCAGCATGGCGTTGGATAAACAAGGTGGCAGGCATCGGTAATTCATGGCAGAGCAAGCGGTTCAGAGCGTAACGATAGCGATCATGAGTGGGCCGGATGACGGCCGCAAGTGCCAGTTTCGCCGCGCGGATGGGGCTGGTAGCGCGGGGCCAAATGGTACGTGGATTCTCACCTTGGGGCGGCGCGATGATTGTGATCTTTGCCTGCAGTTTGATACCCAGGTCTCCCGTCTGCATGCGCGGCTAATCGGGCTGCCTGATGGCGGATGGCTGCTGGAGGATACCGGTAGTCGTAACGGAACTTATGTGGGAAAGAAGCGGATAGAAGGCGCTACTCCGCTGGAGCCGGGTACGTTGTTTCGGGTTGGACGCACCTGGTTGCGTCTGGAAGAGTAAGAAACTGTGTCCGCCAGGATATTTGATGAGATCATGGCGCTGGCGCGTAAAGAGTCGGCCAACGCCAGGCATTACTATGTCGGCGTAGAACACCTGTTTATGGCGTTGACACGGCTTGAGGGCGGTGTCACTGTCGGCGTTCTGGAAGAACAGGGCCTTGCGCCGCGCTTTGTGCGCTACATGTTGCGGCAGGAACTGAGCCAGGGCGACGATCGTCGTTTCTGGCCGGGGTATCGGGAGACTCCTCGCCTGCAGACCGTCCTGAAGCTGGCCCACAGGCTTGCTCAAGAGAGGGGGGAGGCAGAGCCTTCAGAGCGTGATCTGTTGCTGGCGATCCTGCGCGAAGGGGATAGCCTGCCTGTGCGCGTGCTGATAGCGATGGAAGCAGATCTGGATCGCCTGGAGGTGGTGGCGGCGAACTGGTCGGCGGATCAGCGGACGCCGTCAGTGCCGGTGCCGGTGTACATTCAGGACCCTGGTGTGATGCTGAATGCGGAGGAGCTGGAAGTCATCCGCCAGATGTTTCCGGGGCATGGGCGAGTGGTGATAGACCGCCAGCTTCACGGCGGCTATTCCAGCGCCAGGGTGCTGGTGGCGACTCCGTACCAGCCTGATGGGCGGGCCATGGCCGCTGTTGTCGTCAAGCTGGCGGAGCGGCAGGCCATCCTCTACGAGAAGATGCGGTTTGACTCCTTTGTCCGTGACACGCTGCCTCCCACAACTGCGCGAGTTGTAGGCAATCCAACACTGGTTGAGAAATCGACGCTTGGCGGGTTGAAATACACGTTCATCCGCGAGCCTGGCGCACCGGGACCGATCGATCTGGCTGACTACGGGCGCGATCAGGGGCCAGAAGCGATGGCCGAGCTTTTGCGGAACAGCCTCTTCCGAGTATTTGGCGAGACCTGGTGGTTGCAGCATCAACGATACCAGTTCGGCGTGTGGCAGGAATACGAGCTTCTGCTTCCACCAGCGCTGGTCATCGAGGTGGCGCCGGAAGCGGGGACGCCTCGCCGACGACTGACCCCGCTCGGCCAATGGAGTCGGCGCGGCCACTTTGAGCGCGGTGAGGTGGTAGCGCTCGAGGGATTTACCGTTGAGGATTTCTACCCTGACCGGCAGGGCGTCCAGTTGATTGCTGGTTCCGGGGCGGATGCTCAGCTCCGGGCTGGCAAGGTCGAGGTGCGGGGCATTCCAAACGCGATGCGGGTGTACCACCGCGGCTCGGTGGTGGAGCAGATCATCGGACGTGTGTTGTACACGCGGGATGATCTGTTGTTCCAGCAGGTGGCCGATCTCGATCCTGACTTTGACCCCGGTCAGGAACGGCTGCCCGCGCCAGCAGGCTTTGACTATGCGTTGCCGAATCCACTGCGGCGTTACCCGAATCTGTTGCAGCGCCAGATTACCGGTTCGCTGTCGACGATTCACGGGGATTTGCATGTGCATAACATTCTGGTTGGCCCCGGCGGTAACGCGTGGCTGATCGACTTTGCCCAGACGCGGGAGGGGCACACTCTCTTCGATTGGGCTGTTCTGGAAGTCAGCCTGTTAAGCGAGTATATCGCGCCACATCTCCGATCAGCACACTGGGCGGATGTCTGGGCGGCCATCACCTTGCTGCTTGAGATCAGCCAGACACGCCGCCTGAGGCAGACGGCTGACTCGCTGTCGCACGCCCTGACGGCGATTGTGGCGGTACGCGACATTGTAGCGGACTGCTTGGCTAATGCCGATGATTGGCGGGAGTATTACGTGGCGCTCGCGCTCTGTGCGCTGCGGGGTATGCGCTGGGCGAAGACCGTTTCATTGGCGGGAAGACGACTGTTGTTTTTGACCTCGGCACTGGCCATGGCGCTGGCGATGGGGCGGGATGGCGTCTCGGCATCCAGCCCGGACGTCGATACCACCGATTTCAACATCGGCGTCACGGATCTCTTCTCCAGCCAGCGGATGCAGGACGCCCTGGACGCCAGCGACGATCTCAACCCGGATGAGGGTAACCCGCTGTAACACATGGGTGTGTCCCTGTTACCTCGAGATTGCGGCATCAGGCGGGCAATGCCCGGCCTCCGGGAGATAGGCCGGGCATCGCAGCGATGGTTCAGGCGGGTAGTTGCGCGAGGATGGCGTCCGTCATTTCGGCGGTAGAGGCTGCCTTTTGCCCTCCCAGGTTGATGTCCGCTGTGCGCAGTCCTGACTCGAGGACAGTTTCCACAGCCTGTTCGATGAGCGAAGCTTCTTCCGCCAGGCCGAGGCTATAGCGGAGCAACATGGCCGCGCTCAGGATCGTACCGATGGGGTTAGCGATTCCTTTCCCGGCGATATCTGGCGCAGAACCGTGGATTGGCTCGTAAAGGCCGAATGTGCCCTCCCCCAGGGAGGCTGAAGGCAGCATCCCCAGGGAGCCGGCGAGGGTCGCCGATTCGTCGCTGAGGATGTCGCCGAACATGTTGTCAGCCAGAATCACGTCAAATGAGGCCGGACGACGCATGAGATGCATGGTGCAGGCATCAACAAGCACATCTTCCAGCTCTACGTCGGGATAATCCCTGGCGACGTTGTGGACGGTGCGTCGCCACAGCCGCATTGCTGCCAGGACATTCGCCTTGTCCACAGAGGTTACCTTGCGACGACGCTGCTGCGCAGCCTTGAAGGCCACATGGGCGACACGCTCAACTTCGGCAACGGTGTAGTACAGGGTATCGTACGCGGAATCGCCTGATCCCTGCTCTCTTCGCTCGCCGAAGTAGATGCCTCCGGTTAGCTCACGTACAAACAGGATATCGACACCATCGGCCAGGAGTTCCGGACGCAGCGGGGCGTGAGGAATCAGGGCCGGGAAAACTTTGACCGGGCGTAGGTTGGCGAAGAGCGTGAAGTGCTGGCGCAGGCCGAGCAATCCCTGTTCAGGGCGGACAGGCAAAGAAGGGTCCGACCAGCGCGGTCCGCCTACCGCCCCCAGCAGGATAGCATCGGAATCCTCACAGACGCCAAGCGTTCGGTCGGGCAGGGGGGAGCCGGTCGCATCAATCGCGCATCCGCCCAGCAGGGCTTCCTCAAATACGAATGTATATCCACCAATGTCGGCGATACGCTGTAGCACCCGCTGGGCAGCAGCAACTACCTCAGGGCCAATGCCATCTCCCGGCAGCACAGCGATCCTGACGCTCATACCCGGACTTCCTCCCTCTGTTGTTGTTCCTGCTCCAGCAGGAGACCGTACTCGACGCTATCCACCAGGGCGCGCCACGAGGCATTGATGATGTTCGTGCCAGCGCCAACGGTACTCCAGCGGCGGTGGCTGTTCTGCGTGTCGATCAACACACGGGTAGTAGCAGCGGTGCCCCGGTTGCCATCCAGAATACGAACCTTGTAGTCCGCCAGGTGGAAGTTGGCGATTTCGGGGTAGACCGGCGTGAGCGCCTTGCGCAGGGCCTTGTCGAGCGCGTTGACCGGCCCGTTGCCTTCGGCGGCGGTGTGGAACACTTCGCCTTTGACGCGTAGCTTGACTGTAGCTTCGACCTCAGAACCGTATTCGCCGTTCTGGATCACCAGCGTGGTGAAGTTCAGCAGCTCGAACGGTGGGATATACCCTTCCACAGACCGGCGCAACATGAGCGCCACGGAGGCCTCAGCGCCCTCAAACACGTAGCCTTCATGTTCCAGGCGCTTGATCTCTTCCAGGACGGCATGGGCTTTGTCGGAGGAAAGGTCCATGCCCATCTTCTCTGCCTCATGCAGCACGTTGCCACGCCCCGAGAGATCGGAGATCAGGAAGCGCATTTCATTGCCGACCAGCGCAGGATCGATGTGCTGGTAGCTCTCAACCGTGCGCCGCATCGCAGCGACATGGATGCCGCCCTTATGGGCAAAAGCACTCTTGCCTACGTATGGCTGGTGCGTATCCGGGGCCATGTTCGCCGTCTCAGCTACGGAGCGCGAGATGTGGCTCAGCCGCCTCAGCGCTCCTTCCGGCAGGCAGCGCACACCCATCTTCAATTCCAGGTCGGGGATGATCGAGCACAGGTTAGCGTTGCCGCAACGTTCCCCATAACCGTTGATCGTGCCCTGGATGTGGACGGCCCCCTGGCGCACCGCCGCAAGCGTATTGGCTACGCCGAGTTCACTGTCGTTGTGGGTATGGATGCCCAGGCTAACGCCGGGGAATTCCCCAGCAACTGTAGCGGTGATTTCCTCAACTTCCCAGGGCAGAGTTCCGCCGTTGGTATCGCACAGGACGAGGACCTCCGCCTGACCGTCGACGGCAGCGCGAAGGGTTGCCAGGGCGTAATCGCGGTCAAGCTTGAAGCCGTCAAAGAAATGCTCAGCGTCATAGATCACTTCTTTGCCCTGGGTTTTGAGAAAGGCCAGACTCTCGCGGATGATGCGGAGATTTTCTTCAGGGGTAGTGCGCAGCACCTCCGTGACATGAAGCATGGAAGTCTTGCCAACAACTGTCACGACCGGCGTCTGGGCGTCCAGCAACGCCTTGATGTTCGGGTCATCTTCCGGCTGGCCGCCAACACGACAGGTCATGCCAAAAGCAGCCAGGCGAGCATGGCGCAGGTTGAGGTCCCGGGCGCGGCGGAAGAAGGCGGCATCTTTGGGGTTGGAGCCGGGCCAGCCGCCCTCGATATAAGCAACCCCCAGTTCGTCCAGCAGACTGGCGATTTTGAGCTTGTCCTCGACCGAAAACGAGATGCCCTCACTCTGCGATCCATCACGAAGGGTAGTGTCGTAGATGACAACCTGAGCTGGGGTGGGCATGGTGCATTCTCCTGGTTTTGCAGCGGTTCCTATGGGGCCGGCTGCCTGGTGTTCACACGAGAGGGGATGGACGCTTCAAAGGCTTCGATCTGCGGCAACTGGTTCAGCAGGTAGCCAAACTGGTCAACGCCGTTGAGCAGGCACATCCTGGCAAAGGCGTCAACCGGGAAGGTCACGCTCCGGCCATCAGGCAGGGTGAGTGTCTGTGCGGCCAGATCGATAGTGATGGTCGTCGTCGGCTCCTCGGCCGCCAGGCTGAACAGCTGCTGCAGGGTAGGCCGGTCAACAATCACCGGCAGCAGACCATTCTTGAGTGCATTGTTGCGGAAGATGTCAGCGAAGCGTGTACTGACCACCGCACGAATGCCATAACCCAGCAAGGCCCAGGGGGCGTGTTCGCGGGAACTGCCGCAGCCGAAGTTATCGCCGGCAACAAGAATCTGCGCTCCGCGATATTCCGGCTTATTCAGCGGGAAGTCAGGACGAGGCTGCCCCTCAGGTGTATAGCGCCAGTCAGCAAAGAGGCTTTCGCCCAGGCCAGCCTTGTCCGTGGTCTTCAGAAAGCGAGCCGGGATGATCTGGTCGGTGTCAACGTTGTCGATCGGCAGCGGCAGCATGGTGCTGGTGAGAGTCGTGAACGCTGGCATTAGAGCATCTCCCTCACGTCTGTGATCTGGCCGGTCAGCGCCGCGGCAGCTGCTGTTAGCGGGCTGGCCAGGAAGGTGCGGCCGCCCTTGCCCTGGCGACCTTCGAAGTTGCGGTTGCTGGTGCTGACAGCATACTGGCCGGGTGCGAGCTGGTCGCCGTTCATGGCAATGCACATGGAGCAGCCGGCCTCCCGCCATTCTGCGCCGGCATCGCGGAAGATGCGATCCAGCCCTTCCGCTTCCGCCTGTTTCTTGATCTGCTGCGAACCGGGCACGACCAGCATCCGCACGCCAGGGGCAACATGGCGACCCTTGACCAGCCGGGCCGCTGCTCGCAGGTCAGAGATTCGAGAGTTAGTACAACTGCCGATAAAGACGACATCAATCTTTTTGCCCAGCAACGGCTGGCCGGGCTGCAGGTCCATGTACGCCAGCGCCTTCTCAAGGGCCTGCCGCTGGCTCAGATCACCGACTGCCATCGGGTCAGGCACACGGCCGGTCACCGGTACACCCATCCCGGGATTGGTGCCGTAGGTGATCATTGGCTCGAGCGTACTGGCGTCAAGAACCAGGCGCGAGTCATATGTCGCGCCATCATCGGGAGCCAGTTGACGCCATTCGGCTACTGCGGCGTCCCAGGCTGCTCCTCGAGGTGCATACGGGCGCCCATAGAGGTATTCAAACGTCGTGTCGTCTGGCGCGACCATACCGGCGCGTGCGCCACCTTCGATCGACATATTGCAGATGGTCATCCGGCCCTCCATGTCGAGGCTCCGGATCGCTGAACCGGTGTATTCAAACACGTGACCGGTTCCGCCTTCCACACCGATACGGGCAATGATCGCCAGGATGATGTCCTTGGCGGAGACACCCGGTCGCAGGCTGCCGTCGACACGGATTTCATAGGTCTTGGGGCGATACTGGAGCAGGCACTGGGTCGCCAGCACGTGGGCTACCTCACTTGTGCCAATGCCAAAAGCCAGCGCCCCGAAGGCGCCATGTGTACTGGTATGACTGTCACCACAGACAATGGTCATGCCCGGCTGGGTCAGACCCTGTTCCGGGCCAATCACATGTACGATGCCCTGGTTTTCACTGCCCAGCCTGTAAAGGGGGATGCCAAACTCCTCACAGTTGCGAGCGAGCTGCTCAAGCTGCGCCGCCGCCAGGGCATCCGTCACCGGAATCTGGCCGTCCGCTGTACGCGGGGTGGTGGGGGTGCTGTGATCCATGGTGGCCAGTGTGTGATCCGGGCGACGCACTCTGAGACCGCGCTCACGCAGGGCGGCAAACGCCTGCGGTGAGGTGACCTCGTGAACCAGATGCAGGTCAATGTAGAGCGTCGCCGGCACGCCGTCTTTCTCCGGAGCTACAAGATGGGCGGCCCAGATTTTGTCAAATAGTGTGCGAGGGTTTCCGGTCATCAGTCTTCTTCCTCAGTGGTACGGCGATGCGGACAAAACCGGGGGAGCAACGCGCTCCCCCGTCGTCCAGTTCTTCCCACGGGCAAGCGCGTCAGCGGGCGCTGCTAATGCGAATCATGATGCTGGCGGAGCGTGGCCGGGGTGTTGGCTCAGGCGCATAGAGATAGTCAATGGTCTCTTTTTGATGTGCAGGCCCCGCCCACATATCACCGCCAAACTGCCAGCCACGCGGCGCAGGAAAGGCGGGAAAGATCGGGTCGTTTTGGCGCTTTTGGCCGGGTTCACCGGCGGCGTGTGATGTGGTCATAGTTGCTTCTCGCTTCTCCCAGTCACAATCAACCGACGGCTGGAGTAACCTGTATTGCGGAAGATTCACCTTCGGGCTGGCTGAACTGGCTGCCTTTGACCACCAGCATCCGGTTCAGGGCGGCCAGGTAAGCCTTGGCGCTGGCCATGATGATGTCGGTGTCAGCACCATAACCGCCGAACGTGCGTGACGGGCCGTTCTGCGCGGCAATGCGGACGGTGACTTCCCCCATTGCATCAATGCCTTCCGTGATGCTATGCACGCTATATTCGATGAGCGTGTTGGGGGCCTTGATGATACTGTCAATGGCGGCGAACGAGGCGTCTACCGGGCCGGTGCCAACCGCTGGGGCGACATGTTCGCGGCCATCCGGCCCCTGCAGACGGACAGTGGCCGTGGGCATCCCAGGCCGTCCGCAGGTAACCTGCAGGTCCAGCAGTTTGTATAGCTCGTGAGGGCCGTAGAACTCGTCGGCGACCAACGCCTCGAGGTCGGCATCGGTCACGGTCTTCTTCTTGTCCGCCAGGTCTTTGAAGCGGGCAAATGCTGTAGTGATGTCCTCGTCGCTTAGCTCAAAGCCCAGTTCCTGCAGACGGACGCGGAAGGCGTGCCGCCCGCTGTGCTTGCCCAGCACCAGCCGACTCTGGCTCAGACCGACTGTTTCAGGGGTCATGATCTCGTATGTCTGCTGGTTCTTGAGCATGCCATCCTGATGGATGCCTGCTTCGTGGGCGAAGGCATTGCTGCCAACAATCGCCTTGTTAGGCTGGACGATCATGCCGGTGTAGTTGCTGACCATGCGGCTGGCGCGGACGATCTGGGTTGTATCGATGCCGGTGTACAGGTTATAGAAAGTGCGGCGGGTGTGAAGCGCCATAACAACTTCTTCGAGGCTGGTGTTGCCGGCCCGTTCGCCAATGCCGTTGACGGTCACTTCTGCCTGGCGAGCGCCAGCGCGGATGCCCGCCAGGGTGTTGGCGGTTGCCAGCCCCAGGTCGTCATGGCAGTGCACTGACCAGATCACCCGGTCGCCGCCCGGCGTCTCCGTGATCAGTCGGCGCATCAGGGCATAGTATTCGTCCGGGGTGGTATAACCTACGGTGTCGGGGATGTTAAGCGTGGTTGCCCCGGCCTCGATGGCTACCGCCAGTACTGTGATCAGAAAGTCCGGGTCAGAGCGCCCTGCATCTTCCGGGCTAAACTCCACGTCCTGGCAGTATGCCTTGGCGTAGGCGACCATTTCCCGCGTGCGGTCGATCACCTGTTCGCGGGTCATGCGCAGTTTGTGCTGCATGTGGATATCGGACGTGGCCAGGAAGGTGTGGATGCGAGGCCTGGCGGCAGGTCTCACTGCCTCCCAGGCCTTATCGATATCGCCGGGCGTGGCGCGCGCCAGACCCGCGATGACCGGCCCATCCGGTGTGCCCACTTCCTGGGCGATGCGCTGAACCGCCAACAGGTCATCCGGGCTAGCGGCGGGGAAGCCAGCCTCGATGATGTCTACACCCAGGCGGGCGAGTTGCCGGGCGATCTCCAGCTTTTCGGCGCTGGTCAGGCTGGCGCCGGGCGATTGCTCTCCGTCGCGCAGGGTGGTATCGAAAATGTACACCCGGTTCGGGTCTACACCCGATACGGCCGGTTCGCCTGTGCTGGTTTCTGCAGTGTTGTCAACCATAGCGAGGTGTCCTTTTCTGTGCTCACTTCCATTTCAGCAGTTCTGGAAATGGTCATGCCGTCGGCATGGCCGGTAAGCCTGTCAGCGACGCGACTAAGGTCGCTAAGGCCATCTTCGGGCATAGAACACCTCCTTTCGTTCCTGATCGGCGCCAGCCGCTACGCAACGGATTCTCATTCAACGGTTTTCGCCTGCAGGAAAGGCATCATGGCGCGCAGTTCCTTGCCGATCTTCTCGATCATGTGGTTGCGTTCCCTGGCCCGCTGCTCATTGAACCATGGGCGGCCATCCTGATTCTCTTTGATCCAGTTGCGGGCGTAGGTGCCATCCTGAATTTCCGCCAGGATGTGGGCCATTTCCTCGCGGGTTTCGGCGGTGACAATACGGTTGCCGGCCATGTAGCCGCCATGTTCGGCGGTGTCAGAGACGCTGTACCACATGTAGGACAGGCCGCCCTGATACATCAAGTCGACGATCAACTTCAGCTCGTGCAGACACTCAAAATAGGCGATTTCCGGCTGGTAACCAGCCTTGACCAGTGTTTCAAAACCGGCACGAACCAGCGCCGTCACCCCGCCGCATAGGACAACCTGCTCGCCAAAGAGATCGGTTTCCGTCTCTTCGGCGAAGGTCGTCTCAATCACACCGGCGCGGGTGCAGCCGAGCGCTTTGGCATAGGCCAGAGCCTGGGCTTTGGCATGCCCGCTGGCATCCTGCTCTACCGCGATCAGGGCCGGGGTACCGCCGCCTTCCACAAAAACCTCGCGGACGCGGTGGCCGGGTGCTTTGGGGGCAACCATGCTGACGTCCACCGACTCCGGCGGCTTGATCTGCCCGAAGCGGATGTTGAAGCCATGGGCGAACATCAGCGTATCACCGGGCTTGAGGTTAGACGCGATGCTCTCGTTGTAGATGGCAGGCTGCACGGTATCCGGCGTCAGCATCATGATGATGTCAGCGCGTGCAGCAGCCTCGGCCACCGGGAAGACAGACAGCCCTTCGGCCTCGGCTTTGGCGCGGTTTTTGCTACCCTCATGCAGACCGACGACGACGTTGACGCCACTGTCTCTGAGGTTCAGTGCGTGGGCATGACCCTGACTGCCGTAGCCGATGATGGCGACTGTTTTGCCATTGAGAAGGCTCAGATCAGCGTCCTGGTCGTAATACAGCTTAGCCATGATAGCTCCTCTTATAAGGTGGGCTTCGTCCAACAGCCCGCAGCGCAACACACGACTAAATCACCGATTTGTGGCCATTGCCATTAGCGCCGGGCTGAGGGCGGTACCCGTTGGAAGTCAGCAGGTGTTCGCCACGTCCCATCGCCACGACGCCAGTGCGCACCATCTCCAGAATACCGATCGGGCGCAGCAGATCGGCAAAGCTTTCGATTTTGTCCTCGTCTCCGGTGATCTCAATGACGACCGATTGCGGGCCAACATCTACAATGTGCGCCCGGAAGATGTCGCAAAGCTGCATCACCTCGGAACGATTGGTGTTGTCTACGGCCACTTTGATCAGCGCCAGGTCGCGGATGACATTTGGCTTGTCTGTCAAGTGATCCACCTGGATGACATTGACCAGCTTGTACAGGTTCTTCTCAATGCGGTCGGCATCCTGCTCGGTGCCATCGATGACAATGGTCATCCGCGAGATTTCCGGTGTGTGTGTGCGGCCAACCGTCAGGCTGTCAATATTGAAACTGCGCCGACGGAACAGGCTGACCACCCGGTTCAACACCCCGGGTTTGTTTTCCACCAAGACGCTCAGTGTGTGTTTCATAGAGGGTCTCTTTCTTTGGCGATCGGGCTAGACCATATCCGGTGCGGCAAGAGGACGGCGAATCATGTTGTGCAGGTCGGCGCCAGCGGGCACCATCGGATAGACAATGTCGTGTTTTTCCACCACGAACTCGATCAGGAAGGGGCCGCTATTGTGCGCGCGAGCAGCTTCCACAGCGGCTTTGATCTGATCGCGGCTGGTCACACGGCGGGAGGGGATGCCATAGGCCTCGGCAAGCTTGCAGAAATCAGGGCTGAACATGGGCGTGGCGTTGTAGCGCTCCTCGTAGAAGAACTCCTGCCACTGGCGCACCATGCCCAGGTAGCCATTGTTGATAATGGCGATATTGACCGCTGCTTTTTCCTGCACAGCGGTGGCCAGTTCGGCCAGGGTCATCTGGAAGCCACCATCGCCCACGATTGCCCAGACTTCCTCGTCGGGACGGGCCAGCTTGGCGCCGATCGAAGCTGGCAGGCCGAAGCCCATCGTGCCCAGCCCGCCGCTGGTGATCAGCGTATGGGGGCGTTTGTGAGGGTAGTACTGCGCTTCCCACATCTGGTGCTGGCCGACATCAGTGACCACGGTAGCGTTGCCGCCGGTATATTCCCAGAGGTCGCGGATCACGTGGGCCGCGTAGAGCTTGCCGCCTGCATCGCGGTTCACAATGTCGCGCTTGAAAGAGTCATCCTGCCATTCGCGGATCTGCGCCATCCACTCCGGATGCTGCTTAGGACGCAAGCGCGGCGTGAGCTGGCTCAGGACAGTGCGCAGGTCGCCCACAATGCCCAGATCCACCCGAACATTCTTGTTGATCTCAGAAGGATCAATGTCGACATGAATCTTGCGGGAATGGGGTGCGTAGGTTGCCAGGTTGCCAGTCACCCGGTCATCGAAGCGCATCCCGAAGGCCAACAGCAGGTCAGCTTCCTGAATAGCCTGGTTCACATAGGCTTCGCCGTGCATGCCCATCATCCCCAGCACCATCGGGTGCCCTTCTGGCATACCGCCCTTGCCGAGCAGAGTAAGGGCAACCGGAATTTGCGCCTTTTCCACAAAGGCCATTAGCTCGCTGGCAGCGCCGGACATGACGACGCCGTGCCCGGCCAGGATCAGCGGCTTCCGGGCAGCATGGATGAGGTCGAGCGCACGCTCGATTTCAGCTTCGGTTGCGGCAGATGCCGGCCGGTAACCGGGCAGGACGATAGGCTCGTCTGGATAGACAAACTCAGTCTCGGCGTTCTGGATGTCTTTCGGGATGTCGATGAGCACCGGGCCAGGGCGACCAGTACGGGCGATGTGGAAGGCTTCGCGGATGGTGTAAGCCAGGTCTTCGACGTCGGTGACCAGATAATTGTGCTTGGTAATGGGGAGGGTGACACCGGAGATGTCGATTTCCTGGAAGGCATCTGTGCCGATGTAGCTGGAGGCAACCTGTCCGGTGATGCAGACGATAGGCGAGGAGTCCAGCATGGCGGTGGCGATGCCAGTCACCATGTTGGTTGCGCCGGGGCCGCTGGTGGCAATGGCCACGCCGACTTTGCCGGTAGCCCTGGCGTACCCATCAGCCATGTGTGTGGCACCCTGTTCATGGCGGGTGAGCACGTGGTGAATCTGCGGGTACTTGGTCATGGCATCATAGGTCGGCAGAATTGCGCCGCCCGGATAGCCGAATACGAGGTTGACCCCCTCCCGCAGCAGACATTCCCAGATGATTTCCGCGCCTTTGAGTTTCATGGTTGTCTCCTGTTCCAGAATGAGGCGTATACGGTTAGTCGAAAAACACCGCGCCTGTGCTGGCGCTACTGACAAGCCTGGCGTAGCGGCGCAGCCAGCGGCTTTCGATGTGCGGTTCAAAGGGAGGGAGAGCCTGCAAGCGGGCGGCAAGCTCATCGTCGGGCAGTTCCAACGTGATCGAGCGGGAGTCCAGATCGATGGTGATCATGTCGCCATTGCGCACTGCCGCGATTGGCCCCCCTGCCGCGGCTTCCGGGCTGACATGCCCGACGGCCAGACCGCGACTGCCACCGGAAAACCGGCCGTCGGTCACCAGCGCCACCGACTCGCCCAGGCCAACGCCCTGAATCTGGGCGGTGGGGCCGAGCATCTCCTGCATACCGGGGCCTCCACGCGGGCCTTCATAGCGGATAACGACCACGTCGCCGGCCTGCACTTCGCCGTTGAGGATGCCACGCGAGGCGTCCTCTTCAGCTTCGAAGACCCTGGCAGGGCCGCGATGGACACGCTTGCCTGCCACGCCGCCTGTCTTGATGACAGCGCCCTCTGGTGCCAGATTGCCAAAGAGGATTGTCAGACCACCGGTGGATGAATAGGCCCGATCGCGGCGGCGGATGACTTCCTCGTCTCTGATTTCGGCAGCCGCGATGTTCTCCCTCAGCGTTCGGCCCGTGACGGTCAGGCGGTCAAGGTGAAGGGTGTTGCCATCGCGACTGATCTCGTGCAGGATGGCCGGCACGCCGCCTGCCCGATGGACATCTTCCATATGCCAGTGGCTGGCCGGGCTGACCTTGCAGATGTGCGGCACGCGGGCAGCAACCTCATTGATTCGCTGAAGGGGATAGTTGACGCCGGCCTCATGGGCGATGGCCAGGGTATGCAGAACCGTGTTGGTGCTGCCGCCCATGGCCATATCCAGGGCAAAGGCATCATCAATGGCTTCCGCCGTCACAATTTTGCGGGGAGTCAGGTCCATGTCAATCAGGGCCAAGACCTGGCTGGCCGCCTGGCGAGCCAGAGCGTAACGCTCTTCTGTCTCGGCCAGAGCGCTGCCGTTGTAGGGCAGGGCAAGCCCGAGGGCTTCCATCAGGCAATTCATACTGTTGGCGGTAAACATCCCGGAGCAGGAGCCGCAGGAGGGGCAGCTGTAGTCTTCCAAGGTCTTCAATTCGGCTTCGTCGATCCGGCCCGCTTTGTATGCGCCGACACCCTCAAAGACACTGATCAGGTCTACCGTGCGGCCATCCGGGGTCTTGCCAGCAGCCATGGGGCCGCCACTGACAAAGATGGTTGGAATGTCCAGGCGCATGGCGGCCATCAGCATACCGGGCACAATCTTGTCGCAGTTGGGGATGCAGATCATGCCGTCGAAAGCATGAGCGGCCACCATAGTCTCCACCGAGTCAGCGATCAATTCCCGACTGGGCAGGGAATAGTTCATGCCCTGGTGGCCCATGGCAATGCCGTCGTCAACGCCAATGGTGTTGAACTCAAAGGGAACACCGCCTGCCTCCCGGACGGCCTGCTTGATAAACGCGCCGAACTTCTGCAGATGGACATGGCCAGGGATGATGTCTACATAGCTGTTGCAGATGGCGATGAAGGGCTTGGACATGTCCTCATCGCGGACACCTGTCGCCTTCAACAGCGAGCGGTGTGGCGCACGTTCGAAGCCCCTCTTGATCCGATCGGAACGCATGTTGCGCATCCTTCTGTGTACCAGAACGAAAAAGCCCCCCGCTGGTTGGGGGGCTTTGGTTGCCTGTTTCCTGTCGCTTTTGGCCTGCTTAGCTCCTGACAGCCGCCTTCTGCGCCCCAACCAGCATTACCTCGTCGCCAATAAGGATGACGAGGTTGACAAGTACGATAATGATGATGGCCAGAAGGAACAGACTGTCAGGTTGAGACATCAGCGGCGCACCATTTTCCAGGTGAGGTAATCGCTTACTTGTAGCTCAAGGTACTGTCTTTTCCGGGTTGTGTCAACAAAATGGGCCAGAACAAACAAAAGTTCGTTGTTTGTTGCTGAGCACATTTGTGCAGTATGACAGAGAGTTTATGACTGACCAAGCCTGGCCTGCCATTGGTTGATCTGTGCAGATACGGTCTCTGGCGCTGCTCCGCCGACGGGGCGGCGCCGCGCTACCGCCTGATCGAAGTCAAAGACATCATACACATCCGGGCCAAATTGCAGCGCGATGGCCTGGTAGTCGGCCAGGGGCAGGGCGGAAAGTTTCACCCCAAGTGCTTCAGCGCGGCGGACGACCTGGCCGGTCAGATGATGCGCGTGGCGGAAGGGCACGCCCCTGGCTACGAGGTAATCGGCCAGGTCTGTGGCCAGCATGGCTTCGTCGAGCGCAGCGCGCATCCGCTCTGGATGCAGGGTCATCGAGGCAATCAGGGCGGTCAGAACAGGCAGGAGTAACATCAGGGTATCGTAGGCGTCAAAGAGCGGCTCTTTGTCTTCCTGGAGGTCCTTGTTGTAGCCGGAAGGTAGACCCTTGAGCGTGGTCAGCAGGCCGGCCAGATGGCCAATGATCCGGCCGGTCTTGCCGCGGGCCAGTTCCAGCGGATCGGGATTGCGCTTCTGAGGCATCAAGCTGCTGCCCGTGCTGTAGCGATCGTCCAGGGTGACAAAGCCAAAGCGCGGGTTGCTGTAGATGATCAGGTCCTCAGCCAGCCGGGAAAGATGGGTCATCAGCAGCGCAGCGGCATGCAGAAAGTCGGCCACGAAATCGCGATCGGAGACGGCGTCGAGGCTGTTGCTGCTGGCCTGTTGAAAGCCCAGCGCTACAGCCAGAGCGGTACGGTCGATGGGGTAGGGGGTTCCAGCCAGCGCCCCCGATCCCAGTGGGCACTGGCTGGCGGCGGCAGCTGCCGCCTGTCCCAGCCGATCCCAATCGCGCTCAAGCATGGCTACGGTGCTCAGCAGCCAGTGTGCTGCCGTGATCGGCTGGGCAGGTTGAAAGTGGGTCAGGCCGGGCATCACGCTGTGGACATGCCCGGCAGCCTGTGCCAGGAGGGCGCGTTGCAGATCACGGATGTGATCCAGCAGGGCGGGCGTAGCCTGCATGACCCAGAGGCGCAGGTCTGTCGCCACCTGATCGTTGCGGCTGCGGCCTGTGTGCAGTTTGCCGGCTACAGGACCAATCGCCTCGGTAAGCCAGCGTTCAACGGCGGTGTGGATGTCCTCATCACCGGGGGCGGGTACAAACTGCCCGGAGGCAAAAAGCCGGCGTACTCGCTCCAGCCCTTGCACGATGGCCTGATGCTCTTCGGAAGTCAGAATTGCTGCCCGGTGAAGCGCTCCGGCCCATGCCTGGCTGGCGGTGATGTCAACGTCATAGAGCCGCCAGTCAAAGGGTAAGCTGTCGTTCAGCCGCCTTACCGCGTCATCGGTCGGATGCTGGAATACGCCGCCCCACAGTGTCATGGCATTCCCTAACGTGATCAGTTGTTGCTAGTCGCGCTTGAACAGGGCATAGTCGGGTTGCGCATATTCGCTTGTCTTCCGGCCTTCGAGGGCCAGGAGCGCTTCGACTTTGAGCGGCAGCCCGAACAAGTTGATGAACCCTTCCGCATCAGTCTGATCGTAGATGTCCATTTGCCCGAATGACGCATAGTCTTCCCGGTACAGGCTGAAGGGACTCTTGCGTCCGGCGATGATCACGTTGCCTTTGTACAGCTTGAGCCGCACTGTGCCGGTGACATTGCGCTGGGTCACCCGGACAAAGGCGTCCAGCGCTTCCCGGAGCTGGGTGTACCACTGGCCGTTATACACCAGTTCGGCGTACTTCACGGCGATAAAGTCCTTGAAGTGCATGGTGTACTTGTCGATGCAGATGCTTTCCAGGGCCTGGTGGGCCTTGTAGCAGAGCGTGCCGCCTGGAGTCTCATAGACGCCGCGGCTCTTCATGCCGACCAGCCGGTTTTCGACCATATCGACACGGCCAATGCCGTGCTTGCCGCCCAGGGCATTGAGGCGCTCGAACAGTTCGACAGGGGGTAGCTTTTGGCCATTCAGACTGACAGGAACGCCCTTCTGGAAGCCAATCTCAATATACTCAGGTTCGTCGGGGGCTTCCTGAGGACTGGCTGTCAGCGCGTACATCTCTTCCTCAGGTTCATTCCAGGGGTCCTCCAGCGGACCGCCTTCGTGGCTCATATGAAAGAGGTTGCGGTCACGACTGTAGATGCTCTTGAGAGTCTGAGTAATCGGCACGTTATGCGCCTGGGCATAGGCGATGGCGTCCTCACGGCTGCGGATATGCCATTCTCGCCATGGCGCAATGACTTTGAGCTTGGGATTCAGGGCCATCGCGGTCAGTTCAAAGCGCACCTGATCGTTCCCTTTGCCGGTGCAGCCATGCGCGATGGCGTCTGCGCCTTCGACTTCCGCCACTTCCACCAAGCGCCTGGCGATCAAGGGGCGGGCCATTGAGGTGCCGAGGAGATAATCACGCTCGTAGACTGCACCGGCCTGCATAGTTGGAAAGACAAACTTGAGCAGGAACTCTTCCCGTAGATCGTCGAGGATGAGTTTGCTGGCGCCGGTCTTGCGGGCCTTTTCCTCCAACCCTTCGAGTTCCTCTCCCTGGCCGATGTTGCTGGTGTAGCAGATCACCTCGCAGTCATAGTTTTCGATCAGCCAGGGAACGATGATCGAGGTATCCAGACCGCCGCTATAGGCGAGCACGACCTTGTTGACCTTTTGCTGACCAGCCATGTTTTTCACGCTCCTTCGGGGAACACCCGGCTACGGCCCACACGAAAATGTCCCCAGACCTCTTGTTTTGGTCTGGGGACATTCAGAGCACCTTCAGGAAATTCGGCGTCTGCGGCAGTCCGAGAATTTCAGCGCAAGCCAAAATTCTCCGCCAGACCAGTATGCGGTCGGCGGATACGACGGCGCAAACGCGAGACGGACGAATCGACCCAGGCGATACTCATGATTGCATGATAGCGATACCTCAACACCAACGTCAACGGACAGTTTGACATGTTTGTTTACCGCTTTTCTTGGATGATCTGCCTAAACGCTGTGATACGGCTTAACGTTGTTGAAGAAGAGGAGGGTATGCTAGCATCAACACAGCCAGAGGAAGGGGGCCGCTGTGACCAGGAGAGTTGCTTTTCAGGGTATTCATGGCGCTTATTCCGAGCAGGCTATTCGGCAGCATTTCGGCGATGATGTGGAGACAGTGCCCTGCCGGACGTTCATCGAGTTGTTCCAGTGTATCGACTCGCAGCAGGCCGATCATGCTATCCTGCCGATTGAGAACGCCCAGGCGGGCACGGTTTCGCAGTCCTATGAGCTGTTGATGGAACACGACCTGCGCGTTCAGGGTGAGGTCATCCTTCACGTGCGCCATGCCTTGCTGGCCCCACCCGGCACGCGACTGGCTGATTTGCAGCGCGTGCGTTCTCACCCTCAGGCGCTGGCTCAGTGCGAGCAGTATCTGCGGCGATTCGGGCTAGAAGCGGAACCCTGGTATGACACCGCTGGTAGCGCGCGTGATCTCGCTGCCGCGCCGATCCCCGGCGTCGGGGCGATTGCCAGCCCGCTGGCCGCCGAGTTATATGGGCTGGAAGTGATTGAGCCGAATATTGAGGATGTGGCGCATAATTTCACGCGCTTCTTCATCCTGGGGATCGAGGATGCTGAACGGGCGGAGAGGAACAAGACTTCGCTGGTCTTTGCCACGCGCCACCGCCCTGCGGCGCTGTATGAGTGTCTGGGGGAATTCGCCCTGCGTGGCATCAACCTGACCAAGATCGAGTCCCGGCCACGGCGCAACAGACCCTGGGAGTACGTCTTTTACCTGGATTTTGAGGGGCACTGGAAGGACCCGGTCTGCGAAGCGGCGCTGGTCGCCCTGCTACGGCGTGCCTCATTTGTGAAGATGCTGGGTTCCTATCCTGCTGCAGACTCGCCAATTGTTGAGACACCATAGGAGCAACCGACATGGCCAGGGTCAATGTCGCTATTCTGGGCGCAACCGGCGCGGTGGGACAACGATTCATTCAGTTGCTGGAAAATCACCCCTGGATGCGGGTGACGGCGGTGATTGCCTCAGATCGGAGTGCGGGAAAATCATATGCCGAGGCGACCAGGTGGGTGCTTGCCGGGACGCCGCCCGCTGACGTGGCTGCTTTGCCTGTTTTGCCGCTTGACGCCGACCCGGATACGCCGCTGATCTTCTCGGCTCTTCCCGCCGAGGTCGCTATGGAACGCGAACTTGAACTGGCTGCAGCCGGTTATGTCGTGTGTTCCAATGTAAAGTCGCATCGCATGGCTGACGACGTGCCGCTGCTGATTCCCGAAGTCAATGCTGATCATCTGGGACTGATCGATGTGCAACGTCGGCGTAGAGGGTGGAGCACAGGGGCGCTAGTGACCAGCCCTAACTGCACCACAACGCCGGTGGTGATGGCGCTGGCTCCGCTGAAGCCGTTCGGGATCAGCCGGATCAGCGCGGTGAGTATGCAGGCAATCAGCGGGGCGGGGTATCCTGGTGTTGCTTCCCTGGATATCTTTGACAATGTCATCCCCTATATTCCGGGCGAGGAAGAAAAGCTGGAGACTGAGTCGCGCAAGATGCTTGGCGATCTGGACGGCGAACGGATCGCCTGGTTGGCAGCGACAGTCAGCGCGCAGTGTCATCGCGTGCCTGTGCTGGATGGTCATACGGTTGCTGTATCGGTGGCTCTTGACCAACAGCCTGAACTTTCGGCAATTCGAGAGGCGTGGGAGAGCTTCACCGGGCCGGAAGTGGTTCGGGACCTGCCCAGCGCCCCCCAGAAACCGCTGGTGGTTTGCGACGCGCCGGATCGTCCCCAGCCCCGCCGGGATCGCGACGCCGGGAATGGGATGAGTGCAGTCATCGGGCGCCTGCGTCCGTGCCCGGTGCTGGGATACAAGTTTGTCACCATGGCGCACAATACCGTGCGCGGAGCAGCGGGCGGCGCTATTCTGAATGCGGAACTGCTAATTGCGCAGGGCTACCTGACAGGTGTCACGGTCTAGCGTGACAGTCGCGTGTTGACATGGCCGGCGGTAGCCGCTAGACTGCGTGGTGTCCCGTGGCAATAGCCTGTCTACTGCTTATTCGGGGGAGAACAATGTACAAGGCGGGTAACGGTCTGGTTGTCTGCATTGCTGGTGTGAATCACCATCATCACCGTATTCCTAACCGGTCAGACCCCGCTGTCAGGTAGGGCTTTGGGCAGGTATTGGGAGCGCGGTGGGGTCATCCACCGCGCTTTTTGTATTGAAAGGTACAAGACAGATGGCGATCAAGGTTCGAGAACTGGCCAGTACCCCGCCTGATGAACTGGCCCGGATCATGCGGCGGGCTGAGCAGGACATCACCGATCTTCTACCGGTAGCCGAGGAGGTTATCCAGCGCGTCCGGCAGGAAGGAGATGACGCGGTCGTTGCCTACACGCGGAAGTTCGATGCGCCGGAATTCACTGTCAAACAGCTCAAAGCCGCTGATGACGATTTTACGGCGGCGCGCGAACGTCTTGCGGAAGATGTCAAGGCGGCGATCATGCAGGCGTATGCCAACATCCGGCGCTTCCATGAAGCGCAGATGCCTGAACCGATGTGGTTCACCGAGGTCATGCCAGGCGTTATGGCCGGGGAGAAGATCACACCGGTGGCTAGTGTCGGGCTGTATGTGCCGCGTGGCAAAGGCGCGTTCCCGTCAGTGATGTTGATGCTGGCAGTCCCGGCGGTAGTGGCGGGTGTCGAGCGTGTGGTCGTGGTCACGCCGCCTGGGCCGGACGGCAAGGTGGATGATGCCTCGCTCTTTGCGGCGGAGGTCTGTGGCGTCAAAGAAGTCTACGCGGTTGGTGGGATGCAGGCGATTGCTGCGCTTGCCTATGGCACGGCGACAATCCCAAAGGTCGCCAAAGTCATCGGCCCTGGCAGCAGCTATGTGTCTGCTGCCAAGCGCCTGCTGTACGGCGTGATGGACGTGGGCACACCGGCTGGCCCCAGCGAGTCAATCATCCTTGCTGATGAGACAGCGGATCCCCGGATCATCGCGGTTGATCTGCTGGTGGAAGCGGAGCACGGGCCAGACTCAGCGGCGCTGCTCGTGACTCACAGTCGCGCAGTCGCCGAGCAGGTGGAACGGCTCCTGCCAGAGCTGATCAACGCTCTGCCGGAATGGCGACGCAAGTTCGTCGAGACCGTGCTGGGCGGCTACGGTGGGATCATGATCACCGAGAGCCTTGAGGAGTCGATTCGCTTCACCAATGACTATGCTCCGGAGCATCTGGAGATTCTGACTTGGGAGCCATTTGTGACCCTGCAGAAGATCAGGAACGCTGGCGAAATCCTGCTGGGACCTTATACGCCCATCCCGATCAGCAACTACTGCCTGGGGCTGAATGCCATTCTGCCGACCGGAAGCTTTGCGCGGTCTTTCTCGGCGGTAGGGGTGTACGATTTTCTCAAGCGCAGCGGGGTAGGGTATCTGTCGCGGGAGGGTTACGATGCCCTCAAGGCGACAACGGCTACTCTGGCTGATTACGAAGGATTCCCGGCGCACGCCCAGGCGGTGCGTCAGCGGGAGGTCTGGTGGAAGTAGATATCCTGCAGGCAGTCCAGCGCCTGCAATTCACGGATCGAGAGGCCGCGCAGGCCATGCTCCGCCGCTTCGTCCAGGAGGTCTTTCAGCTGGATGTGGTAGCTGTGGAATTGCGGCCTCTCGCCGTGTCCCTGAATTCCTTCAACGGCTTCGTTGCACTGCGCGATGGCCGCCGGCTGTTCTTTAAGTCGCATGTTGAGCCGGGGAGCGTGATTGCGGAGTACTACAACAGCGATCTCCTGCGGCAGGCCGGATATCCAGTGGTTATGCCCGTGCTGGCTTCGACAGCGCCGGGCCGCCAGATGCTGCTGTATGAGGTTATTGAAGATGAGTCCCTGTTTGATGCGGCGTGGGCGGTTGAATGCGGGCAGGCTGCACCGGCGAGCTTCGAGCGGTTACGCCAGGCTCAGCAGACCTGTGACGATCAGCTTCTGGACGTCTACGTGCGAACGCTGACCTGGCAGGATGCGGCAACCCATGCCCGCCAGCCGGTGCACCAGCTGTTCTACCACCGCCTGACCGGGGGACGGCTGGACAACTTCTATGGGCCGGGGACAGCGATTACACTGCCTGGCGTGCGGCAAGCGGCCCTTGCCATCGTGCGGCGGGTGCAGTGGACGATCAATGGCGTCGCTTTCAAGGACACGCTGGATGACATCATTGTGCGCGCCAGCACGCTTCTGGCGCCGGAGCGCGACGGTCCGGCAGTGGTCGGGCATGGTGACGCCCACAATGGCAACCTGTTCTTGCGTGGCAGCGACCTGGTCTACTTCGATCCGGCGTTTGCCGGACGGCACGATCCCTTGCTGGACCTGGTCAAGCCGCTGTATCACAACGTTCATGCGATGTGGATGTACTTCCCCCAGCGTTGGGCGCAGCAGAACAAAATCTCACTGGCAAGGAAAGAGCACGAGTTCGTGGTGACCTATCCCGACCGCCTGCCGGCCATCCGGGAGATGTTCTGGCAGAGCAAGACGGAGCGCGTGTTGATTCCGCTGTTGCAGGAGTTGCGCAAGCGTGGCTGGTTGCGTTCTGATTGGCGGGCTTACCTGCAAGCGGCGCTGGCGTGTTGCCCGCTGCTGACGATGAATCTGGCGGATGGCCAGCGGTTTCCTCCGCCAGCGGCGCTGCTGGGGCTGGCTCAGGTGATCGAGATGGGTGGGCGCTCTTATGCTGGCGACAGCAGGGTGGAGCGGTGGCTGGATAGCGTGGAGGCCGCGCTGTGACCAGGCCTGTCGACCTGATCATCTTCGATCTGGACGGCGTGATCACGACCGAGCAGATCTACTGGGAGTGCGCCCGCCTGACGCTGTGGGAACTTGTGCAGCCAGAGCAAGTTGCGTCGGCGTTCGCGGCCATACCTGAAGGTGTTGCACGTGAGCGTATCCTGCCACCAGTGCTGATCGACGCTGTCAAGGACCGGGCGGTGAACTCCAACTGGGACCTGACTTACCTGGCGGCCTGTGCACTGTTGCTCGCCTGCGAGCCGGGGGATGGTACGAAACCCGAAACGATACTAGGCCTGCTGGGGCAACTGCGATCGGGGTCTGCGAACCTGGTGGCCTGGCCCGCGCCGATCGAGAGGCTACTGGGTTTGGCCGGGGAGCGCCAGAGCAGTGCCCTGTTGGACTTTGCCGGGCGAGCAGCAGCGGATCATGTGGGTGCACCGCGTGATCTGTTGCAGCCACAGGGAGCCTGGTGGTCTTACCTCTACGAGCGATTCCAGAGATGGCTTTCGGGAGAGATGCTGGTTGCCTCCGGCATGCAGCCGCTGGTTGACACGCTGACACTACCTGCGGAGATTCTACAGGGGACGCTGCGCATTCTGCGGGAGAAAGGCTACCTGCTGGGAATTGCCACCGGTCGTCCGTACGCTGAGGCGATACCCCCGCTGCACAGCAACGGCTTGCTCGATCTGCTAGACCCATACCGGATCGTCACGCATTCCGACGTGGAAACAGCCAGCAAAGAGACAGGTCAGACGGCGCTGGGAAAACCACATCCCTTCTCGATCTGGCGGGCAATGTTCCCTGAGCTACCGACAAGCCGTTTGCTTGGCATGTCGCTTCCTGGTGGTCTGCGGGCGCTGATGGTCGGCGATTCTCCTAGCGATGCCCGGGCAGCGCAGGCGGCGGGAATTCCGTGCGTGGGTGTGCTCAGCGGGTTGACCGATCTTCAGCGCCGCGAACGCCGCCGGGTGGCTTTGCGGGCTGCAGGCTGTGTTGATGTCCTGCCGGATGTAAGTCACCTACCGGCCTGGCTGGATAGCTGGCACTGATGGCTGGGTGGCGTCACGGACTATTTTTAGGGCGCCAGACGCTATGTTCCCAGCAGGCGTTCCAGCCGCTCAATGCTGGGCGAGTGTCCCAGAAAAACGTAGCGCGCCGGCGTCACAATCGTCTGGACGCCGCCAATGGAGCGCAGGTACTCGACGGTGGCCAACAGGTCGCTGTTGCGGATCATGATGGTCACCGTGTACCATTGATGATCCTCATCCGCAAGTGAGTCAGGGGTATAGATGGGGGCAATCGTAGGTCCCTGCAGGCCACGGGTCAGCGGGTTGCCAGCCACTAGCGCGGCTACCGCCTCGGCGCTCGCGCCCCGGACATTCGCCGTGACGGTATAGAAATCACGCCCCTGCAGGGCGGCGTCAATCAGCTCCAGCAGAATGTGGGCAGTCCGGCGAACGACCGGTTGTGTCTCCAGCGCTGTCCGGTTGGCGACCAGACAGGTCTGCGACTTGAGAACAACGCCATCTACCAGCGTCTTGAGATGATTCTCGCGCAGTGTTGTGCCTGTGGCGGTCAGGTCACAGATCACATCGGCGTAGCCAAGCGTCGGGGCCGCCTCCAGTGCGCCCTCCGATTCGACGAGCGTAAAGTGTTGCAGCCCATGCTCGTGTAGAAAGCGGCGGGTGAGGTTGGTGAACTTGGTGGCGATGCGCAGGTTGCGACGCTTGTGTTCGCGGAAGTCCAGCGAGATGTCAACCAGATCGCTCATTGACTCCACATCCAGCCAGCTTTCCGGGACAGCCACAATCAGTTCGCAGAAGCCGTAGCCCAGGTTATCGTGGATGACCAGCAACTGGCTACTGGGATGCTCCATGACGACATCCAGTCCAGTGATGCCCATGTGAATGGTACCGTCAGCCACCTTGTAGACGATGTCGCTCACCCGCTGAAAAAGGATATCGACCTGGGGCAACGCCGGGATGCTGGCTGTGTACTGGCGTGGATTGATCTGGTGGACCTTTAGATCGCACGATTTCAAAAAATTGAGGGTTGGCTCCGCGAGCAGTCCTTTGCTGGGGAGCGCCAGGGAGACCCGTTCTGTCATGAGCACAACTCCAGGGCGCGAAGGATGCCGGTGATATCGCCGCGATCCAGAGTTAAGTCAGTGTGGTTGGCCAGTTGAAAAAGGCGCAGCCCGGCTTGTTCTACCATGAGCAGGTGAGTCTCACCGTGTGGCCCTTTCCAGGCAGCGTCAGGACCGGATTGTGTTGTCACCCGGATGCCAGCAGCGCGGAGGGCAGAAGCCAGGGCGATCGCTTCCTCGATCAGCCGATCCTCAGAAGGGCGCACCAGAACATGGATCCGATCGCGGGGTTCCTCCGGCGGGGCAGGCTGCTGAGCAGCCAGCAGCGGATTCAGGTAAAGCATGAATCCGACCGCCGGGACATTGTGCCTGGCTCCCAGCAAGCCGATTAACTCGTCGTAGCGCCCACCGCCGCCAAACAGATTGCCAGGTTCATGCGCGGCGTGGCATTCGAAGATCAGCCCGGTGTAGTAATCCAGGTTGCGGGTGAAGCTGAGATCAAAGGCGATTCGATCCTGCGGAATGCCGTATGCAGCCAGCAGGCTGAAGGTTGCCAGGATGTGCTGCGCCATGACCTGTAGCGTGGCGTCCTCAAGATGAGCCATGAGCGCGGCGGGGGATACGGCCTGCTCGAGGAGTTGCTGAAGGTCGCGTAGAGCGTGACGTACCCTGTCGCGCTGGTTGCCCTGTTGCTGCTTTTCCAGCAGACGTCGCGCGATTTCCTCGCGGCTGCGCCCGCCAGACGGGCCGTGCTGCGGGGCAGCCTGTAATAGTGCGTACAGCGCTGCTTCCGCTTCCAGATGGTTGTTGATCGGTTGGGCTTCCGTCAGGGTCGCGGCTGGAGCCTCCAGACTGGCCAGTGCCTCCAGTGTCTGCGCCAATCCTTCGGCTCCCTGCCGAAGGGTGGACAGGTGGTTGATCACAAAGCGGCGCATCTGCCGGTTGAGCTGGTAGCGATCCAGGAAGCGCTCGATCATGCCGCTGTGTCCGACTGTGACCCGCCAGTTGCTGATGCCGGCTTCCTCCACGAGCCTGACCGTAAGCGCAATAACCTCCGCGTCCGCAGCCGGGCTGTACTCGTTGATAAGCTCAGCGCCGATAGCGTTCTGCTCGGTGATCGCGCCGTGACTCAGACTGTCATACTGCAGGATAGGGCCGGCAAACTGCAGACGTACAGGGCCGGGGTGATCCTGGAAGTGTTCGATGTATACCCGTGCAGCCGGAGCCGTGAATTCCGGACGCAAACACAGTGTCTGGCCATTCAGTTCGAAGCTGACCAGGCGGTTGATCGCAGCGTCGCCGGCTTTGATCAGGAACACATCCGCCTGCTCGACCAATGGCGTGTTGAGCGGCAGATAGCCAAACAGCTCCAGTTGCCGGGTGAGCCGCGACATGAGCCGCTGCGCCTGGCCCAGCGCGTCAGGGAGTTGGTCAGCCAGATGTGGGGGGAGAGTCAGCATTCTGCCTCCCGGAGACCGGCACGAATGACAGGGCGGAGCTACTGCCGGTTGCCTGTAGCCCACGGGCGCAAAACTTAGACGTCACCTGGTGTACTGACCACTGCTGTAGACATAGACGTAGGCGTTGGCGTAAGGGCCTTCGGTCCAGCGGTACAGCCAGTGAGCATCAGTGATTGTCAGGTTGACACAGCCATGGCTGTGACGATACCCGAAACCGTCATGCCAGTAGGTGCCATGCAGGGCGATATCATGATCAAAGAACATTGTCCAGGGGACTTCTTCCAGGTAGTAGAAGTCGGGTGCGCCTTCAGCGCCGCTCATAGGGGTGTGTTCGTAACGATCCCAGATCTGAAACAGCCCTTCGTTGGTTGGCCAGTCCGGCAAGCCGGAAGAGATCAGGGTAGCATACACCGGGGTGTCATTCTCATAGGCGATGAGCGTCTGTTCATACAGGTCAATGGCGATCCAGCGGCCTTCGACGCCTTCCGGGCGCTTGACAGGCGTGATCTTGCCCAGGCGCGTCTGATGCACCCATTGATCCGGGCCAATAAGGTACCAGCGCCAGCCATCGACGGTGGTGCTGGCGTAGATATTCACCAGGGTATAGCGTGGGATGAACTCTGTACCAGGCACGGGCTTGGCGCCAGGACGCTGGCTGGGCTTGGTGTCCAGCAGGAACCAGGCGAAGGGGTAAAGCGGGCTGGAATTGAAGGTTACCCCGGCAAAGCGCGAGATCCGCGCACCGCCCAGGAATTCATCCTGGATCCATTGGCCGGGGTTGACTTCTACCCAGTTGTCAACGCGGTTGATGACGGTGACAAAATTGAAACCGGGGTCCAGGGTTCCGATTGGGTTGCCGTTGGGAGCGTCATAGATAGTAACGGCGTCCAGCACGCGACGGTAGCTACGGCTGTTCAACAGCGACTCATCCACCGGGATGGGGGTGACATCCGGCGCCGGGTAAGCAGCAATCTCTGCCATCAAGGCGCGAAGTTCAATGGCCGTTAGTTCGCCGGTCAGGCACTGCCCGCTGGCATCAACCGGGCAGATCGTCTCAGGGCCATCGGCGCTTGCGTGGCCTGCCGCCAGCAGCGGTAGAAGGAGCAGAAGCGAAAGTGCAATGTTCCAGCAGCGGTGTCTGAGCATGTGACCTCTCCCGATAGCGAATTAGCGATAAAGCACCAACCGTACTTCTTTCTGGTAGATTTCGGCAACAATACCTGGCTATCGCCAGTTCGTCAATCGCGGGTCTATTATAACAGGCGATGTCAGGATTCCGGTGGAAACAGGCCGAGACAACTGCAGCGTATACAGGCGCTCCACGAATGTCGCAGCCGATCGGTTGTGACGGAGCGGAAATCAGACTAAGATCGTGCATTAGCGAGTGAGAATCTACACACCAGAAAGAATACCCCATGGATATCTACGACATTCTCATCCTTGGCGCCGGGCCAGCCGGTCTCTTCGGCGCGTTTTATGCCGGTATGCGTGAGATGCGAACCAAGATCGTGGAGGCGCTGCCGGAGCCAGGAGGGCAGCTGGCGGTGCTCTACCCGGAGAAGTACATCTACGATGTTGCCGGGTGGCCGCGAATCCTCGCCAAGGACCTGGTACGCAATCTGGTGGAGCAATGTGAGCAGTGGCATCCCACGTTCTGCTTTGAGGAACGCGGCGAGGCGCTACGCCAGCTGGAGAGCGGTGTGTGGGAGTTAGCTACCGATCGGGCGGTGCACCATGCCAGGGCGGTAATCATCTGCGCCGGGATTGGGGCTTTCCGGCCCAATAAGCTGGCTAATGAGACGATTGAGCAGTTTGAGAATGGCGGCGGCGTGTATTATTTCATCCAGGACAAAAGCCCGTTTTTCAGGAAAGATCTGCTGGTGGTCGGGGGCGGGGATTCCGCAGTGGATTGGGCGCTCAACCTCAAGGACTATGCCCGTTCGGTGACGCTGATTCATCGGCGGGAGGGATTCCGCGCCCATGAGAGCAGCCTGGCCCAGCTCATGAAGTCGCCAGTGAAAGTGTTGACTTTCTACGAAATCCGCCGCTTGGAGGGGGAGGGGCATGTTGACCGAGCAGTCATCTTTGACAATCGCACTAACGAAGAAACGACCCTCCACGTCGATGCCGTTTTGCTGAACCTGGGCTTCAAGGCTAACCTGGGCGCGATCAAGGACTGGGGGCTGGAGTTCGATGGTCGCTATATCAAGGTCAACGGAAGGCAGGAAACCAATCTGCCGGGAGTCTATGCGGCAGGAGATATCTGCAAACAGGAAGGGGTTGAGCCGCTGAATCTGATTGCCACAGGATTTGGCCAGGCCGCTGTAGCCGTGAACCATGCTTACAGCGCCCTGACTGGCAAGAGCGTCTTCCCTGGTCATTCCTCTGAGATGCGCCTGTAGAGGGTGATGTGGGGTAATCCGGGATTGTTCCGGCTAACCCCTGGTGATGGGTTTCACGAGGATGTATCCAGCAATATCGGCGGCGACGGTTGTCGCGGTATCTTCAAAGAGCAGGGCAATAGTGCCGGATGAGGAGATTTTTTCGGTGATCACAATCCGCGCACCGGGTACCAATCCCAGGCCGGCAAGATGGCGCAGCATCTCAGGGGACTGATCGGTGATACGATGGATCAGGCAGGGTTGGCCCGGCGCCGCCTCTGACAGGGTTATAAGTTCCTGCGGGGGGAGCGAACCATCCAGAGCGGGGATAGGATCGCCATGGGGATCATGGTCGGGATGCCCCATCGCTGCAGCTATGCGGGCCTCAAACTGCTCTGAGATAACGTGCTCCAGCCGATCGGCTTCCTCGTGGACTTCGTCCCAGGTGTAGCCGAGAGCTTCGGTGAGATACATCTCGATCAGGCGGTGGTGGCGGATGACTTCCAGCGCGATGCGACGGCCGGCCTCGGTGAGGCGGATGCCTTTGTACTTCTCGTGCTTCAAAAGGCCGTGAGCCGCAAGTTTCCTGGCCATTTCTGTTACGGAAGGCGGCTTGATGCCCAGTGCGGCGGCAATCGTCTTAGTTGCCACGGGGGATTGTTGGCGTTCAAGCAGGTAGACGACCTTGAGGAAGTCCTCAACTGCCTCGGTCCGCAATGTATGGAGCAGTTCACCTTTGCGGTCCACGACCAGCCTCCCCGTGCTCGATACCTGTATTTTTGATTGTAACTGTTTGTCAGCAGCAGCGACAGACAAACGGAGCTAGGCGGTGACCGAACCAGCGTTGTCCGATCATGGTGCGTTGATCCAAGAGCTTGTTGAGAGCGGGTTACTCTTCGTGAACAGCCAGGGAAACCTGGCGTTCCGGTACGGGTGGCTGGCCGGCTATCTGGCCGGGCGTGGGCCATCTGGCAGCCCGCCTTTTCGGCCCAGTGGTCAGTGGGGGCACAAGGCCGTGATCGGCGTGACCGGCAATATTGCTGTGGGCAAGAGCACGGTTCTGGCGATGCTGGGCAGCCTTGGCGCGTACGTGATTGATGCTGACAAGATTGTTCACCGTCTGCGACAACCCGGCGCACCGGGCTACACTGCTCTGGTTGAGCTTCTGGGAACGGGCATCCTGCTGCCGGACGGTCGCGTCGATACAGCTCAACTGGCCAGCAGGGCCTTCGACGATCCCCGGCTCTTGAGCCAGCTGGAAGGGATCTTCCGCCCGCTGGTAGTGGCGGAAGTCGCCCGTCAGGGTCGGGCCTGCCAGAGTAAGGTGGTGGTCATCGAGGCGATCAAGTTGCTGGAAGGCGGCCTGCGGACGCAGGTGGATCAGGTCTGGGTCGTAGATGCCCCCCGCGCGCAGCAGATCGAACGGCTGATGGCTGCGCGCGGTCTCAGCCGACCCGAGGCTGAACGGCGCATCGACGCCCAGAGTCCTCAGGCGGAAAAGCTGGCTCAGGCTAATGTTGTGATTCGGAACGACAGCGATTGCTCAGCAGTATGGCAACAGGTCATCGCGGCCTGGGCGGCGGTGCTTGAAGCGCTATGGCATCAGGGATGGCTCAACGACGATCTGGTCGAGCGATTCGTCGGGGCGCATGTCGCCAGGGAAAGTGTTTTGATCTCGCCCGGGAATGTCTGTCAGGTTTTGAAGCGCCTGGCCAAACACATGGACGTGGCGCCACTAACCTGGGATGAAACTGTCGCACTGCTGGACAATCCCATGGCATGAGTCGCAAGCCAACTGGTTATGTCGTGCCCTGGCGTCTACTCAGTCAATCGGTGGGAGTTCCCAGCGTTGCAGTTCGTCAAGAAGAGGGTTGCCCTCAAGGCGACAGGTTTCGTCGACGGTTTCCGGGTGGATGGCATCCAGTGGCGCGCCGGGATTGTAAGCGTTGTAGATCATGCGGGTGATCTCCGCCATAGCTGGCCAAGAAACCTCGTAGGGCAGCCACTGCGGTTGGTGGAGAGCCATGACCAGGACGAAATCCCCGCCCGGCGTAAAGACAATCGCGGCATCGCCGTGGGTGTCGTCGATCCAGCCATGTTTGTGGGCGACACGGGTACCGGCAGGAACGCCCGCTTCGGTTAGCACGTTGATCTGGTTGCGGCTCATGGCCAGGATGATCTGGCGGCATTCTGTCGGCGTGAAATTGCCCGGAAATACTTCCTGGAGCGGGCCGTTTCCATCGGCGGCGCATTGATAGATCGCTCCCAGTAGCCAGCCCAGATCTTCCGGGGTCATCTGGTTGAAGGGATCAGGTTCCGTCCTGCTCTGGTCTGCTGATGTTCTGGGGGTGACGACAGGACGATTCTCCACCGGTTCATCGCCCAGCTTGAAAGGCGCCACAAGAAAGGTGTCAGTCAGACCGAGTTTGTGCAGCGTATCGGTTACCTGCGCGGTGCCAGCAAAGACGTCCCCATTTCCCAGGAGGGATAGTAGAGCATTCGCCGTGTGGTTGCCGCTACAGATCATGGTATTGGTGATAATCTCCGCCTGGAGGGCATCGGCGGGACGATCGGCCTGGCGGTAGAACTCCAACAGAATCGGGATTTTGATCAGACTCATGCCGCTGTAGGCGATTCCGCGACCGAGCGAGATGCTCTGCCCACTGGCCAGATCCAGTAGAAAAAGTGAGGCAAGCCGGTCTTCTTCCGGGACAAAACCCAGGTCAAGCAAGTAGCGAAGGATGCTATCTCCCAGGGCCGGGAGGTTGACCGCGCTGGCTGGCGCTGTGCTGCTGGAATCCTGATTTGCAACAGGCCAGGGTGGTACGGCAGTCACGACGAAAGGCGGGGTTGGGGTGAGCGTTGGCCATGCAACCTGCTCGATCGTGATGACCGGCAGGCTGTAGACGTCGCCGATGATGCGGACGACATCGGCGAACACCCAGCCGACTCCTTCCGGGGCGGCGGGATACTCGATCAGCAGCCAGGGATACAGTGCGTGGCGGCTGACAACTGGGAAGCGTTCGCCAGGCTGAATCTGGCCGATACGCGGGTAATCGACTCCTGGCCCAAAGCGTACGTTGATCTCGGCGTCAGCCTCGACGTAGACCCTGGCAACGGCAGGCAAGGTGGCCGTAGGTGTGGGTGTCTGGATTAGGCCGGCAACTGTGGCCCGCGGGGTAACAGCTGTGGCGGAACCACCAACCACAACTGTGCTACTGATATACGGGACCTGGGTCAGGGGGGCGCTTAAGGTAACCAGATCAGTGAAAACCCAGGCCTGGCCATCCGGAGCAGGGGGGTAGGCAATCAGCAGCCACGGGACGAGCTCATGACGTGCGATGACCTGATAGCGCGTTCCAGTGGCGATCTGGCCGAGCACAGGGTACTCAATCCCCGGCCCGGCGCGCAGATTGGCTTCTCCGAGCGCTTCAGCAAAAACGCCGGTGGGGGGCAGTTGGGCTGGTGGCGCGCCAGAAACCACCGGAAGCGACAACAAGCCCAGCAACCCGGCGCACAATAGAAGCAGACCGGAGAATTGTAGCAGGTGGCGCAGCATACGCTGCCTGAGGTCAGGGGTCATCATGGGGCAAAATCATAACGCGAAAGCGGGCGTTTGCCACGTGTAACGGCCAGAACTGCACCGGTAGTTCTTTGGACACAAAAGGCAGGACAATTGTACAATACTGGCAAGTGAACTCGTGCTTGAGCTCTCAACCGAGGAGTCCGCTATGAAAAGCCGTCCGCGCCATCTTATCGGCGTCATGCTGCTGGTTCTTGGCCTGTTGTTGCCAGCGTCATTGGTTCTGGGGCAGGGAGGGGGCGAGACTGCTACTGTGATTTCCCGCGCTCCCCTGCACTCCGGCCCGTCTGCGCCGTCGGAGACCATCGCAATGCTCCCGCGTGGCACCCTGCTCTTTGTCAAAGGAACGGACGAGAGTCTGAACTGGGTCGAGGGGGAAACCGCTGATGGCCTCACAGGGTGGGTACATGTTGATCACCTGCGCCTGAATGGGCCATACATTCCACCAGCGGATGGCTTTACCGGCACGGCTGTTGATGGCAGGCCCGATGATTGGGATCGCTTCTTGAGGCCGTATACTGACGAGACTGGCGATAGTACAGGCGCAGTTGACATCACAGCAGTGCGCTCCTTCCTGAATGATCAGTTTCTCTATGTACTGGTTGAAGTCCAGGGTGACCCGGCGGATGTGGACCTGCTGCTCCTGGATATTGTGACCAATAACCAGGGAGTCTACAGTACCTATCAGTATGCCCTGCCCAGGTTGCGGGCGGGCACGGTATTTGTTGTCAGCCCAGACGCAGCGCAGGCGCGCGCCGCCGACGGTGTTGTCACAGCCCGTGATACCGCGCTTGAACTGCGGATGCCCCTGACTCTGCTGGATAATCCGCCGGCGCTCAATCTCGTCGCTGTGCGCATCGAAGAAGGGGAAGCAGTCACTGACGAACTGGCGGCGGTGATGCCGGCGGTTGTCACCTTAGAAACTGAGCCGCCGCTCAATGGCACGATTGCGGACTTCCGCGTGAACTTCCGCGCAGCGCCACGGGATGGACGGGTGATCACCGTGCTGGAGCCAGGCACAATGTTCAGTCTCAGGGGGCGCACGGCTGATAGTGAATGGCTGCTGGTACGGCGAGAGGACGCCTCCCAGGGCTGGGTAGCGGCCCAGTATGTTCGGACCGAGTTGAATATCGACGCTTTGCCAGTGGTGGAATAGATGCCGGAAATTCAGTCCGAGGGCCGGGGGATACCCGGCCTTCTTTTTGTTGAGCGGGCATCAAAAGGTTTCAGGTTTGCCCCTGGCTGACGATCAGCCATCGCTTGCCCTGCATTCCAGCCAGTAGCTTGCCCAACCGGTCTATACTGGGATCAGCCTTTTCTTGCGTTCAGGCGGGAGATGCTAATGCGACGTGATCCCAAACAAGTGTGGAGCGGGCGGGTAAGGCTGGTGCTGGCGTGCCTGCTCATATCTGTCATAACGCTGGTTGGCGCTTGTTGCATCTGGTGGTCGCCAGCGTCGATAGCGATGGCCCAGTCGCCCTCGCCGACCCCGGTGGCGACATTCGCGCCGCCGAGCGAAGCGCCTGTGACGGCTATCCCACCGGCGATGCCGCCGGTTAATCCTGCCGGGGGCGAGGATGTGGTGAACATCTTGCTCCTCGGCAGCGACACCACGAATCCTGTCAATGCTGGCCGCACTGATGCCATCATGGTCGCTTCGATCAACCTGGCGCGTGGGACGGTAAGCTTGCTTTCCATCCCGCGCGATCTGTTTGTCTATATTCCGGGTTGGACAATGCAACGCATCAACACCGCCTTTGGCTACGGTGAGCAGATCGCACCCGGCTATGGTTACACGCTCCTCAAAGATACGCTGCGCTATAACCTGGGCCTGGAGATCGATCATTACGCGCGGGTGGACTTTAATGATTTTCAGGCCATTATCGATGCGCTGGGTGGGGTGGAGATCACGGTGGATTGTGCGCTGCAAGACTGGATTCTTAAAGCTCCCGACCTTGACCCCCAGAACGAAGAGAACTGGGAATTGCTCACCCTGCCAGTCGGTGTGCATGTGTTAGATGGCCGCACGGCGCTGTGGTACGCCCGCAGCCGACGAACGAGCAGCGACTTCGACCGTGGTCGGCGGCAACAGGACCTGATCAGGGCGATCTGGCTGCGGTTGCGCCGGCTGGGCCTTCTGGAACAGGTTAGTGCGCTGTGGGGGCAGGTGACAGACATTGTGGAAACTGATTTGCAGGTGCAGGATGTGCTGGAACTCATCCCGGTAGCCCTGACGCTGGACTCTGACCATATCGCACAGTATATGTTTGTGCCGCACGTCCACGTGGAATCCTGGCTGACACCTTCCGGCGCAGCTGTGCAGTTACCGATTCGCGAGGCGGTGGAGGCGCTAATGCAGCGGTTTCTACAGCCGCCTACAGCGAACCGGCTGGTGCGGAACGGCCCCCGTGTTGAGATCGTCAATGCTACTGGCTATGCGGGAATGGATCGTGTTGCTGCCGATTTGCTGGCCTGGGAGGGGTTCCACGCTGTAGCCGCAGGCGCAGAAAACCGTTATGCGGCACAAACCACAATCTACGATTTCACGGGGCGCACCAAGGGCGGCATTCTTGATGAGCTGCTGGTTGCACTGCATTTGCCGTCAGCGCCGGTTTTGGTATCCCCCGATCCGGGCCGAACGACGGACTATCGGGTCATTCTGGGCGGCGATTACCGGGCCTGTCACCACAATGTCATGCCGCCGGTGTCTACGCCAACTCCGCCCCCTGATGGCGAAAGCACGCCCTAGAGTGCCTACGCTTCGTCCGTGTCCAGACGAACCGGTGATACTCTGCCAGCGGTTAGCTCAGAGACCTCGGCAGCCAGCGCCAGAAGGTTGTCCACGGGAAGGCGGGCAAACAGGGTGACTTCGGCGCCAAAACTCTGCTCCTGGATTTCGGCGTGGTGGCGGGCCAGCAGGCGCTGAATCTGTTCGAAAAATGGATAGGGGAATTCCAGCCCGATGGTGGCCTTAGGGATGCGACGCTCGCGGGGCAGCGCAGCCAGCGCCTCCCTGGCGGCATTGCCGTAGGCGCGCACCAGTCCACCCGTGCCAAGCTTGGTGCCGCCAAAGTAGCGGGTCACCACGATCACCACGTCACCCAGGTCGGCGCCACGCAACACAGCCAGAACGGGTGGCCCGGCAGTGCCGCTTGGCTCACCGTCGTCGGTCATGCCTTCGATGACGCTGCTTCCGTAGCCGACCTTGAACGCATAAACATGGTGAGTCGCATCCGGCATTTCTGCGCGTACGGCGGCGATGAAGGCTTTAGCTTCCTCCACCGAGCGGGCAGGGCCGACCGTGGCGATAAAGCGCGAGTTAACCACCCGATTCTCAATTCGGATTGTCCCCGCCGGCACTTCGTAACCACTTGTGCTCATATCCGAAGAACCCTGTTACACCAGCAGGCTGGTGAGATCGGCCCGCCGGTGGAAGCGGCGATAACTATCGGATTCAGCCGACAGAAACTCAAAGGCCTCCCTAGCTTCAAGAGCGTCATATGCTGATGCAACTTTAGGGTTGGGTCGGCCGATGGTCACGCCCTCGTCGCTTTCTGCGAGACTGATGATATTCTCAGCGGCCAGCAGGCGTAGTCCCCAGAGGATTGTCTCGCGTGTCAGACCAATTGCCCCGGCCATCCTATCCAGATCGGCATGCCCTTCCAGATGCGTAAGGGTATAGCGGCAAAGGCCGAGCAGTTCGCGCAGGCGGTGGTTCAGATCAGCGGGCGGCAAAAGAACCCAGCCGATGTACAGACGCCGGGCCTGCGTTACCTCAAGTGCAGCGTTCAAGACGCTCTGTGACGGCGGCGCTGTGTAGATGAGGAGCGCTTCTGCCGGGCGCAGTTCATGCCGGCGTCGACCACGAGTCTGCGCAGTGTGTTCCCCTTCTGCCCAGATCAGACCGTTTGGCTCCTTTTCGGCAAATGCAGGCAGCAAGTCTTCCACAGGTACCTGTCGCCAGTCTTCGACTGTCCAGGCTGGAGCGGACGGTGCGGCAACCGCGACCGGCACGCGCTCGCGCAGGTTGACAAGGGTCAGAGCGACCTGGCGGCGGCCCTGGTAAATGTCCCATCCGATATTGAACGCGATGTCGACCTGTCCGTCAGGGGCGCGATGCTCCGCTCCGCGCCACCAGATGACCTGGCGAGAGACGCCAGCGCCATCGGTGACAGTCAGCTTGCGGTGCAATTGCTCCAGGCCGATGGTCTGGTACCTGCTAACGGTGAGGTCAGTTGCCATCAGCGTGATTGGCGGATTGCCCTGGCCAAAAGGCGCCAGCCGCTCCAATTCTTCCGCCAGGCTCTCGGTCACTTCGGCCAGAGACACAGCGGCATCGATGTTCAGAGTGGGTACCGGACGAATTGGCGCCTGTTCTTCCAGCGTGCGCGACAGCCGGCGCCGGAACTGATCAATCCGGTCAATCGGTAGACTCAGGCCGGCAGCGCCAGGATGCCCGCCGAAGGCAGACAGCAATTCCGCCTGAGCTGCAATCGCTGCGCCAATATCGTAGCCGGGAGCGGAGCGGGCTGATCCACGGGCGAGGTCTCCGCCCGGTTCCGAGGTCAGCATGACGCAGGGACGACTGTAGCGCTCGGCCAGTTCCCCGGCGACAATCCCCAGTAAACCCGGATGCCAGCCGGGCTGATACAACACCAGGGCGGGGAAGTCCAGTAAAGTTGGATCGTTGCTGATCAGGTCTTGAGCGGCAGCCATGATCGCCCGCTGGTCGCGCTGCCGTTTCCTGTTCAGTCCTTCCAGGTTAGCAGCGATCACCTTGGCTTGAGTGTTATCGCGGGTGGTCAGCAACTCAACGGCCTGTGTAGCGTCGTCCAGGCGTCCGGCAGCATTGAGTCGAGGGGCAAGCTGAAAGCCGATTCCTTCTGCCGTCAAATTCGGGAGATCGGTCCGCGAAACTTCTGCCAGGGCGCGAAGGCCTGTGCGCTCTGTGCGTCTCAGACGCTCTAACCCCAGCTGTAGCAGGTAACGTGTGTCGCGCCATTGTTCAGCGACATCCGCCACAATGCCCAGCGCCACCAGATCGAGAAGGCGTTCCAGTTCACCGGTATCCTGGCCCAGGTGCGCGTACAGCCCTTCGACCAGTTTGTAGGCGACGCCAACACCGGGCAGCGTGGCCAGCGGATGGCCGGGAGGCAGGCGCTTGGGGTTCAGTGCAGGAGCTGGCGGCAGTAGGCCATCAGGGGGCAGGTCATGGTGATCGGTGATGATGACTTTCACGCCCTGCTCAAGCGCATGGGTGATAGCGTCATGCGCAGTGATCCCCGTGTCACAGGTGAGCAGCAACGCTGGACGACGTTCAGCCAATAGCGCCAGGAGGCGTTCAGTCTGGATGCCGTGCGACTCGGTAAGCCGATGGGGGATGTGAAAACTGACCGACGCTCCTAACGTCGTGAGGGCATCAAGCAGCAGGGCGGTAGCAGTCTGCCCATCGACGTCAAAGTCGCCCCAGATCAGGATGGGCTGGCGAGCCTTGATAGCGCCAGCCAGTGCTTCCACAGCCTGGGCCATGTCAGGGAGGTCATCCGGTGGGGCAGGGCGGTAGCGGGTCGCATCGAGGAAGGCCCACGCCTCCTCAGGGGTGAGTATGCCCCGCCGGGCAAGAATCTGAGCGACCAGCGGGTGGCCACCGATCGCGCTGTGAAGCACCTCTGCGGCGGCAACTGGCTCCTGCAGTTTCCACTGAAGATCAGCCATCTGGTTGAGCATGCGTTGCCTCAGTAGGCGATCTCATCGACATCTTCGAGGCGGAGCGATTCCCAGTCCAGTTCAACATCGCCCAGATCGATCATGCGTTCGTCGGTCTCGTGTCCGGCGGCAATGCCGCGTCCGCACAGCGATCGGTAGACGCAGAAGCTGCACATGCGTTCATCGGTCGTCATTTCCCAGGCGCCTGAAGCAAGGCGATCTTCCGCCTCCTTCAGCAAGCCTTCCAGGTAGGTGCGCGTCTGGTCATGCTGGGCCTGATCATAATGGAATACATGCGGCTGATCCGGGTAATTGGCAAACCAGTAAACCATGCTCACCCGCGCGGGTTCCACCGGGCCGCCAAAGAAGCGTCCAGCAGCCTCAACCGCAACAAATGGATAGACCCGGGTTTGCAGGCGCTGAGCCATTGCCTCACGGGAAGGGCGAAACCGACCGGTCTTCCAATCGACAATGACGAGCCGACGTCCTGGGTCAACCGCCAGCAGGTCGATCACACAGATCAGACGCTGGCCCCCCAGTGCGGTTGCCAGCCGTACTTCTGGAAGGACAACTTCCTGGGGCAGGTTGAGCGGTGGCTCCCG
The DNA here is from genome assembly GCA_019873685.1 of Chloroflexota bacterium. Classification (GTDB taxonomy): domain Bacteria; phylum Chloroflexota; class Anaerolineae; order Aggregatilineales; family Ch27; genus Ch27. The sequence continues at coordinate 255,154 of JAIOAT010000001.1, forward strand.
TAGAAAAGCGTTCCACCACGTGCGCAGTTGATCCTCGGACAGGGTTGTTTCAATGGCTTCCAGCGGCACACCGGTATAGTAGCGCTCCAGCAGTCGGTGAAACTGCCTGCCTCGCTGATTGTAGATTTCGCGCTCCAGTACCGGCTCAACTTCGACAGCAGGCCAGGGTTGAGCATTCACATATTGCAGCTGAAATCGGCGGGGACAATCGACCAGGTCCTGCAGTACCCCCTGACTGAACTCGAAGCCTTCCGGCAAAGCGGCTGCGCTGCGATCTTTGTGCATGGCCGTCATCAGGCATCCTCCAGGTGTTGCTTGAGCGCTACCAGGGCTAGAGCCGGGCGATTGACTTTGTCACCGCCCTGATTCCAGTAGCGACCCACGTTCCAGGTGATCATCAGGTGACGACGGGCACGGGTGATACCCACATACAACAGTCTGAGACGTTCGGCAGCGTAATCCAGACGCGCCTGGGCGGTGGCTTCTCCCTCACGATAGGGTTGGCTCAGGCGCAGGGCATCGAGCTGAGCCAGGATTTCTGCCTCAAGGTTGAGTTGATCGCGTAGAAACCAGCGTTCCGCCAGGTAGTTGTCATATGGTTGGGCCGATGGGAACCCGTAGTTGCTGACGCCCATCAGATACACGCGATCCCATTCCAGCCCCTTGGCCGCGTGCATTGTCGCAACGGTTACTTTGCCTTTTTGAGGCTCGTACCCCTTTTCCACATCATCAAAGCCGATGAACTTGCGTTCATTGGCGCTGATCTGCTGCAGTTCGGCGGCGAACTCCGGCAGGCGGAAGGCCGGATTGCTCAACGTCATTTCGCGCAGCACCACAGCGATCTTGTATCCCAGCGCAATATCTGAGGGTTCGGTGAAACAGGCCTGGGTAATCGTCAGGATCAACTGGTCAACAGGCAGTGTGGTTGCTTCCAGCCACACGCGCACGCGGCTACGAAATGCTTCCAGATCATCACGTATATCCGGTTCCTGAGCGATAGCTCTCACATCGTCAAGCCAGTCTGATCCGGCCAGCGGCCACAGGAATCGCTCCGGTTCGCGGCAGCCAGTTAGGGCGCGGAAGGCAATGCCGGCCTGGCGGTCGTCAAGAGCAAGAGCGTGCGGCCCTTGCCGCCAGACTTGCTGATACAGGGTAGCGAGAGTCCTGGTATTTAGGGGTGCGCCCAGGTAGTCCAGAACGTGGTAGAGGATGGTTGCTGCCTGGCGCGTCGCCGAAGTGCTGCGTAACAACTCTTCATAGTCAATTTCCCGCGCTTTCAGCAGTTCAGCCAGTTTGTAGGCATGGCTGTTTTCCGGTGCCAGAACAGCCACGGTGTAGTCCTGACCGTCGCCCTGCCGGAGAAAACGCTCCACGTGGGCGGCAACCAGCTCAAGCTCGTATTCCGGAGTAATGTTCTCGCCGGGCTGGTAGTGGATGTAGATGCTGCTGTCGTCGTCCGGCGGGTTCGGCGCTGGATCGTTGGCTGGCGCCGGCTGGATGTACTGCTCGAGGAAGGCCTTCTGGCGGAGGTGCGGCACAGGGTGGGCGCGGGTTGTCCACGCCACCAGCGTATTGGCCAGATCAATGATCGCCTGTGTTGAACGCCCCGAGGTCTGCAAGGGCATATCCTGAACATCGCGCTGGTTGAGGAAATTGCGCAGAAACTGCGGATCAGCCGTGGTGAACGTGGTATTGATCGCCTGGTTGGGATCGCCGACGCGCACCCAGTTGCGTTCTCCGCTGAGCAATCGCAACATATCTTCCTGCAGCTTGCTGCTATCCTGGGCTTCGTCTTCTAGGATGTACGGCCAGCGGGTGCGCAGACGAGCCAGATAGTCTTCGTCGCGTTCCAGCGCGTCAATGGCCAGGCGAACTAGATCATCGAAATCGACCCCGCCCCGGTAGGTCAGGCTGCGCTGGTAGTCTTCGTAGACAGCCAGGCCAAAACGCACCAGCGGAAATGCGTCAGCGTGTGGCTCCAGCATCCCGCGAATCTGTGCCGGTTCCAAGCGGTAGTTTTTGGCCTGCTTGACAAAACGCTGTCCCAGATCAATAGCCAGTTGCGACAGATCGTTGCGTGTCATCTGGCGAAGCCGCTGCTCGTTCGCCGCGATCTCCGCACTGAGGTAGAACCTGAAGACCGGCAGGTAGTCGGTGAGAAGTCCCTTGGCGATTTCCTCAATAATGTGTGTTGTCACACGTTCATCAATGATCTGGAAGTCTTCGGAAAGCCCCACCAACCCCGGGCGTTCCCGCACAATGTCGTGGGCCAGACCGTGGAGTGTGCGCACCCGGTAGCCGATGTAGGGCAGCAATCCGCGTTCTCGTTGCAGGATATCAGCGATGCGGTTGCGAAAATGGTTGACCGCCGTGTTGGTGAAGGTCACGATCAGCACTTCGCGGCGGTTGACCCCTTCGGTCAGGCCGCGGGATGTCAGATCCTCGACCAGCTGCGCAGCGAGGTGAGACAGAGTGAAGGTCTTGCCGCTGCCAGGAACGGCTTTGATGCCCATCTTCCCGCCGCGGTAACCGTGGACAATGGCGTGTTGCTCCGGGCGAAGACGTACACTACCTGCCATCAGGCCTGCCCCTCCTGCTCACCATAACGCTGAAGAATCTGCTGGAACACGTAGAGCATAGGACCCCGTTGCTCATAGCCCTGTTCGTTCAGGTCGGCAGTGCCCAGGTAGACGCGACGGCGGCATCGCCGGAGCAGGCCGACCATCAGGCGGTAGAGCATGCGACGCTGGGCATCGATCTCGTCTTCTTCAGACCAGAAGCGTCCGGCAGGATAGCCACGCATCAGCACATACGGATGGGTGAGGGGTTGTTCCAGGCGTTTCCACCAAGAGTCGCTGCCCACGTCTACCCAGAACTGATAGTCAACCACCCGATCGCGCATCAGGAATGTGTAGGCAGGGGCAACGAATACAGCTTCCACCTCTTCTTCGCATTGATCCGGCATGTACAGGGCAGCCAGGACTCCCTCATTCACCAGCTGGATATACTCCTGGCCGACGCTGGCCCAGTTCGGCTCTCCGTGATCATACGGATACAACACCTGCCGGAACTTGCGCGCCGACTCGATCAGCTGGGCGGCAATGCGTCCGGCATCAAGGTTGGTGTGAAAGCCGAAACCCGGCTGGGAAAGCACTTCCCCGAACAGGCGGCGTAGAAAGTAATCAAGCGGTTGCGGTTGCTCAGCCAGTTCTGCGCTGACAGTCTGTAGCCAGATACGCAGTGTCTCGTAACGCTGACCGGCCTGGTAGGTGATGCGCTCACGGACAGGTGGCTGAATGGCCTCAAAAGCACTGAGGGCGCCGCCGTGCTTGTACCGGTATACGATGCTCGTCAGCAATTGCGCCCGAACCGGGTCAAGACCGTCGATAACCTGCGTCAGCATATCGGCGACATCAACCGGTGGCGGAGCGGTGAAACCCCAGTTTGGGTGAGCCAGCAGAAGAAGGGTCAGCAAGGCGCGGGCGGCCGGTTCATCCCGCAGAGCGCGCGAGGGCCGGTGCGAAACCGCCGGTATGCCCCGGCTCTCCAGACGGTATTGCAGTGAAAAGCGCAGGGCATCCGGCAGAAATGGCGCCAGGACTGCAATTTCACGCGGCGGGACGCTATCGCGGACGAGATCAGCGATGCGATCCACGATCCAGTCAAGCATCTGAGGGTAATAAGTGTGATAGGTGAATTCCAGCGCCGCACGGGGGTTGACCTCCACAGGGGCGCTATCACCGCCCAGCGCAATACGGACGGCACGCTCCAGTGAATCGACCTCCGGCGACATCGTGACTGGCTCCTCCAAGCAAAAGTGTTCCTGGCAGAGTTCGCGCAGCTCGGCGGCGCTGGCCGGGTCGGCGCCAAGAAAGGATCGGAAGCCACCGTCAGTGTCATAGATCAACCAGGCGGTCTGCCAGTGGTCCCACCAGAAGCGGATGAAGTCGTGCACAACGGGGCTTTGTTCCTCGATGTTGTCCGCGATCAGGTGCTGGTAGGAGGCAGCAAAATAGCGACGGAACACACGATGCGGCAGCAGGTGCTGCGTGAAAACCTCCAGTTGCGCTGCGTAATCAAGGAGATTGTGTTGCCGGCAATAGGCTCGATAGGCCTGACTGATTTCTTCGCTCTTACGGTAGACCAGTAGCCGGGAAGAATGGCGGTCCCCCCAGGCGGCGCATAGCCGGTCGGTGACCTGTTCGAATGGAAAGCCAGCTTCCGCTGCCTTGGCCATATTGTCCAGCAATTGAGCGGCGATTCGTGGTGCGGTCAGGCTGATCGAGTCGAAGAACCCCTCTGCGATGACCGGGCGGACGAAGCGCATCATGTAATACTGGGCGGTCTCCAGGGTCAGGAAGACCGGTTCACGGGTGGGGTCAAAGCCGGCTGGCTCCGCCACCAGCGGCCAGAAGCGCTCCAGATTGCGGCGCGCGATACCGCTGAGTGTCACCACTGTAACATCACCCGGAACGCGAGCATGACGGTAAGCCGCTCTTTGATATGGGCGTCCCAGCAGACGTTGAGGTACCAGGATCAGCACGCTGTCAGGGGAAGCGCCAGCCTGGAGAAGACTCTGAAGGTGCTGAATGGCGAGCGTGGTCTTGCCTGTCCCGGCTGGTCCTTCCAGAAAGACACGGGAGGGTTGTTGCACGTGGCTCACTTGTCTCCTTTGTCTGCACTGGCAATCGCCAGCGGTGCTCTCGCTCAGACGTTCTACTATTGTAGTGGCTCGACCGGATTCGCACAACCAACAAACAGCGGGCTGTGTAAGACAGCCCGCTGTCGCAGTGACGTTTATCCCGGAGGTCAGTCCACGATAGGGATGTAGAAGACCTGGTTGATGAAGATGTATCGCGGATTGGCGATAATGTCCTGGTTGGCGTACCAGATTTCAATCCACCTGGTGCCCCGGCCATATGCCTTATATGCGAGGTCCCACAGCGTGTCTCCCGGCACCACCACATAAGGCCGGCCCGGATTCGGGATGGCCGATGGCCCCGTTGGGGTGGGGGTATTGCTTGGTGTCAGGGTGTTGGTCGGTGTATTGGTCGGCGTGCTAGTGGGCGTCGCCGTAGCCGTTGGGGTGAAGGTGGGCGTATTGGTCGGCGTCGATGTTGCCGTAGCTGTGGCCGTGTTGGTGGGTGTGGCAGTATCGGTAGGCGTTGATGTTGGAGTTGCTGTCGGTACTGGGGTATCGGAGGGCCGCAACGTTGGCGTACTGGTAGGCAGCGGCACAGGCGTGCTCGTGGCCGGAACCGGCGTAGACGTTGCCGGGAGCGTAGGTTCTACAGATGGCGTAACTGTATCGGCGGATGCGATAACGATTTCGGTAGGAGGTACAGGCGTAGCACTGGGCAGCGCGGGCGTGCGTGTTGGCAGTACAGGTGTATTCGTGGGTGGCGCGGGCGTGCGCGTTGGCCGTTCTGGTGTGTTGCTGGGTGGAACGGGCGTATTGCTCGGCGGGAGCGGCGTGTTGCTCGGTGGTAGCGGTGTCGCACTGGGTTGTGGTGTTCGGGTTGCCTCAACCGCTGTCGCAGTCGGTGGGAGCGGTGTATTGGTGGGGGGGACAGGAGTATTGGTTGCTGGCACCGATGTAGCCGTTGGTACGGGGGTATTGGTTGCTGGTATCGACGTAGCCGTTGGCACGGGAGTATTGCTTGCTGGCACCAGTGTGGCCGTTGGCGCAGGGGTATCCGATGGGACAACTGGAGTCGCGCTTGGTTCTACCGGGGTGGGCGGTTGCTCCGTGGAAGTTGGCACCATGGCTACCACCGCGGGAGTAGCCGTCTGCGTTGGTGGCACAGGCGTCTCCGTGGGCGAGGCAACCGGCGCGGCTGTCTCTTCAACCACCGTTGGTTCTGAGGTTGCGGTCTCAGTAGGTGGTTGGGTAGGTATCTCTGTTGATACTTCAGCAGGCGTCTCTGTCGGAGCCTCGGGCGGGATGGTCGGCACCTCGGTCTCGCCAAGCAGATCAGAGACAACGGTTGGCGTAGCCTGTGGTAGAACGGGTGGATTGTTGGTGAGGGCGTACACGACGAGGCAGACGGCAGCCAGCACGATGATGAGAGCCAGGATCAGCAGCCCGCGATTGGACTGCCTGTCCTGTCGTGAGGATGAACCCTGGGCCATGGGTTTGTTACCCCCTGATTGGAGCGAGATCGGCAAACGGAAGCATCCGTATAGGAGCAGTACGGCAAGCATAGCATCACACCCCTAAAGATGCAACGCGCCTCGAAAAATGGCAGACTTCTGTTGAGGTAGAAAGTAGGCAGGTTGAATCATGTATTGTGCCGATGGGAGAGGGGCTATAGAATGAGACGAGGAAAAACGAGCAGCGAAGGAAGCAAACATGTCTGATGAAGTCAGCCGATCGCTGTGGGGAGATGGCCCTGATCAGACGGGCGGCAGTCCGCCCGGATCATCAGCTCCCCGACGCCGGGGTGAGGCCGGTACGCTGGGGCAACTTGTCAGGCTCTTCCTGCTGTTGCTTCCTGCGCTGATTATTTACGTTCTCCTGCCCGGGGCGGTTCCGGCTGAGTCTTCAGCGGCGGCCAAAGACAGCGCCCAGATCGCGGCCTTCACGCGCCTGGCGATCACAGCAATGGTTGCAGCGGTTGGCCTGTTGTTCTTTGTGTTCGGGTTACCCACAGGTACACGAGGAAATCGGATCATCCGGGTTGTGGTCAGCTTCGTGGCGGGTGGGGTTGTCCTGGCAGGTATTGCCTTCCTGGCGATGGGCGTGCTGGACGCGCAGAGCACGTTTTCTGAGCGACTCATTCTGCCTGTGCTGCTCATTGTGCTCAGTGTGGTTCTTGCGGTGTTCTCGCCATTGATGCCCATCTGGCTACTCAATGTCCCGGATAACCGGGTATGGATGGTTCTGGATAGCGGAGACCACCTGATCGCCTATATTGGCCCCGGCCAGCGCTGGGTGCGCCCGATCGACGGGTTCGCTGAATTTACAGAGGCCGGTTTCTTTACCATCAATATCGACAGCGAGGAGTTTGTCTCGCAGGACTATTTCCCTTTTCGGGCGCGGGTGAGCGTGTCCTGCCTGTACAATCCGCTGAACGCTGCGCCGGAGAACAGGATTATCCTCCGTGACTTGCCGCGCGACACCTTGCGGCAGGAGCTGCAAAGGGAGATTGAGTTCCTTATCCGCCACAAGCTGACCGATGAACTGCGCCAGGAGATGCGCGATCCAGAGATGTTTCGGTCGGTGCTTAAGACACTGGCGATGGACATCCGTGAAGCGGTGGAGGCCCGGCGGGGAATGGGGATCAGTCTGATTCCCCAAAGTCCGATCAATGTGTTTCTGGAGCCAACCCGACTGGTTACGGACTCGCGGCAACGGTTGATGTCTATTGAAGCTCTTGCGGTTGGCGACCGGACGCTGCGAGAATTTCTGGAGCTTATCTCCCAGGGCGGTGACGTCAACCTGATCATCGAGCCGGACGGGCAGATCAGGCTAACGCTGGGCGCTGGGGCGCATGTGGAGATCGGCGACAGGCTGCGGGAGGCGCTGACCACGGCCGCCCACACTCTGGCCGACTCTCAACGGCCACGAATCCCAGCCGGGCCACCTGCGACTCCGGCCATAGCAGGCCAGCTTGGTCCAGGCGCGTCAACTCAGCCGGCTGGCGGTCAGGCGGGCGCCAGTCACGATCAGGTTACCCGCCCCATGGAGCCGCCGGAGACTCCTCCGGAAGAGTCTACCGGTGTCATTGAATTGCACCGTGATGCCGACGGCGTTTACAAACCCAGCCCTGATCCGATCATCCCGCCGGATTTGCCTGACCAAAGTTGATCTTAGGGCTGGTCCTATTCCAGGCGAGATTGCTGGCGAACGTATTCGCGGAACAGGATCGGGACAATTTGCAGGTTATTTCCTTCGCCGGTCAGGAGATGCTTGTCCTGAAGCAGTGCGATCACCGTGTGATTTCTGTCACTGGCACCCGGCTGTCGGACCAGATCTTTTAGCGCGTTCTGCTCACCTTTCGACAGGCTATCCCAGATTGTCTGGCATTCTATCTGAATCGGCTGGCTATTGGCCAGGAAACGCAACGCTTCACTCTCCGGTGTGCCGAAGGCGATCTGTCCGGCCAGGTCGAAGCTTGCGCGTAGCAGACCCGCGTGGTTGCCGGATACACGCAGCAAGAAGTTGCGGAACGAAGGGGGATACGTGACCCCCTTGCGTTCGGAGAGCCGATCAAGCATGGCCTTGGCATCCGCGTCGGAGTAGGGGCCAAGGTAGAGGGTGTTACCCGTGAACAGCTCCACAAATGGCTCAAAAGCAAGATGGTCGAAGCCAAGCTCGGCAATGAGTTGCGGAATCGGGCGCCTGGTGAATGTGACATAGGTCAGATTGTATTTGTAGTCATCGCGGATTCCGCGCAACGACTGAAAGAATTTGACCGGTAGCTGGGTCAGCATGCCTTCAAATTCATCAAATACGAAGGCAATCCGCCGCCGGCTTCCGCCAGCTGCAGGCTGGCCAAGCAGTATTCGCAGCACTGTTTCCAGGTAGCGCAGGCCAATGTGAGCTACGAGAGGGTTTCGTCCGTTGTGTAACTGGTCATAAGCGTACTGGAATGCCTTTTTGTCTTCATCGCTGAAGCCGGTGAACGGATAGAAAGCTTTGTAGAGACGGTGGGTCATGATCTCGTAACCGGCCCACGGGCTGAGGGCTTGCTGGCCGGTCAGCAGGGGCAGGGAATCGAGCATGTTGTTGGGATCGATAAGCACAAGCTTCAGTTCACTGGCAAGATCGCCCAGGTGGTGTTTCTGTGTCTCCGGACGCAGGAGATGTCGCAATAGATTGGATTTCCCTACAGCACCGATCCCGACCACCGAACAGGAATCGCCCGCCTTTACCTTGGCGAGGATTTCCTTGATTTCCTCGTAACGAAAAGTGACATCACGCTGCTTGTCTGAGGGAGACATGTCTCAATTCTCCGGAGGACTTGGCTATTCGAGAATCGGGGTGTCCTGGCACGAACTCTCCACTGTGATGTATTCACCGCTTACCCACCCCCACAGGCCATTATAATCGACAAACCACCAAGCGCTATCGCTGTTCCGTCCGGCTACACTAATGCGGCTTCCAAATGGGATGACAGTCAGGATATCCGCGCTGGTGCTGGGGGCGGAACGCAGATTGAGGTTGAAGTTGACCAGCGCATGGCAAGTCACATTCGCTGACGGGGTGGGCACTGGCGTACGTGTATGGTAACGGGTACGCGTTGGCGTTGCTGTGGGTGACGGGGTAGGGGAAGGCGCCGGTAAAGTCCGTGTGGGTAGTTGTGTGGCTGTCGCGGTTGCTGAGGGTGTCGAGGACGGCGCTGCCGTGGCGAGCATCTCGGCGGTTGCGGTTGCCGACGCCAGCGCCAGAGATGATTCCCCCGTGCGGGGCGAAAACTGGGATGGCAGGATCGGGATGAATAACGCTGCAGTGATCAGCAGGGTTCCAATCCCGGCGGCCAGTAAGCCATAGGAATAGTCAGGTGCAAAAGCGGCACGCCGACGTTCCACCCACTGGAATACAGCCACGCCAAATACCAGCAGGGAGAAGCCGGAGACGCCAACGGCCATTGGCAGGAACGGAGCGAGTGGCCGCAGGAACGTGTCCACCACCAGAAAGCACAGGGCGATGGCCACATTCACCAGGGCCACCAGTGTGCTGAGCGCTCCTGCTCGCGCATCCGGACTGCGGACCAGGCTCAGGCCGGTATAAAGCATGTACAACGCGGGCACAGCCGCTATCAGGCCGATGAACAGCGCCGCTGTGTCATCCATGTTGCCAGCAAGGCTCCTCATGCCGACCTGCTCAGCGCGGCATGGTGCTCAGGTGTGTAGCTGTAAGCGGGCAAGCGACCCGCCAGCGTAGAGAAGTTAAGGCCTCGTTTTGCCTATGGGCGCCGATAAGGCGGTAAGAATCCTACACGCTCTTTGACCAGCTTGAGCGTTCTTTCCGCTACAGTCGAGGCTCTTTCTGCCCCCTGAGCCAGCACGCCATCCAGATAGGCGGGATCGCTGGTGATCTCGCGGTAACGCGCCTGAAGGGGCCGTAGCATCTCGACAACCACTTCCGCGACTTCACGCTTGAGAACGCCGTAGCCTTTGCCAGCGAAGTGCGCTTCGATGGCGTCATGGGGTTGGCCGGTGATCGTCGCGTAGATCTCGAGCAGGTTGTTGACGCCGGCGCGCTCCGGGTCGTTGGTGAAGCGAATGTCGGTATAGGAGTCTGTCTTGGCGCGCATGATCTTCTTGCTGGCCCAGTCAAGGTCGTCCAGCAGGTACACAGCGTGATACTGCGAGTCGACCTCGCTCTTGCTCATCTTCTTGGTGGGATCGTCAAGACCCATTACGCGTGCGCCGGTCTCACGAATCATCGGTTCGGGCACAACGAAAGTTTCGCCGTACAGGTAGTTGAAACGCTGGGCCACATCCCGGGTGAGTTCCAGGTGCTGGCGCTGATCGTCGCCCACCGGTACCTGGTGTGCCTGGTACAGCAGGATATCGGCCGCCATGAGGACGGGGTAGTTGAACAAGCCGGCGCTGACGGTATCTGCCTGCTGCTTAGCTGCCTTATCCTTGAACTGGGTCATCCGGTTCAGCCAGCCTATGGGGGTGAAACAATTCAAAATCCAAGCCAGCTCCGCATGGGCAGGGACATGCGACTGCACAAAGATGGTGGCTACCTGCGGGTCAATGCCGGAGGCAATGTACAGTGCCGCGACTTCGCGGGTTTTCTCGCGCAGGGTAGCGGGGTCCTGAGGGACGGTAATGGCGTGCATATCCACGACGCAGAAGTAGCTTTCGTAGCGGTGCTGCTCCTTGACCCACTGGCTGAGCGCCCCGAGGTAATTGCCAATGGTCAGGTTGCCAGATGGCTGGATGCCGGATAGCACGCGCTGCTTGCTGGAACCGGTCTCAATGGTCATGGGTGTCCTTCGCTTCTGGAACAGATGAACTGGTGCTGAAACGCCCTGGACTGTCATAGGCCAGGGCGCTTGCCGAATGGCTCACAGAATGCCCCCGGTAGGATTCGAACCCACAACGCACGGCTCCGAAGGCCGTCGCTCTATCCCTTGAGCTACGGGGGCCTGCGTGATTATTGTAACGAGTGGCCGGTGGCGTAGCAACCCGCAAAGAGTGTTCTTGCTGCAATACAGAGAAGCCTTGCCGGAGACTCCAGGGGCTGATCAGCGGGCATAAGGAAGGTCGAGAGGCGGGCACTGTTGTACGTTGGCCGTCTTTGCCTGTAGTCATAACTCTCAGTCGCATTTGACGAGGTCAAGGCACTATGCTATCATGCAGGCGTTTTTAGGCTGTGACTTTAAATTCGCCTGGGGTCTCTCATTTGCCTTACAGATTAAGATCGCGCTGCCTGGAGGCTTGTCGCCCCGGCTGTTACGTGTGGATGAGGCGGAGGAGCAGAATCTATGGCCAAGTCGCGGACCGAGTTGATGGTGGATCGCCTGCGCGAATTGCAGGCCAGTACGCCTGATATTGAAGCGTCTGCCGTAGTAAGCGTAGACGGTCTGATCATGGCTTCTTCATTGCCACAGGGCATTGAGGAGGATCGGGTGTCCGCGATGTCGGCGGCAATGATTTCGCTCGGCGAACGCATTGCCGGCGAACTGGGGCGGGGGGACCTGGAACAGGTCTATATTCGGGGCGACAGCGGATACGTGATTCTGATGGCGGTTGGTGAAGAAGCAGTGTTGACCTCTTTGATTCGGGAAAATGCCCGGCTGGGGCTGATCTTCCTGGATATGAAGCGAGCCGCGGATGACCTGGAGAATCTGGTCTAGGCTGGCAGTACTGACGGGAATACCTTGAAGACCTTGCTGCGGGTTACATCCCATAGCCAATTTGAGCGGGGAGCGGCTAACAAAGCTGACCTCCCCGTTTCTTTGTGGTTTGCACTGAGGTGAGTTTTCGGGGAGCTGGACGCATTATGACGCGGTTCATCTTTTTTACGGGTGGCGTGGTAAGCTCGGTTGGCAAAGGTGTAACGGCGGCTGCGCTTGGCCGAATTCTCAAAGCGCGGGGGCTGAAGGTCGCTATCCAGAAGCTTGACCCTTACCTGAATGTCGATCCCGGTACGATGAGTCCCTATCAGCATGGGGAAGTGTTTGTCACTGCTGACGGGGCAGAGACTGACCTGGACCTGGGGCATTACGAGCGTTTCATCGACGAGAATGTCAGCCGCCACTCTAATGTAACTGCAGGGCAGATCTATGCCGAGGTGATCAACAGGGAGCGACACGGCGATTTCCTTGGCGGGACTATTCAGGTTATTCCCCACATCACTAACGAGATCAAACGGCGCATCATCCGGATGGCGACCGAGAGCAATGCCGATGTACTGCTGGTTGAGGTCGGTGGCACGGTTGGCGATATTGAAGGGCTGCCGTTTCTGGAGGCGCTGCGGCAGATGCGTATGGATGTGGGACGTGACAACGTGCTGTATGTGCATGTCACGTTTCTGCCCTATATTGGCGCTACCAGGGAGCTAAAAACCAAACCGACCCAGCACAGTGTTCGTGAGCTGCGCAGCATCGGTATTCAGCCGGATGTGATTATCACGCGTACCGACTACCCGGTAAGCAAAGAGGTCACCGATAAGGTGGCGCTGTTCTGTGATGTTGAGCCGAATGCTGTCATCCCACTCCAGACTGCGGATTTACTGTACGAAGTCCCCTTGCTTCTGGAAGATGCTGGCCTGGGCGATTATGTGGTTCGCCAGCTTAAGCTGGATGCCCAGCCGGTTGACCTGAGCGAATGGCGCCGTCTGATCAAGCGGATGCGCAACCCGGAGGGAACTGTTCGCATCGCCCTGGTAGGTAAGTACGTTGAGCTTCATGACGCATACATCAGTGTGAAGGAAGCACTCTACCATGCGGCAATCGCTCATGGTCGGTCGCTGGAGATTGACTGGATATCGGCGGGCGATCTGGAGAAGGGCAAGGGGTTCGACTTGCTGGAGAAGGCGGATGGGATTGTTGTCCCCGGAGGGTTTGGCGAACGCGGGATTGAAGGCAAGATCATGGCTGCGCGGTGGGCCAGAGAACATAAGGTGCCTTACCTGGGGCTATGCCTGGGTATGCAGGTGATGTGCATCGAGTTTGCCCGTGCGGTACTAGGGTACGAAGACGCCCATAGCACTGAGTTCGAGGCCAGCACGTCTACGCCGGTCATTGATCTGATGCCCGATCAGCGTTCCATTGAGGACCTGGGCGGAACGATGCGGCTTGGGTTGTATCCGTGTGAGTTGGTTGAAGGGACGATTGCCCAGCGGGCCTACGGCAAGACTCTTATCGAGGAGCGACACAGGCATCGCTTTGAGTTCAACAATGCCTATCGTGAGGCCTTCATCCGGGGCGGGATGCGTTTCAGTGGTCTTAGCCCGGATCGCCGACTGGTCGAAATTGCTGAACTGGCTGATCATCCTTTTATGGTTGGCAGCCAGTTCCATCCTGAGTTCGGCAGCCGACCGAACGCACCACATCCATTGTTCAGGGCTTTTGTTGGCGCTGCGCTTGAACGCCAGAAAGCACAGAAGTAGACCTCTGTACGGGCCTGGCCCGTTGTACTGGTCCCAGGGGGAAGCATATGGCGAGCAGTCAGGACGAGCCACTCGATCTGGAAGACCTGTGGGCGGGGATTCTCAGCCGCGACACTGTGCTCATTCTGCAGGTCTGGCGCACACTGGAGCAGGAAGAGCGGAGCCATATCTGGCGACACCTGCACCGTATGGCCAGTGAAGCCGGTTGGACAGAACCGCAGCGCGTTTCAGCCCGGTATGCGCTGAACGCGCTGCGTAGCAACCAGCTTGCCCCTGACGAAGACTGACTGCGCCTAGCCCTCGGTAGACTCAATACTGATGACGCGCGGACGCGCCTCATCACTCTTGGGGATGGTGATGGTCAGTATGCCATCCTTCAAGCTGGCTACGGCCTCCTCCGCTTTCACTGGCCGGGGAATGGTGACAGCACGGCTAAAGCGGCCATGTCGGCGCTCCCGGCGAAGATAGGTGACTACTGGCTTTTCCTGCGCGGAGGCTTCCCGTGTTTCGCCCCGAATGGTTAGCACATTGCCGGTGAACGAGACCTCAATATCATCAGCGTGGATTCCGTGCAAGGGGCCGGCTTCGACAACCACAGCATCTTCCGTTTCGTAAATGTCAACGGGAAGCATGCTGCCACTTACTGAGGCAAATCCCTCTTCGAGGATCCGGCCCATACTTTCACGGAGATTGCCAAGCTCCCGGCGGGGATTCCAGCGTAGAAGATTCGCCATGCTGTTGCTCCTCGTGTTTTACCTGTAATCGCACTGCGTGTTCCATCTACCAGTACGTAACCTGCAGCCTGGAGTTGCACGGAACAGCAGCGAGTACGGCTGGCACGGGTCTCGCCAGGGCGTTACTGAGCGCGATCGATGAGGGCGACAAGATGCCGCAGCACCTGGCGCACGCTGGCTTTCTGCGTGGCAATGCACGGCAGCACGGTGGTGGCCTGGCTGATGTAGGCGTCGCGGCGGATCTGCGCCAGCGGCAGGGTGTCGCGCAGATCGGTCTTGTTGGCCACAAGCAGGTAGGGAACACTCTGGAATGCAGAGAAGATACTGATCAGTTCGCCGGCGGCAGGGAAAGAGGCTGGATCGGTGCTGTCGATGAGTACAATAAACCCGTGCATTTCCCTGGCCAGTATTTCCCACATAAAGTCAAAGCGCGCCTGACCAGGTGTACCGTACAGATGCAGGGTCTTGCCATCCAGCACAACGCGGCCATAGTCCATGGCAACGGTGGTCAATGCTTTCACTCCGCGTTCCGCTGAAGTAAGGCGTCGTTCGGTTGTCACCACGTCGATATCGGAGATGGTTTTTACGAACGCCGTCTTGCCAGAATTGAACGGGCCGGTGACAACGATCTTGTAGGCGCCGGACACAGGATTCTCCTTGCCGAAGAAGTGATTTGACTGAGAGAATAGGAAAACCTCGTAGACCGGACTAATCAGCAGTCTTTCCGGGCGTAGGCGCATCCTCGCGCCCACTGCGGAAATCCACGAATCGATACCCTACGCCCCGCTCGGTGAGAATGTACTTGGGGTTGGAGGGGTCTTCTTCGATCTTCTCCCGCAGATAGTTGACATACAGGCGCACATAGTGCGCTTCGTCACGGTATTCGTAACCCCAGACCTTGGCCAGAAGTTGTTCGTGGGTGACTGTCCAACCGGCATTTTCCACGAGGTGATACAGCAGGCGGTACTCCGTCGGTCTGAGCTTGATGCGCTGACCGGCAACAATCACCTCACGCGTGTTGAAATCAATACTCAGCCGGTCATCGATCTTGAGGACAGCTTTTTCAGGCGAACTGGCAGGTGTCTCGACACGACGCAGAACAGCCCGAACGCGGCTGGAAAGCTCCCTGGGGCTAAAAGGCTTGGCGATGTAGTCGTCTGCGCCAAGTTCCAGACCATAGACCCGATCATCTTCTTCGCCTTTGGCGGTGAGCATGATCACCGGGATGTTGGAGAATTCGCGCAGGATGCGTAGCGTCTCGAATCCGTCGAGTTCCGGCATCATGACATCCAGGATAACGAGATCAGGCAAGCTGGTACGGATGATCTCAAGCGCCTCCAGGCCATTGGAGGCTTCTAATACCTGGAAGCCCTCCAGTTCGAGGTTCATGCGGATGAAGCCAATCATCCGGGCTTCGTCGTCAACAACCAGTATGCGCTTGGCATCACGCGGCGCAGGGCGGGGTGGTTTAGCGGTCATGGTTTCGTTACTCTTTTCCGTCTATTCGCGGTAGAAGCCGTAGATTTCTTCCTCTTCCTTGCCGGGCAGAATCTCGATGAAATTGATGCGCCACCAGGGAAAGATGACCTGATTAACCTCTGGCAAGAGGTTGCGGACTTCCTTGCCGTCGCGGTAGCGCGGATTGGTGCCAAAGATGAACTGATCCTTGGGGTCCGGCAACTCCTCAACATCGACGACGATTGGTTCTTCTCCGGCAACGTGCAGTAGCAGCGAGATGGTCATGGTGTGGCGCCTCCCATGAGCAGGTTTTCGGATTGCCTCAAGTTACTTGAAGTAGATATGCAGAACGAGTTGACCAAGCCGGATTTCATCCCCATCGCGCAGCACCCTGGGCTGCTCAGGAGTCAGCCGCTGTCCATTGAGATAAGTGCCATTGACGCTGCCCAGATCAACCAGGGTGAGGGTATCCTCCCCGCGCCGTATAGCTGCATGGTGCCGCGAGATGCCTTTTTCCAGAGCGCCAAAGGGGGTCAGATCCAGGTCGGGCCGGCTCTGACCGGTTGGATCGAGTCGGCCAAGGATCGTTTCCTGCTGAGGCTGCAGGACGAGTGGTTCGGCAGCATCCCGGATGTGAATGATGATCGAGGCGTCGTGGCTAAAACGGGCCGTGCCCCACGTGGCTTTCATGCCGAGTTCATCAGGCACATTCTGGAGCTGGCGGGTGGTTCTGGCACTTCCGGCTTCGCCGAAAAGGGTTTGCCCACACTCCTCGCAGAAGAGTGTGCCTTCGCGGTTATCATGTCCACAGTACGGGCAGTTCTGCATTTGTGTTTCCTTACGGATGTCTGGATAGCTTTACTCTTGTGAAGAAGAGGATTGTTCTGGCACGTCCATGCCAGGCGCGGGCAACAGTAGTGCCCTGGTGCCATACTTCAGTTTCTTCTGACCTTCTTCCGATAACATGGTTGTCCGGGCTACCCGGCGGGCTTCGGCCAGCGCGGCATGGGCCAGTGCTTCCTGGCCATTCTCAAAGAGACGCGTGGCCAGATTCTCCAGTTGGCGGGTAGCCTGAAAGATGTCACCCCGTAGAATAGCTTCCTGAGCCTTCGCCTGCATACGGTAGAGCGTCAATTTGCCCAGCGCTTCCAGAATGGCTATAGGCGGACTTTCCTGCTCTGCTGTCTGCGCGACTTCAATGGATAGGTCGCTGACTACTTTGTATCCGACGACGTCGGCGGAAAGCACGTCGCCGGTTACATCAAGACGCAGGACAGTTCTGAAACCTCCTTCGCTGAGAGGCGGAACCTGTAGCTGTAGAATCACATGAATGGACTGGTTGCTTTCCAGGCTTCCCAGGGGAATGCCGGGCAGTTTGGCTGGCAAGGGTTGAGCGCTGGGTGTGATCTTGAAGGCGTCTTCCAGAACAATGTCTGCATCCGGCGCTACTGAGAGTTGCAGTCTTTCCACAAAGGCATCACCCAGGCTGCGAACCTGCTTATTCAGGAACTGTTCAATTACAGCCGGGGAATTGATGTAAGTCGATGTCCCACCAGTTCGGGACGCCAGATCATCCAGAAAGGCGTCGTTCCATTCTTCGCCGATTCCCATGGCGCTGATCGCGATTCCTTCCAGGCTGATCTCATGCGCCAGCCGCAGGCACTTCTCTTCATCGCCGTAAGTCTGCCCATCAGTGAGCAGAATAAGATGGTTGACACGTTTACGGTCGAAAGTGCGGCGGAGCTGCCTGACGCCTTCCTGCATACCCTGGAAAATCTCGGTGCCTCCACTGGCCTGCATCATGCTAACCAGCGCTTTTAGCGCCGATTTCTCCTGAACAGCGGTGGGTTCAAAGACGACTTCAGCCCGGTCGCTGAATGAGATCAACGTCAGGATGTCATCGGGACGCATTGTGTCGATGATTCTGTGGACGGCCTGTTTGACTCTGTCCAGGCGCATTCCTTTCATCGAGGTGCTTCGATCCACTACCAGGGCTAGATTGAGTGGCGCACCCTCTTCAGCGCGAATTGCGTAGCGCGGATCTGGAATAATCTCTACCAGAACATAGAGCACCTGCGGCTCATCCAGCACCCGGAGGACACGCCGGCTGGGCGTAACATAGGTGCCGAAATAGGTTGGCACGCCCCCCTGCTGTCTTAGGGCGCGATCGTACTCGGCACGGGTTTGTTCATTCCCCAGCACTTCGTAGGCTTCGGTGACATCCCGAAACTGGAGCGCTGCGGCGGGATTGGGGTTGGCGTCAGGATGCAGACGCCGGGCGGCCTGCCGATAAGCGGCTTTGATAGCTTCGATGTCGGCTTCAGGGGTGACTCCCAGGATTGCGTAGTAATCCCGTGTGGCTTTCATGGATGCAACCGCTTCTGTCTAGCCTCGCTACCATGACGGTGACATGGCCCGCTTCCTTGCCGGGAGCTAACCGGGCGCATGTAGCAAAATCACGGAAATATTATCCGGACCGCCGTATTCATTCGCAGCGGCAATCAGCCGGTCGCAGGCGTGCTGTGGCGTTTCAGAGTCCAGAACAATCCTGTGAACCTCTGTTTCAGGGACTACGTTCCATAGGCCGTCACTGCACAATAGCAAGTAAGAATCGGCTGGAAGGCGCCGCGTGACCGCATCAACCTCCAGGTTATCACTCTGGCCAATTGCGCGATAGAGCACGTTTTTCTGCGGATGGAGCGCTGCTTCTTCTGGTGTCAACTGGTCGAGTTCGATCAGCCGTTGCACCAGGGAGTGATCACGGGTGACCTGCTCGATGCCATACTCGCGTGTGATCAGATAGGCACGGCTATCACCGACATGTACAATGTGGACGAGGTCTCCGATGACCACAGCAGCAGTGACTGTGGTTCCACCTTCCGGGACATGTTTCGCCACAATATCGTTGGAAGCCCGAACAGCTTTTGTAAGAATCTCCGTCAGGAGGGGTGGGCCGGAATAGACTTCCTCGTAACGCGGTGTTAGCATCGGCAGAAAGACCTGCCGGGTCACCTGTTCGGCCAGAGTCTGGGTGGCGATAGTGGCCGCTTTTTCCCCGTGGTGATGCCCGCCCATGCCGTCAGCAACCACGAACAGGCCGAAATCCGGAATGCTATCTGCATTGCCTTGGCAGGCAAAGAAGGTCAGGATAGCGTCCTGGTTGTTGGTCCTGACCTGGCCAACATCAGTGCCATGGCCATACGCGATATGCTGATTTGGCCGGGAAAGCGCTGCTTCGAGGGTGGGCAGCTGGCGGGTGACGCCCAGCGCCGCAGCGCCTGACGGAGCATCTACCGCTATTTCGGCGGCTACACCCGGAATGCTGATGGTCTGTGGCTCGGCAGTCTCCTCGCCAAGTTCAGGCCGAACCTCCTGCGAGGTGGATGGCGGCTGAACTTTGCGACCCAGCAGACGACGGATGATATTCATAGTGTCTGGTATCTCCCCGGCGGTTACGCCGGTAGTGCATAGACATAATGATCAGAGGAACCAATATACACAACGTTGTCAACCACTTCAGGGGAGGATGCCACCGGGCCTTCCGTGCAGAAGCTCCAGTTCAGCTTTCCGGTTTTGGCATTAACCGAGTAGACGTGGCGGTCAACGCTGCCAATGTAGACAGAGCCGTTGGCTATTGCTGGAGATGAGGTGATCTGGTTTTCAGTCGTGAAGTGCCAGCGCTCTTTGCCGCTTTCCATATCGAGGGCGTACAGATTGCCATCCACTGAGCCGACGAAAACCGTTTTGGTTACCGGATCTACTGCGGGACTAGACCAGACCGGCTTCTGGGTCCGGAAACGCCAGATCGGATAGCCGGTGCGAATATCCACGGCATAGACATGCCAGTCACTGGACCCGAAATAAGCTACTCCTTCGTATACTGCCGGGGAAGAGGTGACCCCGCGCTTAGCTCTGAATCGCCATTTGGCGGTGCCGCTCAGGTCGAGGCCAACAACCTCGCCAGCTTCGGAGCCGAAGATGATGTATTCCTCGGTGACATACGGACGCGTGCGGATTGGGGCAGAGGCATCGAATTTCCACAGCACGCGGCCGTTGTTGGCTTTAGCGGCGTAGAGCTTACCGTCGTCGCTGCCGAAAAAGACGTGGCCGAGCGCTACCCGCGCCGTGCAGCGCACTGGTTTGTTGGTCATGATTGTCCAGACGATACGCCCGGTTCGTATTTCGATGGCGTAGACAACCGAGTCTTCTGAGCCAATGATGACTACCTGGTTCTGGGGATCGACTACCGGGGATGCCGCCAGGCCACCCTCCGTGGCGAATTTCCATCTGAAGGCGCCATCAGTAGCCTGAAGGGCATACAAATTGTTGTCATATGCCCCCACGTAAACCATCCCGTTATAGACCGCTGGTGAGGAGCGGATCTCGTCTTCGCACCGGAATCTCCAGATAGGCGTTATCGACGATCCTTCGCCAGTTACAAACCCCTCCTCAGCTCCTGTGATTGTGGTAGAAGCTACCCCGGAGCGCACAGGATGAACCAGCGCCTCAAGCGCCTCTTTCATCTGACGGGCAGTCGCAAAGCGTTCGGCGGCATCGTAGGCCAGCGCTTTCATGACAATCCGTTCGAACTCCGGCGAAATCTGGGCATTGTATTTCCGGATCGGGCGCTCAGCAAAGCTGAAGGGTGGTTCAAGCCGGGGATCGCGACGTGTCATGATGTGGTGGAGCGTAGCGCCAATGGCGTAGATATCGCTGGCCGGCGTGGCCTCACCCTTGTACTGTTCGGGTGCTGAATAGCCCTCCGTGCCGATCATAGTGCCCTTCTGGCCGGACTCAAAGACCTTTGCAATGCCAAAGTCAATCAGGCGCACGTTGCCATGCTGATCGATCATGACATTGGAAGGCTTGACATCACGGAAGATGATCGGCTCTGGCTCATGCTCATGCAAGTAGGCGATCACATCGCACAACTCAATAGCCCACTGAAGAATGGTGGATGGCGGAATCTTCTCCATCGGGACTGAATTGAGGATGGCCTCGAGGTCTTTGCCATTGATGAATTCCATAACCAGGTAGACATGGTTAGACCCCGGAAAATAGTCGTAAATCTCCGGCATTGCCGGGTGGCTGAGCGAGGCCAGGATATTGGCTTCCCGTTCAAAGTTGCGGAGCGTCAGCTCTCTAATCTGGGGATCAGTCGCGAGGTTCAGCATTTCCTTGACTGCGACGTGGCGCACCACATCCGGGAAGCGCAGATCGCGGGCCTTGTACACGGAAGCCATGCCGCCGACCCCGAGCACTCCCACGATTCGCCAGCGATTCTGGAGCACTACCCCTGGCTGCAGGGAACTGCCTTGAGGGTTCTCTGGCATGTGGCTCAATTTTTGCGTATCGACCATTCGACGAAATCCTGGAAGAATCTGTTGATAATATTGCTGATGAGGTCTTGTGTATTATAGTAATTTAGCGTTGTTCCTGCAATTGACATTGAGGTAGCCACAATGGCCAGCAGTTTCGTCACTTCGCTTAATGGAGGGCTGGCGCTGTATGTTCACATTCCGTTCTGCGCAAGGCGCTGTTCGTATTGTGCCTTCAATACCTATGCTGGACTGGGTCACCTGATTCCGGCTTATGTGGATGCGCTGTGTCGTGAGATTACCTGGGTTGGCAGGGCTGCTGGCCGAAAGCTCAGACTTGACACTCTGTACTTTGGCGGGGGAACTCCCAGCTTGCTTTCGGTCGAACATCTGGCGCGGATTCTTCAGGCCATCCGCGCGGTTTTCGACTTACGGGATTCGGCTGAGATCACGCTGGAAGCTAACCCCAGAGGACTTGATGCGGCGTATTTGGCAGCGATCCGCGGGTTGGGGGTGACACGGCTGAGCCTGGGGGCGCAGTCAGCGCATGCAGGCGAACTTGCCCTGTTGGGTCGACGCCACGATTGGGCCGATGTCGCTATGGCCGTCCGGGCTGCCAGGTTAGTCGGTTTCAGGAATGTGAACATTGACCTGATCTATGGGCTTCCGGGGCAGACTCTGGCTTCGTGGCGAGAGTCGCTGGCTCAGGCTGTCGCCCTGGCTCCTGAGCATCTGTCATTGTATAGCTTGGGCATTGAGGCTGGCACACCGCTGTATCGCCGGATTGCTGCTGGCAAGTTGGCGGAGCTGGATGATGATCTGGCCGCCGATATGTATGAGTACGCCACCGGTTACTTGGCCGAAGCAGGGTTTGAACAGTATGAGATCAGCAACTGGGCCAGGCCCGGATACGCCTGCCAGCACAATCTGCAGTACTGGCGGCGGCTCCCATACCTGGGTGTTGGGGCAGGGGGATACGGGTTCGTGGAACCTGTCCGATACGGTACAGTAGATCGGCCAGCGGAGTATGTGCGTTTGTTGGCCGACTCCCTGATTGACTACTTATCTCCAGAACAGTGCAATCAGCAGTTTCCGCTGTCTCCCGCTGTAGATCCAGCGAAGGTGGAGACAGTCACTCCTCGACAGGCGCGCGCTGAGACGGTGATCCTTGGCCTGCGTCTGGTCAAAGAAGGCGTATCTCGTTGTGATTTTGAGAGACGCTTTGGGCTGCGGCTGGATGAATGCTACGGAATCGAACTGGCGGGACTCGCAGCGAGGGGATTGGTGCAGTGTCTGGATGACCGTATTGTGCTAACAGCGCAAGCTCGGCTGATTGCCAATCTGGTCTTCAGGGAATTCGTGTAGTCATATACCCACACAACCAACCAACAACACCACAATCAAAATTCTCGCCCCAACAAAGTCCCCACCAACCACCCCAAAACCCCCAGCGCCCCCCTATCACCCAAACTACCAACAATCTCACCAACCCGCCTCACATACCTCTCCTCAATCTGCATTGCATACTCCCGAGCGCCACATTCATCCAAGATCTGCACACACCGCACCACATCTGCATCAGAGAGTTCCGGTTTTGCATAGATCTCACGCAGCTGGGAACTCACCTCCAGCCCAAAGATTACCGGCAGCGTCTTCTTCCGCGAGACAACATCCGTCACAGCTGATTTACCAGTAACACGCTGTTCCCCCCAGATTCCCAGAATATCGTCTCTAATCTGAAACGCTACTCCCAGTGCATACCCAAACTCTTGATAGCGCCGAACCACTTCATCTGATGCACCCGCCACAAGCGCCCCCATCTCCGCGCTCGCAGCGATCAACGCCGCAGATTTCGCACCAATCATCGTCAAATATTCATCGACCGAAACAGCCGGCAATTGCTCAAAAGCCATATCCAGATGCTGACCACGCGTCAATTCGAGACTCGTCCGCGCAAACAGGGAAACAGCCTGTAATACCCGATACTCCGAAATCCCCCTCTCCACAAGACTCCAGAGCGCCGCATAGGCCAAAGCAAACATGGCATCCCCGGCGTTAATAGCACTCGGGACCCCCCAAAGCTTCCAGACCGAAGGGCGCCCACGCCGCAGGGGGCTACCATCCTCAATATCATCGTGAATTAGCGAGAAATTGTGCAGCAACTCAATAGCAGCTGCTGCAGGAAGCGCCCGTTCCCACTCTCCACCAGCGCTCTCTGTACTCAACAACACCAGCAACGGACGGACCTGCTTGCCGGGATACACCTCAACTGGGCGCCCATCTTCGTCCATCCAGCCCAAGTGGTAACACAGCATGCGATCAAGCTCCACCGGGCCAGGCGAAAAACGCCCCACAAGGGCACGCATCTCACGGTTGAGTGCATCCCGATAGACCGCTATTTCTTTCCAATGGTCTTCCATCATGACTCCAGAGGGGAGGGGGAATGAACAACGAGAGATATCTTCTTCAGCGCCGCAATATTCCCAGCGCCAGCACACAGCATAGCGATGCGCAACTGGCGCTCCAGCAGCTCAATCAGTTCTAGCACCGCTTCATCAGATTGAGCAGCAGCCTTCAAGAACGGGCCAGCTAGCCCAGCAAGATCAGCGCCGAGGGCCAGACACTTGGCAATGTCAACACCATCCCGCAACCCGCCGCTGGCGATCAAAGGTATCTGAGACGCGACCCGCCGGACATAGATCAGGCTATCGGCGGTGGGAATACCCCAGTCGGCGAAACACGCGGCTACCTGTGCATGGAATGCATTGGGCGCTCGATGGTACTCAACCTCGCTCCAAGAGGTGCCCCCCGAACCAGCGACATCCAGAACACTAACGCCCACGTCAATAAGTCGCCGAGCTGCCTCCTCAGAAAGTCCCCAGCCGACTTCTTTAGCAATAACCGGTACTGGCAATGCACAGCACACTTGCTCAATCTTATCCAGAAGGCCGGCAAAGTTACCGTCGCCTTCCGGCTGAACGGCTTCCTGAAGCACATTAAGATGCAGGATAAGTGCATCAGCTTCAACCATATCGACGGCACGCTGGCAGTGCTCTACACCGTAACCGTAGTTCAGTTGCACGGCTCCCAGATTCGCAAATAGCAGAATATCAGGAGCAACATCCCGCACCTGAAATGTCCAGGCCAAAGACGGATTCTCAATTGCTGCCCGCTGGGACCCCAGTCCCATCGCGATTCCCATCTGCTGAGCTGCGACCGCCAGATTTCGGTTGATCCGGTGAGCTTGCTCAGTACCCCCGGTCATTGACGAGATCAGAATAGGGGCCGTCAGAGGCTTTCCCAGGAATGCTGTACTCAAGTCAATCTCAGCCAGGTTCAGCTCTGGCACTGCCTGGTGCAGGAAGCGATAACGCTCAAGGCCAGTCGTTAGACGAGGGAATTGCACATTTTCTTCAAGGTTGATCCGGATATGATCCGCCTTGCGACTCGAAGTCGACTGGCTGTCCGCAACTTCAGGCATGGATGGGTGTTCCTTGCTATGTATTCGCAGCCAGAAATGCTACCAGCTTGACTGATCTGTGTCAAAAGCCCCTTTTCTCTGAGCCAGAGGCTTGAGTGTCTCTGCATTGCGGGTATAATGACACCAGAACAGTGTTACACACAACGGAGGTACCTTCATGGCCGATAGTGTTGAAGAGCGCGTCAAGGGCATCATCGTCGATCTGCTGGGCGTTGACGAAGAGAAGGTCGTGCGGGAAGCACGCTTCCGTGAGGATCTTGAAGCCGATTCGCTGGATCTGGTCGAACTCATCATGGGCTTTGAGGAAGAATTCGGCGGCGAGATCTCCGATGAGGAAGCGCAGAAGATCACAACCGTTGGAGAAGCTATCGACTACATCTCCAGCCGGATGGTTGACTGACATCAACCGTTCTCAGGCCCATCGACGCGTCGCAGCTTACACCGAACTCAGACTAGGGAAGCGGGTGGGGAAATCTGCCCGCTTTTCGATTTTTCAGGGCGCAGTGCTCCGGCGGAACGAGAGCCAGATCAGACAGGCGGCTGCCACAAGCGATCCCAGCACAAACAAGATGGCACCAGCGCCAAGCCTCATTGAGACGCCCAATATCCTACTCAGCGACGTACTCGTGATAAGCCCGGCAATGGCACAGATCGCGCCAACAACCAGAGTCACTGCAGCCATGCGTGGCAGCCAGGTGGCCAGACGAGACCGCGACGTAACCGCCACAACTATGATTCCGAGAGCGGCCAGGGCGATCCAGAATTGCTGACGATAATTGGGGTCGTTCCTCGCTGTCAGGTAAAAATTGGCAGGGGGCAGGAGTATCACTACAAGGCAGATAGCGACTGTAGCCTGGAGGTAGTCAACATGGCGACGGTTCTGCTGGCTGATGGCCATTAGCCAGATAGCTACAGCCAGCAGCGCAACGCTGCCACGCAGCAGCAGCGATGGCAACAGCACCACTGGCCCATTACGAATCTCCGGCATGAGCGAAGTCCACTCTGCCAGATCGAACACCTGCGGTGAAAGCGCTGCTGCCGGGTGCCACAGCCAGGGTAGAAAACAGGCTACAACGGCCAGTATTTGCGCTCCCAGGCAAAGCCAGTCCATGGTACTACGACCCTCTCTCATCAGTCGCTCGTGCCTCATCCCTGCCTGCCGATAATGGCGTTCAGGTGTTCCTGAATCGCCTCGTCTTCAGCAGCCTGGCGCTCGAAGAAGTCGACCATGAACTGGCTCCGCCGCTGGCGCAGCGCCAGCGGCGCCACAGCACGGACATCCTGCACCTCAGCTACAATGCGACCATCCGCCGCAGCGTGGGCGCGTGCCGCCTCAAACATCGTGTACTCTGCGCGGTGGGAATCCAGTTGCAGCTTGCGTACCAGTTCCAGGCCGGCACTCTGGGCGTCCTTGGTCAAGGTTACTTGGCGCAGCAATTCCCGCGCCGCCATGACCTCTTCTCGCATCTCTTCCGTGGCAGCAGCCCATTCAGCGATAAAGCGGCGCGGATTGGCCCGGTAACGACGAACCCGTTCGTAGACCTCGATCCTTTCGTTGTCGTCGGTTAATCCGCGTACGGTCACCCGCAAGCCGAACCGGTCCATGATCTGAGGGCGCAGCCGTCCTTCCTCCGGATTCATGGAGCCGATCAGTACAAACCGCGAACGGTAAGTTCCGACCATGGCTCCCCGGCGCACGGTGTAGCTTCCCTGCGCCGCCGCGTCCAGAATCGCGTCAACAATGAAGTCGTCAAGCAGATTCACTTCATCGATGTACAGCAGGTTCTGATCGGCCCGTGACAGGATGCCTCGTTCTAGCTTGATGCGATTCTGCTGAATGGCAATGCGCTCGTTGATGCCGCCCACGACATCCTCCAACCGGGCGTTTAGAGGTAGCTCAACCAAGCGGACCGGTTCAAGGCGGGTGATAGATTCGCCGGCTGCCAGTTTCTGCGCGCAGAGAGGACATACCCCTGCTTCGCCAAGGCGCTCGTAGTCCTCCGGCATACACCCTTCAGGGCAGGTGCTCACCAGAACGTCAGGTAGAATTCCGGTCAGGCTACGCACGCAGGTGGTCTTGCCTGTCCCTCGCGGGCCAATGAGCAACACACCGCCGACAGCAGGGTTGATCACTGCCAGCAGCAGCGCCATACGCATTTCAACCTGATTGACAATCGCCAAGAAAGGGAACGGCAGGTGTTCCGCCAGCCCAATGTCAGGGATTGGCTCACCCACGTAGCGTGCCCCGGCTTCGGTCAGGATGCGCAACAACGCCGATGAAGGACTGGCCTTTTCTGACTGTGACGGCAAATTGCCCATAGTGCTACTTCTCCGCTCGTTCCTGTTTGCGGCGCTGCTGGCGCAATCGCGCTTCCTCAAACCGCTGCATTTCCTCTGGCGTCTCTGGAATCAGAGCGGGAACTGGATGAGGACGATGATTTTCATCGATTGCGACATAGACCAGATAAGCCATGTTGGTTCTGGTACGCCTTCCGGTGATCGGATCCTCCGCATCAACCAGCACCCGCACCTCCATCGACGTCCGGCCCGCATAGGTCAGTTCCGCCTGGAAGGTGACCAGATGGCCGACAGTGATCGGTTCCAGGAAAGTCAGCGAGTCGATTGCCACGGTGACAACGGGGCGGCGGGCATGGCGCATCGCTGCCACAGCGCCCGCCTCGTCAGCATACTTCATGATCACGCCGCCGTGCACATTACCCAGTGCATTGGCGTTTTCAGGCCCCATCATCAAACCTAGCGTGACGCGGGACTCTGCAATTGTTCGGCCTTCCATGGCGATTCTCGCTTTCGCATACATGGTTGTTGTGCTGGATTATAGCACCCATGCAGCCCGGCATTGTGTATTCAGGATCGCTCGCCCATCAGAGATGTATATACCTCCACAAGCTGGGTCGCAGCTCGCTCCCAGGTGAAGCGAGCCGCCTGTGTATATCCGCGTTCAACCAGCCGGGCAACCAGACTCGGCGAAGCCATGATCTGCCCGATAGCATCCGCAATCGCCTCCACGCTCAGGGGATCAACCAGCAGGGCCGCATCGCCAGCAACTTCGGGAATCGATGACACTTTGGAAGCGATGACAGGCGTGCCGCAGGCCATCGCTTCCAGAACGGGCAGCCCGAAGCCCTCGTACAGGGAGACATACGGTACTGCCACCGCAGCGCTGTACAGGGCGGGCAAGTCGTCATCCTCAGCAAAGCCGATCAGGTGGATCGCTGAGTCAAGCCCCAGACGGTTGATTGCCTCATAAATGGGGTCGTCCAGCCAGCCACGACCACCAGCGATGACCAGATGCAGGTCAGGCCACTGCATACGTACAAGCGCCAATGCCTCGAACAGCCGCACATAGTTCTTGCGCGGTTGCACTGTCCCAACGGTAAACAGGAAAGGCCAGTTGCCCAGGTCATATTTGCGCAGAGTTGCCTGCAGAATCTGTTGATCAGTTATGCGGCGAAAGGCACGGTTTACGCCGCTCAGCAGAACGGTCACCTTATCGGGCGGAGTTCGGTAGAGCGCCACAAGATCATCCTTGGTTGCCCGGGAATCTGCCAGGATGTGATCCGCCCGGCTGACCGATCGCGGCACTACGCGATCCAGATATCGCTTGAGCGCTGGACTTGTTGCTTCCGGAAGATGCACGAACGATAGATCATGCACCGTTAGAAGGGTCCGTGTTTTCCTGTGAACAGGCGGCAACACAAAGTCGGTTGCATGAAACAGATCGACGTTCCCTGTCCAGTATTCCACCGGCCAGGGAATGCGGGCGCGATGCCAGAGGCGAGCGAGCCAGCGCGGGGAGATCCCTGCGGGGCACCAGCGGAAATTGTGTCCGGGGGCGGAAGGCAAGGGATGCGTCGCATGGACTCCCGCGACAAACAGGCGGTAATCTGTTGTAGTGTCCACATCCGCCAGGCTGGCGACCAGCTCGCGAACGTAACGCCCGATGCCGCCTCCCTGATCATAGGCAGGGGTATAGTCAATACCGATCACAGCCATGGGGATCAGTCTTGGGGCCACAACCGCCGGATATAGGCAAGCAGGTCATCCGGTGTAATGGGCTTGATCAGATAATCGGTAGCGCCTGCTATCAGGCCTCGTTGCCGGCTGGCGAAGTCTGCTCGCGCCGAAAGCACGACGATCGGTAAACGCAAGTAAGCCGGATTGCGGCGGATCTGCGCGATGACATCAATGCCATCCATATCGGCCATCATGATATCCAGCACGACAAGATCTACCGGCCGGGTGCTCAGGAACTCCAATGCATCAGGTCCTGAGTAAGCAACGTGAGCAGTGTAGCCGTGCTTTTCCAGTGTCGTGGAAAACAACTTGCAGAGCAGCAGATCATCATCAACAATCAGGATCTCTCTGCTCACGGGCGTTCCCTATCACTCGCTGCTGCCAACGCTGTCACGTAACGTCATTATACGTCCAGTAACGATTGACAAAGAAGTTCCAGAACATCACCAGAAACACGGCCAACGCCTGCGCCAGATTGGTGCCCAGTTGATTTTGCAGAGCCAGGTCGGTAATGGTGCCCGGCGCCAGGGTATTGATGGCGCCCGCCATTGCCGCCCCAAAGGGGAAATACGCAATCGCCACGATTCCCAGACGGAATAACCAGCCGGCAATGTTGACCAGAAAGAACTGCACAAGCTGGCGAAGCACCGGTCGAGAACGGGAATCGGGGTAGGTCCAGTAACGGTTCCAGATGAAATTACTGGTAATGGCTGCCGTGAAGGCAATGCTTGTCGCCAGCATGACCGGCAACGATGCTTCATCAGAGGGTCGCAACAGGGTCAACTGGAGCAGGTTCAGCGTCCCAAAGTCCACAACGAAGCCAATGGCTCCGACGATAAAGAACTTGATGAATCGCTCCACTTCCCTGGCCTTACGGCCGCCAAAGCGCGTGCTTACAGCGCGGATCGCTGTATTTGGAGAAGGAAGACTCATGTTATTTCACGCTTCAACCCGATCATTCGATGACCACAGTACAGCCAGCAATCCCAGCAGACAACCGACATGCAGGAACATGTTATTGACGTAGAGCTTATCGACTAAGCTATGCACAGCGATGTACGTCCATACCCCCAGCAAGCCCACACACCAACCGCGCTCAAGACCGTAGCTGCGGCGCCACTGCCTGATGGTGAGCGCATAGATAGCCACCCAGGCCAGCAAGTAGGCACCCAGCCCAACAATCCCCGTCTCTGCAAGCAGGTTCAGATAATAGTTGTGGGCATGGCCGAGCGGATTCTGCCATTCCATCAGGGCGTAGGCAGAATACGCTGCCTCATAGTTGTCGAATCCAACACCCAGCCAGGGATGATCCCGCGCCATCTCCAGCGCCGACTGCCAGTGAGCTATGCGCTCTGTGACCGCATAGTTGCTGTCCGTCAATTCGACGCCGCGCACATCTGTCACGGTTACCAGTTCTTCAGAAAAGCCGACCAGCCGACTGCTGATGGATTCCGGTACCCAGCCGTTTGACCAGGCTATGATGGCAAGTGGAGCGAGGATAGCGACAAGCAGCACACTCCTGATCAATGATCGTGGTACAAAGAACACCATCACACCGGTGGAAACCACAAATCCCATCCACGCGCCGCGGCTCCACGAAGCCAGCAGACCGGCCAGAATTAGGGCGGCCATCGCCGCATAGAAGGCAAATCCGAGTACGTTAAGAGCGGCAACGCTCCTAAGCCCCTGCCTATGTTGGAAGGCGCGCTGTAGTTCAAACAGATATCCCAGGGCCGCCCCGATAGCCATGGCCAGCGTGATGCCCATAAAAGCGCCGAAAGGGTTAGGCTGGCCAAACGTGCCAAACGCCCGAAAGTGCGTGTCGTCCAGAATGCGCAGATGTTCAACACCTGAGCCACCAAAGAACTCATACAGGCCGACGATTGCCTGCACCCCACCGGCAAGAACAACTCCAGCGACCAACCAGCTGGCATCATCCCGCCTGAACAGATCCAAGCATAGCGAGATCAGGAGCAGCACCGCCACCCACTTAAATGCTTCAGCGAGTGCATTACCGGGCGCCACAGCACCCGGAATGCTCAGTGCTACCGCACCAACGAATAGCGCAACGGGTGCCTGAACCTTGCTCAGCCTCAGGCGCAGTTCCCGCCCAGAAGCTGCACGCGTGACAACCCAGACGAGCAGCAGCCCAAACAACGCCAGTTGTCCAATATCGGCTGGCAAGGAGGTAGGCGCCTCAGTCTCGATCAGCGCTTTCAGAGGGGCAACAATCAGCAGCAACACGACAGCGCCAGTTGGCTCTATAAATACCAGCGCCGCCAGACTGACCACACCGAGCAATAGAATCGCCGATTGTAGCGGCAATAGTGCGATAGCTACGCCGGCTAGACCCGCTACGACGAGAAGCAGGATTGACCACGTCAGCGGCCAGATACGCCCGAAGACAGCGCTCACACCAGTTTCCTAAAATACCTGATGGTCATTTCCAGCCCTTCGGGCAGACTGACACGCGGTTCCCAGCCCAACAACTGTCTGGCGCGAGTGATATCTGGCTGGCGCTGCTGAGGATCGCCCGCGATGCGTGCTTGCTCCTGGAAGGTGATCCCGGCCGGGTTCTGGGTCAATTGGTTGACCAGACGGGCAAACTCAATGATGTTCATTTCAGTCGGGTTACCGAGGTTGACCGGATCGTGGAAATCCGTCATCAGCAGGCGATAGATCCCTTCAATCAGGTCGCTGACATAGCAGAAGCTGCGTGTCTGGGTCCCATCACCGTACACGGTGAGCTGTTCACCGCGTAACGCCTGGCCGATAAAGTTGGGCACAACGCGTCCGTCATCCAGCCGCATCCGGGGGCCATAGGTATTGAAGATACGCACAATGCGGGTATCGACCTGATGAGCACGGTGGTAGGCCATAGTCATGGCTTCTGCAAAGCGCTTAGCTTCGTCATAAACGCCACGGGGGCCGATTGCATCCACATGACCAACATAGGTTTCTTTCTGGGGATGCTCCAGAGGGTCGCCATACACTTCCGAAGTAGAGGCAAGAAGAAAACGCGCATCCTTTTTCATTGCCACGCCGAGGGCATTATGCGTGCCGAGCGCGCCAACTTTGAGAGTCTGGATCGGGTAACGCAGGTAGTCGATCGGGCTGGCAGGCGAAGCGAAGTGCAGAACGGCGTCCAGGGGGCCGTCAATGTAGATGTAATTGGTGACATCGTGCTTGATGAACAGGAAGTCATCCCGCCCGGCCAGGTGGGCAATGTTACGGATATTCCCCGTGATCAGATTGTCCATACCAATCACGGAGTGCCCTTCGGCCAGGAATCGATCAGCCAGATGCGAGCCAAGAAAGCCCGCTACGCCAGTGATGAGAATACGCATAGAGGAGAGCGCAATCCTTCAGTCATCATAGATAAGCGCGGCTAGTGTACCATACTAGCTTTCATCTTCAAGCGCTGAGAGTTGCCGTTCAAACTCCGCACAGAAGATGGAGAAGGCATGTGCATCGAACAGACAGAATCGAATCTCTTTCAGGTGCTCAAAATCCTCAAAGGCAATATCAATTGCTACGCGCAACATGATCTGCGCACAGGCTTCCAGTGGAAAGCCAAAGACGCCCGTAGAGATGGCAGGCAGGGCAATCGAACGTAGCTTCTTTTCCTCGGCCAGTGTCAGGCTGGCCCGGGTGGCAGAGGCTAGTTTGCCCGGTTCATTGCCTTCGCCCAGACGCGGTCCCACCGCGTGAATCACATACCGCGCCGGCAGACGCCCGGCGCCTGTGATTACCGCACTGCCTACATCACACCAGCCGATGCGATTGCACTCCTCTTGAATAGCCGGCCCACCTTTCTCCCGGATTGCACCAGCAACGCCGCTGCCCAGGATCAGGTGGCTGTTGGCGGCGTTCACAATCGCGTCAACCGCTTGATCGGTAATGTCGCCCTGGACGATCTTGATCAGTGTGTCGTTGATCCGGGCTTCCACGGGTCACCTCCTTAAATGGGCAGACCGTGCGCAGGATAGCCAACGCGCCCTTATGACGACTCAGCATGCCTTTTAAGCTCAGCATGCCTTTCAAGAAGGGGAGGGAGTACCATGAGCAAGGCGTAGATGTAGCTGAGATCCAGAACGAAAACACTATTGTCGACAAGGCCATGCAGCAACACATCAAGCATACTGGCCATTGCCCCCAGTACAACAGCCCATAGAAGTCTGTCGTAGCGAAGCACCCGATATAGAGTCAGGCAACTTCGCCAGAAGACCGTCTGCGTAGCGACCAGCAGGATTACCCCGCCTAATCCCAAACGTATCCAGAAGTCTAGCAGCACGTTGTGCGGGTGTGACAGGTTAGGCTCCTGCCAGGCTTCCAGAGCAATGTACCGTCCCCGGTAGTGGTACAGAAACTGATCAAGGCCATAGCCCTGCAGGGGGCGGTCAGCGATCATGCGCCAGGCGCTTTCCCAGAGCTTGAGGCGGAAGAAGGTTGAACCGCTGGAGAAATCCAGAATTCGCGCGAATCGCGGAGACTGTTGTAACGGGCCCAGGGCGATTAGCCCGCTGACGGCGCCAGTTACCGTAGCAATGACACCGGCGCGCCTGTCCCACAGGAAGAGCAGTAATAACAGGCTGGCCGGTATCCCTAGCAACAGCGCGCCAGCGCTCTTGGACAGGATCGCCGCCAATCCAAGTATAATGCTGGCCATCAGTGACCAGATTCGGCGGAATCTGCTCTGTGCCGCCAGAAGGAAGGCGGCTGCGAAGGGTAGGGCGCGCCCTACCAGCAGCCCCATATTGTTGGGCGAGCCGTAAACGCCTGCCAGTCGCTGCGAGCCGCCCTCAGCGAAGATCACGCCCTGTCCACTAACATACAGCGCCAGGCTGATGCCAGCCGCCAGCGTCGCCGCTAGGATAAAGGTATCCACCAGTCGGACGATCTCAGTCCGCTGGCGTAGGGTGGATCGAGCCACCAGATAGAAGAGAGCAGGTTCCACAATCAGCGTGCGCCATTCTCGGAGGGCCACTCGCTGATAGTCCGACCAGAACAATGACATCGTCGCCACCACCACAAGGAGCAGCATCCCCCAGTCAAGCAGATGCAGGTCACGTGACCGCAGGTGTATTGTCTGCTGAGCACGGCGCTGCCTGGCCCAGTCAAGCCCCAGGCGAACAACCCAGGCTGTTGCTGTCAGCAGAATGCATACCTCCGCCATGGGGAAAGCATAGGTATAAAGCGTGAGGGGATAGAGGAAGAAAGGCGACCACAGAAGAGTCAGTAGCAGCCCAAGCTCAACTCTCAGGAAGATCAGGTACCACAACAGCGTGCCTGTTACAAGCACCAGGATGAAGGACTCGCTGAAGTAGAGCACCCCCGAAAAGGCGATTCCCACAAGCAAAGCAGGAGGGTCTCGGCGAAAAATGGCCGGCAGGTGATCGTTCCAGGTTAGCGTCATGCCAAGCGCCAGCAGTAATGACACTGCCGCACCAACCAGAATCTGACCGGTTGCGTGCAGACGCGACCATGCCTGGCGAAATTGGATGGGCAGCGCCACACGGCGGCCTCGATTGAAGACGCCCAGCATTACCAGGGCGCCAATACCAAGTATGCCAAGGGCAGCGCTCTGCTGGCGAAATGCCAGATCATCCGGCGGATCCGCCACCCGAAATCCGGCGATAGGCCACTGATCCCACCCGAATTCGGCTCTGGCCGTCAGCTGATGACGACCGGGCGCCAGATTGCGGGCGACAGTGATGACATCTACACGCGGCAATGCATCAGCGGAGGTCAGCACAGTGTAACTGCGCCCATCGTCGGCAATGGGCAGCGCATTGGCCGGCGCATCGTCAACCGTCACATAGAGATACGCCCGGTAGTTGCCACGGCGCAATTCAAGCGCAACCTCCGTTCCGACGAACTCAAACGTGAATTGTCCGTCGTTGGTATATCCCACATCGGCGCCAAGATCGCCAAACTCCCAGTCTCCGCTATAGACTGCGTATGGATTAAGAGCCGGATAGCGGCCTGGGATGGCGGCGTTGCCTTCACCGGGCGTGGTGAATAGATCGGTGGGCAACTCTGCCAGGCTATCTCCCGGCCGCACCAGGGCAAATCCCCATACCGGATCGTCAGCAGGCGCGTTCGGCTGCCAGTTCTCCAGGATCAGCCCACCTGTCCAGGGCCACTCACGAGTGGCGCGTGCGTATGCCTCCCGAATAAACGCCAGTTGATCGGCCCGGCTCTGTTGCCCCCAGATGGAGGGTTCCCCTTCCCAGTTTTCAGGAAGTGCGTTCCAGCCAAAATGGCTTGCCCACAGCGCCTTGTCGGCGTCGCCATGGCTGATCATTTCCTCCCGGAGCAAGATGAGCCGCGAGAAGTTGAGGATGCCCTCGTCGACCCGCCGATCCTGCGGGCTGGTGTCAAATCCGTACGGCTTGCCGGCCAGCGCATCAAAGTAGCCCGCTGCACCATTGGAGTACATTGCCCGCAGGAATAGCACATCGCTGTAGTTCTGCGGACCCTGCTCGGTGGTAGGGGCCAGGCCAGCGGCAATAACGGTCGCTGTGGAGTCTTGGGCGTGAATAGCGGAATAGGCAGCTTGAAGCAGCGCTACGTAGTCCCCAGGGCTGGGGTTGAGTCCGCCCCAGCCAATCGCCAAGTTAGGCTCGTCCCAGACTTGGTAGTAGTCAACACGATCTCCATAGCGTGCAGCAAACGCGGCAGCAAAAGCAGCGAAATCACGGTTGCGCGCAGGTGGAGCAGTGGGGCTGAGAGACGCCTGGCTGTGACGTGCCCAGGAAGGGGTGTGCAAAAGCACAGCCAAAAGGCGGAGAGGGGGATGTTCGGATACACTGTCAATGAGCCGATCCCAGTCGGCCCACTCGTATTCCCCCGGAACTGACTCAAGGTCTGTCCACCGGAATGGCTGGCGAACCCAGACCACACCAAGGCGTTGCATGGCCTCCAGGTGGGCAGCAAGCTCATGGTTGTCGTACTGAGTCAGATCGACATTGACACCGGCGAGCGGCAGACGGTAGGGCAGGGCAGTGGCTTCCGGCGCAGTAGCGACTTCCCACCCCCGCATGAATGTCACTTGCTGGTAGTGCAGTGATAGGAGGCCCGCTGCGCTGCCGAGAAGCACCACCACCAGCACTATCGATACAATGGAGGAACGGTTCATGAGGCCCACTGCGGCGAGGAGGCGCCGCCGTCAATCGTGATCTGCTGGGCGCGCCCACTCTTAACATCCACGATCCAGAGGTTGCCCTGGTAGATCAGGGCGATCTGACGGCCAGAAGGACTCCAGACAACCTCCTGCGCTGCCAGGCCAGGCTGACCTGAGGCAGGGAAGATGACTCGCGCATTGCTGCCGTCACGATCGGCTACAACCAGATCGTACTGATCGTTCACACTGTTAAGCGGATTGCGTGCCTGCAGGTAAGCCAGATAAGCCTGGGGAAACTCCCCCTGACTCTCTAGAAATGGCGAGAATTTCGGCGATGCCCAGATGCCTGCCCGCTCAACAATATCCGCACGAAAGCCGCCCGTGGGGCTGACGGTAGTCACAGCAACATTGAAGATCGGACTGTTCTCCGGTTGTTCCGCGCCGAAGGGCGGACCATGGACGGTAGTCGCCAGCATCAGGCCGTCAGGCGACCAGGAGATCGCCGGCTGCCAGACCCAATCCTGGAAGGTTGTGTATACAGGAAAGTCCAGCAACGTGGTGAAAGTGCCCGTTTCCAGATCAACCAGCCCGACTCCGTCTGCGCGGGTCCAGGCCAGGGCCGAGCCATCCGGCGCCCAGCGATAGGTAGTGCCCCACCATCCATACACGCCGCCAGCAGAGCTTTCCACCAGGTTTTCAACCTTAATGGGCACCGCTCCCTCGTCATCCAGGCGCATTGACCAGAGATCGTTGAAGGCCTGCCAGCCCGGTGCGGCACTGCGCGCCTCAGCCGTTGAATAGCTGAAGGTGTAAGGTTGTCCCGGAATCCATTCTGCGTAGAGGATATTGCGCAGCAGGCTGATCTCCTGAGGCTGTGGCTCAGCTGCTCGCGTGTCAAGAATCACCCACAGGGTATTGAAGTACAGGTCGGCGTCTGTGGCACCATCATACCGCTGGGTGAATAGCAACTGGCTCCCGTCCGGCGACAGGGAAAACACCCGTCCGTCGACTTGCCCGCTGCTGGTCACCGGCCGCTTGGTGGCGCTGCTACCCCGGATCATCCAGACATTACCATTGGAGACATACATCAGCGTGCCTTCAACCGGCACTGTTTCAAGCTGGCTGGTATCCAGGCCGACGAAAACGATTTCATCCTGCGAGACTTCGACTACCACACGTTGGATTTCCACGCGTTGTGTTTCCTGGCCATCCTCATAGGTAATCCGGTGGCAAACTTCTTCAATCCCGTTGACGCCCGGCTGGGCAAGCCGCTCTTCCCCGGGTGCCAGTCCTTCGTTAGGGATTGTTCGCTTCTGGTAGGGAATTGGCGTTTGCTGGCATACTGTCTGCTCTGATACCCGAACCACCGTCACCGTCATGCCATCACGCAACTGCGTATTGCTGGGAGGGACGATCCGGTCTAGTTCTCCCAGGGTGACCCCTGCCTGTTCCAGGAAGGTTCCCACCGAAATCTGTTGATCGTAGATATAGGCGCGCTGGCGGCCATCAGCTACAAGGAGGATGCGCATCTCGTTGCGCTCAGCAGCAGGCACGCACGCAGCCAGGAATGCGAGGATCAGGACACTCAGTCGCAGAAGAAGGGATGCTGGGGACTTTCGGGATGGTTTTCTGTGCATGGCTGACAATGCTAACATGAGCGATCCCGGGCGGCAAGTTTCGCCTATGTTTGCACCCGGGCGGTCCCACATATACTGGCGTAAATCGGCAGATCATCAGGCCCCCTTATGGGAACAGCATCACACAAGGGGGCCTGAACCTCAAGAGTTAAGCCTGACTGGCTACCTAGCGCACGACATCCCCTAGCGCCTTGAGCAGTTGCAGCATGGACAGATTAGCCTGGTTAGCGCCGTACAGCAGCTGGTCGGCGGTAAATACGGCACTCTGCCCGGGGGCGCTGACCCGCAGTGAGCCGTCCACATTGACGCCATTCTCAGGCAGGTCGCGCAGCAGCAGCCACAGGTTCCATACTGGCAGGTTGCGCGCCTGAGCCGCTTCGACGATAGCCGCGTTCTGCTGGCCCACATCCTGATCATCACCGGGCAGTGTAACCGGGATGGGGACCACCCCCAGATCGATTACCTGCTGAAGGACGGCGTCCAGCTCCTGGCGGAAGGCAACCGGGTCGCTCTTGTTGCGCCCGATGCTGATCAGCATGAAAGCAGGCTGGGCAACACGGACTTCGCAGGCGATCGGACTCTCGTTGGGCTGGCACATCGCCGGATCACCGCGACCTGGCGTCAACAGATCGACTGCCCACCAGGTCTCGTTACCGGCCAGGGAGGTGTGCGTGAAGCTATTCCGATCGCCAATAGGCGTCAGGAATTGCTGCAGCACCGGTTCAAGTTCAGCCTGGTAAACATCCCACACCACCAGTTGCACCCCCAGGTCGTCCAGGAAGGCCGGATCAACAGCAAGCTGATCACCCGCAACCGAGAAGATGTTCCGGTTGCGTCCCATCATCTGACCGTTGTTGAAGATAGCCCTTACCGTTTCAGCGACTTCCGGTTTAGCGCCGAAATCCGGTAGGACAGGAACCTGGCTGACATCGATCAAGCTCGGTGCAGGGATCTCCGTCGGGACTTCAGTTGGAGTCTCTGTCGGTGTAGCTGTAGGCACCTCTGTCGGTGTCTCCGTCGGTGTCTCGGTAGGCGTGGCTGTAGGTACCTCTGTCGGTGTCTCGGTCGGCGTTTCCGTTGGCGTTTCGGTGGGCGTAGCCGTGGGCGCCTCTGTTGGTATCTCAGTGGGTGTCTCTGTTGGTGTCTCCGTTGGCGTGGCGGACGGCAGTTCGGTCGGTGTCTCCGTCAATGTCGGCAGTGGCAACTCTGTTGGGGTTTCGGTCGGGATCGGCGTAGCCGTCGGCCAGATCACTTCCGTCGGGATTGGCGTGTCGGTCGCCGTCGGAATGGCAGCGATCGCCGTTGGCTCAATTGTCGGCGTCGGTGGTAGCGGCATGCTGACATCGGGGAAGACCGCCTGGCGGATGGCGCTCAACACCTGCAAAGCGGTCAGGTTCCGCTGGTTGAACCCGTATGCCAGGCCTGTCGCCGATAGATCAGTGGGCAAAACACCCGCTGGCGGCATGCTGAGTGTGATGCCATCCCCGCTGATACCGCTGCCGGGCAGGTCGCGCACCGCTGACCAGAAGTTCCAGAGCGGTATTCCAGCGCCATTGGCCACATTCACAATCTCGGTGTTGAACCGCAGCACC
This sequence comes from Chloroflexota bacterium, assembly GCA_019873685.1. Taxonomy (GTDB): domain Bacteria; phylum Chloroflexota; class Anaerolineae; order Aggregatilineales; family Ch27; genus Ch27. Next base: position 294,111 of record JAIOAT010000001.1, read on the forward strand.
TGCTCAGCGGTCACCATGCCGTCGAGACGCGCCGGTATGGTGCTCAGTACGGGGATAACGCCGTTCTGTAGCGCCAGACTCACAATGTACTGCAGATTGGCGCGGAAACTTTCCGGCGTCGCGGCATACATCAGCACATCATGGGTGCCGAGCATGATCAGGGCAATGCTGGGCCGGGTGAGCCTGATCTCGCAGGCCAGAGGAGTCTCGCCGGCCAGGCACCAGCCAGGATCAGCCAGTCCGGTCGAGACGACATCAAGGGTAGTCCAGCCGGGGTAGGCCGCGCGGCTCGTAACGTTAAAGCTGTTCTTGAGGATGCCGCCTTCTTCCCGGAAAGGTACCCCGAAGAAATCAATCACCGGTTGCAGCCCGGCATAGATGTCCAGCACGTAAGTACCGTTGCCAAAACCGGACAGGAAGGCAGGCGATGCAGTGTTCTCATCGCCAACCTTGATGAACCGGTAAGGGCTGTTGCCCAGCGTGTTGACTCCGTACTCGAAGACCGCACGCAAGTTAGCTGCAACGACGGGGGAGAGGCTGGGCACAATGGGTATAGCGTTAAGGTCCACCAGCGACGGCCCTGACGTAGGAGGAACCGTCGGCGTAGCGGTGGGTATCTCCGGCGGGGTTGCCGATGGCAGCAGGGTAGCGGTCGCTGTCTCAGTGGGTGTCGGTGTTGGCGTCTCCGTCGGCGTCCCGGTCCATGTCGGCGTGCTGGTGGCTGGCTGTGGCACGGTGCTGGTGAGTGTGGGCGTGAGTGTAGGGGTGCTGGTCGGAGGCAGCGTGACCGGAAGAGGAGTGAAGGTCGGTGTTGGCGACGGGACAGTTGTAGCCGTTGGCGGCGGTGTGGCAACCTGGTTGGAAATCCGCAGGTTCCGGACGACGGCGACTGTGCTGCCGCCATCGCGAGTGAAGACACGCAGCCGCAACTGGTAGATTCCATCCGGCGTTTGGCGTGTGTCCCAGAGGCCCAGCATAGCATTCTGAACCGGAACCATCGAGATCGAACCCGGAATCAGCGCCCATAGGTTGCCAGGATCAGGGCTAAACTCCAGCTGGGATTGGACAAAGAACGGGTGTGTGGCGCTGCCAAGGATCTGCACAATACCCGCCAACACGTTGTTGTTGACCGGCGAGTAGATAGCAATGTTAGCGGCTGGGAGTGGTGTACTGGTCGGGATGCGCGTTGGGAAGGGCGTTGCAGTATAGAACGGAATCGCCGTCGGTAGGATCACGGTGGTTGGCTGGATGGCGATCGGTGTATTCAGGAAGACCAGGGTTGGCGGTAATGTGATACCCGGCAAAGGCGTGGGAATCTGCCCGGTTGGCGGTAATGTGCGGGTAGGCGGAATGGTGTTGATAGCCGCCACAGTTGGTGTGGTCACCGCAGCAGGTTGGTTGATGAGGTTACAGGCAAGGCTGCTCATGAGGAGCAGCAACAAACCAACAACAACCGGCCAGGGTAGGGCAGGGGGCTTCACGGCGTTTCGCTTATCCATGTACCGCTGCTCCAGTCTGAATACCACCGGTATCCGCATGAATCCTTCTTTCTCATCATAATTATACGCCATGCCAGTGCCCAGGCTATCCGACCATCAACCTACTGGTGTCTGACGCTTTCCTGACGCCGATAGATATCCTGGAGAAGTTATTCCGCCAGGCACGGTGATGATCCCCACAGGGGTATGACCAGATCAGGATCGTAGGTGATCGTAACTTGCTCACCATACTGTGGACAGCGCGCCCTATTCATTGCTTCTGTTGTCGGCAGACGGAAGGTAAAGGCGATATCTGCTGCCCCTTGAAGTGTTATGGTTAGCCGGTATGAATCGCCGGCAAAGACGCAGCGGCTTATCGTGCCCGTCAGGATGGGACGCGATGCACCGGTGTGCTCAGCGGTGAGCTGGATTCCCCCTGGATGGATCAGGAGTGCCTCCGGTATCCGGGAGACTTGTTGTGTCCAGTTGAGGGGGAAACGCCCGATGCTGGTTTCCGCTGAGTCGTCATCTATGGCTTTGACGGGCACCAGGTTCTGCAAGCCCAGAAACCGGGCGACAAACACTGTTCGGGGATACAGGTAAAGTTGTTGCGGAGCGTCGATCTGCTCGATGCAGCCGTCGCGCATCACGGCGATGCGATCAGCAATGGCGAAAGCCTCCTGCTGGTCATGGGTAACGTAAATGCTGGTCAGACCGGCTTGCTTGATGATCGTCCGCAGTTGCACCCCCAGTTGTTCCCGCAACGCTGCATCGAGCGAGCCAAGAGGTTCGTCAAGCATCAGGAGCCGCGGCTTAGGGGCCAGACTCCTGGCCAGAGCCACACGCTGGCGTTCCCCACCCGAAATCTCATTTACGCTGCGGTTTTCGTATCCCTGCAAATCAACAAGTTCAAGTACCTCCTGCAGACGTTGGATGCTCTCGTCGCGCGGCAGACGATGCATCCGCAGCCCAAACAGGATGTTCTCTGCGACGTTCAGGTGTGGGAACAGGGCATAGTCCTGAAACATCAGCCCAAAGTCACGCTCATGAACGGGCGTCCCGGTCACCGGCAGGCCATCAAACAGAATCTCGCCGTGCTGGGGAGTCTCCAGGCCCGCTATAACCCGGAGCAGGGTGGTCTTGCCACAACCGCTGGGTCCCAACAGACACATGATTTCACCCGGCTGAACATCGAGATCGATGTTGTGAAGAGTCTGTTCCCCGTTGTATCCGAAACTCACCTTATGAACGTTTAGCATCAGAATTCCCCCACACCTGTTACGCGCAGCCGCTCAATAACGCTGAAACTGATGCCACACACCGCCATCAGAAGGACGCTCAACGCCAGTGCCTGCCCGTAATTGACCACTCCCGGTTGACCGAGCAGACGGTAGATGGCGATCGGAATAGTCGGGATCTCAGGTCTGGCGACGAAGACCGAGGCCCCAAATTCGCCCATGCTGACCGTGAAGGCAAACGTCGCGCCAACGGCGAGGCCGCGCCCGATCAGAGGCAGATCGATGAGGCGCCAGACTTGCCAGGGTGATGCGCCAAGCGTCTTGGCCGCCTCACGGATATGCGCCGGAATACCGCGCAGCGCGGGGAGCACGCTGCGCACCACAAAAGGCAGGGCTACCAGCGTATGCGCGATGAGCAGCAGGGCAGGGGAGGTGCGCAGGTTGAGCGGCGGCTCATCCAGGGCGACGATGTAACCAAAGCCCAGTGTAGCCGCACTGGCCGCCAGAGGAAGCATGAACAGCGGGTCCAGCCAGCGTACGATCCGCCACCGCCGCGTCAGCAGTTGCGCTGTCAGCAATCCCAGCAGAACGGCCAGTAACATGGTTCCTGTGGCAAAGAGCAGGGAGTTGCCTACCGCCTCAATCGGAGGCACAAACAGGATAGAGCCACGCGGGTTGTGAGTCAGTGCTGTGTAGTAGCGCAGCGTCAGCCCGCTTTCGCCAAGCGTCAGCGATCGGATCACCAGGGCGGCCAGTGGGACGAACAACAGCAATCCCATCAGTCCCAGATTGGTGGCGACAAGTAGCTTTCGGGAGAATCTTTTGGGCTTGCGGCTCACTAACCTTGATGCCCGTAGTTCGCTGGCCATCTGGCTTTGCAGCCGCGCGTAGAGCGCCATTAACGCAAGGAGCAATCCCATCTGAATAAGCGACAGCGCCGCCGCCATTGAGAGATTGAGGTAGCTGGTGGTCTGGCGGAATATCTCGACCTCGAGCGTGGCAAAGCGCGGCCCGCCCAGGATCAGGATGACCCCAAAGCTGGTGAAGGTAAACACAAAGATGAGTAGCCCAGAGGCAAGGATGATGGGGCGGAGCAGGGGGATGCGTACAAACCACCAGAGTCGCCATCCGTGACAGCCCAGCAAGCGGGCTGCTTCTTCGATCTGAGGGCTTTGGTTGACCCAGAAGCTACTGATCATGCGCAGCGCCAGCGGGTAATTGTAGAAAACATGGGCAATGAGGATGATGGCGAACGTTCGCTCAAGCACAACGGGAGGCTCAGCAAGGCCCAGTACTGATATCGCCAGTGTATTAATAACACCTGTCCTACCGAGTAACGCTGTAAATGCCGCTGAAACAACTAGTGTTGGTAATATAAAGGGCAAGACCGACAGGGAGAGCAGCGTGCGTTTCAGGGGAAACTCATAACGGGCAAAGACATAAGCGCCGGGCAAGGCCAGCACCAGTGTGAGCGCAGTGGAGAGCGTAGCCTGTCCCACTGTGAAGCCGATGATTCGCCGGTAGTAATCTGATGAGAGAATCTCCAGGAAGCTGCTGAGATCGATGGCGCCTTCAGGGGCCAGACCAATGGTCAGAATAGTAGCCAGAGGGTAGAAGAAGAAAACCGCCAGGAAGACGAGCGGCACGAGCAATAGCCCGTGCCGCATGCCGGAAAGCATCCCACTTAGCGAAGGACGACGCTGGTCCATGCCTCGATCCATTCCTCCCGGTGTGCCGCGACAGTCTCGCTATCGAGATAGGCTGGCTCCTCCGGTATGGTGGCGTACTTGACGAATACTTCAGGCAGTTCGGCCTCCCTATTGACCGGGAAGACAAACATCTGCAACGGCATGTCTTCCTGGAATGGTTGGCTTAGCAGAAAATCGATGAAGCGCTGGGCTGCTTCAATCCGCTGTGTTCCGGCCAGAATGCCGGCGAACTCGATTTGGCGGAAGCACATCCCGCTTGCTGTGATGCTGCCGGTCGGGGCGTCTTCAAGCGTTTCTTCAGCGAAGTAGACCTCAGCAGGCGGGCTGCTGGCATAACTCACCACCAGCGGCCTTGTACCATCTCCGGTTGCACTGAACTCGCCGTAGTAAGCGTCGCTCCAGCTATCGACTACCAGCACATCGTTCGCGACAAGATCTGCCCAGAAGTCGAGGTAGGTGTAAACTGGCGCCTCCTCCTCTTCATCGCCGGTGCCAAAATAGTTGATTGTCGCCAGCAGGAAAGCCAGGCCCGGTGAAGAGGTGGCAGGATTCTCAACTACCAGCAGGCTGCGGTATTCCGGCCTGGTTAAGTCTTCGAAGCTGGCAGGCAGCGGCAGATCGTGTTCCGCGAAGTAGGCTTTGTCGTAGTTGAGGCAGACATCGCCATAGTCGATTGGCGTGACACGATACTGGCTGTCAAGGATGAACTCATCCGCAACATCCTTGAGTAACGGCGATTCATAGGGGATGAACAGGTCGGCATCCAAAGCCCGCGTCAGAAAGGTGTTGTCAAGCCCGTACAAGACATCCGCCAGCGGATTGTTACGGCTCAGAATCGCCTGATTGATCATGGTGCCGGTATCGCCGGCGCGCAGGATGCGTACCCGGATTCCCGCTTCTTGTTCAAAGTTGCTGAGAATCTCCTCGCTGACGCTGAAGCTGTCATGTGTGATCAGGGTCAGCTCAACCGGTTGCTGAAGTGCGTTAAGCTGACCCGTGGCGGTGAACGCCACAAGCAACAGGCAAACTAACCAGACACGTTTTTTCATCGTCGCATACCTCCCAGAACAGGCAAAAACGTTCGATAGAGGGAGGGAGAGATGAAAATTGCCACCGCGTAGGGTGGCAATTGAGTTCGTGAAAACAGGCTCTCCCTACGCCGGCATTACCCGGATCAGGTCACAGGGTCGACGCAGCTGCGTCCTCTCAGTTCGCGTAACGAACTCCCCTGGCCGTGCAGTATCGATTGTTAACCAAGCATCCGATAGATATTATACACCTATCAAAAGCTTGCCAAGGGTACAAAGTGGTGCTATTTTATAAGGGCGTATAAATGCCATAATGCGCCCTTATTTTCTATTCAGGATATGTGTGCACTCATGAAGGACAAGTCGCGCGCTCTGGCAGCAATCAACGATAACTTACAGGTGCTTGTGCCTCCTGACTCCAGCAAAGATGGCCGTCATCGTCTCAGCAAATTCGCTGGCTGGCTCAACGCTACAGGCGGTGGCTGGGCTGCTCCAGACTTGCGTCGTTACCGGGATTATCTGCTTCATGAGGAAAGATTATCCCCCGAAAGTGTGGCGGTGCATCTGTCCACCATCCGCACCCGGTACAGAGAATTGCTGCTGAACCGGCGACTTTTCTTCTCTCTGGTTCCTCCACAGGCAAGCTTTGCCGAACACAAGGCGCTTGTCGATGAACTCATTGCACGTATCCAGGCGGCGATTGATCCGCGTGCGGCGAGCGTCCGGACGCGTTCGCGCCAGGATCGGGCTGACTCCGAGCGGCTGCGCCTTAGCCAGGAGGAGGTACGCGCGCTGCTGGCTGCGCCAGATAGCAGCACGCTTGCCGGTGCACGCGACCGCGCCATTATCGCCCTGCTGATCTGCACCGGTATCCGTGAGGCGGAGCTGTGCGCCCTCCAGACGCAGGACCTGCGCCAACACCTTGAAGGCGCCCTGGCGCTGCACGTCCGCGCCGGGAAAGGCCAAAAGGAGCGGCTGATCCCGTACGGAGAACTTGACTGGTGCCTGTCCTATGTTGACGCCTGGTTACGTAAGGCTGGTATTCACAGTGGCTACGTGTTTCGTGGCCTGCGCAAAGGCGATCATGTTCGAGAGACGCCGCTAAACGAACGGACTATCCAGAAGATTCTGGCCCGCTATCCGATTGAGATTCAGGGGAAAATACGCGTGGTGCAGCCGCATGACTGTCGCCGGACCTACGCCCGCCGACTATATGATGCCGGTGTCAAAGTAGATGCCATCCGGCAAAATATGGGGCACGAAACGATTGAGATGACGTTCAGTTATATTGGACGGCCTGACGTGATGGATCGATTGCCTCCAAAGGTTTTCCAGCCATAATATGGCCATGTTAATATCCCCCTACCCCAAGATGAAAAATCTATAAAATAGCATAGGAAATTTATAAAATATAATAATATCACCTATTTTGGTAAGATGAGTTTCACACTCTGGCTCCTCTGTATGTAACGATGCCTTGCTCTTCTCATGGCTTAGTGAGCCAAGATGCGGCTCAGGAATTGCCGGGTGCGGTCGTGTTCCGGCGCACTGAAGAGCTTCTCCGGTGTGGTCTCTTCGATCTTTTCGCCGTTGTCCATGAACACAATCCGGTCAGCAGCGGCTCTGGCAAAACCCATCTCGTGGGTCACAACCACCATGGTCATGCCTTCCTTGGCCAGTTGCAGCATGACATCCAGAACCTCTTTGATCATCTCCGGGTCCAGGGCCGATGTCGGCTCGTCGAACAACATGATCTTCGGGTTCATGGCCAGCGCACGCGCAATCGCCACACGCTGTTGCTGCCCACCTGAGAGTTGTGCCGGGTAGCTTTCGGCTTTTTCCGGAATGCCGACCTTCTGCAGGTTTTCCATGGCAATCCGGCGCGCTTCTTCTTTGCTGCGTTTGCGTACCACCCGCTGCGCCAGCATGATGTTTTCCAGCACGGTGTAATTGGGAAACAGGTTGAAGAGCTGGAACACCATACCGATTTCTTCACGCACCTTGTTAATGTCGGTCTGCCGATGCGTCAGGTGAATACCATCGATCCAGATATCGCCGCTATCGATGGCTTCCAGGTGGTTGATGCAGCGCAGCAGGGTGCTCTTGCCGGAGCCGCTGGGGCCAATGATGACCACCACCTCACCGCGCTTGACCCGCAGGCTGACGCCCCGCACAGCCTGTACCGGGCCAAATGCCTTGTAGATGTTGTCCAGGATGATGATGTCATCGCTCGGTGCGATTTTTTCACTCATTGGGGGACATCCTTCGTTCCAGGTACCGGACGCCGCGGGTCAGCAGGAGAGTCATCGCGAGATACAGGAAAGCCGCAACATTCAAGGGCTGGAAGGTCGTGAATGTGCGGTTACGATGCTGGCGGCTAAGATGCGTGATTTCACCCACTGCCAGCGCCGACGCCAGGGAAGTATCTTTGAGCATGGCGATAAAGTCATTGCCGAGCGGGGGCAACACAGTCCGAATTGCCTGCGGCAGGATCACGTAGCGCATCGCCTGGCGGTAGGACATACCGAGCGAACGCGCGGCTTCCATCTGCCCTTTGTCGATAGACTCGATTCCGGCACGGAAGACCTCAGCCTCAAACGCGCCGTACGCTAGCGCCAATCCGAAGATGACGCGGGTGTGCATCTCAACATCACGGATCGTGAAGCCCAGCCCCGCTGCTGTCAAACCATCAACAAACAGAGGGAAGATCACAAAGGTCACATACAGAAGTTGCACCAGAATCGGTACACCGCGAATAGTTTCCACATAGAACGTGGCAATATTGTACAGGATCGGGTTAGATGAGACTCTGGCCAGCCCTGCCAGCAAACCAATGACCAGCGACAGGGCAAATGACGTCACCGTCAAAAACAGCGTCATTTGCACGCCCGGCCAGATGTAGTCAAAGGCGTCCCGATACGAAGGATCGAAATAGATCGCCAGAACTATCAGGATACCAAAGATGACCACTGCATAAGCCCAGAGGCCTTTGGGGTCGACCATACGGCGCCAACGACTAGAAGCTCCGGCAGACTGTACCTTACTCTGCGCCACAATCGCCTCCTGTCTTGCGTACCGCGCCAGGGTTCATCAACAGGTGGGAAGGGCAATGAGGTTATCCCCCTGCCCTTCCCTGTTTCCGAAAGCTCGATCGGCTCTATTCTCCGGGTTCGAACCACCGCGCATACAGGATGGCGAGGGTGCCGTCCACGCGCATAGAACGCAGCGCCGCATTCACCGGCTCAATCAACTCCGAACCCGGCTGGAAGATGAAGCCCAGCGCCTCAGAAGTGAACGGCTCGCCGACGAACTTAAGCCGTCCGGGGTTGTTGTTGATGAACCCGATTCCGGCGACAGTGTCGATGACGACCGCGTCAGCATCTCCGCTGAGCAGTGCCTGAACAGCCACACCAAAGTCCTCGTAGCTGTCTACGCGCTCTGGCCCCAGCAGCTCAATGGCCGCGAGTTCGTTTGTGGTACCCTGCTGGACGGCAGCGCGGAGGTCGGGATTGGCGGCGAACTCCTCGGCATCGGCAAAGCGATCCTCATCGGCTACGGCCAGCAAGGCCTGCCCGTAGTACATGTAGGGATCAGAGAAGGCGACAATCTTCGCGCGTTCTTCTGTGATGGTGATGCCATCCGCCGCAACGTCGAATTCCCCTGCGCTGGCCGCTTCAAAGAGACCATCCCAGGCCCACTCTTCCATCACTGGCACGCAGTTGATGCGGATGCAGATTTCCTGCCAGGCGTCGTAGTCCCAGCCTTCGGGTTCCCCGTTTTCGCCGATGTAGTTGAACGGCGGATAGGCGTTCTCCACAGCGACAACAACTTCGCGCCCGCCCAGGTCGGGCAGCGTTTCTGGCTCCTTGCCCGGCTCGAACCACTTCTGATACAGCGCCCACAGTGTTCCATCGCGACGCATTGACCACAGGGCAGCATTAACCGGCTCCACCAGATCTGACCCTGGCTGGAAGATGAAGCCCAGTAATTCGCTGGTGAACGGCTCACCGACAAATTTGAGCGTGTCGGGATTCTGGGTGATAAACCCGATACCGGCTACCGTGTCGATGACGACCGCATCAGCGTCGCCACTGAGCAGTGCCTGCACAGCTACGCCGAAGTCTTCATAGCTATCCACGCGCTCAGGCCCGACCAGATCAATGGCCGCAAGTTCGTTTGTGGTACCCTGCTGTACAGCGGCTCGCAGTGACGGATCGGCGGCAAATTCATCTGCGCTGGCAAAACGATCCTCATCAGCGCGCGCCAGCAACGTCTGGCCGTACTCCATATAGGGATCAGAGAAGGCGACAATCTTGGCGCGCTCTTCCGTGATGGTGATGCCATCGGCAGCGACATCAAATTCGCCTGCCCCGGCGGCTTCAAACAGACCATCCCAGGCCCATTCTTCCATGACCGGCACGCAGTTCAGCCGCAGGCAGATTTCCTGCCAGACATCATAATCCCAGCCGGCAGGTTGCCCATCCTGGCCGATGAAATTGAACGGTGGATAGGCATTTTCGACGGCGACGACGACTTCCCGCCCTTCCAGGTCAGGGAGTTCTGGCCCCTGCGCTACCGCCACGGACAGCGCTGCAAAAAGCAGAGTGATCACCAACAATCCGGCTAGCCGGGTTTTGCGATTTACGAACATGGAATCCCTCCTTTTAGACCAAGAAAACTTTAGTCGCATGGCTATGACGCTTGAGCGCTTACCCAATAATGTGGACTCCTCTCCCGGATACCTGCGCAGTTTTCGCCATCCGATTTTGCCAGACAACAACATCATTATTGCGGGTAAGCCTCCGACATGCAAAGTCCATATCATGCTGCTTTACGCTGCCAGTCGGAGGACGTAATAGCAGCGAACAGGCTGGCTCTGGCTTTTTACAAACCCTTCCACAACATAACCCATGGCAAAGAGCTTATGAAACACCTGGCGTGTAGCCAGCCGCCAGGCCAGCGCATATGGCAGCCTCTGCCCAGCCTGGTCAAGCCGCTCAGGTATCTCAACTGCCACCATTGTCTCACCAGCAGGCCAAGTTATCTGGCCGGGTTCTCCGCTGGCGGTCTGCGCGAGCACCGGCGTCACGCTATCCACGTCTAGCGCCGGCGATACGCCTGCCGCACAACGCTGAACCCGTTCACTGCTGAGCCACCAGCGCACCTCAAACCGATCAGTGGGTAGCCCTCGGTTCAAGTCATCATCCACTTCGCCATAGAAATTATCGAGGTAGCGGTTGCAGACGCAACCGAGGACTGCAATGTTGAAGTGGGCATTTTTCGCCTGAAGCGGATCGTAAGTCCAGCCAATACACTTGTACCCTTGCTTCAGCGCCCAATCCCGCTGCAGCCACTTCAATTGCCGCCCGATCCCCCTACCCTGATAGGCTGGCAGCACGCCGGTTGCATGAGACCACAGCAGCAACTCACCGTCAAGCACGGCGGGGAAAGCCAGGGCGAATCCTACGGGCTGCAAGCCATCAAAGGCCCCAAGAAGCAGCCCACCAGCATGATTGATGGCATGCAGGACATGAGCAGGGATTGCGTCGCGATCGCTTGCCCCCCAGATCAGCCCATGCAGGTCCACCGTTTGCTCAATTTCATTTGAAGTAATTATAGGTCGATAGTCTATCTGCATATATGGCAATTCCGCGCAAAGAGTCCCCCTGAAACCTTATGGGTATTGCACTAAAGTGAGCTTCGCACAACAGCCATGGTCGACTGAAGCAATGGGTGAACTGGGCACTCCAGGCACAGATGTTGTATCTGCTCCGGGGTTAACACACCTTCTTCTGTCACCACGCCGCAGACTGCTGACCAGGGAGTCAGGTCAAAATACCGATTTTGCACGCGGACGCCGTCAGGCGCCTCGGCCCAGACCTCACTGGCTGCACGTTCGTGAACTGGCTGCTCCCCCAGCGCAGCCGGCCAGACTCTGGCAGAGTCTGCCAGAAAGTAGCATGGAACACCCAGCGTCCGAGCGCAGACTGCGATCCCCGCACTGCCGATTTTCGAGATCACGCCGGTCAGTGTCAGACTGTCGGCGCCCAGCAGGACAATGCCGGCATTCGTCAGATTAGTGTATGCCGCCGCATCGATGGTCACCATCACATCAATTCCCGCCGCGCTCAAGCGTTCGGCCAGATGGAGACCCTCATACCGGGGCCGTGATTCTGTGACAATAACGCGAACGGTACGACCTTGCTTCTTGGCCCGCAATAGCGCTTGTGCTACGGTGGAACTGGCCGAATGCGTCATGACCACCGTTTCTGGCGCGATCAAAGCCGCCGCCAGACGAGAGCAAGTCTGTTGGCTCTTACCCAGAATTTCCCGGAAGTACTTCAGTTGAGCGCGGAGTCGCTGTCTGGCTTCTTCAAGGGAACTGACCGAATCCAGTGCGAAAAAGATCTGGTTGAAGAGCGTCACCAACGACGCCATGCCGCTCTGCGCTGTAAGGATTTGTTGGGCAACGATCTGCAACGACCCTGTCAGCGCCTGGACAGAGGCAGATGTGTTGTCGTCAACAAACGCTGAGAGCGCCTCTGCCGTAGCCAGCGCAAGGCCTGTAGCGCCGGTGGTGTGATCAAGCATGATGGCTGCCAGTTGTTCCTGCCAGATCATGGAGGGTCTGCGATCTATCCCTTGCCGAGCGGTTCCGCCAGCAAGACGCCGAGCAAGGCAATGATGATGGCGATATGCAGGATGATGATTCCAGCCAGCAGCAGCCCTGTGAGTGCAGTAATCACGGCCACTATCTGGATGCCAAGACTGACGAAAACCAGCAGGATGCCCAGCACAATCGGCGCGCCGCGATAGTTCGCCAACCGTCCGGCGAAGAAGCTGATCAGGCGTCCCAGACGCTGAGATCGGTTGAGTCGTTCAGCAAGTTTTTGCATCTCAGTTATCTTCTTCAGGGATCACGAGCTACGATGCGACATTTCCTGTACAACATCAACTGCACTAAGGCGCGCAAGTGTTTCCAACGTCACCTGTGCAGTGAGTATTACGCCATCTTCCGTATGCTCTTCACGCAGCACAACGCCGTGTTTGTGCACGTAGGAGACCAGATCGCCACGTGCATAGGGAATGAGCACGCGAATGGTTTTCATTCTGAGCGTAAGAACGCGCTCGATTTCCTTTATCAGTATGTCGAGTCCTGCGCCGGTGATGGCTGACAGTGGTACTACAGCCTCGTATTCGGCGGCGTAGGCGTCGATTTCGGTGGGCGGATCGCCTTCTCCCAGCAGATCGATTTTGTTCAGTGCCAGAATCCGGGGAACCGGTGGAAGATCGAGTTCGGCCAGCGTGTCCTCGACCGATTCAATCTGTTGCGCCACATTAGGATGGCTGACATCGGCAACATGCAGAATCAGGCTCGCTTCCGCGATCTCTTCCAGGGTTGCCCGGAATGCTGCTACAAGCGTGGTAGGCAGCTTCTGGATGAATCCTACAGTATCCGAGCAGAGAACTTCCTTGCCGCCTGGCAGTGTGATGCGGCGCATGATGGGGTCCAGCGTGGCAAATAGCTTGTCTGCAGTGTAGGTATTGGCTGCTGTTAGCGCGTTCAGCAGCGTGGATTTGCCGGCGTTGGTGTAGCCTACCAGCGCAACTACAGGGATACCCGCTTCCTGTCGTTGTTGGCGATGCCGGCTGCGATGCGCGCGCACTGCCTCCAGTTCCTTTTTTAGCTGGGTAATCCGGCGGCTGATTTCGCGGCGGTCAACTTCCAGCTGCGTTTCGCCCGGCCCACGCAGACCGACGCCGCCACCTCCGGCCCTTGCCGCGCCGCCGCCAGTCTGCCGGGCCAGATGGGTCCACTGGCGCGTTAATCGCGGCAGGCGATACTCATACTGGGCCAACTCCACCTGTAGCGCCCCCTCGCGGGTCTGGGCATGCTGGGCAAAGATGTCCAGGATCAAGGCGGAGCGATCGATCACCTTGATCTCCTCGCCAAATGCTTTCTCCAGCTCTCGCTGATGGCGTGGGTTCAGTTCATCATCGAAGATAATCACGGTCGCCCCTGAGGCTGCCACCGCTTCCCGAATTTCCTCCAGCTTGCCAGAGCCGATCAGGGTAGCCGGATGGGGTCTCTCCAGTTGCTGGTATGTGCGCCCGATCACCTTGATGTTGGCAGTAGCCGCCAGAAGGCTTAATTCATCCAAGGAGTCTTCCACATTAAGGAGTGGTCGGCTGCCCTTAATGTGCACGCCTACCAGGAAGCCTTTTTCCTCCTGCTGTTCGCCACCAGTTTCGCGCCAGTCATGTAAATCGGTCATGCGGTTTTCAGTGCCTTTTCCACTTGGCGCTACCCAGTACAACTAGAGCTGCCGGGAGTCTGCATGTTGCAATCTCTACCACTCTGTTGCGGCATTTTCTTCGCCCCGGGCCTGGATTACCTCTGGTGGGGAATTGCGCATAGGGACCATGATGTGAAACGTGCTGCCCGGTAGTTTCTGCTCGTCATGACCCGGACTTTCCGCCCAGATAGTTCCGCCGTGCGCCTCAATGATACCCTTCGCAATGGCCAGGCCCAGGCCCGGCCCCCCACCCCTGAACTTGTACTTGCCGCTGGAGTGCAGCGCGACGTCGCCTATCGAACTAAACTTCTCAAAGATACGCTGCAGATCCTCCGGATCAATTCCGATGCCCGTATCCTGGATGATGATCTCGGTAAACCCCGGAAGGCTGCGGCCATGAATCCGAATGTGCCCTCCATCCGGTGTGTACTTAACGGCGTTTGACCCAACTTTGTAGAAAACCTGTAGTAGCCGTTCCGGATCGGCATATGTCGGTTCTTGAGGAACTGAGGCGCGGTCAATATGAAGGGACAGTGTCCGATTCCTGAGCAGTTTTGCCAGCTCGAATTCCAGAATCTCCAGCAAATGGCCCAGCCACACAGGCTGATAGTGCAGGTTAAGCAGACGCATCTCGATCATCGAGACGTCGATCATGTCCTGAATAATCTCGCGGAGCCGCGTGGTTCCGGCGGAAATACCCTCCAGTAACACTGCTAGGCGCTGGGCATTCTCTTCTGGAACTTCAGCGCGGAGCATATCGGTATACCCTTCGATCAGGGTGAGCGGCGTCTTGAGTTCATGCGCTGCCACGGCGATGAAGTCTGATTTGCTTTTGTTCAGACGCTCCACGTTTAGCAGGGCGCGGCTTAGTTCCGCCCGTGTGTCCTGCAGCAAGGCCTCAGTTTCCAGCTTCACGAGGTAAGCAGCCGCCCCGGTGAAGACACGCTCAAGGTCAGTCAGCCATGGAATAAGACGATCCGGTGGTGCAGCTGCGCACAGGGTATCCCAGGTCACCTGTTTCAAAGTACCCAGTACGGGGAGCAAGCCTGCCAGGTCGTCATCATCGGTAGGAGCGCTGCGAGCTTCAACCCAGTCAAGCAAAATGAGGTTCAGCGGCAGAGGGCTATCCTGCCGCATGGTGCGCAGCAGGCCATCGTAAAATGCTTCAGTGGCTTCGATGACAGTGGCGCGTAGGCTCTCGCTCTGGGCGAGTCTTCTTGAGGCCGTCTCGACCAATGCGGAGAGGTTTTCTTGCAGCCAGTCAACCAGTTCAGTCATGGCCCGTATTTTTCCGTGTGAACCGTGGCAGAGTCCACACCTATTATAGTCCAGGCTGCGCCGGGTTACTTCGGGCGTTGAGCCGGCAGATCACTATTCACCGCGTTCAGACTGCGTTCAAGTGCAGCGCGGGCGCGCGCCGCGTAGGCTTCGTACCGGGCACGCTTGTGCTTGATCGGCGCTTCAAGCGGGGGCAAAAGGCCAAAGTTAGCCTTCATCGGCTGAAAGCCCTGTGGGCTGGCATGCGCCACGTAGTGGCATAGCGCGCCAAGCATCGTCTCCTCCGGCAATGTGAGCGCTGGCTCACCTCTCAGAAGCCGGGCGGCATTGATTCCTGCCAGCAGGCCGGTACCGATGTTACCTACGTAGCCTTCCACACCAGTGATCTGGCCAGCGAAAAACAGGTCCTGCCGGTTACGAAACTGCATCGTTGGCAACAGTACCCGAGGCGCATTCAGATACGTGTTGCGGTGCATCTGCCCATAGCGGGCAAACTCGGCGTTGCCCAGACCGGGGATCATGCGGAAGACGCGCTTTTGTTCGCCCCACAGCAGATTGGTCTGGAATCCCACCATGTTGTAGAGGGAACCGGCCAGGTTATCCTGTCGCAACTGCAGGACGGCGTAAGGCCGCTTGCCAGTACGCGGATCGATCACGCCGATGGGCCGCATCGGGCCGAAAGCCAGGGCATCATCTCCGCGTCTGGCCAGTTGTTCTACCGGCAGACAACCTTCAAAGAAGTGCGGATCCTCGCGCTCAAAATCACGCAGGGCGATAGTTTCCGCCGCTTTTAGCTCATCCACAAAACGGCGGTATTCCTCCTCAGTGAACGGGCAATTGATGTAGTCGCCTTCCTCCTGAACGCCGCGGTTATAGCGGCTGGCACGGAAGGCGATGTTCATATCGATGCTGCTGGCATAGACCAGTGGCGCGATGGCATCGTAGAAATAGAGGTATTCATCGCCAACCAGCCGGGCAATTTCCACGGCCAGGGCAGGCGCGGTCAGCGGGCCGGTAGCGATGATACATGGCCCCTCAGGGATATGCGCAACCTCTTGCCTGACGACCGTGATCCGGGGGTGTTCCGTGACCGCTCTGGTCACCAGGCTGGCGAAAGCCGTTCGATCAACCGCCAGCGCTCCACCGGCAGGCACTGCGGTTTGATCCGCGCAGCAAAGCAGCAGTGATCCCAGTCTCCTCAATTCAGCTTTCAGAAGTCCCGAAGCGCGATCTGGCAAATCCGATCCCAGGGAGTTGCTGCACACCAGCTCTGCCAGCATGTCGGTGGTATGGGCCGGGGTGGTCCTGTGCGGGCGCATCTCGTACAGATGTACCGTGATTCCCGCCTCAGCAGCCTGCCAGGCCGCTTCTGTGCCAGCCAAACCACCGCCAATGACGACCAGTTCTTCTTTCATCTTTGACCCGACCGCTGCTACAATGATCGCCAGTTAAGAAGCTCATTCTATCGCGGGCCCGGTGCCTGCGCCAAATACCGCACACGCACGCCATGGCAAATGATCCCTCTGATTCGCAGCGGCGCTACAACCCTCTGATCTATATAGCGCCAGCCCTGTTTCTGCTGGTATTGCTCGGCGGCAGCTGGCTGGTTATACAGAGCGCTGTCAGCGCCAGAGCGGGTGAAGCGCGCCGGGTCGCCTTTGCAGCGACAGCTACCTCACTTGCGCTTCCGACCGCGCCGCTCTCCCCTACCCCACCCCAGACGATCGCGCCGACTCTGACCTTGCCAGTCACTCCTGTTATCCCGACTGTTGAAGACCTGCACATTCTTGCTACCCCTGCACCCCAAATCACCCTCCCACCGGACGCGCCACCACCAATGGGGCTACTTCCGCAGCACTACCAGTACGATCTGGTGAACTTTCTTGTTCTGGGGAGCGATCGCCTGGAGACAACCGGCTCGTACCGGACAGACGCTATAGTCATTGTGTCGGTCAACCGCACAACGCAGACGGTCAATCTACTCTCTATCCCTCGCGATCTGTATGTGTATATCCCCGGCTGGGGTATGGATCGCGTCAACACGGCAGAGTTGCACCAGTTACAGACCAGGTACACCAACCACCGACTGGGCTTGCTGGCGGAAACAATCGAATACAACCTGGGCATCCGTATCGATCATCTTGCCCGTGTGGATTTCACAGGATTCAAGGCGCTGGTCGATCTGCTGGGTGGAATCACCGTGCCGGTTGACTGCCCGGTATCGGGGTATCGATTGGCTACGAACGGCATTGACTGGGTTCCCTTTCTGCTTGAACCGGGTATTCACCATATGGATGGTTCACTGGCTCTGTGGTATGTCCGTCAACGCATGGACAGCAGCGATTTTGAGCGCAACAGGCGGCAACAGATCGTTCTGCGTGCGCTCTGGCGTCAGGCAGTGACCAGTGATCTGCCGCGCAACCTGCCGATCATCTGGGATACCCTCAGGCAATCGGTGGAAACCGACGTGACGCTGGACCAGGCGCTGGGGTTTGTTCCGCTGGTGCTGGGGCTGGATGCGGGCCGGGTCGAGAGCCACTTTCTGGGATTGGACGAAGTCAACCTCTGGCGGACTCCAAACGGTGCCAGCGTACTGGTCATTGATCCGGAACCGTTTACCCTGACACTGAACCGCTTTCTGACCCCACCTGTTGAGAACCACCTCAACGGTGAACGCGCAACGGTGAGCGTGTTGAATGCATCTGGCATGAACGATGCCGATCAACTCGCTGCTGCGCAGCTTGAATGGGCCGGTTTGCTGGCTTTCCCGCAGGGGGCAAGCAGCGCGCCCTTTGCGCAGACAGTGGTCTATGATCACACGGGACAGGTCAAAGAAAGCAGTCGGGGGGCTATACAGACAGCGCTGGGGTTGTCAGCCGCTAATATTGTGCTGGCAACCGATAGCGCCGCTACCACTGACTTCACCGTGGTTGTTGGAGCCAACTATCAATCTTGCCTCACTTCGCCCTGGAAACCATTTTCTCAGCCAGAGTAATCCCGGCACATCAGTTATTGGCGCTCAGTTCCTCAGCAAAGCGCAAATAGGTTTCAATGCGATCACGATCTTCAGCATGGGCAGGGGCCAGGTTGACTGCCTTCTTATAGGCATTGACCGCCGCAGAAAATTGCTCCAGGGCAAAGTATGCGTTTCCGAGCAGGTGGAATACGCGGTAATCCGTGATCTCCTGATTTTCCTCCGCCAGCGCTTTGGCCATGCGCTCAATGGTGGCGATGGTCTTTTCGTAAGCGCGGAGCCGATAGTGGCAGCGGGCGATCTGATAATAGACGGATGCCTGCCAGGGATGATACGGGTTGAAGTTCAGGGCGCTGGTGTAGGCTTCAATGGCTGAATCATACCGTTCCAACCGGAACAACATATCTCCCAGCAATTCGTTGACCCGCGACCAGGTTACATCTACACCAAGCGGCTTCTTCCCCAGCTGAAGAAACTGCTGGAGGTGATGCACTGCCTCAGCTTCCCGTCCGGGCATATTTGCCAGAATCTCTCCCAGGGCCAGGTGAGCGTCCTGTTGCCCTCCCCGCATTTCCGCGCCCAGCCCTGCCATGATCTGCAGAGCTTGCTCGGCAGCCGCCAGAGCCTCATCTAGCTTTCCCTGTTCCTTTAGCGCCCTGCTGCGCAGGAGATGCAGTTGCCCCAGCCAGCCTTCCGGTTCGCCAGGAGGATAAGTCACAGCGGCCCGATCCAAGAAGGAGAGCGCAGCCGCCGGGTCACGGTGATCGAAGAGGTGGATGAAGCCCAGACGCTCGTAACATAGCGCCGTCAGCGCACTCACCCGACTGGGTTTGAGGAGCGCCTCCTGCAGGCAGCGACTGCCAGCCTCTGTGTCACCGGCGGACAGCAGGACACGGGCTTTCTGGTAAAGCACCCAGCCGCTGTTGGAGTAGTCCGGATATCTGGTCAACACCTGCTCATACAAGGTGAGCGCCTGTTCAGCATCTGTCCGATCTGCGAATCCAACCGGCGATAGCTCAAACCGGGCAAAGTAGGCGTCCCCGAGCAGCTCCAGTACCTCAGGTGAATCAGCGTATTCGGGGACCAGGGCGCGGGCAGTCTGGATATCCTCAAGCGCGTCGTCAGGGTGCTGTCCGATCAGCCGGGCGCGTGCACGCCGGAGCAACAGTTCGGCCCGGACGTCCGACGGCGGTTCCGCCCGTAGTTGCTTGGCAATGGCTACCTCGGCTTTCTTGATTTCGCGGGCAGCCAGCAGATCGTCGATCTGTTTGAGCAGGCTATTGCTCATGGTCGTTTGCCCTCCTGATCGCATTCCTGCGGTGGTAGTACACCCAGCTACTGATTGTGCAGGGCGACACCAGCCAGCGCAAGCAACAAAAAACAGCCCGGCGTCGACTGCCTGAGCTGTTTGCGCTAATGCCCTGGAGAGGACTCGAACCTCCACGCCCAAAGGGCACAGGCCCTCAACCTGCCGCGTATGCCAATTCCGCCACCAGGGCAAACCACTTTGGATTATACCTGTGGAATTGTCTGAGTCAATGGTTTCGCTTGCTGCTTGCTGGTTCGCTGTGACGGCATGGTACAATGCGGGCAGATACGCGGTTTGTTTGCCATGCAGGCAGCACGTTTGGCCCACAGAAAAGTGAGGTAGCGATGCGCATAGTTGTCGATGCCATGGGCAGCGATAACCGTCCTGTTCCCGACGTCGCGGGGGCAGTGGCCGCTGCTCGCGAGTTTTCCGATACGATCATTCTGGTCGGAGATCAAGCGCGAATTGAGGAGCAACTTCGTCAGCATGACACCCACGGACTTTCCATCGAGGTAGTGCCAGCTGAGCAGGAAGTGCTGATGACAGACACGCCGAGCGTAGTGGCCCGCAGCAAACCCCAGTCCTCCATGCATGTGGGGATGAATCTGGTCAAAGCTGGCCAGGCTGATGCGTTTGTGACCTGCGGCAATACCGGCGCCGCCCTGGCGATCGCCACCCTGCGCACGTTGCATCGCATTCCCGGTGTACTGCGCCCGGCGCTGACAACGCTGCTGACCATTGGTGGGCGGCGCTGGATTCTGGCGGATATCGGCGCCAATGCCGACTGCAAGCCGGAATGGCTCCTGCAATTTGCTGTGATGGGAAGCATCTATGCGGAACGCGCGATGGGGCTTCGTGCTCCCCGCGTGGCACTGCTCTCGAACGGCGAAGAGGAAGGCAAAGGCAACCTCCTGATCAAGGATGCCGCCAAACTTCTAGAAGCGAGTAGCCTCAATTACGTAGGCAACGTGGAACCCAAAGAGATGCTGGCGGGTGCTGCTGAAGTAGTCGTCATGGACGGCTTCGTCGGCAACATTACCATCAAGTCACTGGAAGCGATGGGCGATCTCCTCTTCAAACTGATCAAGGCCGAACTGACCAGCGACCTGCGCTCGAAGCTGAGCGGTCTGCTGGGCCGACCGGCGTTCCGGCGCGTCTATCGCCAGGTTGACCCATTTGAAGTTGGCGGCGCACCTCTTTTGGGGGTGAACGGTGTTGTTATTATTGGTCACGGGCGCTCTACAGCGGTTGCCGTCAAAAATGCCATCCGGCAGGCCAGGCAGGCAGTTGCCGGCCAGATCATTGACGCCATCCGCGAAGGGGTTGCCGCCTATGAGGTGAGCAGTCAGGCCGAGCATTCCCCGGCAGAAGAGGGGTAACTCCGGCACGAAATCGGGAGAACGATATGGAACTCTTGCGTAATGGCCGCAGGCGCGTGGTTATCACAGGGTTGGGGGCGCTGACCCCGCTGGGAACGGTCAAAAGCTTTTGGGAGAACCTTAAGGCCGGTCGCTCTGGCATCCGGCGGATTCGCAGTTTTGATCCTTCCCATCTCAACGTCCAGATCGCCGGTGAGGTTGACTTTGATCCCACAGAATACATCAACTTCAAGGAAGTCCGGCGGATGGCGCGATCATCCCAGATGGCTCAGGTTGCTGCCCGGATGGCGCTGGAAGACGCTGGGTTAACTCACGAA
Source organism: Chloroflexota bacterium (assembly GCA_019873685.1). Taxonomy (GTDB): domain Bacteria; phylum Chloroflexota; class Anaerolineae; order Aggregatilineales; family Ch27; genus Ch27. The sequence goes on from JAIOAT010000001.1 coordinate 315,118, forward strand.
GATATCGCCGCGATCAGCGAGCGCACCGGTGTGGTTATCGGGACGGGATTGGGCGGTCACGAGGTTATTGAGCAGAGCACTTACCGCTACAAGTCCAGCGAGTATCGTTTCAAGCCAAGCCCGTTCAGCCTGATCAATGGTCTGCCCAATATGCCGGCTCACTATGTCAGCCGCGAACTGAATGCGACCGGCCCCCTGGCCTGCCAGACTACCGCTTGCGCTGCAGGGACGCAGAGTATTGGCGATGGAGCAGAGCTAATCCGGACTAACCGTGCTGATGTGGTTTTCGCGGGCGGCGTTGAGGCGCTGGTTGTCGACTATGCGATCGCGGGTTTTGAAGCCATGACCGTGCTGGCAACCGGCTACAACGACATGCCGGAGAAAGCCAGCCGTCCATTTGACGCCAACCGTTCTGGCTTTGTTTTTAGCGAGGGGGCAGCTGTACTCGTTCTGGAGTCTTTGGAGCATGCCCTCAAACGGGGAGCGCGCATCCTGGCCGAGGTGCTGGGACACGCTTCATCTTCGGATGCCTACCATGTGGCGGCCATCGATCCAGAAGGTATGGGCGCCCAGCGGGTGATGCGCTGGGCCATTGAAGACGCCCATATCCCCCTGGATATGATCGACTACATTAACGCGCATGGCACCGGTACCCCGGCCAATGACGCCATCGAGACCCACGCTATCAAGCGCGTATTTGGCGAACAGGCCTACAACCTGGCCGTCAGCTCTACCAAGAGCATGATCGGACACTGCCTCGGCGGCGCGGGAGCTGTAGAAGCTGTTGCGTGTGTAATGTCGCTTGTGGATCAGGTCATCCACCCGACGATCAACTACGAGACGCCGGACCCGGCCTGCGACCTAGACTACGTGCCAAACGAGGCGCGGAGCGCTCGTCTGCGCGCTGTGCTTTCCAACAGTTTTGGTCTGGGTGGTCAGAATGCGGCGCTGGTGCTGGGGGCCTTCTGATCGTTTCGGTACAGCACCCTCCGGCATAACACGGTGAGCAACAGAACGGTTTGCTCACCGTGTTCTTATCTGCCGAAATTGCAGGCAACTCTGCGCCGCGCTAGAATGGGCCTTAATTGTATCATTTCGAACAATTCGAAAGCACTGAATGTTCGCTGACATGGCTGGATACGAACATTCCGGTGCAGCCGGCAACACCGTAAGGAGAACGCCATGCGCAAGCAATCCATACTGTTTCTGGGCCTGTTTCTGCTTCTCATCGTGCTGACTGCCTGTGGCGCTCCTCAGACAGCAGTGACTGAGTCCTCTCCGGGCCTCACGCCAACGGCAGAAGAGTCGGTTCCCACTGAGGCAGTGGCGGAAGGCGGCGCAGATGCTGCGGCAGCCGCTGGTGAGCAAGTCGACCTTCGCGTTGCCTACATCCCCGTTCTGGATGTCCTGCCATTCTTTATCGCTCAGCAGAATGGATACTTTGCTGAGGAAGGCGTCACGGTGGAGTTTGTCCCCGCCAGCAGCGCACTTGAGCGCGAACAACTACTGGCCTCCGGTGATGTGGATGGCATGCTCACCGATGTGATCGGTCCGGCCATCACCAACGCGGCAGCCGAACCATCGGTTCGCATCGTGGCGATGGCTCGCCGCGCCAGTGAGGAAGCTCCTCTGTTCCGCATCCTGGCTGCGCCAGGAAGTGATGTCAAGACTCCTGCTGATCTGGCTGGTGTCTCCATTGGTATCAGCGAGAACACGGTAATTCAGTATCTGGCGGATCGCCTCTTGCGTGGTGCTGGCCTTTCCACGGGTGATATCGTTTATGAATCAGTGCCCGCCATCCCGACCCGTTTCAATCTCATGATGGAAGGCCAGCTTGGCGCGGCGGTGCTGCCCGATCCTCTGGCTACCGCGGCAATGCAGGCAGGCGCCATCAACGTGCTGGATGACACCGCTCTGGCCGGCCAGCAGCTCAGCCAGAGTGTCCTCAGCTTCAGCAACGCTGTACTGGAGCAGAAGCCGGAGGCCATCCGCGCCTTCCTGCGGGCCTGGAACCGGGCTGTTGAGGCGCTCAATGCCGATCCGGATAGCTATCGCCAGCTCTGGCTGGATAACATCAGCGTTCCTGAAAGCGTGCAGAACACGTACGAAATTCCGCCTTTCCCGCTTGGTGAGATCACCAGTGAGAGCGTCTGGAACGATGTCAATGACTGGCTTCTTGAGCGCGGGATCATTGCACAGCCGGCGCCCTACGCAACCAGCGTTGACCCCGGTTTTCTGCCTGAATAGCCGCCGAACACTATGGCATTGCCCCGCCGGCCTTCTCGCTTTCCCGGCGGGGCAACTTGTCTGATACTGCCCATGATCCAGGTTACCGATCTGGTCTTCCGCTATCCTACTGGTGTCACGATATTCGATGGTTTCAACTGGCATGTCGGGCATGGCGAGTCCTGGGCGATTATCGGGCCATCGGGATGCGGCAAGAGCACGCTACTCTATCTTATTGCGGGGTTGCGCTTTCCCGTTTCCGGCACCGTACGGGTTGGCGGCCAGGTTCTCACCAGGCCACGCCCGGAAACAGGGCTGATCCTGCAGGACTATGGTCTGCTGCCCTGGGCAACAATCCGGCATAATGTTGAGCTAGGGCTGCGCATCCGGCGGTTCTACGGCCCGGATGGCAAACATGCCCCGCGCGACTATGACCCGCGCAATGCAGAGGCGCGCACGCAACACTGGTTGGAGCGCCTGAGCATTGCCGATCAGGCCGATAAATACCCTGGCCAGGTTTCGGGTGGTCAACGCCAGCGAGCGGCTATTGCCCGCACGCTGGTCCTGGAGCCAGACTTGCTTTTAATGGATGAACCGTTTTCATCGCTGGACGCCCTTACCCGTGAAGACCTGCAGAATCTGGTTATGCGGCTTCAGCAGGAGACGGGAATCGCTACCGTCATCGTGACCCATAACATCGATGAAGCTGTATTCATGGGGCGCAACATCCTGGTGTTGACAATGCCTCCGAACAGCGCGCCCACCGTGGTGGCTAATCCAGAGGCCGGGACATTGCACTACCGCAATTCCGCCCTTTTTCTGAGCCGGACGAATCAGATTCGTCGCATGCTGGGGCTTGTCTGATGCGTTGGACTTGGCGCAATACCCTGTGGGGTGTGGGGATCTTTCTGGTTGGCTGGGTTCTGCTGGCCGCCATGGTGAATCGACCGATTCTGCCGTATCCCTGGCAGGTGCTCCCGGTATTTGTCGAGAAGTTCTTCGTACCTGCGAGCACAGGCAATCCTGCAGTTCCGGATTTTCGCCTACCTGTACCGCTGGGCGAACTCGGGCAGCACTTCCTGGTGAGCGCTGTGCGGGTCCTGACCGCGATTGCTGTGGCCGTGCTCTTTGCTGCACCGATTGGGTTGGGGTTGGGGCAAATTCAGTCGCTCAACCAGTTGTTCTCGCCGTTGATTGGGCTGCTGCACCCTATCCCCAAGATCGTGTTTTTGCCCGTCATTATGGTGCTGTTTGGCTCAGGCGATGGCGCCAAGATACTGCTCATTGCGCTGGTGCTGTTCTTCCAGATCCTGATCGTCGTGCGCGACGAAGCTGCCGGTCTGCGACCAGAGTTAATCTATTCAGTCCGCAGTCTGGGGGCTGGCCGACGTGCGCTGTTCCGCTTCGTGTACATTCCTGCCTCGGTCCCTGCCATTTTGACCGCGCTGCGCATTTCGGTTGGCACGGCTATTGCCGTGTTGTTTATTGCCGAGACGTATGCTACACGCAGCGGTCTCGGCTACTACATCGTTGTGCGGACCTGGCAGGCGCTGCGCTATCCGGAGATGTATGCCGGGATCATGGCTATGGCCCTCCTGGGACTGGCGCTTTACTTTGTGATTGATACTCTGGAACGCCGTTTTAGCCGCTGGCGCGGTGCGGAGTAAGTGCTATGGCGAATCTGCACGGGGAAGCACGCGCACGGTATGTTCAGGCGATGTTCGGTCGGATTGCCGACCGCTACGACCGGATGAACCGCCTGATGACTTTTGGGCAGGATATGCGCTGGCGGCGATTCGTCATCGAGAAGGCGGCACTTCCCCCTGATGGTCGCCTGCTCGACCTAGCGACGGGCACCGGCGATATTGCCTTTACTGCGCTGGCCCAATTCCCTGCACTGACCGTGGTGGGCGCTGACTTCTCTTTGCCGATGATGAGGGTGGGCCAACAGCGTGCTCAGGGTCACCGGATCCACTGGTGCCAGACCGATGCACTCGCCCTGCCCTACCCCGCTGATACTTTTGATGCGGTAGTGTCCGGCTATCTACTGCGGAATGTGATCGATCTTCCGGCGTGCCTGGCCGAGCAAGTCCGGGTGACCCGGCCGGACGGGATGGTCGTGGCGCTGGATACCACACCACCGCCGCGCAATGCCCTGCGCCCGCTGCTGCTATTTTACCTGCACCATGTGGTCCCACTGCTGGGACGCTTTGTGGCCGGCGCATCAGATGCCTACACGTACCTGCCGGAGAGTACAAAAGCGTTCAAGGAACCGCAGCAACTGGCTGACCTGATGGCGGATGCTGGTCTCCTGAACGTCCAGTACAAAACATTTATGTTTGGTACAATGGCTGTACACTGGGGACAAAAACCATGATCGCCAGTGGCGTCTGCCGGGATGCGCCCCGATGGCGTGCATTCCTGCAGCGGGAGTATAATCCTGGTTGATGGCTCTATCCGCGGTGGGGGAGCAGATTCAAATGACAGACGCCTTCCAGGACAAATTACAGCAAGCTTATGAACTGATCCGGCAGAACCAGCTTGAAGAAGCGCGGGCGATCCTCCAGCCGATCCTGATGAGCCAGCCAAGCGCCGATGCCTGGTGGCTGTGGGCCAACGCCGTGACCAATCCGGAAGATGCCCGCCATGCGCTGTCGAAGGTGCTTGATCTTGATCCCAGCTACCAACCTGCCCTTCAGCAACTTGAAAAGCTTAATCAGCTTTATCCCCCCTTGCCAGAGGTAGAGACCGGCACCTTTGAATACAGCACCGCTGCTACCGCTGAATTTGAGAGCGCTGCTCCTGCCCCCGTTACAGAGCCGGATTTCCTCACTGAGTCGGCGGCTGAGCAGCCTGCGGATATGCTCTTTGATGATACCCGTGCAGATGTACTCATTCATAGTTTTGAACGTGATACAGAGGCCGGGAGGCAGGAACAGGCTGCGCTGGAATCTGAGGTGTGGCCGGTTGAGTCCGGCGTAGAGGAAGCTGCAGCTGCCGCTCCCAGGGGGGTCGCGGAAAAGACACCCCGACGCACGGTTGTACTCCGGCGTGTACTGCTGACCCTTCTGGTAGTAGTCGTAGCTGTGGGCGGCGTGTTGCTGGTACAGAACACGCGCCAGCAAGAACAGGCGTCCGCGACTGAGGTTCCGGCGGTCGCCCAGATTGCCCTGGAGCCTTCCAGTGCGGTGCAAGCGGTGCTGGAAGCGGCACAGGCAGCAGCCAACGCTGCCACTTCACAACTGGGTGGGCCAGCTGCTGTTAGTTTTGAGGCGCGGGACAATGTACCGACGTTGTTGCTTCGAGTCTGTCGGACGGTAGGGCGCGATATCCCCGCTGCGCTGGATGCCGCGATGGGGCTTGCTGCCCGGTATGGCGTCTCAGCTCAGGAGGAAATCGGCGCGGTTGGCGCCATACTGATCGATTGCGAACGAGACGATACCTTGCTTGGCGCCGTGACCTCGATCGACAATGCTGCCGCCTTTGCCGGGCAAACGCTGGAACAAACCGCCTTCCGGGCGACCTGGTCATTGCTCAATTGACGCTATCTGTGGCTATTATCTATAGGCGGGCAACCTGACCGTGAATGTGGAGCCGTGGTTTTCCTGGCTCCTTACTTCGATCCGTCCGCCGTGCCCTTCAACGATGCCGTAGCTGACCGCCAGACCCAGGCCAGTACCGTCTACTTTGGTTGAGAAGAACGGATCGAAAATCCTGGGCATATCGTGCTCAGGGATGCCAACACCTGTGTCGGTGACTGAAATGAGGACTTCGCCTTCGATCTGTTCCACTCTGACCGACAGGGTTCCACCAGCGGGCATCGCCTCTTGGGCATTGAGAAGCAGGTTAAGTACCACCTGTTTGAACTGGTCTTCATTGATCTGCACCGGCGCTGTGTGGTTAATCTCAGTGACCAGTCTGATATTGGAGCGTTCAAGCTGGCGGTCAACCAGGCGTAACACTGATCGAACAGCCTCACCAACCTCAAGTGGCTTGAGGTCGCTCGAACCTCGTCGTGAGAAATCTAGCAACTGGCTGACAATCCGCCGAATACGCTCGACGTCCTGCTCAGCCACGGTCAACAGTTCCCTGTCTACCGTCCGGTGCGCGTCAATGTCCTCGATTGCCAGTTCGAGGCAATTGCGGATTGCCTGCAGTGGATTGTTGACTTCGTGCGCGATACCTGCTGCAAGGCGGCCAAGAGAAGCCAGCTTTTCGGAGCGAATGAGCTGGGATTGTGCGGCTCGCAATTCCGCCGTCCGCTCCGCAACCATGTTTTCCAGGTTAACGGCGTAGTACCGCAGTTCAGCGTAGAGTTCGGCATTCCTGATGGCCAGCGCCGCCTGACCGGTGATGGACTCCAGAAGGCGAAGATGGCCTTCATCATAACGGGCGGGCGTTTCATGCCCAAGCGCAATAAGTCCCAGTAGTTCGCCATGGTGAACAATGCGGGTGCCGATCAGCGAGCGGCAGCCCTCAAACAACGGATCTTTCTGCAACATGTCAGCGATATGAACAGACGAGTCTGCCTGCAGCAGCCAGCCCAGAATGGATCCAGTATGCTCGACCAGCGCCTGGATATCGGCTTTCCTGTAGGCACTGTTGTGGTCTAGTGCTCGCCAATCGGTAACCTGTGACTGCTGATCGAGTAAACAGAGCGCTACCTGGCACGCTGGCAACTCAGCCGCACACACGGAAACGATCAAGTCCAGGAGATCGTCCAGCTTGAGACGCTGGTTGAATTCGTGGCCCACCCGCACCAACGCCTCAAGCTCTTTGTTCCGGCGTTCCAGGTCTTCTTCCAGCTGGCGAGCGCGAATCTTGCTTCTCGCCCGTGCCAGCAGTTCCTGGGGATTGAACGGCTTCAGGACGTAATCGTCCGCTCCAAGCCCAAGTCCCCGGACAATATCGGTGGGTTCTTTGGCCGCAGCGCTGATGAAGATTGTGGGAATGCGGGCTGTTGGTTTGCTCTGGCGAAGCTGTTTGATGACCTCGAAGCCGTTCAAGCCGGGCATCATCACATCCATCAGAATGAGTTCGGGCTGCAGGTCCACCGCCCTTTGCAGTGCAGACATCCCGTCTGATACGGCTTCGACCCGAAATCCATCGTGCTCAAACAGACGCTTGAGCAACTGCACCATGTTCTCTTCGTCATCCGCGATCAGGATCAGACCCTTTGCAGCATCCATAGATAGCGCCTCGCCGCTGCATCAATGCTCCGATAAATCCACCTATGACGCTACCCGAAAAACCCCGGCCAGGCAAGTGCTCTACGGCAGAGCAAGTATCGACTCAGAGGGTCGTTTATCCCCGTACTCTGTGCTAGAATTCGCAACTGCGCTGGGAGTCTTCGCGGTGTCTGGGTGTAGGCTTATGGGTTCTCGTGGTTCAGGCTGGGTTACGTTATGGGTGCTGCCGATCCTGAAGGGCGTTGCGATCGGCATTACGCTGTTGGGTGCCTTCGTGGCAGGGTTTTTCTTTCGTGGCAGCCTGTTGCCCGCTGCATCCGGTGGTCTGGCGCTCGCCGATCCTCCTGAGCGATACGCCCTCCTGCAGGAAGTGCAGGGATTGCTTGAACGATACTACCTGCGAGAACTGCCGGAACAGCGGACGCTGGAATATGCGGCAATTCGAGGCGCCCTGAGTGCTCTCAACGACCCTTACACGCTGTTCAACGATCCCCCTGTGACCCGCAACGAGTCGGACGCACTAGCCGGGCAATACGGTGGCATTGGCGTTGATGTGCAGTATGCGGCTGATGGGAGCTATGTGTTGTACCCTTATCCAGGTAGCCCTGCCCTGGCTGCTGGGGTGGAGGAAGGCGATACTCTCCTGGCCATCAACGGTCAGCCGGTTGCTCCGGGCACACGACTGGATGAGATTGTCCGAGCGCTGCGCGGAGAGGTTAAAGAGGGCAACGGTGTTGACATCCGTGTCCGCAAACGTGAGACTGGCGCGGAAGTCACCTACACCATTCCATTTGCGGTTATTACGGTACCCTCTGTCATCTGGCGCACTCTGATCGAAGACTCGCGGATCGGCTACGTTCAGATCAAGAGCTTCACCAGCCGTACCCCGGAGGAATTGCGCCAGGCGTTCGATGAACTCCTCGCGCTGCAGGTGAAGGCGCTGGTTCTTGACCTGCGTAATAACGCCGGCGGCCTGCTTAAAGAAGCTATTGACACTGCCGACGAAATCCTGTCTGACGGTGTCATTGTCATTGAAAAGACACGGGAAGCTGAACGCACCTACACCGCCAATGAGGGCGGGTTGGACGCCGCTTTGCCAATGATAGTGCTGGTCAATCAGGGCACGGCCAGCGCCGCTGAACTCGTCGCCGGGGCGTTGCAGGACAATGACCGTGCAATGGTCATTGGCCAGCGTACGTTTGGCAAGGGATCGGTGCAACTGATCTTTCCGCTTTCCGATGGTTCCTCTGTTCACATTACCTCTGCCGAATGGCTGACCCCTGACCGTACGCCATTGAACCGGCAGGGTCTGGAACCCGATATCAGCATGATCCCCGCCGAAGATGGGCGTGACGTTGAGCTGGACGAGGCGGTCCGGCAGCTTCAACCCCGAATCGCGGAATAAAGGTTTAGCGGTATGAATGACGCCAGATCATCCAAGCCATCCGACACTGAGGTTCTGGAACTACCACGTCTGGGCAGCCGCCGGGAGATCATCGCCATTGTGCTGGCGCTGGTCGTCGTGGGGATCGGCGGTTTTTTCGCCGGCTTTGTGACGGCGACCAGCAGTGTTGCAGGGGTCACTATTCAGCGCGGTCCGGAGGGATTCGAAGTCTTCTGGGAAGTCTGGGACTATGTGGAAAGCGAATTCTACTATGACGTCCCGGATTCTGTTGAACGGACCTATGGCGCCATCAGGGGGATGCTGGAAACACTGGGCGATGTTCACACGGCTTTTGTTCAGCCCAGCATCGCCGAAGTTGAGCGCGAAAACATCGAAGGCGTCTTTGGCGGCATTGGCGCCTATGTTAACCTGAACGAGTATGGCCAGCTTTACATCGCCTATCCGTTCCCTGACCAACCGGCAAGCCGGGCCGGGCTGCAGGTAGGCGATATTGTCCTGAGTGCCGATGGACAGTCCCTGGAGAATCTGACTCTGGCCGAGGGCACTGCTCTGATCCGCGGCCCGCTGGGGACGAAGGTGCATCTGCAGATCTTCCGACCGCAGACCGGCGAGATCTTTGAGGTTGATGTTGAACGGGCTGAAATCCAGATTCCAACAGTTCGCGCCGAGATGCTTGAGGACGGGATCGCCTATGCGGCGCTGTTCCGCTTCAATGGTGTCGCAACGCGGCAGCTGGAAGCTGAGCTAAGCCGTCTGTTCGCCCGGAATCCGCGGGCACTGATTCTCGATCTACGTGGCAATCCGGGCGGGCTGCTGGACGAGGCAATCAGCGTCAGCGATCTGTTCTTGCCGCAGGGTGTCGTAGCGATCCAGCGCACTACCCTGCTCAAGGAACCGCGTGTGTATTATTCAGATACCGGTGATATAGCCGAAGACATTCCGCTGGTGGTCCTGATTGATCGCGGCAGTGCCAGCGCCTCCGAGATCGTGGCTGGCGCAATCCGTGACCGTGAGCGCGGGGTGCTTATCGGCCTGCCTACGTTTGGCAAAGGATCGGTTCAACTCGTGCATGATCTATCCGACGGCTCGCAGCTGCGGATCACCTATGGCGCCTGGTACACCCCTGATGAGATCGCTCTGAATGGCACGGGCATCTCGCCAGATATCGAGGTTGAGTTGCCCGCCGAGGGTTTCGGCCCGGCCGATGATCCCTGGCTGGCAGCGGCTATTGAGTATATCGATGCGACGTATCCAATGGTGACAGAAAGCAATGGCTCCTAAAAAGGCAGAAGATGGCCGGTTAATCATTGCTACCAACCGCAAAGCCCGTCACGACTACTTTCTGGAAGACACGTTCGAGGCGGGTATGGTGCTGGTTGGCTCGGAAATCAAGTCAATCCGCGCCCGGCATGTCAACTTGCGGGATGGCTATGTGCAGATCAAGGGCGGCGAACTGTGGCTGCTTAACACCCATATTGCTGACTACAAGCAAGCCGGGCCTTACCATGGCCACGACCCTCTGCGTCCTCGCAAGTTGTTGATGCATCGCAAGGAGATCAACCGGCTGGCGACCAAAATTCAGGAGAAAGGCTACACCCTGATCCCGGTCACGCTGTATCTCAAGCGTGGCAGAGCCAAGGTGGAAATCGCCCTGGCGCGCGGCAAGAAGCAATATGATAAGCGGGAAGCCATCGCCCGCCGGGACAGCCAGCGCCAGATCGACCGTGCGTTACGAGACCGGGGCCGGTAACGACGTCCAGCCTTATGGAAATCGCTCCTCATCCGCCACCGGTATGGCCTCGTTCCATCCGGGGGATCAATGATTTACCGGCAGCGCAAAAACACGCCATCTATCGGACGTTGCTGGCGCCGTGGCTGTATTCACGGTTCCGCATTGACCCGCAAACGCTGACCCAGGACGGGCAGCCGGTGGTATCCATCAACTGCCCTGCTGGCAGCCGCGCTATGGAGATGAGCGTCTGGCACGAGCCCGGTGCGGAAGACCCGGTCATGTACATCAACATGGTTGATACGTTCAATAACCAGTTGCTGGTATTGCTGGTGGTGATCAACAACCCGGACTCACCACGCTTTCCCATTGACCGGGATGCGGATGGGATGCCCACCTTCCTGGGAACACGTGGGCGCAATATTCCGGCGGAAGTCGCCGCATTGCAGGCTGGCCTTGCTCCGGGACAGGTACGCGCCGGCCTGCGCAGCGGCCGTTCTACTGTCCCGATCTTTGAGCAGTTCGTGCGCCATATGGGGCATGACCTGTTTTTGGTTGAGCCGCTGGCATACCACAATGCCATCACATTCGAACGGTACGGCTTCAATTACCTCTCTGGCCGGCAGGAGATGGAACGGATCAACAGGGAGTTCCAGCCCGGCGGCGAATTGCACCGCCAACTGGATGGTTCTACCCCATTTCGCAACCCTGATGCCTGGCGAACGGTACGTGGGCGCTCCTGGGCCATTCATGACGGCATCTTGGGGCGTCCCTTCACCGGTTTCCACATGTACAAGCGTGTTGGCGTTCATGCTGGCATCAACACATTTCCCGGTGCGGTCTGGTAGTTTCACTGTCAACTTTGCCTGCACCTATCCGTAGCGGATCAGATGTATGCCTGAACCGGACACAAAAAGCCGTTGACGTCGCTTGAATCGCCATGCTATACTGAGCAGAAATTGCATACCGTCAGTAACTGAGATGGAGAGGAGTAAGCGGTCAACGTCTCCCCAGAAAGGTGGGTCACCGGCTGAAAGCCCACTGTGATGGTCCCGCTGAACGTCGCTCCGGAGTTGAAATGCTGAACCCTGTCTGGCAGTAGGCATTTCCGGGTCAGCCCGTTATCGCGCAAAGCGCCGGCAGGCTATCTCATCTGCACGGAAGCAAGGTGGTACCACGGAAGGTCTGGCCTTTCGCCCTTGGGGGCGAAAGGCTTTTTTTCTGGCACGGCTGAGAACTGGTTTGTGCGGCAAGTCTCAGGCGTCAATCGCCGTAGAGGCTTGAGCCGCAAAGACTACCCGAAGTCGTGGTCTGTTGCACTCAATCACCGAGGGAAGACGCTGCTATGACCAACGAAATGCCCAGGATATTCGACTTCCAGAATGAGGAACCACGCCTCTACCAGTGGTGGGAACAAAATGGCTGGTTCAAACCGGAGGCAGCTCGCAACCCGGATGCTGAGCCATTTGTGATCAGCATCCCGCCGCCCAATGTGACCGGGGAATTACACCAGGGTCACGCCATGTTTGTCAGCCTGGAAGACATGATGATCCGGTACGAGCGCATGCGTGGCAAAGCTGCCCTGTGGGTTCCCGGCACTGACCACGCTGGCATCGCCACTCAGCTTATGGTTGAGCGGATGTTGGCTGAGGAAGGTACCTCCCGCCAGGCAATTGGACGTGAGGAGTTTCTGCGCCGCACCTGGGAGTGGAAAGCCAAGTACGGTGGGCGCATCGTTCAGCAACTCCGCCGTCTGGGGGCCAGCTGCGACTGGGACCGCGAGCGTTTCACCATGGATGACCAGCTCTCGAAGGCCGTGCGGGAGGCGTTTGTCCGCCTGTGGGAGGACGGGCTACTCTACCGCGGGACAAGACTGGTTAACTGGAGTCCCAACCTGCAAACTGCCGTCAGCGATCTGGAAGTGGAATACGAGGAGCGTGACGGCACGCTCTACTACTTCCGCTATCGCCTCAAGGCTGATCCGGCCCACTACATTCCTGTGGCGACTACCCGCCCGGAGACTATCCTGGGCGATACTGCGGTGGCCGTTCATCCTGAAGATGAACGCTACCGCCATCTGATTGGTCAGGAGGTGCTTGTTCCCATTCTGGACCGTGCGATTCCCGTCATCGGGGACGAGTATGTGGATCGCGCCTTCGGCACCGGCGCGTTGAAGATCACCCCCGGTCACGATCCAAATGACTATGAGATCGGCCTGCGCTTCAACCTGCCAATGATCAACATCCTCAACAAGGATGGTACGCTTAACGAAAATGCGGGGCCGTATGCCGGGCTGGATCGTTTTGCAGCCCGGGAAAGACTGTGGGCGGATATGCGGGCAGCAGGGCTGGTCATCAAGGAAGAGCCTTACCGTCACAGTGTGCCCATCAGCCAGCGCGGTGGCGAACTGATCGAACCCCTGCTGAGCGAACAGTGGTTTGTCCGCATCAAGCCTATGGCGGAGAAAGCAATCGTAGCAGTGCGCAGCGGCCAGATCAGGATCGTGCCAGAACGCTTTGAGAAGATTTACTTCCACTGGATGGAGAACATCCGTGACTGGTGCATCAGCCGGCAGCTCTGGTGGGGGCACCGCATCCCGGCCTGGTACGCTGACGATGGTGAGATCTGGGTCGGGCGCGAGGATACGCCTCCGCAGGATGGCCGTCACTGGACTCAGGACCCTGACGTGCTGGATACGTGGTTCAGCAGCGGCCTCTGGCCGTTCAGCACACTGGGCTGGCCGGAGGATACATCTGACTACCGGCGCTTTTACCCGACCAGCGTTATGGAGACGGGTTACGACATTTTGTTCTTCTGGGTGGCCCGGATGATCATGATGGGCCTCTGGTTCACCGGCAAGGCGCCGTTCCACACCGTCTACCTGCACGGCCTTGTCCGGGATGAGAACGGTCAGAAGATGAGCAAGACTAAGGGCAACGTGATTGATCCTCTGCAAAACATCGAGGAGTACGGCACGGATGCCCTGCGCTTTACTCTGTTGACTGGCAGCACCCCCGGCCAGGATATGAACCTCTCGGAGGATCGCATTCGGGGCAATCGGAACTTCGCCAACAAGCTGTGGCAAATGACCCGGTTCGTGACCAGCAATCTGGATGGCGAGGAACCGCTTGGCCCGCCCCCGCTGAGCGCCGACCTTACCCTGCCCGATCGCTGGATTCTCAGCCGCCTTCAGACCCTGGTTGGTAATGTGCAGCGTCTCTTTGACACCTACCAGTATGGTGAGGCCGGACGCCAGATCTATGAATTCATCTGGGGAGAGTATGCCGACTGGTACATCGAGATTAGCAAGGAGACGCTTTACGGTGGCGAAGCTGCAGCCAAGTCCCGTGTGCGGCACATTCTGGTGTATGTGCTGGAAACCTGCCTGCGCCTCCTGCACCCATTTATGCCCTTCGTAACCGAGGCGGCGTGGCAGTACCTGCCCCATGAGGGTCAGGCGCTGATCGTGGCCGAATGGCCAACCGTGCAACAGGCTTACCAGAATCCCAAGGCTGAAGAGGAAATGCAGGTGCTGCTTGAACTCATCCGGGGTTTGCGGAATCTGCGCGCTGAGTACAACGTTGACCCCGGTCGGCGCCTGCAGGCAATGGCCCATGCCGGCTCTCGCCAGCAGCTCCTGGCGGACTACGCCGATCTCTTTGATCGCTTGGCGCGGATTGAGGCTATCACCTTCCTTGATCAGAACCAGCCCGCGCCGGACAAGGCGGCCTCAGTGGTGGTTGGCGATGCCACCATCTACCTGCATCTTGCTGACATGATCGACCTGAGCGCAGAACGCGCCCGCCTTGCACAGGAACTGGAGGCCATCTCGCAACAACTGGAGCGCGCCTCACGACTTCTCAGCAACGTGGACTTTGTGAGTAAAGCCAATCCAGCTGTCGTTGAGCGTGAAAGGGCTAAAGTAGCCGATCTGCAAACGAGGAAGGATGCCATCCTCAAGCGCCTGGAGACGCTCGGCTAACCCATAACCCAAAACACCAGCGGGACCTCTGGGGGCCCCGCTGGTGTTCTACCGCAGTGGTGAGCGGTCGGGCACTGCTTTTTATTTGCCTTGCTGGAGACGTATCCGTTTAAAGATCGCCCTGCCAGCTTCCTGGGCAGCTCGCTTAACCTCCGGATCCCGGTCGGTCTGGAAAAGCTCCTCAAGGATGCTTAATGCAGCGGCGTCCCCCAGCAGCCCCAGCTCACGGGCAGAAGCAGCGCGAACCCTGGGATTCTTGTCCTTTAGCCGTGCAATATGATATTGCACCAGATCGGGCATCGATCCTGCTCCTTGTCCAACACAGCTGGCATGCCGGCCTGCACGTATCAGCCGTGTTGCTGATGCGCGGCGGCTTAGCCAGTTTGTTCATGCTATAACATGCCGGATTCGCAGTACAAGTATAGCCCTGTTTTGAGATCGGGCCATGGCCGCAGTGCCAGGCTCAACTCCCATTTTGCCCTTGAACGCCCTACACCCAACTGCTATAATCAGCCACGTTATACGCCACCGTAGCTCAATCGGCAGAGCAGGCGCTTCGTAAGCGTCAGGTTATCGGTTCAACTCCGATCGGTGGCTCACTGGATGCCCGTCACGATAGTTGATGCGGGCATTTTTCATATCACGCCCGGCCACCCCGTAGTCAATGTTGCCCTGCCCGCAACTGGAGTCCAGTCTATGAGCCAACCCACACAGCGTCCGGTCACCATTGGCGTTGCCGGTGGCACTGCCTCCGGCAAGAGCACGGTGTCCGCCAGGTTGCTGGAACAAGCCGGCAGCAATAACATTGCCTACCTGTCCCATGATTCCTACTACCGGGATATGGCTGATATCCCGCGCACCCAGGATGGCCGCCCCAACTTTGACCACCCTGATTCCCTGGAAACGTCGTTGCTCATCGCCAATATCCGCCGCCTGCAGAACTGGGAAGCGGTTGAAGAGCCGGTTTACGACTTCACAACCTACAGCCGTACAGCTCGCACGCGCACCATTCTGCCTCAGCCTGTGATCCTGGTGGAAGGTATCCTGCTCTTTGTGGAGCCGGAACTGCGCAACCTGTTTGACATTCGAATCTTCGTTGACACGCCGGATGACATCCGCCTGATCCGCCGCCTTAAGCGGGATATCGCTGAGCGAGGACGTACTGTGGAGTCGGTCATCGATCAGTATCTGGCCACTGTCCGCCCCATGCATCTGGAGTTTGTCGAGCCAAGCAAGCGTTACGCGGACGTGATCATCCCCGAAGGTGGGTTTAATCAGGTGGCCATTGACATCGTGGCGGCCCGTATCCGATCGATGCTAGCTGACCTGCGCCGATGAGCCTCACTCCTGATCCGAAGCGGGTGGCGTAACAGCCCGTACTAGCGCCACGAGAAACGCCGAAGTCTCATCAAGACGCGCCTTCAAGTCCTTCATTTCGCTCAGCGCCATTTCAGGCCGTGTTGACCACGCTCGCAGGATGATTTCAGCCTGGATACTGGCATTGGTGATGGGCCCTCCAAGCTGATCGTGAAGCAGATCGGCCAGCCATTGCCGCCCCTCTCGTGTCAGATGTCTGTCTAAAGCTGCCTGCAGTGCCTGAGGATCAAAAAAAGCAGAGTTGGGCATACCCATTTTCTCCCTTCGATAACAGTTTTCCACGCCAAGGAATTGACCCACTCAAGGTGAATCTGCGTGGCCAGGTACAGATTGACGCCTGTATCTGCACGTCTACCTGCGTTGCTCCCCGCTATGCAGAATGCTATAATGCTCTTCGGGGATTTGCCACTCCCACCTGCATTTCCTTCTTTACTCGTCGCAACTGATCCGGAGAAATGTGCGTGGCGCAACCAGGTATAACCCGACAAGACCCTGTCAGCCTAGACAAACTGGAACGGCAGATCGCTGAGCAGGCGCTTTTGCTTCGCGCTTCGGAATATCTCACTTCCAGCCTGGATATCGCCCACACTCTCCCTCCCGTAGTTGAACTGATTCTGCTGACTGGAGTCGGGCACTCTGTTCGCCTGGTTCTTGCCGGCGTTGGCCACGAGATCACTGTTTTTGCTGCCGGACGTCTGGCTGACTCTCCGACAGCTCTGGACGAGCACATTCTGCAAGCGTCGGCGACTCCTCATGAGGTGTTGACACTTGATCCTGAGGAGTTGCCGGATGCCATCCGGCAGTCACGTGCATGGGAGATTTCTGGCAGGATTCTGGTCTGGCCGCTTCGCGTTCCGGCCCCCTGGTCCGCCGTGCTCTGGATCGCCACCGATAGTCCCGCGGCTCCAGCCACCGATCCTCTCTCTCTGGTCTCCGGACTGGTAGCGCAGGTTTCAGCCGCCCTGGCCAACATGTTGCGTTTTGAACTGTTGCACAGGGATCATCAGCGTCTGCAGGCGGCACTGGATGATGTGGGTGATGCCGTTTTGATCATGGATGGCCAGGGAGATCTGGTGTTCGCCAACCGTGCGGCGCAAACCCTGCTGGACATCGATCCAGCAGAGGCCGTAGACCAGCCAGCAAGCATCGCGCTTCAGGCCTACCCGGAACTACTGGACCTTCTTAACATCAGCGAGAACGCTTTGGATTACTGGGAAGGGCCTGGCAACCGGATGTTCTCGCCGCGCTTGCGGGTCGTTGAAGAGGGCGAAGCCGCGGCTGGCAGTATGGTGCTCATCCTGCACGATGTCACGGCCAACGTGTTGCTTGATCGAAATCAGCGCGAGATTGTCGATTTGATGGGGCATGACATCCATACCCCCCTTACCGTAATCAAGGGTGCAACGGATATGCTGGGTATGGCCGGCGATCTCAACAGCAGGCAGGCGGCGATGCTGGATAAGGTGCTCAGCGGAGTCCGGCAGATCACTGCCCTGGCGAATAATATCGAGGATGCTGGCCGCTGGGACCCTCAGACCGGCAGTTACCAGATGATCCGTGGGCCGGTCAATATTGCGGCCATCGTGTCCAGCATCGTGGCTGATCAGCAGGATATCGCCGCCAAGCAGAACATCCGCCTCAGCACGATCGTTCCCCCAGAGGTTCCGATTATCTCCGGCGACAAGCTGATGATTGAACGCGCTCTGACTAATCTGGTCAGCAACGCTATCAAGTACACGCCGGACGGTGGCGATGTTACTGTGACTGTCACCACCACAGACACGGCGCTAACCGTCTGTGTGAGCGATACCGGCCTGGGCATTGCCAAAGAAAATCTCGACCGTTTGTTTAAACGTGGCAGCCGGATTGTTACCCCGGAGATCACTAGAAGGCGCATCAAAGGCAGCGGCCTGGGGTTGTTTATCGTCCACAGTGTTGCCCAGTACCATGGAGGCAAAGTGTGGGTGGAAAGCGAACTGGGCAAAGGGAGCAAGTTCTACTTCAGCCTGCCGCTGACGCCGGAAGGTACTCCTGCCGGACAATGATCCTGAGGCGCCCTTCAAGCGGCGACATGAGCGAACACGCCCCGGCGAAAGCCGGGGTGCGGCTTTCAGGCAAATTGCGATGACCATTCACATTCTCCCTGAGATCGTCGCCGCGCAGATCGCTGCCGGAGAAGTCGTTGAGCGCCCGGCCTCGGTGGTCAAGGAGCTGGTGGAAAACGCTATTGATGCCAGCGCCGACCATATCCGCATTGAGGTCGAGGAAGGCGGGCAGCGCTTGATTCGAGTCAGCGACAATGGCCAGGGCATCCCCTCAGCCGATGTGGCGACTGCCTTTTTGCGCCATGCCACCAGCAAGATACAGACTCTGGCCGACCTGGATCACCTCCACACACTGGGGTTCCGGGGGGAAGCCTTGCATAGCATCGCCAGCGTCAGCCGTCTGACGCTGATCACCCGGCACCGCGATGAGCAGGCCGGCACGCGGATGGTCATCGCTGGCGGCAAGACCCAGGATCAGCGGCCTGTTGGCGCACCAGCCGGCACAGTAGTGACGGTGGAAGACCTGTTCTTCAATACCCCCGCACGTCTCAAATTCCTGAAGAGTGCAACCACTGAGCGCCGCCAGATTACAACCCTGGTCACCAACTTCGCACTGGCCTATCCGGCCATTCAATTCTCCCTGTCGCATGACGGCAGGGAAGTCTTCCGTACCTATGGCGGGGGTAAGCTGGCGGATGTCTTGCCCTTGGTGCTTGGCGCTGAAGTCTTTCGCCACATGCTGGAAGTGGCACCGCTGCCAGTTAGCCGTCCCGATCTCCCGGAGATACAGGTTTCTGGCTTTGTATCTGCTCCCGATCATCATCACGCAAACCGTACACAGATCACCCTCTTTGTGAACGGCCGCCTGATTCGAGATGCAGCGCTGGCCTATGCAGTCACCCAGGCTTATCATACGCTCCTGCCACAGGGCCGTTATCCCATTGCCGTGCTCATGATCACGCTACCCCCTGACGAAGTGGATGTGAATGTCCACCCCACCAAGGCGGAGGTACGCTTTCGTAGCCCGGATGCCGTCTTTGCGGCCGTCCAGCGAGCGGTGCGCAGCACGGTTATCAACCAGGCTCCGCCACCGGAGGTCAGACCCCATTCGGATGTTCAATGGCGCAGCACGGCTTGGTCAGCACGCCGCGACCTGGCCGCTGTTCAGGCCGATTCAGGTGAATCTATTCGTCAGTCGCCCTTGGGTCTGGAGATCGATTCGCCAGGCTCCCATGGTCAGCACATGACCTCCGCACAACCGGATGTTTCTGGAGGTACATCGGACGATGAGGAGGCGTTTCTGGCTGGCATCCCTGAGGGTATAGGGCGCCCCAGTCAGCCGCGGACTCTGCCCATGTTGCGCGTGTTGGGGCAGGTTGGCGCTGCCTATATTGTGGCTGAAGGACCGGCTGGTTTGTATCTGATCGATCAGCACGCTGCCCATGAGCGCATCCTCTACGAGCAGTTCCTGGCGGAAGCGGTCGCCCGGCGATCGATCGCCCAGCAGACACTGGATTCCGTTACGGTCGAACTCCCCCTGCGTGACATAGCGCTTATTGAGGAGAACCTGGAGCAGCTGGCCAGTCTGGGGTTTGAGCTGGAGCCGTTTGGCGCCACTACCCTGCGCGTCCGCGCTATTCCCGCCATGCTTGCCAGAACAGATCCGGCTCAAGCGGTGCAGCTGGTCCTGGCCGATCTGGAAGCCGGCGCTCCGCCCGGTCAGCGCAAGCTTGAAGAGATTATCGCGCTGCGCGTCTGCAAAGCAGCCGCAGTCAAAGCCGGACAGGTGCTCAGCTTCACCGAGATGCAGGCAATTATCCGCCAGCTTGAGCGCAGTCAGTCTCCCCACACGTGCCCGCATGGACGTCCTACCATGATCCACATCAGTGCCGAGCAACTGGCGCGCCAATTTGGGCGCACCTGACCCTGCTCAGCCTGCCCTCTCGTGTTTATAATCCTGAACAGTCTGGGCATGTGATGCCAGGAGGCCACAAAAGGAAATGTCGAAGATCAGAGTCGCTGTGGCAGTGTTGATCAGCCTGATATCCTTGTCGGCCTGTGTGGGACGCACAGCGGTCATCTTCGACAATCAGACGGTATGCAACAGCATTCGTGTCGAACTGACCAATGATCAGACTGGCGTCACTGAAGTCTATGCGGTACTGGCTGGCGAGACTCTGACCGTCGACGTTCAGCCCAACACCACCTATACCTACTATATCGATTACTCAGCAGGGAACACTCCCGGCGCGGGAAATCAGTGCTCCGGCGAATACCGCGGCCAGGTGACCGTGCCGCTTGGCGCCTCGCAGCGGTTCAGCCTGACCGTAGCTACCCCTACTCCGCTTACGCCATAACTCCCTGGCGAAGGCTGATATCCAGACAGAGCCGCTGTCAGGGAGAGCTAGTCCACTGGAAGGGCCGTTGTTCTCCAACGGCGCCGACCCGGAAGGCGACATTGTCATTGCCCACCCGGACAACTTCAACTTCCCAGATCATCTGATGTGCCTGAGTGTCGGTTGGCTGAAGGTCGGCAGGTAGCGTTAAGGCATTGTTCCGGGTGAATTCCGTGTATACAACGCCACGTGTCGTATCGGTTACTGTCACTTGATACAGCTCATCGGGCTGCAGCACACCTACCGAGACCCAGCGCAGGGTCAAGGGGCCGCCGGCGATGATGCTGCCTGCCGCCGGCCATAGCAGTCTGACCGGGCCAGGGGTGGGAGTCGGCGTTGCCGTTTCAAAGCCAGACGGTGTGGGCGAGAGTGTGGGCGTCGGAGTCGGCATAGGTACGACCAGTTCCTGGCCGATGCTCAACTGTGGATTGCAGTTCTCCCCGCCACTGGCGATCGTGAAATCACAGCCAAACCAGAACAGCTGAGGATTCAGTTCGGCCAGGATAGCCATTGTGGTGTTGTACTGAAGGGCGATCCCGATGATCGTCTGTCCTTCCTGAACCGTGTGAATCATTGTCAGTAACGGCGGCGTGGCGCTGGGCGGATTGCGGGCGATGACTGTTGCGGTAAGTTCGCCACCCGGCGGTGTGGGTGAGGACGTGGGACGCGGGATCAGGATCACCGATCCGGGGGGTGGCAGGCGATCCGGGTTCGGCACGTTCGGGTTCATCGTTACCACGACGCTCAACACGTCTAGGGAAAAGTGCCCGTATTGCTGTACCACCGCGATGAGTTGATCATTCGGCTGGACCACATGTTCGTACGGCCCCGGGGTGTCGGTGATTGTAGGGGTAGCAGAAGGCGTCACCGGCGTGGGCGTGCTGGCAGGGGTAATCTGAGCAATGGGTGGTGGTGTAGCGGTCGCGGTAGCGGTTGCCGAGGGCACTACCTGCTCAGTAGCCGTCGGAGACACGGTTGGCGCCTGCGGTGTCTCCACAGCCAGGGCAAAGTTGCAGCCAGCCAGCAATAACGCACAACCAAGCACAGCTAGCAATGTTGCACGCGATGTACGCATAACGGCGTTCCTTATCGGCTATCCCAGAAAAACCGGCGGCTCGGCGTGCTGAAAGTAATGGAGGACAGTCCGCCACGGCCATCAGCAGGCCCCACAGCCACCTTCCAGGTGAACTGATGCCGCTGCCCGTCCTTTGGCTGCCATTCATCCGGCAGGATGACCATCGTCTCACGGGACGTCAGGGCATAGGTTGTGTTCAGGGTGTCATCGGTTACTGTGACCAGATACAGGTCTGCCGGGCCAAGCACACCGGATGCAGTCCAGCGCAGGGTTACAATTTCATTGGCGCGGAACAGATAGCGATCCCCAGGGGAGTACAGAGCCGGCGCGTTGAATGTCGGTGTTGGCGTCGGCGTCGGCGTCTCACTGCCGGAAGGTGTCGGGGAGAGCGTCGGGGTCGGCGTTGGAGCGGGCACACGCAGCCGCTGTCCTTCGTAGAGCTGTACAATGCAACTGGCTCCGCCAAAGTCCTCACCAAAGTCACACTGCGAGAACGTCACCTCCGGGTTCAGCTGGGAGAGAATCTCTACATTGGCGTCAAATTTCAGGGCGATCTCGATGATCGTCTCTCGTGGTTGCACGGTGTACCACATCACCCCCGGCTGGAGTGTCGCCGTCGGGATGACCTCGCTGATCGGGGTGAATGCTCCGGCGCCACTGGCGGCCCCATCGTATGCCGTTAGATCAAGACTGCTCTTGCCCCCGGTGTCTGAAGATGGCGCGGCAGCGGTCGGTCCGGGCGTTGGCGTCGGCCAGGGGATGAGAATAACCTGACCAAGCTGCAGACTCTCCGCAGAGCGCAGGCCGTTCATCCGCAGGATTTCGTCGATGACATCGAGGTCTCGATGCCCGCAACGGGTCGCTAGCATGATCAGGGTATCCCCCTGCCCTACCGTCTGTTCGCAGGGACCGGGTGTCTCCGTTGGCGACGGTGTCAGCGAGGGGGTGTCGGTTGGCGTCAGCGTTGGCAGGAATAGGGTCGGCAATGCTGTTGCGCCCGAACCTGTTTGCCCGCTGCCAGCCAGTGTCGGGATGGCCGTTGGCCTCCCTGGCCCCCCGGCAGGCACTGAACCGGTTTCTCCGCCCAATACACCTGCCAGAAGTACCACCGCCACAACCAGAGACACGACAAACACCCCTGACCCGATCAGACTCCACCATGGGAATCCAAGCATATCAGGGGCATACAGGTCATCCTCGCCCTGATCAGAGTCGTAGGCGCCACCGGGCGGTATCTTTCCCCGAGCAAGAGCACGTGCAACTTTACCGCTAGGCGTGGCTCTACCGGCAAGCGAAGCCCCACAGACCGGGCATTCCCTGACCGTGACCGGGACCGCAGTATCACAGATTGGGCATGTAATCTTGTCGGCCATTATTCGCCAGACTCCGGGCAAACAGCGCCATTATAACTGGCTGGCCCAATCCCGCCACAATGCCATCACTCTCCCCAAGGTTACCCTGGCCAACGCACTTTCCTCAGCTACTAACTGTGTCGGCGATTCGATGCAGGATACCATCCCACGCAGCAACTGGCAGCGCCAGTAGTTCGCGCAGATCGTACCAGCGAGCGTTACTGTATGCTCGCTGATCCGCCGGCACACCTACCGCATCGATGCCCAGCAGATCGCATGTGAACAGTGCGCGTGGCAGATGGAAGTTCTGGGTGATCAGGACAACCCTCTCTAGCCCGAACACGAATCTGGCCCGATAGCAGGTCTCATAAGTACGTAGCCCCTGATGATCGACAATGATAGCTTCTGTCGGTACACCGTGTACCTGAGCGTAACGGGCCATGGTCGCAGGCTCGTTATAATCAGCTGTGCGACCATCCCCGGACATGATCAGGCGGTCAACCTGGCCAAGCTGGTAAAGCCGGATGGCGGTGTCAAGGCGATCACGCAGCACGGTTGTTGGCTGCCCCTGGCGGACTGCCGCGCCAAACACAATCGCGGTGCGGTAACCGCCGTCTGGAGGCAGTTCCTCGGCGATTCGCGGCGCATAGCGCATCAACACCAGACTGCGTAACAGCAGCGGTGCCAGAGCCAGGACAACCACTATAGCGACAAGCAGCACCATCAAGGACCTATGGTTCATCTTCAGACCAGTTATGATCATGCCCTTGACCGTTCGAACCCGCAAATCCAGGGCGAAGCGCTCACGCTTCTGTTCTACCGCCTGAACATGAGACAGAGATGAGGAATCCCCACCGGATCACGCCAGTTTTGATCGGCTGGCGAACGGCGACTATAATACGTGTGGCGCAGCGGCTATCATATCGTCCTTCTCTCCGCACTTGCCTTTGCGCCTGATCACCTTTTGCCAGAAGCGATCCACGTGACCGTAAGTCTCGCTCAGGACTGTACCCTTGAAACTCGATATCTGGACGAATGACAGCGTCTTCACTGATTTGGCCGGCTGCTGGGATGCGCTTCTCCAGCATAGCCACAACAATCTGATCTTTCTGACCCTGGAGTGGCAACGAACCTGGTGGGAAGCCTACCATCCGGGTGAATTGCATGTTGTCGTTGGAAGAGCTGATGATGGCGATGTAGTTGCCATTGCGCCCTGGTTCATTCAGCGCCGCGACAGCCAGAGCGTCGTCCGCACTATTGGCTGCGTGGATGTGACCGACTACCTGGACATCATCGTGAAGCCAGAGCATGCTGAGGATTTTCTGAGTGCTCTGGCTGATCACGTTTCCGGCCCGCAAATGCGCGATGTTGCGCTGCAACTGTGTAACATTCCTGCCGGTTCGCTGCTCCTCGAGCAGTTGCCTCCGCTGCTGGAAGCCAGGGGCTTTGCCACACAGGTTTCCCTGCAGGAAGTCTGTCCGGTCATCTACCTGCCGGATACATGGGACGATTACCTCAACCTGCTCAACAAGAAGCAGCGTCATGAACTGAGGCGCAAAATGCGCCGCGTGGGTGAGCAGGCTGACTGGTACATTGTCGATTCCCGCCACGATCTTCAAGCCGAAACCGAAACCTTCCTTCGTCTTATGGCCGCCAGTGCGCCGGAGAAGAGCGCATTTTTGGCCGATCCACAAAATGCGACGTTCTTCCGCCTGATCATCCCCCGCCTCTATGCTGCCGGGTGGCTGAGGCTTTGTTTCCTGACCATTAATGGCGAGCCGGCAGCAGCTTATTTCAACCTGGACTACAACAACCGCATTCTGGTCTATAACTCCGGCCAGGATGTCGCGCAATATGGTAGTTTCAGCGCGGGGATTGTGCTGCTGGCCTATTGCATCCGCCATGCTATCGAGAGCCGACGTGAAGTCTTTGACTTTCTCCGGGGGAACGAAACATACAAATATCAGTTAGGCGGCCAGGACACGCAGATCTTCTTGCTGAAGGCGCAGCGGGTGTGAGCTATGACCAGAGCTATCCAGCGTATCGCCATGCTCAGCGTACACACCTGCCCTTTGGCGACACTGGGCGGCAAGAAGACCGGCGGGATGAACGTCTACGTCCGCGATCTCAGCCGCGAGCTTGCCCGGCGGGGCATAGCGGTGGATATTTTCACACGCAGCCAGGACCCCTGCCAGCCTCATATTAACGACACGCTCGCTGATGGCGTAAGGGTGATTCATGTCCCTACCGGCCCTGAGACACCGCTGGAAACTACTGCTGTCTATCCGCACCTGCCTCAGTTTGTGGATAACACACTGACCTATGCCGCAGACAATCAGCTCCACTACGACATCATCTACAGTCATTACTGGCTGAGCGGCTGGGTGGCTCATGCCTTGCGGGCTGTGTGGGGCGTGCCTGTGGCCCAGATGTTCCATACCCTGGGCCAGATGAAGAATCGCATTGCTGGCGAACCACCGGATTCATCACGTCAGCTGCGGGATATCCGGGTCTTTACTGAAACCGACATCATGTCCTGGGCCGATGTGCTCATTGCAGCAACGCCAGCCGAACGCGCCCAGATGCTCTGGCTTTACCAGGCCCCTCGTCAGAAGATCCAGATCGTGCCGCCGGGGGTAGACCTGACACACTTTCAGCCGATGGATCAGGCCGTTGCCAAGACTGCCATTGGCATTCCGCCGCAACATCGCATGCTGCTTTTTGTCGGGCGGATTGAGAGGCTAAAAGGCATCGAGACTCTGCTGCAGGCAGTTGAACTGATCCGCAGCCACCACCCTGAGGCCCTGAGGGACGTTGACGTAACGATTATTGGCGGTGACCTTGCTGAAGCTGAAGAACCTGATTCGGAGCTAAGCCGCTTACAGGCGATGCAGCGAGAACTGCAGCTGCATGGCCTGGTTAGCTTTATTGGCGCCAGGGATCAGGATCGGTTGCGTTACTACTACAACGCTGCTGAGGCCCTGATTATGCCATCGGATTACGAGTCTTTCGGGATGGTTGCCCTGGAAGCCATGGCCTGTGGAACGCCCGTGATTGCCTCAGAGGTCGGTGGTCTGGCCTACCTGATTCGCGATGGTTACACGGGCTTTCACGTCCCCGTAAGGGAGCCAGAGGCGCTTGCCGACCGTATTCTCAGCATTCTGGAGCGCCCGGAGCTACGCGCCAGCATGAGCCAGAACGCTCGGCAGATTGCTCAGGAATATGCCTGGCCTCTGATTGCCGACCGCCTGCTGGAGATTTTCGCTGGTTTACCGGCCCCTGCGCCAGAGTCGCGCAGACCGTTAACCGCCGTATGAGTTCGGGATATTGGACTGCACCGTGTCAATATAGGGTTCTTTTTCCAGCAGGGTGAGCACTTCCGCTTCGTTGAGCTTGCGCTGTCCTTTGTGATACAGCACATCATTGAAAGAGTCGTAGCGGTAACGCCTGCTTACCCAGCCGTAGGAGGGATGAAGAAAGACTACATTAAACAGGATTTCTTCTTTGTCAGCCGTCAGTCTCTCGCTTTCCAGCCACACCGGTGCATATTGCTGGAGGTGCGGGATTGCTTTGGCGTCGCGCTTTCTGCGAATCGTTTCCGCCGTCATGTTGGCTCCTTCGCTATAGAACGGTGGTGGCCGCAAACAGCTTTATTCTAGTGAACCGCGCCCCCCGTAGCAATAGCCGGTTTGCGCCTGAATCAGCTTCAAGGAATGGTTCCCCATGCCACGCGCGCTCCTGAGTGTTTCTGACAAGACTGATCTTCTCCCTTTCGCTCAGACTCTGACCGAACTGGGTTGGGACCTGATCGCCAGCGGCGGCACGGCTGATGTCCTGCGCAGCCAGGGCCTAGCCGTTGTCCCCGTGGAGGTTGTGACCGGCCTACCGACCATGCTCGGTGGCCGGGTCAAGACTCTTCATCCGGCCATCCATGCTGGCATTCTCGCGCGGGACACCGAAGAGGATATGGCTGACTTGCAGCGCCATGGGTACGCGCCCATCAGCATGGTGGTCTGTAATCTTTACCCTTTTGAAAACACTGTTCAGCGTGCCGGTGTGACGCTCGAGGAAGCTATCGAAAACATTGACATCGGCGGCGTTGCCCTGATTCGCGCCGCGGCCAAGAACTTCCAGCGCGTGACGGTGGTTACCAGCCCGCAAGACTACGGGCAAATCAGCGCCTTGCTCCGCACGACTGGCGAGATTCCACCTGAAGTTCGCCGCGAGCTGGCAGCTAAAGCCTTTGCCTATACTAGAAACTATGACACCGCTATCCATGCCTTCCTCCAGGCTGACTCGCCTGCACTGGAACACCTGCCCGATTCGCTATCGCTGGGCCTTGTCCGGGTTGGTCAGCTACGCTACGGCGAAAACCCACACCAGGACGCGGCCTTCTATGGATTGCGTCCGGATGCCCAGCCGCTGAGGGGGGAACTGCTGGGTGGTAAGGAGCTTTCGTACAATAATCTCCTTGATCTCGACGCGGCCTGGCGAGCGGTTGAAGCTTTCAGCGATCCAACCACCGTGATCGTCAAGCATCAGTCGCCCACCGGGATTGCCACCAATGACACGGTTGCCCTGGCCTTTGGGCAGGCTCTGGCTTCCGATCCTGTTTCGGCATTCGGAGGAGTCATCGCGGTCAACCGCACTGTTGATGATGCCTTTGTTGCGGCGCTGAATGATCTCTTTATCGAGGCCATCGCGGCTCCAAATTTCGCCCCCACTGCGGTTGAGGCGCTTGCACGCTCGCGCAAGAATTGCAGACTGCTTCGGATGCTTCCCCTCTCGCAACCGGACCGCTGGAGCTTGCGAAGCATCCGGGGCGGTTTTCTGGCGCAGACAATTGACCCCGGTGATCCACCCGATGCCACCTGGAAGGTCGTCACCAAGCGCAAGCCCGCGCCTGAAGAGATGCTTACCCTGCGCTTTGCCTGGAAATGTGTGCAGTTTGTCCCGTCTAACGCGATAGTTCTAGCTCAATCCGGCGCTACAGTCGGTGTGGGCGGCGGCTTGCCCAGTCGGGTGGACGCGGCGCGGCTGGCTATACAGAAAGCCGGCGCCAGAGGTGTCGGGGCGGTGCTGGCTTCGGATGCCTTCTTCCCCTTCCCTGATGTTGTGGAACTCGCGGCGCAGGCCGGGATTGTGGCGATAGTTCAACCGGGCGGCTCTATCCGCGACGCCAGTGTGATCGAGGCCGCTGATTCCGCTGGCATTGCTATGGTCTTTACCGGAGTTCGCCATTTTCTGCACTGATTGTCATACCTGCACAGGAGCAATTTCCTTAAAATTGTCGTCAGATGGCCTCCAGGGGCGACCAAATGTTGGCTTGTAGCACAAATCTGCATATACTAAATGCAGCAAACCTTTTATTTAGCCAATGTGCATAAAGGAGAGAAGCTGTGGCAAGTGTGACGTTTCGGAACGTGACGAAGCGCTTTGGCGACACGGAGGCGGTCTCTCACCTCAACCTGAACGTCGCCGACCGGGAATTCCTGGTGCTCGTCGGCCCATCGGGTTGCGGCAAGTCCACCAGCCTGCGGATGCTCGCCGGCCTCGAGGAAATCACCGAAGGTGAGATCCTCATCGGGGACCGCGTGGTGAACAACGTCGCGCCGAAGGACCGCGACATCGCCATGGTGTTCCAGAGCTATGCGCTTTACCCGCACATGACGGTCTATGACAACATGGCGTTCGGCCTCCGGCTGCGCAAGACGCCCAAGGCAGTCATTGATGAGCGCGTGCGTCGTGCCGCCAAGGAACTTGGCATCGAGCAACTGCTCGACCGCCGTCCGCGTCAGCTCTCCGGTGGTCAGCGCCAGCGTGTCGCCGTCGGTCGCGCCATCGTCCGTGAGCCTGCTGTGTTCCTCATGGACGAGCCGCTTTCCAACCTGGATGCCAAGCTGCGTGTTGAGGCCCGTGCCTTCATTCAGAAGCTGCATCAGAACCTGGGCACGACCTTCATCTACGTCACGCACGACCAGGTTGAGGCTATGACGATGGGTACCCGCATCGCTGTCCTCAATGCCGGTGTGCTCCAGCAGCTTGACACGCCGTCCCATCTGTACCGTTACCCGCGCAACCGGTTCGTTGCCGGGTTCATCGGCAGCCCGTCGATGAACTTCTTCGATGCTGTGCTCAAGGAAGAAGACGGCAAGCTCGTAGTGGAATCGGATATCTTCAAGGTCACCGTTCCCCCCGAGTACGAGAGCCGCTACATCGCCTACAAGAACAAGCCGGTGATCTTCGGTATGCGCCCGGAGAACATCCACGACCCCAACTACCAGCCTCCCGAAACCCAGACGGCCATCGTAGAAGCCAATGTCGACGTGGTCGAGCAGATGGGCAACGAGATGATCGTCTACTTCGAGAGCAACGGCAAGACCTTCCTGGGCCGTCTCGATCCGCGCACCAGCGCCCGCGTTGGTATGCGCATGGGCACCGCCTTCGACATGGCTAACATGCACCTCTTCGATGCCGAGACCGACGAGGCCATCTGGCTGCCGGATGAGGTCAAGGCGGCGCTGGAGAAGTAGTCGGCAACAGATGCCGCTTACTTGAACAAGACCGCCCGGAGTATCGCTCTCCGGGCGGTTTTTCTGTCATGTCGGGGAAATAACACCTGGACCTAATCAGTACCGCGTAGTTTCGGGTCCAGCGTGTCGCGTAGACCATCCCCCAGCAGATTGAAACCCAAGACTACCAGGGTGATGCTGATGCCCGGAAACACCATCCCCCACCATGCCCCGGTGACCAGATACTGCTGGCTTTCCGCCAACATCTTCCCCAGTTCAGGATAAGGCGCTTGCTGGCCCAGGCCCAGGAAGCCCAGCGCCGCTGTTTCTACCACAGCCGTTCCCAGCCCCAGCGTTGCCTGGACGATCAGCGGTGCGAGGCTGTTCGGCAAGACATGCCGGATCAGGATGTGTCTTGGCCTGGCTCCCACACTGTGCGCTGCCATCACATAATCTTCATTGCGGATGCTGATCGCCATTGAACGGGCCAAGCGGGCGTAAACCGGGATGTTAACGACCGCAATCGCCAGCATCGCGTTCCGTAGGCCTGGCCCAAAGATGGCTACCAGGGCAATGGCCAGCAGCAAGGACGGAAAGGCCAGTATGATGTCCATCAGCCGCATGATCACGCTATCGGTCCAGCCGCTGATGAATCCAGCAACCTCTCCCAGCGTTACCCCGATCACCACGGACACTGAAACCGAAAGGAGACTCACTACCAGTGAGACACTGGCTCCGTGTCCCACCCGGCGCATGACATCACGCCCAATGTTGTCTGCGCCGAAGGGATGCTCAAGACTGGGAGGGCTGAAACGGGCTGACAGATTCTGGTCACGCAGCGGATTGTAGTGATCCAGCAGCGGCACCAGCAACGCTACCGCCACGTAGAGGATCACGATCACGGCGCCGATCCGTGCACTCTTGTTGCGCCTGAAGCGTAACCAGAGCGACTGCCATTCTGAGAGGTACGGAGCCTCCTCGATACCGAGGGCAAGGGGGAGTGCCTGTGTGGTATTGACCTGTCCCATGCTATTCGTACCTTATCCGCGGGTTCAACCAGGCGTACGAAAGGTCAACAATCAGATTGACAACCACAAAGATGAATGTGATGACCAGCGTGACGGATTGCACGATGGCATAGTCGCGCCCCTGGATGCTGTTGAACAACCAGCGGCCTATCCCCGGCCAGGAGAAGATTGTCTCAGTCAAGACTGCACCGGCCAGCAGCGAGCCGAGCTGCAGGCCGATCACAGTGACTACCGGTAGCATCGCGTTACGAAGGGCATGACCCAGAATCACCGTCCGTTCCCGCAATCCCTTGGCGCGCGCTGTCCGGATGTAATCCATGTGCAATACTTCCAGCATGGCTGAGCGGGTGATACGGGCGATAATTGCGATCGGAATCGTGCTCAGCGTGACTGACGGCAGGATCAAATGCTTGAGCGCGTCAACCAGGCCCGACCAGTTGCCGGTCAATACTGCGTCCACCATGTTCAGGCCCGTAATAGTCTGAATCTCCACATTGGGACTGAGGCGCCCGATAAAAGGTAGCCACCCCAGCGCTACACCGAAAATCCATAGCAGCAGCAGTCCCAGCCAGAAGATTGGCATGGATACTCCGACCAGCGAACCCAGCATCGTCCCGGTGTCAATCCAGGAACCTCGTCGCACCGATGAGATGATGCCCAGTGGCACGCCCACAACCACCGCAATCGTCAGCGCCACCAGTGACAGTTCGACTGTCGCCGGGAAACGCTGCCGCAATTCATCCGCGATTGGTATGTTGCCGGCAACGGACCGACCCAGGTCCCCCCGCAGGATGTTCCCAACATAGATCAGGTACTGCTCGTAGAGTGGCCGATCCAGCCCCAACCTTGTGCGCAATTCAGCAACATTGGCTTCGCTGCCCCGCTCTCCCAGCAGCACGACTTCTGGGCCGCCAGGAATCAGGTGTACCAGCAAGAAGACCACAATAGACGCGCCAATGAGTACAGGGAGTGTTTCAAGAATGCGCCGGATGATGTATCGAGTCATGGGCCAGGCCTCTATGTTGCAGCGATCTCACCAAAAGCCAGGCCCCGGATCGGCCGGGGCCTGGCGCGGACTGGCGTCAACAGACGCCAGGCACAGACTGGATTACTCGACTGTCACAAACCGGATCAGTTCCGTACCCAGCGGGTTGGCAATGTAGCCGGAAACATTGCTACGGAAAACCAGCGGCACCTGGCTGTGAGCGATGGTGATCCGTCCAACCGTCTCAGCCAGCATAGCGTCCGCCTGCTGGTACAGTGGCTCACGATCGGCCTGACTCACCAGGCTACCAGCCTGCTGCAACGTTTCGCAGATCTCAGGGAAGTTGAAGTAGCCTTCCTGGGGCTGGTTGCAGTTCTTGAAGAAGTAGCCGCTGAAGTTATCCGGGTCGCCGTTATCGCCCGTCCAGCCAAGCTGGTACAGACCAATCAGATCGCCCTTGCGACGGCGATCCAGATAGGTGGCCCAGTCACCCGCGTTCTCCAGCTGGACATTAATGCCGATCGCCGCAAGGTCCGCCGCCATTGCCTGGCCGATGCCTTCACCGTCTGGGTTGTAGGGGCGTGTCACTGGCATCCAGAACAGTGTCAGCGGGACCTTTTCACCCTCGGCATCAAGCATCACATTGCCCGCATCGTCAAGCGGCAGCACCGTAACCTCAGAGAATCCGTTGGGGAAGCCCGCCTGGGCCAGCAACTCGACAGCCTTATCCGGATTGTATTCCGGCATCGGTACATCCGGGTTGTAGCCCCACATCAGCGGTGGAAGGAAGGTATTCGCTACTTCAGCCGCCACATAAAAGGCGTCCACATAGGCCTGGCGATTCAACGCCAGCGAGATCGCCTGGCGCACCAGTGGATCATGGAACTCCTTGATCCGGTAGTTGAAAGCCAGGTAGAAGACGTTTAGCGACGGGCGCAGCATGTAATACAGGTCATCCGAGGCTTCGATCAGGGCGATTTCCTCAGGAGTCGCGTTCTCCTTGCCATGGATCGCACCCGCTTGCAGCGCCGCAAACCGGGCAGCATTGTCGGGGATCACGCGCTGGATAATCCGTTCAACATTGCCCTCGATCTCGCCCCAGTAACCATCCCACAGGTCCTGGGTTACATGGTCGTCGGTCACCCATTCCACGAACTTGTACGGGCCGGTGCAGACGTAACCGACCGTTGGCGTGCCGTAGTCCTCGCCGTATTTCTCGAGCGCCGCCGGGCTATGGATTTCAAACATGGGCATAGCCAGTGTGTTGGGCATCTGAACGTACGGGCGGGACAGGTTGAAGCGTACCGTGTACTCGTCTACGATGTCGATGCTCTGGATCAGCGAAGCGTCATCGAAGCCGTCGAACATGTACTCATAGTATTCGTAAACCTGCGAGGCAAAGTGCAGAGGATGATCGGTAGACCGCCAGACGTTGAAGTTGAAAGCGACCGCCTCGGCATTGAATGGCGTGCCATCATGGAAGGTGACGCCCTCACGCAGCTTGGCTGTCCACACTGTCAGGTCTTCATTGGAGGTGAGTTCGGTCGCCAGGCTGGGTATCACGTTTGTGGTCGCGCCATCAAAAGCCAGCAGCGACTCGCAGCCTTGCTCAAGCACAAAGAAAGACACACCGTCCGTCACCACGGCGGAGTACAGCTGCACCGGGTTCGTATAGGCGCCCCAGATAAAGGTCACCGGCTCTTGCGCCTGCAGCGGACCAACAAGCGTCATGACAAGCAAGACCGCCAGCAGGACACCCAATTTCTTGGCCATGAAGTTGCCTCCTCCTTCTAATTTTCACAAGTGAACGCTTTTAGAAAAGGCGATCAGATCGTCTTTACTGTCAAACCTCCTTTCATGCTGTCACGATCTGGGTGAGCCACGGAGAATACGTAAACGCCTGGGATAGACGTTCACCCAAGTATGATTTGAAACGCGACCTTTGTCAAACAAATAAGAGCCAAAAAATCGCTCAATACGTTCTGGTAATCCCTGTTCAGGGGCCATGTCGATGACTTGGCGCCCGTTTTCCTTGACAGTGTGCCGCCTTCTATGCTACCATGCGCGGCAGTTACCAATCGAATATTCAGAAACGGAACACTCATCCAGAGCGGTGGAGGGAACGGCCCTGTGAAACCGCGGCAACCCCTGTTGAGCTGGTAACTACCAGTCTCAGGGAAGGTGCCAATTCCGACAGATTTCAAGATTGAAATCTGGGAGATGAGAGCAAGTCTGTGAATCATCCCGCCTGCAGGCAAGCTCCCTCTGGATCAGAGGGAGCTTGTTTTTGGGGTGAGCAGCCTCTAGGAGTGTTCCGCCCGTTGTATCTTTGCAGCCACAACCGGTACATCCAGGGAGGCCCGCCATGACTGTTCCGCGTCAGAGTATTCGTTCATCTCGCTCGCTTTCGCCAGCCTCATCAGCGCTGCCAGGTGCATCTACCCGCGCCGTTCATGCGGGGAGCAGCCGCCACAAACCTCACCATGCCCTGACCACGCCGATCTTTCAGACGGCGACTTTCACATTCGCCGACACAGCGGATCTGCTGGCTTTTGTAGAAGGTCGCTATAGCGATGGAGAGGAACGCCGTGAGGAGTACGGTCGCTATGGCAACCCGACCATCGCTGCCGTCGAGCGAAAGCTTGCTGCGCTAGATGGCGGAGACAACGCCGTGCTGTATGCCTCAGGCATGGCCGCGATTACGTCTGTGTTGCTGGCCAGCCTGCCCACCGGCGCGCATATCATCATGACGGATGATTGTTACCGCCGTACCCGCCAGTTCTGTCAGACCTACCTGCAACGCCTGGGGATTGCCACGACTGTCGTTCCAATGGGCGACTATGCTGGCATGGAAGCGGCGATTCAGGCTGGTAGGACACGATACCTTATCTCGGAGACTCCGACCAACCCGTTCCTGCGAGTTGCTGACCTGAGCCGGATTGCCGAGATCGGGCAGCGCTATGGTGTGCGCACCATCATCGATAGCACCTTCGCCACGCCGGTTAACCTGCGTCCCCTGGAATGGGGCATTGATCTGGTGATTCACAGCGCCACCAAGTACCTGGCCGGGCACAACGATCTGCTGGCAGGTGTCGTGATTGGCCGAGGGGGAATCCTGCAGGCTCTGCGCGAAGCGCGCGGTATCCTGGGCAGTGTCGTTGATCCGCAGAATGCCTTCTTGCTGGAACGAGGCCTCAAGACCCTCGCCCTGCGTGTGCGCCAGCAGAACGCCACTGCTCATACCGTGGCGCAGTACCTTGAGCGCCACCCCAAGATCCGCCGCGTCTGGTATCCCGGTTTGCCCAGCCACCCCGATCATGAGATTGCAGCTGCGCAGATGTCCGGTTTCGGCGGCGTGGTCACTTTTGAAATTGACGGCACGCTGCAGGATACCAGCCGCTTTATCGACGCGATGCGTATTCCCTACATTGCACCGAGCCTGGGGGGCGTTGAGAGTCTGATCGAGCAACCTGCGATCATTTCGTATTACGACCAGTCGCCGGAAGAACGTGCTGCGCTGGGCATCGCGGACAGCCTCGTCCGGCTGGCCATTGGCATTGAGGATGCCGAAGATATTTTGGAAGATCTGGAACAGGCCCTGCAGGTAGTCTAGCGCTGCCGTCCCGCGGATTCTGTCTCGGCCAACACGG
Organism: Chloroflexota bacterium; assembly: GCA_019873685.1. Classification (GTDB taxonomy): domain Bacteria; phylum Chloroflexota; class Anaerolineae; order Aggregatilineales; family Ch27; genus Ch27. The sequence continues at coordinate 350,069 of JAIOAT010000001.1, forward strand.
CCCGGACGGCTTCCAGCGTTGGTTCTACCCGCAGTAGCGGGTTCGCGTATGTGGCATGAATGCCCTCGATGCGGTTGGTGTGGTAATCCACAATCAGGCCTGGGTCTTTGAGTACGTGCCCGGTCAATACGCCTACCACGCGCTCTGAAGGACGGATGATGCCTGCTTTAGCCAGCTTCCGTGCACCTGCCAGCGCGCAGGCAGAGGCGGGTTCGCAGCCAATGCCGCTGGCGTCAATACGCGCCTTGGCGTCAAGAATCTCCTGATCGCTAACCTGCTCCACCACACCGTCAGTCCAATGCAGCGCCCGTACTGCTTTGTCATAACTGACCGGGTCGCCGATCTTAATTGCGGTGGCCAGGGTCTTGGCTTTGACTCGCTCGTGCACAGCGAAACCGCTGCGATAGCCCCGGTAGAGCGGATTGGCGCCTTCCGCCTGGATGATGGCCAGCCGCGGCAACCGATCAATCAAGCCCAGTTCGCGTAACTCCATCAGCCCTTTGCCGAAAGCTGAGCTGTTGCCAAGGTTGCCGCCGGGCACCACGATCCAGTCCGGCACTTCCCAGCGCAATTGCTGCAGCACTTCGAAGACAATGGTCTTCTGGCCTTCCAGACGAAACGGGTTAACCGAGTTAAGCAGATAGATGCCCAGTGACTCAGCGACCTGTCGTACTAGGCGCATCGCTACGTCGAAATCGCCGGGAATCTGGATGCAGGTTGCGCCATAAGCGATTGCCTGGGCCAGCTTGCCCAGAGCAACCTGCCCTTCCTGGAAGAACACAATCGCCTGCATGCCTCCCCGCGCTGCATACGAGGCCAGGGACGCCGATGTGTTGCCGGTAGACGCGCAGGCCACGCGGTTCATCCCTAGCCGCCGCGCCTGGCTGACGCCTCCTGTCATGCCGCGATCTTTGAAGGAGCCGGTTGGGTTTTCGCCTTCATGTTTCAGCCACAGGTGTCTAAGACCCGCCCATGCTGCTAAGTCGGGGACATGGTAGAGATTGGTGTTACCCTCTGGCCTGGAGACGATCAGGTCATCGGCCATGTCCGGATAAACCAGCTCCTTGAACCGCCATACACCGCTACGATAGGGAATCTCCAGGGAGCCGAGTCGCGCGTCAAACAGATCGCGGGTAACCTGTCCGCGCAGGGCCTCCAGATCATGGATCACATCCAGTAGCCCGCCGCAGGTGATACAACTATACACAAGCCGGTCAAGCGGGTATTCTGCGCCACAATCTATGCATTTGAGGACACTTTGCATCTTGGCCCTATCCGGGATTATATTGGCAGGTGTCTGTGCTCCGCGTTGTCAGGATGATACACGATGTCTCCGTTCTCTGCGACAGCCTACGCCCCGGCTACAGTAGCTAATCTTGGCCCTGGGTTTGATGTCCTGGGGTTGGCTCTGGCCTCTCCCGGCGATCGCGTAACCGTGGAACATAGCTCATCTCCCGGCGTCACCCTGAAAGCGATCACCGGCCACAGCGATTCGCTGCCGCTTGATCCCGCCCGCAATACCGCATGTATTGCTGCCAGCTATGTACTGCGCCAGATCGCACCGGAAGCAGGCATTACCCTGACGCTGGAGAAGGGCTTGCCGCTGGCGAGCGGTCTTGGCAGTAGTGCGGCCAGCGCTGTTGCCGGCGCAGTGGCCGTGAATGCACTATTTGGCTCGCCCCTCAGCCGGATCGAACTCCTGCCTGCCTGTGTGGAAGCAGAAAGTGTGGTCAGTGGGCGCCACGCGGATAATGTGGCGCCGGCATTGCTTGGGGGCGTTGTGCTCGTTACCGGCACAACGGCTGATGCGGTTCACCGGCTGCCTGCCCCGCCCGGCCTTTACCTGGCTGTTGTGACGCCTGCGGTAGCTGTGCCCACAGCCCAGGCCCGTGCTGTTCTGCCTGCGACAGTTCCACTAACTGCCATGGTTCATCAGACGGCGCAGGTCGCCCTGCTGGTGCATGCGCTGTACGCCGGCGATATCGCCCTGCTCGCCAGGGCAGCCGGCGGCGACCGGGTCATTGAGCCTGCTCGCGCGCATCTGATGCCTTACCTTACCGAAGCCAAGCAGGTTGCCGCCGAGAGCGGCGCGCTCACCACCATCATCAGTGGCGCCGGGCCTACTCTATGCGCATTCTGTGACACTCAGCGTAGTGCCGAGAAGACGGCTACCGCCCTTGTGGCGTTCTATCAGCAAATGGGATTGGCGGCTCAGGGTCAGGCTACCACGGTAGCTCCTGATGGCGCCCGCGTGATCGACGTGCATTAGCACGGGTGCTGTGACTGCACCCCATACCAAGGTGTTGTTGCGGTGCCTGTTCTTTCATGCTAGACTGAGCAACAGCGTCTTGCGGTTACGTAATCAGCACTTATATAAGGCTATGGCAGAAAAAATCCTAATCGTAGATGACGATCTTGACAGTCTCAAATTGATCGGGCTAATGCTGCAACGGCAGGGATATGAGATCGTCGCTGCCAGCGCAGGTGCACAGGCAATCGCGAAAGCGACTGCCGAAGCCCCTGACCTGATCATCCTCGATGTGATGATGCCGGATATGGACGGCTACGAAGTAAGCCGTCGCCTGCGGGCTAATCCCAGCACGCAGGACATCCCGATTATCATGTTTACAGCCAAAACTCTGGTCGATGACAAGGTCGCTGGATTCGAGGCTGGAGCAGATGATTACCTCACCAAACCCACGCACCCGGCGGAGCTAGCATCACGCGTCAAGGCAGTCCTGGCGCGTCGCGCAGCTAAGCGGGGTGCGGCCGCTGAGCTTGGAACCTTGCTGGCAGTCATTGGCGCCAAAGGTGGCGTGGGGACCACAACACTGGCTATGAACCTGGCGGCTGCGCTGAACAGCACATCCGAGGGAACCATTCTGGCTGATGTACGGCCCGGTCAGGGTAGTCTGGGCATCTCGCTGGGCTTTGGGCGGGCTACAGGATTGGCTAACTTGCTCACCCGTCCGATCACCGATCTCAACCCCCGTGCAGTTGGCGCTGAATTGGTTAGCCACAAGTCCGGCTTACGTCTGTTGCTATCCTCAGTACGCCCGCGGGAGGCCAATCTTAACATGGCGCCGGAGGTCGTTTCCGGCATCCTGCGCCATCTGCGCGGTCTGGGGAAGATGGTCGTGGTTGACCTGGGTACCGGCCTCAGCCCTGCCAACCAGCGGGTTCTCCGCGAAGCCACCCATGTCATCGTAGTGAGCGAGCCTCAGCGCATCCCTCTCAACATGACACGAGCGCTGCTCAACGATCTCAACGATCTAGGGGTTGGCCCTGGCCGTGTCAGCATTGTGCTAGTCAATCGCGCCCAGTCCGGCTTGCAGATCTCCTGGCAGGAGGCCGAGCAGATCCTGGGGCGCGAGATTCAGGGGGTTATCCCCCCTGCCCCTGATCTGATCCTCCAGGCAGTGGAGGCGGCACAGCCTGTAGTCAACCTGCAACCGGACGCGATTGTGACAGCACAGTTCCAGAAGATTGCTGAGAAAGTTGTCAGTCAGGTAGGTGACAGCAGGAAAACCGGTTAGGTCTCCACAATTCTGACCTGCCACTCTCAGTGCAGCAGATCAGCTTTTGCCACCGGCGCGGGCAAGCTCCCTGCCAGGTTTTTGCGGGCGCGGGGTGCAGATGAACAGATATGCCATAGAACATGCTGCACTGCTCATCCGCAATGCATCCTATCCAATTGCCCTGACCGGTGCCGGGATCAGCACGCCTTCCGGAATCCCGGATTTTCGTAGTCCCCACGCTGGTCTCTGGGAACAACCGAATGCAGTGGAGACCGCCAGCATCTTTGGCTTCCGGCGCAACCCTCAGGCTTTCTACAACTGGATGCGCCCACTGGCGCGCAAGATACTGGCGGCCAGCCCCAACCCGGCTCACTATGCTCTGGCGGAGTTGGAGGCGGCAGGATTCTTAAAAGCGATCATCACCCAGAATATCGACATGTTGCATTCGCGAGCAGGTTCGCGGGAAGTCTACGAATTGCACGGTCACTTGCGGCGAGCGACCTGTATTGAGTGTTTTGCAGGGTACGAAGCCGAATCTCTGATTATGGGTGTTATTCAGAATGGGCGGGTTCCTCACTGCCCAGCCTGCGGCGGCTTGCTCAAGCCGGATGTCATTCTCTTCGGCGAGCAGCTTCCAGTCCGCGAACTGCTTGCCGCTCAGCAGGCAACCCGTCGCAGTGACCTCATGCTGGTCATCGGGTCGTCATTGCAGGTCGCGCCTGCAGGCGATCTGCCGCTGGTGGTGAAAGAGCGCGGAGGTGGCCTGATCGTGATAAACTATCAGGAGACCCATGTTGACCGCGCAGCGGATGTGCTCTTCCGGGATAACGCCGCCGAGGTGCTCCCTTTGATCGTCAGGGCGGTGATGGAGGCTAGCTGACCTATGTCCGCCAATAGTCTGCCAGCTTCTGAGTCAAGGCCGGTGGGTGAGCAGTACGCATCGCTGATGGCCCGCTATGAGCGGCTAATGGAGATCAGCCGCCAGCTCACCTCAACGCTGGACCTTAACGCCCTGCTTGATCAAATCATCCAGGCCGCTATTGAGCTTACCGAATCACAGGCTGCCTCGATCCTGCTGGTCGACCCACAGACCGGTGAATTGCGCTTCGAGGCTGCCTCAGATATCAGCAGTGGTACGCGGGATGCGCTGATTGTCCCCAAAGAAGGCAGCGTTGCTGGCTGGGTTGTCACGCATGGCGAATATGTTCTGGTACCCGACGCTCCTAACGACCCACGCTGGTTTCAGGAGGTGGAAAAGTCCGTCAAAACGAAGACACGCAATATGCTGGCGGTCCCCATGCGCGCCCACACGCGAATCATCGGCGCTCTGGAAGCCCTGAACAAACGGAATGACGCGCCTTTCACTGCGGATGACGTCAACACGCTGACCACGCTTGCCGCACAGGCAGCCATTGCCATTGAGAACGCCCGGCTTTTCCAGCAGAATGATTTCATCGCTGAACTGGTTCACGAGCTACGCACGCCGCTGGCGGCCCTGAAAGCCAGTACGATGCTTCTGATGCGCCCCTCGCTCCCGGAAGATCGCCGCCATGAGATCATCGCCACGATGGAACGCGAGACGGATCGGCTGATCCGGATGACCACAGAGTTTCTTGATCTTGCCCGCCTGGAATCCGGACGCACCAAGTTGGAGATGGCCCCGTTCGATCTCCGCGAGCTAATTGATGAAACAGTCACAGTAGTGCGCCAGCAAGCCCAGGAACGGGCCATCACGATCAATATTGACGCAGAAAGTGTGGTAGTTGAGGGTGATCGCGGCAAGCTCAAACAGGTGTTGCTCAATTTACTGACCAACGCGATCAAGTACAACCGGGAGCACGGCCTGATTGATGTTTGTCTACGCTTCCCTCAGGAAAGGGGGCAGGATACTGTGACCGTCTCTGTCCGTGACACCGGACGGGGAATTGCCAAAGAGGATCAGGCTCACATCTTTGAGCGCTTTTACCGCGTTGCTGATAGCGAAGGTTTCACGCAGGGCACGGGTCTGGGTCTGATCATCGCCAAGCGAATTGTTGAAGCGCACAACGGCAATATGTGGCTTGAGAGCGAGCCGGGCGTAGGGTCAACATTCAGCTTCACGCTGCCGCGCCAATCTTACAAGAGTCGCCGTGCCGCCACCTCGCCAGCGCACTGAGGAAACAGAGGTATTCAGAAGGTCAGCAGTATCTTGAGCCGGCCCGGCTGCGCAGCCGCAGCCAGCGCTTCTTTGCCTGCTGCGAGCGGGTAGCGCCCCTCGATCAGTGATGTAACCTCAACCAGTCCTCCAGCCAGCAGGCGCAGGGCGGTGTCAAAAGGCCCACACCGACTGCCGATGACGGTGATCTCATTTACGGCAACCCGGGTCAGGTCAGCCTGTGGCAGGCCGTGGTAAGTGCTCTTCAGTACCAGCGTGCCGCGTGGCCGCAACAGTCGCAGCGCGTCCGCAAACCCTTCCTGTCGCCCGGTGCAGTCTACAACCACGTGGGCCTGCTGCTCTGGCAAGTCTGCCAGGCTGGCAGCCCTGATGCCCCATTGGGCCAGCAACTGCGCCTGCCGCTCATGGCGGACGACCACAGTGAGGTCCGCCCCTGTCAGCCGTAACACCTGAGCAACCAGCAGTCCCAGCTTCCCCGCCCCCAGGACCACAACCCGATCACGCGGGCGCACATGGGCTGCTTCGAGTACCTGGCAGGCTGCTGCCAGCGGCTCAACAAAAACCACCTGCTCGTCGCTGAGGGCATCTGGCACCGGGTGCAAATTGCGGATCGGCAGGGTAAAGCGTTCGGCGAATACCCCGGCGCGGTTCTGGATGCCCAGTACAGTTCGCGCCCGGCAGTGCGTGTAGTTGCCTTCCTGGCACAGGTCGCATTGCCCACACACGACGTTGATCTCGCCGACAACGCGTTTCCCCACCCAGTCGGACGGGCCGTCAATGACCCGTCCGACAAACTCGTGGCCCAGGATGCCCTCGTAGTTGTAGTATCCGCGCACCAGCTCAAGGTCAGTGTTGCAGATGCCAGCCAGCAGCGGCTGGATCACGACCTCACCGGGAGCGCAGGTCGGCTCAGGGGCATCGCTAAGCAGCCTGACCTGACCATCATAAACAGCCAGTGCGCGCATGGGCTTCTTCCCCCGGCAGGAATTGCCGCTGTCTTCAAGAATCCCGCAGCATATCAGGCTGCCTGTTGGCGGCGGCCCCGGCTAAGCAGCGGAATCTCACCCTTCTCCCAGGAAACCAGCAGCGGCACGGCGTTGAAGATAGAGGAATACGTGCCACTGGCCATACCGATGAACAGGATTGCCACAAACTGCTTGATGGTTGCGCCGCCAAATAGCAAGAGCGCGGCCATGATGAAGAAAGCGTTCAACTGCGTGGCCAGCGACCGGTGAATCGTCTCCAGTACACTGCGATTGACCAGGATCTCGTAATCCTCGCCCCGGCGCTTGCGGCTGTTTTCCCGGATGCGGTCGAACACCACAATCGTGTCCTGCACCGAGAAGCCGATGACGGTGAGCATCGCCGTCAGGAAGAGCGCATCCACTTCCCAGCCAAAAAGCAACCCCAGGATGGACATCACCCCCATCACCACCAGGATATCGTGGATCATCGCGGCGATGGCGCAAACGCCGTAGCGAAAAGCGTTGGGCACCTGCCGAAATGCGAAGACAATGAATAGCAGGATGACCACCGTCGCCACAACAACGGCCACCACGGCTGCCTGAGTAACTTCGGCGCCAATGGTTGGCGACACCTGCTGGACATTGGTCGCGCCTTTGTCCAGCGGGGCCAGTTGCTCGCCAAGCGCCGCTGTGATTTCCTCGGTGACTTCTGGCTCCACGAAGCTTGTTCTTACCTGCCAGCGGGAGCCGCTGAGCATGGAAGCTTCGATCGGTTGCAGTTCCTGCAAGACCACATCCTGCAGGCCGTACTGGCTAAACACGTCACGAATGGCATCTTCGGTCACGGGTGCGTTGAACTGCAGCTCAAACAGGCTGCCGCCCACAAAGTCAATGCCCAGTCGCACGGGTGCGCCAGTGGTGGCTAGGGAGATAAGCATGGCCACGATGCCGGGCACGATCACAAGCGTAGAGACCAGAAAGTAGTACTTGCGATTCTTGACGAAGTTGAACATGGCGCTTTGGTGCTCCTTGCTCCTAGATGCCCATCCACCACATGCGGCGTTCCAGTTTGTCGCCAACCACCTGCATGACCAGGATCAGGAGCGTCCGGGTCACAATCACAGCCGTGAACAGATTCAGTACCAGGCCCAGCGCCAGTGTAATAGCAAAGCCACGTACCGACCCGGCGCCGAACGTGGAACCAAACAGGTACAGAATGACGCAGATGATAATTGTGGACAGGTTCGAATCGCGGATTGAGGTCCAGGCGCGATCAAAGCCTGCCTGCACAGCGATATTAAGCTGCCGTCCCTTACGCAGTTCTTCCTTGATTCGCTCGAAAATCAGGATGTTACCGTCTACCGCCGTGCCTACTGAAATCAGGAAGCCTGTGATCGCTGGCAGAGTCAGCGTTACCGGGATGAACTTGAAGAGGGCGATGTTCATGATCCCGAACAGCAGCAGTGCGATATCTGCCGTGATGCCAGGTACCCGGTAGTACACGAGCATGAACACCAGTACCGTGATCACACCCAGAATACCTGCGCGGATGCTGCGATCGATGGACACGCGTCCCAGGGTTGGCCCGACACTTTCCACGCTTTCTACACGCAGAGGCACAGGCAGCGCACCATAACGGAGTTGAACTGCCAGTTGCTGCGCTTCGTCCTGCGTAAAGGCGCCGGAGATCGTCCCGCCGTCGGTCAGTGCATCCCTGATCACCGGCGCAGAGATCACCACCCCATCCAGCACAATAGCCAGTGGCTGGCCGATATGCCGGGCTGTAAAGTCGCCGAAGATTTCCGCACCACGCTCATTCAGGGTGAAGTTGACCACCCATTCCGTACCTAGTCGATCGACCTGAGCGATGGCTGACTGCAGTCCTGCGCCGGTCATCACGGTCACAAACGGCTGTCCGGTGCGCGGATTCACGATCGGTGCATTCTCGTCAGTGGTTCCAGTGTTTTCTGGTTGTGGCGTAGCAGGTGTAGCAGTGGGCAATTGTTCCCCTGGTGCCGTGGTCGGCTGTGCTTGCTGCCGCGCGGCCTGCTGCTCAAGCTGGGCCGTTGTGAGAATCCGAGCGCCGTACAGATGGCTCACATCTCCAAGCCCGGAAAAGTCCACGAATTCCAGCAGGCCCGTTTCGCGAATGGTCGCGATGGCGGTCTCAGGATCGGAGATTCCCGGTAGCTCAACGACGATCCGGTTCGCTCCCTCCTGAAGCTGGATTACCGGCTCGACCACGCCGAGCGCGTTGACGCGATTCTCAACAATTCGCCGGGCGGTTTCCATGTCACCAGCAGTGATCTGATCCGCAGGCAGGTCTGCCGCCAGTAACACGCGCAGACCGCCCTGCAGGTCCAGACCAGGGCGGATGGCAATAGTGCGGGCGATCTCTGCCTTGCCATCATTGTTCAGGTCAAGATAGATTCCCGGGTTGTCGGGCAGCACCATCCAGATCGATGCCACGGCAACCACTATGGTCACGATCAGCCACCGAATATGACCGCTCATAGGCGAATTCCCTTCAGTCTGCTTGGCACAGGGATTGACCGGATGCAGGCACCATAAGCCGGCTTCCCAGCGGAGCCGGCACCCGCAACATCATAACGCTGCGGCTAACCAGTGTCAACGACTGCTTCGGTCTTCGGCTGTTCCCGCCCCATCTCCTATACCGATGCGTGCGTTGTGGGCCAGCGTGGCCGGGTCATATGGTTGTGTCAGCGCAGCAGTAATGATCCTTACTTCGACACCGTCCGCCAGCCGGATAGTCGCCTCACCAAGGTCGGGCTGTAAGTCGACGATGGTGGCGATCAGACCGCCGTAAGTGATCACTCTGTCGCCAGGCTTCAGCCGCCGAACGAAATATTGGTGCTTCTTGAATTCCTGCTGCCTGGGCAGAATCACCAGCGACCAGTAAGCCGCCAGAACCAGCAACAGCACAACAAGTGTGGCGATAAGCTCCATGAAAGGCCGCCTCTCATTCTCGCTTTCTGACTCACCGGGCGCGACCGATTATAGCCGCCGCACCGTTGCGTGCCTACATACCGTTGCAGGAGCGCCCTGCTCTATGGTACAACATCCCCGCTGTATCTTACGGCCTGCTGCCATGCGTACAGACAGCGATGTAATCACCGTGACCACGACAAGGAGCTTTCATGCGCGTCATTATCAATCAGAAGAAAGTTCGCCGTAATCGCCGGCTGGCTCAGTATGCTTTCTTTGGCACACTGGCGCTGCTTATTCTGGGCCTGTTTGTGACCAATATTGCGCCCACGAATCCGCTGTTCCTGCTGGCACCTTTGCTGGTCTTGCCGGTGGCCTTTGGCGCTACGCTGTACTCGGTCCGCATGGCTAATCTGTGGCTGCGCGAACCACGTCCGGAGGCTGTGCTTGCCACCAGCCTCAAGGGCTTGAGCACGCGCTCGACTATCTACCACTATACCCTTCCCGCTCGTCACGTCCTGGTCTCACCGCAGGGGGTCTTTTGCTTTATCCTGCGTCCTCAAGATGGCAGTTATGTCATCAATGGGAATCGCTGGTCAAAGAAAGGGAGCTTCCTGAGTAAGTTCCTGACGTTCTTCCGCCAGGATACCATCGGACGCCCTGACCTTGAGGCGTTACGGGAAGCAGCGGCGCTTCAGCGACTCATTGATCAGGTCGCCCCTGAGAGTGGTGTGCGTGTTGAGCCGGTGATCATCTTCAGCAGCCCGAATGTCAGCCTGGAAGTCGTTCAGTCGGATATCCCGGTGCTCTACGGCGATCCGCGTCAGAAGCCTAACCTCAAGACGTTCCTGCGCGATCGCAAGAAACAGGGAGAGGTAGCCACGCTGACGGATGAGCAGATTGCCGCCCTGGAAGCCGCTGTTGGGGTGGATGTTGTGGAGCAGGCATGACTCTTGGCCGCCAGCCGCCATGGCCCGTGTTGATCGCAATCTTCTTACTGGCGTTTGCGTTGCGCCTGTGGCAACTGGACGCCAGTCCCCTGCGAGGCGATGAGGCTTTTGCGATCCAGTACTGGGCTGCACCCTGGCCGGACGGCCTGGCCCTGACCCGAGTGGAACCACACCCGTATGGCACGTTCGCCATCTTCGCCCTCTGGAAGGGCCTGTTGGGTGATGGCGAATGGGTGATGCGCCTGCTCCCAGCCCTGGGAAACCTGCCAGGGCTGGCCGCGGCATATGTGATGGGCAGACGTCTGTTCCATGATCGGCGAGCCGGGCTGCTGGCGACCTTCCTGTACGCAATTCACCCCCATCTGATCTGGCATGCTCAGGATGTTCGAAACTATGCACTCTGGGCAGCCGCAACGCCTGTGTCTGTCGCGGCGCTTCTGATAGCCCTGGATCATGATCGCTTGCGCAACTGGGTGCGTTATGGTGCCGCAGCGGCCCTGAGCGTCTATATCTTCTTCTTTGCCCTGTTTTTCCTGGCGGCCCACGGGGTCTATGTGGCGCTATTCAGACGCGCTCGCCTGCGGCACTGGGTGATGACTGTCCTTGGTGTAGCGGTGCTGCTTGTGCCGCTGGCTGTGCAGGTCCTGACGATTGTGCGCGAGGGGCAGTATACGGGTACGGCAGGGGGCTTTGTCTTTTCGCAGCTATGGACGTGGTTTCTGCCTACTCTTGCTGTCGGTGATACGTTGCCTGCCGGTTTGACGGCATGGCTGTGGGCGTCGCTGGTGATTGTCATGGTCGTCGGGCTGTATGGTTTGTGGCGTTCGCGGCGCTATGTGAATGCGGCGGGATACCTCGCCACTGAGTTTGTGGTACCGGTGATATTGCTGGGACTGGTCTGTCTGCGGATGGATGTCTTCCGCCCACGGTACCTGTTGCCGCTGACGGCCGATCTGGTCCTACTGCTGGCGGGTACGCTGTTTGTCATGCTGACGGTACGGGAAAAGCATCTCAAGTCACTGGGATATGTCGTTACAGTAGCTATCCTGCTGCTTGATGGCTGGGCACTGGTCAATTACCATGCCGACCCGGCCTATGCCAAAGCGCCAGACTGGCGAACCCTGGGCGCTTTCATGACCGCCGAAACCCGGCCTGATGAACTGGTGATCCAGCAGGCCCTTGATCCTGCATTCACGTATTATTTTCGCGGACCGGCTGACGAGACCACCCTTCCCCTGCGCGCCAATGCTCCCGTGGAGGAAACAATCGCCTATCTGGAAGATGCACGGCAACGTTACACGCGGTTGTGGTTGATTCCCGCTGATCTCCCTTACTACGACGCGGAACATGTTCCGTTGACGTGGCTGACTGAGGAGATGCAGCCCATCGCCGATCTGTCCGTTGCTGGCTTTCGCGTTCTGCAATTTCAGTCCTGGGATGTCGCCGACTCTGAATACACCCGCCGCGCAAATGTCCGGTTTGCCGATGTTGGCACTCTGCTCGATTGGCGGGTCGACCGGCTGGGTAAGGGGATACTGAGACTGACGGTATACTGGGAACCAACGGGCAGGCAAACCAGCGCATTGACAGGGTTCGCCCACCTGGTAGGACCGCCGCATCCGGATACCGGTCTACCGCTTTGGGCACAGGAGGATCACCCCCTGACCACTACCCATTGGCAGATCGGTCATGTACGACGGGATGTTTACCTTCTGCCCCTGCCAGATACTCTGCCGCCTGGTGACTGGCAGTTACATGTCGGTCTCTATGATCCTGCCACCCTAGAACGTGTACTGGCTGGTGCGGATGACCACTTCACAATCGAGTTGGGCGTTGATCCACTGGCGAACATCCCATAGAGACGGCAAAAGGGCTGCCGAAGCAGCCCTGCATATAGCGCGGCGTATCTGGCCAGAGTCAAACCATCTCGCAATTAGCCGTTGAGCCTGGCCTGCCACTTGGCCACAAGGCTCTTGTACACCTCTTCGCTGATCTCACCGTTAGCGAACCGCATATCCAGATTGTCCAGGATCGCCTGAATCTGTTCGCGAGTCTGTGGCGCAGCGGTTTGCTGCACATTCTGCTGCATCATTTGCATCATCATCTGCTGCATCATCATCTGTTGCTGTTGAAGTTGCTGCTGCAGGGCGGCCTGCTCCGGGTTGAGCGTTGCGCCGATGCTCTGCCCGACTCCCAGCCCCACCCCGGCTCCGGCCAGCGCACCACCCGCGCCGGTATTCTGGGCGGCGGCCTGAGCGATGTCCAGCCGACGAACGCGCTCATACGCCTCAATGCTCATGTAATTGCGCAGTTCATCAAGCGTAGCTTCCTTGGCCGTGAACGGCTTGATCTCAATAGCCTTGAAGCGCATTCCCAGCGCGCCGAACTTCTCGTTCAGGCGGGCCATCAGTGCGCCTTCAAGATCGTTGAGCAACTGGTTGACCTCGGGGACGCTGGTCACATCGGCGCTGCCAATCAGAGTGGTAATCTCACCCAGAAGCATCGATTGCAGCCGATCCTTGATGTCCGGGATGCGCAGGATAGGCTTGCCAATCGCATACTGGCGCACAAAGCGCACCGGATCGTCAATGCCAATATCCATCACCCCGTGGGTTACCAGCAGGACAACGCCCATGCCTTTTCCCGGCGTCTCCATCACAATCGGTGGATTCGTCCCCCAGGGCACCTGTGGCAGGTCTTTTTGATTCACAAAATAGAGATCAGCGGTGAAGGGGTTACGCCCGCCGGTGACCATGCCGATCAGGCTGGACAGAATCGGCAGGTTGGCTGTAGAGAGTGTATGGTTGCCTGGTCCAAGTGCATCCAGGACTTCCCCCTGGCGCACAAAGACCGCCGCCTGGCTTTCCTGAACGATCACCTGCGACCCCATCCGCCAGTCACCGCCGCCAGCCTGCGGTTCGCGGTACGTTAGCTCGTCATCCATCACATTGACATGGTCAATGACATCAATAATCCGCGCCATCGGTTGTTGTCTCCTTGTCTGAAATCTCTGAATCTCTACCAGAAATCGGCTAAGCCAGACCGTTGATCACATCGCGGCGCAGGTCAAAGGCATGAGCTGCTTCATCCACAACAGCTCGCAATTCGGCCAGCACTCCGGTGATGTCGGCGTTTGTTCTGGCTGCCTCTACGAACTTGTCGACGACGGCCGTAATCTGATCCACGTACCGTAGCATGGCTTCATCAAAGGCAAAAACATCAGCCAGTTGCTCATGGCTGATCTTCAGCGCACCGGTGAACGCATACCCCGGTGCTGCTGTGCCAATACGGTCTGCCAGAGTCTGCAGTCGATCCTTCTCTGCCCGCGTCTTGCTCATCATCCGCAGCCCGCCGCTGTCAAGAATGAGGTTTTCCGCGTCGGCCATACGGACTACCTGGGCGCGAAGCTGGCTGGCAATGTGCTCGCGCACAATGCGGTCAGCGTCACGCTGGGCGCTCATGTCGAAGTAACTCTCAATGTGCTTACCAAGCAATGGGATGCGCGATACCAGGTTCTCAAAGGACCCGCGCTGGTTCACAATACGGTCATACAGATTGCTGCTCATCGCTGTTCTATCTCCTCAGGGCTGCCCCTATTTACACAGAGTCTGACCGGCGCAGAGTCCCCTGTACCTCAAGCATACAACAGAGTACCAGCCGGAACAATCGCGGTGCCTGGCCGCAGCCCTAGCTAAGAAAATACTCGGTGCCGCAGAACCGGCACGACAGTACACCCTTGCCAGTCAGTGTGATTTCGCCGCCGCAGTTTTCACAGCGCTTCAGCTCGCGTAGTTCGCGCGCCTCGCTAGAGTACAGAATCCCCTTCTCCCAGTTGATGTAGCCGCTGAACACCTGCAAGCCCACCAGCCGGTGCACCAGCGCCCTGATCTCCTCCTGGCTAACCTGCATTTCGAGCGCCAAATCTCGGACATCAACCTGACCGCGGCTGCGCACAATGTCGAGTAACTGCCGTTGCTTACCAGCTTCAGCAAGCCGCGCCGCCTCGCGATTACCCTGCACCACCATGAAGATGCCAAAACCTACCAGCGGTGCCACCAGTACAACAAAGGCAATACCCAGACCAAGGATCGCGCCTGAGGTCGTCAGGCTGCCACTGCTGACGCCGCTAAAAAGAAAGGCTGTCACGATGAGTGCAATGACCAGCCCCACTGCGATCAGAACGATGCCGACCACCCGTCCGCTACCCACCAGTCTCCTCCTTTTGTCCCGGTTATCCCACCCGGCTTAGCCAAAGCCAGCGCTGCCACCACCACCGCCACCGCCGCCACCGCTGAACCCGCCACTGAAGCCCCCTCCCCCACCGCCGGAGGAAGACGGACGGCTCACCAGCGTTGAAGAGGCGTTGTTCAGCATGGTGAACAGACCGGCTGACATCGCGTTCAATCCGGTGTTCAGGTTGGAAGCCATACCATCCAGCGAACCGCCGGGCCGTGCTAGCTGGCTTCGGATGTCCGGGCTGCGCATGTCGACCAGTGGTTCTCCGAAGGTGTAACCCCGTACCCACGGCCCGCCCACATATCGCGGGTAGTACCAGTAAGGAATCGGGGTGGACTCGATCCGGGAAAACTGGTTGACCCATGTTCGTTCCAGACCAAACGCGATGGCGTACGGCAGGTAATCGTTGAACTGATCAGTGGCCGCTTCAATGTCTGCGTACTGGCGCACGTTCTGCAAGTAGTTCCTGAACGCCCGCCATTTTGCCGCTTCCTCCGCTCCTTTGGCTGTCTTGGCGGGCATGCGCGGCCCGGCGATCATCATCACTACCCCTACCAGGCCCAGTGCGATGGGCAGGCAGATCACCCCTTCTGGCAGGCCGATCGCCATCTCCGCGCCGAAGGCGGCCATCACGAAAGGTGCGCCGAACGCGGCGATGGCGACCAGCGCGCCTCCGAGGCCGATCCAGCGCCGACGAACGCTCTGCGGGTTGGCGTCAAAGAATCCCTCCTTCACCACTTCATCGTAGATCTGGTTCTGAATCGTTGGGATGTGGGTGTAGAATTTGTTCTTTAGCGCCTCCATCTCGACGGCATCTTTGCGGCCAAAGAGCTTGTTGAGCAGAGTCAATTCGTAGCGGCGCAGGCTATCGGTGAGGGGTTTGGCAGTGCGCTTGAAAGTGAACGTCGTTCGGCTGCCAATCCCCAGAATACCAGGGTTTCGCTCCTCCTCAATAACCAGATATCCCCGGCGCGCCAGGTCGATGATGGTTGAGAGCACATCGCGCAGTTCGGCGCTCTCATCGATCAGCGTCCCGGCTACAGCCGGGGGAAGATCAGACGGAGGTTCGGTCAGATATTCCGGCGCGACACCCACTTCAGGATCACGCCCACGCGACCACCAGCGGTAATAGGTGAATGCTACACCGGCAATAGCCAATACTATTGAACCGCTGCCCAGCAAGAGATTCAGGATAGGATAAAGCGTAGCCTGTCGGTCAAATGCGGCCTGCCAATCGGCGACCCGCCCGGCAGGGTTATGCGGGAACTGCACCCGTACTTCCAGCGCCTCGTTGGCGGCAATCTGGCGTGTGGCACGGAATGTAACCACATTGCCATTGCGGCTGATCTCTGCTGGTGCACCATAGGCCGCCACCGGGTCTGTGTCGCGCGGCGTATAGGCTTCAGGCAGCCGGACTGTCACTGTCGCACTCTGGATCGGGTAGGCATGATCCGGGGCAATAGCGAACCAGTCGATCTGATCGCCCCCCTCATAATAGAACAGCGGGCCACTTACGTCATAGCTAATGGTGAACACACGCTGTTCGCTCTGAGCAGGCCGGAGGAAGTAGTAAACAATCCGCAACTCCCGTCCATCATCAGTCACGCAGTAGGTGCCTGCTCTTTCTGCACATCCCGGCTGCAGCGGTGTCCCGCCCTCTGCCACCCGCACGTTGGTGATCCGTTCTAGGCGGTCGGCAACCGGGATCGCCCGAAAACCGTATCGGAAACTTCCACCAATGAATTGAATATCATGCACCTCGGTGACGCTAAAGCGGTTGGCAGTTGTGTCTACGTTGTCGATCGTGACGTCCCACCGGCGCCAGTATAGCGATCGGCTCTGGGCGCGTGCCGCCGCGACCGTGCCCAGCAAAACTACTCCGATAACCCACAGCGCAGCCACAAGCCACAGCCGGCGTCTTGTGATCATTGCCCTCTCTCTTGCATCTCACTGCCGTGAATACGGTGAAATCTCTATCTTTCAGGTTCGTTATAACCGCGCTCATCGTGACGCGCAAGTTGGGGGCTGTGATATCAGGTGCAACCCTTCGCCGGTATCAGCATCAAACTCCAGGGGACTTCCGCTCTCCAGAGCGCTCAATCTCAGTCGCGCGATCCGGCGGTATTACGGTACAATGAAGTTTGACAACCGGGCGCGCCTGAAGCAAGGTAACCACTCCACATCGCTGCCGGCATAGGTTTGGCTCGAGGATGATACGCAAATCTTGCTCGAGACCAACATTCAGAGTGGGAATATCGCACCAACGGGTTATAATGTACCGCCGCCCTGAGGGCTGTCCACAGCTGCGATTCTTGTATCTGCTCCTGGGGAGTGTATGTGCCTGAGTATCGTGTTGTTAGGCAAGGGAGTCTGTGCGTATGCTCAGGAAGCCTTGCCTGACCGCAAGGCTCTTTTTCTGTGTTTTCGGAACCCTGATAGGCAACTGACCCTCACGCTATGACGGTGACAGAAGCAACCCGCGATCCCATTCTCGACCTGCTGCTCTCACAGGGAGACAAGCAGGGATACCTGACCTACGACGACATTCTGGCGGTTCTCCCACCGGAGCACCAGGATGATGTCTCCAGACTTGATGAGATTCTGGAACTCCTGGCAGAGTCCGGCATTTCCGTTCTCTCAGAACCGCCTGGAGACGAGCAATTTGCCAGGCAACTCGGCGATGTCACCGGCACGGCTGACCTCACCGCCGTTGAGGAATTTGACCTGCGAGACGACGCGGGCTACCAGCAGGCTCTGGAGACCGATGATGTCGTCGGCCTTTACCTTAAGGAAGCCGGGCGGGTCCCTCTGCTGACTGCTGAGCAGGAGGTTGCCCTGGCGCGGCGGATTGAATCGGCGACCCTGGCCAGAGAGCAACTTGAGGAATATGGCGACTCGCTCGATCCGGATACCCGTTACGAGCTTGAGAGGATCATTGCCGACGGCGAGGAGGCGCAGGAGCATCTCATCAGGGCTAATGCCAGGCTGGTCGTCAGCATCGCTAAGAAGTACGTTGGGCGTGGTGTGGCATTCCTGGACCTGATTCAAGAAGGTAACATCGGCCTGATCCGCGCTGTGCGCAAGTTCGAATACCGACGCGGTCACAAGTTCAGCACCTATGCGACCTGGTGGATCCGGCAGGCGGTCAGCCGGGCGGTTGCCGATCAGGGCCGCACGATCCGCGTGCCGGTGCACATGGGCGACCAGATCAACCGGCTGCTGCGTGTGTCGGCGTTGCTTGCGCAGCAACTGGGCCGCGATCCGACCATTGAGGAACTGGCTGAAGCGATGGAGACGGAGCCAGAGCGTGTCTCGGAACTCATGGAAATCTCCCGCCGTCCGGTCAGCCTGGACGAGCCAACCAACGATGAGCAGGATGCCGAGATCGGGGACTTCATCGAGGATATCTCATCCCCTTCCCCACCCCAGATCGTGGCCGATCAGCTGTTGCGCCAGCAGGTGAACGAGTTGCTTAACCGTCTGCCGGAACGCGAGGCTTACATCCTGAAGCTGCGCTATGGCCTCTTGGATGGCCGGGTGCATACCCTGGAAGAGGTTGGGCAGGAGATCGGGGTAACCCGCGAACGGGTGCGCCAGCTGGAAGCCCAAGCGCTCAACCGGCTGCGTCACTCGTCTGCACTGATGTTGCGTGACTACCTGGTTGAGGATTGACAAGGAGGGGGCAAGTGGAAAGACGCGCTGCCCGGCAAAACCTGTCATTCTGGGTCTGGCCGCTGGTGCTGGTCGTTGCTGGCATCCTGCTACTTCTGCGCAATTACCTGTTGCTGGATTTTGACGTGTGGCAGCTGTGGCCGCTCGTGTTGATTATTCTGGGGATTCAGATTGCCCTGGCGGGCGAACCGGGCAACCGGGCTGCGCAGAGCTTTCGGGTTTCTCGCGGCAGTGTTGAAGCGGCCACATTGCAGGCCAGCAGCGGTGATGTGGACATCCACCTGAATGCTCTAGAAGGGCAGGAAGGCCGTTTGATTGCCGGTCAATATACGGCTAACTCGCGCCCGGAATTGGCAACCCAGGGTAATCGGGCAATTATCACCATGCAGCGCGGAAAGACATGGTTCCTCTCGCTGGCGGACTGGGAAATTGAACTCGCTACAGACCTGCCATGGGAGATTCTGGCAAGCACCCACCTTGGCGAGATCAGCGGCGATCTGCGCGGGCTGATCATTGATCGGGCGCACTTCGCGACTGGTTTGGGTGATATTCGTCTGATCGCCCCTGATAGACCCGCTGGCCCCCTGGTCTTCCGCTCAACACTGGGTAACATTCACCTGACCGTACCTGCTGATATGGAAGCCAGCCTGACGATCCAGGCTGGCCCTCTATTCACTGTCAAGATTGAAGATCCACGATGGCGCTCAGATGGCAATCGCCATTATGTGACTGCCGGCTACACAGGCGCTGTCGAGCCACTTGAGCTGATTGTCGGTGGAACCTTCGGCGGCCTGACTCTGAGCTGATCACCGGAAGATCAGGTCAAGCGTTGTGTCTGTCAACCGTATTTGTACCAGGCCAAGCGAATAGCCGCTTGCCTGAACACGTAGCTGGCTCAGGGCAGTATTCATCTGAGCTACCGTCTGGTTGACGTACCTGGCGATATCGGCGTTCACGTCTATTGTGTAGACCTGCCCGTTGAGCACGACTCCCTGAGCAGCGACGCTCTTCGCATCCGGTCCCAGCACCAGCAGCAAACCTAGACCTTGCGTCAACCCTCCCAGTGAGACAGCGCCATAGACCAGCAAACCGCCGGGGTGAAAGTCAACGGCTGTCACCCGGAACTGATCAGTTACGCACCCGCGCAGTAGTGTGCGGCAGATGCCGTCAAGCGCGCTTTCGTTATAGGAAATCAGTGCCAGCGGGGCGCCGTCCACGGCCTGTCCGAACCATGCCGCCTCGGTGAGCGATTCGGCGGTGCGCAACGTAACGCTGCCAGTTCCGCTGCTCATCTGAATCTCCGCCGGCACGCTATAAGACTGAAACCACCCCTGGTATGGGTTGCTGCCCGAGGCGCCTGCGGAATTGCTACTGGAACCAGTAGCGCCTCCGGCCACGCTCACGGGCGTCGGCGTTGGTCCGGTCACTCCGGCCTGACCCTGTACTGCGGGAGGCGTAGGCGGCAGATTCACCACCTCAAAAGGCGTCACTACAACCTGTTCCCAGAAGTCTTCTACGCTGCCCTGTGGGCGGAACCCAACTACCTGCAGGAGTAACCCCGGAAGCGCCGAGATCATCAGTACTGCGCCAATACACCCCAGCACAACAAAAGGGATCAGCCAGAGCAGGCACGAACCGCGTTGTCGCCTTCTTGCGGGAAGTTTTCTGGTTTGCATCATTTGCTCCTGTATTTAGGAAGTCCGAGTGTCGGAAAACGCCTTGTCAATCCGCCTGCCATTCGCTATACTATCGTTTACCTGGCGACGTCGCCAAGTGGCAAGGCAAGGGTCTGCAAAACCCTCATCGTCGGTTCGATTCCGACCGTCGCCTCCTGGGTTAAACGCCGGTCCAGTGCCTGGATTGGCGTTTTGCCATATGATGGGTTGTCGCGCAACTTCACTGGGTTATCGCGGCAACTACATGACTATAGTGCAAAGCGTTGATGGCGACGAGTACGGCATGCTGCGCAGCACAGAGAGCGACCGCCCGCTGAGAGAGTCGCCTGCAGGCATGTCTGGAAGAACCCGCCAGAGCGTCACGGCGAAGCTCGGGGGCTGTTGCCCGCCGTCAGTAGCTGTGAACGGGTGCGCCCGTTACCGCGCCTGAGTTCCGTAATCCTGTTCGGGACTTGCAGAGGCCAGCGGTCGTGAGGCCGCTGGCGATCCAAGGTGGCACCACGAGCGCCCCCTCGTCCTTGGCGACAGGGGGCGTTCTTGTTGCCACATCCCGGCGCGGTGGTCAAACCCCGCCGGAAAGGACTCAGACAGGAGGGTCCCATGCAACGCGTTCTGGCTGCACAACTGGGTGAACATGTTGGTCAGCGGGTGCTTGTTCAGGGCTGGCTACATGCTGTGCGCAAGCTGGGTGAGGTGAACTTCCTGGTGGTGCGCGATCGTAGCGGAATCTGCCAGGCCGTCACCAGCCTTGATGACCTCAAACCGCTGGATGGCCTTCAGCACGAAAGCGTGATCGCTGTTGAAGGTGAGGTTGTTGCCGCGCCGAAAGCACCGGGAGGTTATGAGCTATACCATAACCGCGTGCAGGTCATCTCTCCTGTAACCACGCCGCTACCCTTTTCGCTCAACAAGAATCGCATCCGGGCTAATCAGCCCGCCTTTCTGGATCATGCGGTCATCGGCCAGCGTCACCTGAACCAGCGAGCTATTCTGCGTCTGGCCAGCGGGGTGATGCAGGGCTTCCGCGCCACACTGGACGCCCTCGACTTCGTTGAGATTCAAACTCCCAAGCTGGTCGCGTCCGCTACGGAGAGCGGCGCCAATGTCTTTGCCGTAGACTACTTTGGCCAGACCGCTTACCTGGCCCAGAGTCCGCAGTTCTATAAGCAGATCATGGTTGGAGTCTTTGAACGCGTCTACGAAGTTGGCCCGGTCTTCCGTGCTGAACCACACGCCACAACCCGCCATCTCAACGAATATGTCAGCCTGGATGTGGAAATCGGCTTTATCGAGGATCATTACACGGTCATGGCGCTGCTGACCGACGTAATCAGAGGCATTCTCAACCATCTGGTCACACATTACTCGGCGCAACTGTGTCTCCTCAAAGCCAAGCTGCCTGACGTCAGTGAGCGCATCCCGGACATTCACATCGTTGATGCCCAGCGCTTGCTCACCGAACAGTTCGGCATGACCGATGCCCTTGGCGCTCCTGACCTGACACCGGAACACGAGCGCCTGCTGGGCAACTGGGCAAAGGCGGAGTACGGCAGCGACTTTCTGTTTGTTACCGGTTATCCCCTGGCTAAGCGCCCATTCTATACCCACCCTGACCCGGAGCGTCCCGGCTACTCACGGGGGTTTGACCTGTTGTTTCGGGGTATGGAACTGGTGACAGGCGGGCAACGTTTGCACCGTTATGAAGACTATCTGGCTGCTGCCCGCGCGCATGGCCTGGATCCAGCCCCCTTTGCTTCCTACTTTGAAGCATTTGCCCATGGCATGCCACCACATGGCGGCTTTGCCATCGGTCTGGAGCGTTTCCTGATGCAACTGCTCGATCTGCAGAATGTCCGCCAGGCGGCGCTCTTCCCCCGCGATCTTAACCGCCTGGCGCCCTGACACGCAGCGATATGTAATTGCTGGTCTGCAACCGGCATGGTATTCTGCGGACGTGCACGGGGCACTTGTAAGCGGCACGCTGGTTTCGCGGATGAGCGGGTGCCGCGGAGACCTGCCCGGAGACGAAGGTCAGGACATGAAAGCGCATGCTCTTAGGACGGCGGTGGTGCTCCTACTGATAGCCACTGGCCTGCGGACCTGGAACCTGACTTCGCAGAGCATCTGGTTTGATGAGGGCTACTCCTGGTACGCTGCCTCGCAGCCTACCCTGCTCCAGACGGTCACTGGTGACCTGACCAACCCGCCGCTGTACTATCTCCTGTTGCATGTCTGGATACGCCTGGTAGGTGATTCGGAGTTTGGGCTTCGGTCGCTATCGCTGCTGCAGGGTATCCTGCTGCTGGCTGTGATGGGCATGGCTGCCCGCCGCTGGTTCGGGGTAAGTGCAGCGACGCTGACGATTGGGCTTGGAACGTTCACGCCGCTGCTCTGGTGGGCTTCCCAGGAAGCGCGGATGTACAACATGCTGGCGCTGGCCGTGCTGTGTGCCATGATTGGCCTCAGGGATGTCCTGACAGTTGAGCGCCCTTCGCGCCGATCCTGGTGGTTGTTGCTTGGTGGAGAAGTTGCAGCGCTATACACCCACAATACTGGCATTGTTGTTCTGGGCGCTGTCAATGTACTGGCCGGTATCTGGTGGCTGGGGGCGCTGTTGCGTCGCCGCCGGGGATGGGGATTGTTGCGGACCTGGTTGATCGGCCAGGGGATCATTCTGCTGGTCTGGGCGCCTGAACTGATCGGGCGCTTCAGAACGCTGGGTACTGCTAACGCCGCCACCCGCACCCCGCCAGACCTCACTCCGACCCTGATCTGGCAGGCCTGGCAGGGCCTGTGGGCCAGCTCGTGGGAAATGGTGCGGGCTAACCCTGCCACACTCAACCTTATCGCACTCGTGATGGTGCCGTTGCTGGTGGTTGGTCTGGCTGGTCTGCGCACCTCAAAGGGCCGCATGGTATGGGGCGCCATTCTTGCCCTATGGGGGATACTCATCGCTGCTCTCTCAGTTCTGGGCGTCAACTACCACGCTCGGTATAGCGTGATGGTGACACCCTTGTTTCTGATGGCAGTTGTTGCGGGCGTGACTGGCCTCAGTCGTTGGTCTCCTATTCGCAGTGTTCTCAGCGTGACTGTGATATTTCTGACGGGTGTTGCCTGGTTTGTTCTGCCGGGCCATCCTGATCCCGGCTACCAGCACGACCAGGCTCGTGAGATGGTCGCTTACTACCGGCAGACTCTCGGCCCGGATGATCTCGTGCTGACATGGTCGTATGCTGCGCGGTATGAGCTGCTCTACTATCAGCAGCGGCAGGGATTGCAGGCACAGATCATCACACTGCCGGACGGGGCCGATACGGACACTGTAGTCGATATACTCAACCGCTACCTGCCGCCCGGCCAACCTGTGCGCGTCGAAATCAACACCTGGTACACACAGGGCAGCGATCGCCGCGGCATGTTGCGCTGCTTGATCGGTCACAATCGCCCTGCCCCCGTGCAAACGATGGCTGTGCAGGGAATGGCTTCTACCGCTTATGAGGTCACGGGACCTCTAGCGACCCCTCCCCTGCAGGCGATCACGCCGGTGCGGTTCGACGCAGTTGCGCTGCTGGCAGCCGGCGTTACCGGGGAAGCCCAGCCAGCTAGTCATGGAATCTGTGTTCCTCTGGACGTGACGTTGACCGCGCCGGTTCAAGACGATTTGCAGGTGGCGGTCCGTCTTCTCAATACTCACGGTCAGGAAATCGCCGCCGCTGATGCACCGATTTTGTCCGCGCAGCAAGTTAGCACCCGTTACCTGCAACCGGGAGGGTCGGCGACGGCCTACCCCTTGCTCTATCTACCTCAGGGAACTCCACCCGGCGCGTACCGGGTGACCGTCCGTCTCTATGGCGCTCATGCCCCCTCTGGACTCGATATCCGCGATCCGGCCAGCGGTGCACCTGCAGGCAAAGATGCCGAGATCGGTTTTGTCCACCTGACTGATGGGAACTGGCCACCCTTCCTACCTGGCTGCGCTCTGTCGATTGCACCGGGCGTTACGCTAACCAACTGCGCCGACCTCTCATCGGCAGAGTCACTGTACCCGGGACAGGTTCTATCACTCACACTGGCCTGGCAAATTGATGGTGCGTCGCCGCCAATTGCCATTGCGCTCACAGGATCAGATTGGCAGATTGAGAATACAGCTACCCCGCTGGCAACCGGGGCAGTTCTCGACTGGCGAGAGATGATCATCCCGGCCCAGGCGACTGGACAGGCAATGCTCAGTGCCCGCGTCGCCGGTCAGGAGCCAGTGATACTCGCGGAGTACATCATTGAAGTCAGCGAGCATATCATGTCTCCACCTGCTGTAGCATTTCGCTCCGGTGTGCATTTTCCCGGTCTTGGGACCCTGTATGGGTTCACTGTTGACGGGGAAGCGATCTTCAATGGTTCGCCGATGACTGTTACACTGGTATGGCAGGCCGAAACATCTACGCAGACAGCCTACGTGGTGACGGCGCAGCTCCTGGACTCAGACGGCACACTGGTTGCCCAGCACGATTCTCCGCCGGCGCAAGGAGAACGCCCGACGACTGGCTGGGTTGCTGGAGAGTATGTTTCTGATACTCATTACCTGGTATTCCGGGACGATCGTCGGGACTATACTGGCCCGGCCACGCTGATCGTCGCTGTCTATGATCCCGCTACCGGCGTTCGGATTCCAACTGATGACGGCTCTGCTGAAGCGGTACTGTTGAACAATCTGGTGGTCAGTTCGCGCTAGGGAGTGGTAGCGCCACCCTGAGGAGTATCTTCATCAGGGGATGCAGGCTCCTCGCCAGAGGAATCCGTGGTATCGTCTAGCGCAACGGTGCGCTGCATCCGCCATGTGTCCGGGGCAGCCTGGCGTCCGGCTGCCAGCAAAATACGCACGCGATCAAGTAGAGTCTCTGACAAATAGGCCGTAGTGGCATAGCTGTCGGCGCCTGCATGCAAACCACGCCGGATCACCTCAGGATCGATGCTGTGAGACAGGGCCAGTACGGGGATGCCGACGAATCGTGTGTCAGTGCGCAAGCGTTCCAGGACACTGTAACCGTCCAGTTCAGGCGCTGCCAGCGCAACGATGATCAGGCCCGGCATCAGGCCACCATCCAGCAGGGCCAACGCTGTCTCGCCATCCTTGACCAGGATCGACTGTACCCCGATCCCCTGTAACAAGCGTGAGATGAGTCTGCGGGTGTCGGCGTCGCTTTCCACAACCAGAACCTGCGCCGTGTTGCCGCTCATGACACCTTCCTTCGCGTGGCTGTCTTTGCCTGCCTTGCGCTCGCAGCCACTCCCCGAGGAATCCTGCAACAGCATGCCATCATTATAGTCCTAATGCGATCGGGCGCTGTTCCGGTGCAATGTAGCTGCACAGATTAGATGGCCCCCCTGACAGAGTATGTCTTTGTCGCCGCAGAACGCCTATCGCAACCGGTGCCAAAGTATGCTACAGTATCGTTCTGGTACCTCCTGGACTGGATCGCTTGGAGCTGGGTGATAAGGAGTTTCTGCATGAATATTGTGCAGAGGGTGGCAGAGCAAATTATCAACAATGTTAGCAATGTGATTATTGGCAAACGCAACGAGATCCGGCTGACTACACTCGGCCTGCTCTGCAATGGTCACATTCTCATCGAAGATGTTCCCGGCGTGGGCAAGACGATGATGGCCCGCGCACTGGCAAAGTCGATTGGGTGCACCTTTAGCCGTATTCAGTTCACGCCGGATATGCTCCCCACCGATGTTACGGGCGTCTCGGTATATAACCAGAAGACAATGGAGTTTGAGTTTCGTCCCGGGCCGATCATGGCTCAGATCGTGCTCTCCGACGAAATCAACCGCGCTACGCCAAAAACCCAGGCCGCGCTCTTGGAGGCGATGGAAGAACACCAGATCACGGTTGATGGTCGGACCTACCGTCTAGGGCCTCCTTTCCTGGTGCTGGCGACCCAGAATCCCATCGAGTACGAAGGAACATTCCCCCTTCCTGAGGCGCAACTGGATCGTTTTCTCATGCGCATTGAGCTGGGCTATCCCTCTCCTCAGGAGGAGATCGCCATGCTGGATTCGCAGCAGTACGAACATCCGGTGAATCTCATCCAGCAGGTTGTCAGTGTGCAGGAGCTGCTGGCTGCCCAGCAGGCCATTCGCGATGTGTATCTTGCGCCGGAAATCAAGCAGTACATCATTGACCTGGTCACGGCGACCCGCCGCCATCCAGATGTCTATCTCGGCGCTAGCCCGCGCGGTGCTCTGGCCCTCTACCGTACCGCTCAGGCTCGCGCAGCCAGTGTCGGCCACGATTACGTCCAGCCTGATGACATCAAGGCTCTAGCGGAAGCTACGCTTGCTCACCGGATCATTGTTGGTCCCACGGCGCGGATCCGGGATATCTCCGCCCAGGCGATTGTCCGGGATATCCTGGCCACAGTGCCGGTGCCGGGCGCGACCATCGGGGCACGGCGCTGAGATACCTGTGAGCCATGAGTAACCGGCGTATCGCGATCTACATCCTGCTGATAGCTGTACTGCTAGCAGGTCTGCTGAGCAGCCGTCCGATCATGTTCACGATTGCGTATGTGCTCGGCGGGTTATTGCTGGCGTCGTTTGTGCTGTCGTGGACGGGCGTGTCGTGGGTGCGGATCAGGCGGCGTACAGTTGCGCGGCGTGCTCAGGTTGGCAATGAGTTCGGTGAACGTTTCGAGGTTATGAACACCGGTCTCCTGCCCAAACTGTGGCTGGAAGTCCTGGATCACTCGACGTTGCCAGGCTACCGTGCCAGCCAGGTGGTGCCAGCGTTGCTTCCCAAAACACGCTACCGCTGGGAGACCAGGACGATCTGCACGGTGCGTGGGGAATATCAACTGGGGCCGGTGACGGTGGCCAGCGGTGATCCATTCGGATTGTTCCGCCTCACGCGCACTGTTGCTGCGACTTCAAAGATCATTGTCTACCCGGCTACGATTCCTATTGATGACTTTGCGTTGCCCAGCGGCCTTCTTTCTGGTGGAGATGCTCAGCGCCGGCGGACACACTTCGTGACCACCAATGCGGCCGGGGTACGCGATTACGCGCCCGGTGACAGTTTTAATCGGATTCACTGGCGCAGTACGGCACGCAAAAACCGCCTGTTAGTCAAGGAGTTTGAACTGGATCCGCTGGCGGACGTGTGGATCTTTCTCGATCTCTCAGCCAGTTCGCTAGTTGAGCTGCCTGGTGCTCGTACTTACAGTACGGGCTTTGACTATACAGTGACACCATTCTATCTTCCTCCCTCCACGGAAGAATACGGTGTGGTCATTGCCGCTTCGATTGCCCGGCACTTTCTTGAGAAAGGTCGCAATCTGGGGTTGGTCACGTATGGGCCGCATCGGGAAGTACTCAATGCAGATCGCAGTCAGCGCCAGCTCAGTCAGATTCTCGAGCTGCTGGCGG
Source organism: Chloroflexota bacterium (assembly GCA_019873685.1). GTDB lineage: Bacteria > Chloroflexota > Anaerolineae > Aggregatilineales > Ch27 > Ch27. The sequence goes on from JAIOAT010000001.1 coordinate 377,615, forward strand.
TGGTTAAGAGTGGCAGCGACTTTGATCTGGAGCACGTGCTCAGCCTCAATACAGAGTATCTTGGGCGCGGGACGACAGTGATCTTGATTACCGCGGATCAGAGTGAGGGTTGGGTACGCGAGGCCCATACACTCTCCCGGCGCGGTATCCGTCTGGTGGCTGTTTTGCTCGACCCGGTTAGCTTTGGTGGTGTTGTGGATACGACTGCCACGCAGGCTCGCCTGGCAACGTTTCATGTACCTACGTATGTTGTTCATGCGGGGGATGATCTCTCCGCGGTCTTGAGTCAACCTCTTTACTAGCCGGGTCAACCGGGTCGGTTGGCCGGCTTAGTCTTGTTCGGAATCCTGATGAGTCTCCTGTCCTCTCGCTTCTCTGTTCGTTTGTTGTTTCTGACGGTGCTGCTCAGTGGAGCGGTGACGCTGGGTGTGGAGTTGTCGGCGTCCCGGTTACTGGGAAGTGCTTTTGGCACTGGTAATCTGGTGTGGGCGAGTGTGATTGGTCTGATTATGCTGTATCTGGCAGCGGGTTACTTTCTTGGAGGGCGTCTGGCGGATCGCTCTCCTGCTCCGCTGCGGCTATATCGACTTGTGGCGTGGGCAGCATTGCTGAGTGCGCTGGTGCCGTATGTGGCGCGCGTAGTTGTACCGGTGGTTGGTAGGCTGTCGCTGCCGCTGGTGCTTGCAGTTCCTCTGGTGGTGATTGTGTTGTTTGCTGTTCCTGTGGCGTTATTGGGTTGTGTGCCCCCGTATGTGATCCGGCTTGTTCTGGTGAATGCTGGTCAGGCTGGGCGATATGCTGGTCAGGTGTATGCGTGGTCTACAGTAGGGAGTGTGCTGGGGGCTTTGGCTCCTGTGCTTTATATGTTGCCTGTTCTGGGTGTCACAGCAACGTTCGGTGTTCTAGGTGGACTGCTACTAGTTATGGCTGTTATGGGTGTGTGGGTGCATGGTGGTAGGCGAGCACTTGGGCGTGTTGTCTGGATGCCCGGGCTGCTTATGCTGATTTGGTCTGTGTCGGTGTTGGGAGGGTTATGATGGCGTCTGTGGCGCGGCTTCTGGCGGTGGGGGTTGTTGTTGCGATACCGGTGGGGTTGCTTATTGCTGGCGTTCAGCTGGCATTGACTGAGGGATATGTTGCTCTGGAGTATAGTCGGTCAGATTTTCCGTCTGATAGCTTTGGGTTTGCGCCTAGCGAGCGGCTGTCCTATGCGGTGGAGACGGTCAGGTGTCTTCGTGGTGGTGGGAGTGTTGAGTGTCTGACTGGTATGAGTTTTCCAGATGGTGCGGCTCTCTATAATGTGCGTGAGTTGCGTCATTTGGGGGATGTGGTGTGGGTGTTGGGTGGCTTGTCTGTGGTGGGTGTTGGGTTGGTTGTTTTCTTGGTGGTGTGTTTTCTGGTGTTTTTGCTTAGTGATATGACTATACGAATTATGTTGATCAAAGCTATTCAATGGGGCGGTACGTTGACGCTCAGCATCCTTGCTGTACTGCTGGGTTTGGCTCTCCTCCGCTGGGATCAGTTCTTTGAGGCGTTTCACCGCCTCTTCTTCGCCGATGGCACGTGGCGCTTCGAGTATTCGGACACGCTTATCCGTCTCTTCCCGGAGAAGTTCTGGTTTGACACGGCCTTGAATCTCGGCTTGTTCGCGGCGGCAGGCGCGATCGCGCTGATCACGGCCAGTTCGTGGGCGCTACGTAGAATCAAACGGCGGCATCCGGACAATCAGGATGCCGCCAGCCAACAGGCCATGCTTGAGCAGCCTGATCTTTCCCCTTAGGCTCCAAATTTCTCCAGCCGTCGGGCATGAGCCAGCGCCAGCGGCATCAGATCCGTCGCCGGGAACTGCCCCAGGCCGCCTACCATACACTCCCGTTCCCCAAACGCCTGAGCGCGATCGGGCAGAATTACTCCCGGCGCCCACAGCAGAGTCGGCACAGGATGCCAGCTATGAGCCTTGTAGCTTGCCGGTGTCGAATGATCGCCGGTAATGATCAGCACGTCGGGTTTCAGATCAAGCAGAATAGGCAGCGCCGCATCAACCCCCTCGATCACCTTCACCTTGGCATCGAAGTTCCCATCCTCGCCCCGACTATCCGTGTACTTAATGTGACAGAACACGAAGTCGTACTGATCCCAGATCTCCGCGACCTTGCGGAATTCATCTTCGGTGCTGTCATGATCCCCTGTCTGGATCACGTCCATCCCGACCAGTTTGCTCACGCCCTTGTACATGGGATAAACCGCCACACACGCTGGCTTGAGCTTAAAGACATCCCGCATCTTGGGCAGGTTCGGGTCCATAGCAAAGCCACGGAGCGTAAGCATGTTCGCGGGATGCTGACCCTTGAGCACTTCCCTGGCTCGGTCGATCCACTGGTTGATCAGGTCAGCAGTGTAGGCAGCTTCCGGCTTCAATGCCTTGGCGGGCAACGGTGCCACGCCGGTAGCCTGCGGATCGGTATCACTGACCGCGGCGTTCAGCCCCTCGCCCCGCAGCACAAAGACAAAGCGGTATTCCTTCTCAACACTCAGTTCGATTTCTACACCGGGCAGCTTGATGCTACGCAGCAGCGCGATCATCTGCTCGCCGACTTCAGTTGGGATACGCCCGGCCCGGCGATCCGTGATCAAACCGTTGGCGTCAACCGTGCAGAAATTGCCGCGTGCCGCAACATCCGTCGGCCCAAGCTCCAACCCCACGCCAAAAGCGGACAGAACCCCCCGCCCCACTTCAAACTCCACCGGGTCATAGCCAAAAAGCGCCAGATGCGCCGGGCCACTACCCGGGGAGATTCCTCTTGCCACGGGAATACTCAGACCCACCGCCCCTTCCCGCGCCAGGCGATCCATGTTGGGCGTATGGGCTGCTTCCAGTTCAGTCGGCCCACCCTGTTCGCGCGGCAAACCGCCCAGACCATCCATGACAAGCAGCAGGATCTTCCCGCCGTTGCTCTTGGCCAAGCGACGTATCAACTCGAAACTAGCCATCGCTGCAACCTTCCTTTCCGCACAGGCATCCAGTCCTCTTTTTAACATGGCCGGGGGTCTGTCACAAGTTACCGGCAAGGTCTCCTGCTTTTAGGCAGGCCAAATCAGGACAAGAATCAGCCCGCAAGCTTTGACAGGCACTGCAGCCTCATGTTACTCTACACTCTGGATTGTCTGCGGTCATTGACAGGGTTTCGCTGGCGCTATGCACAGCAGATTCAGGGATGTCAGGTATCGGCTACTCCCCTTGCTCGAACGGCCACGCTGGCTGTTCCTGCTTGGAATAGGGGTGATCTTCCTGATCATCGCGCTGGCAGAGCCGCTTGGTGCGCTCTACCAGGCGCAGCCAGTAACTGACATCATCACGGTAGTTCTGCTAAGACCACTACCTGCTGCGCTCCGTCTGATACTGGCCGGCACGATTGGGATTGTCATGCTGGGAGCAGCGATTGTAGCACTGCGGCATACCATGGAGTCGGCGGTCTTGCAGCCACAGACACGCGTGGAACTGATCAGAGATCGTGACTATGCAGCACGCGAACTGAAGGTAGTGGCCATCGGCGGCGGAACAGGGTTACCTAGCGTGCTCAGAGGCATGAAACACCTGACCGGCAATCTTACCGCCATCGTTACAGTAGCCGATAATGGGGGGAGTTCGGGACGGATTCGCCGCGCGATGGGCATCCTGCCGCCGGGCGACCTGCGCAATAACATTGCGGCGCTGGCCAACGATGAAGACCTGATGACGCAACTCTTTCAGTACCGCTTCAGTTCAGGCGATCTGGACGGCCATAGCTTCGGCAACCTCTTCATCACTGCACTGTCCGACATTACCGGCAGCATGGAACAGGCCCTGCAGGAGACTGAGCGCGTATTGGCTGTACAGGGGAGTGTCCTGCCCGCGACCCTGGATGACATCACCTTGTGTGGCGAGATCTGGCATCCGCAGGATAACACCCTGCACCAGATTACTGGCGAATCCCAGATCACCGAACTCGGCGGGCGCATCGAGCGGGTCTACCTGGAGCCACCCCACGCCCGTGCCTATCCGAAGAGTGTGCAGGCCATCCTTGCCGCTGATCTCGTCGTCATTGGGCCGGGCAGTCTGTTTACCAGCATTCTGCCTACCCTTCTGATCAATGGGATCGCTGAGGCAATCCGGGCCAGCAATGCGCTGTGTGTGTACGTCTGCAATGTCGCAACCCAGCCTGGCGAAACCGACGGCTTTACGGTTGCCGAACATGTGCTGGCGCTGGAAAAGCACGTTGGGCCGCGTTTGTTCCAGCTGATCGTAGCTAACAACCACTTCCCGCGGGAAAATGCAGGCGAGAACACGCATTACGTGTTACCAGCAGACGCCCACCACGAAATCGCCCATCGCTACGATATTGTCTATGCGGACCTTACCGACACGCTCTATCCCTGGCGGCACGATCCAGCCAAGCTGGCCCATGTACTTTCCACCGCTTATGCCAACTACCAGGCCACCCGGCAACGAGTAGCCTGATAATTGGAGCCTTGTGAAACGGTCGCAGGCTGTTTACCGGAGTTGGTAAACATCCACCTGTACAAACGAAAGGATTGTAAACATGGCTGTCCGAATCGGTATCAACGGCTTTGGTCGCATTGGGCGCCAGGTGCTGCGTATCGCATTCGAGTCCTACCCGGATGCAGAGATCGTAGCCTTCAACGACCTGGGTGATGTCAACACCATGGCGCACCTGCTGCGCTACGACTCCAACTACGGCAAGTTCCCCGGCACGGTGGAAGTCGATGGCGGCAATCTGGTTGTCAATGGCAAGGTCATCAAGGGCCTGACGGAAAAAGACCCGGCCAAGTTGCCCTGGAAGGACCTCGGTGTCGACGTCGTGATCGAGAGCACCGGTGTGTTCACCAGCCGCGAGAAGTGCCAGCCACATATCGATGCAGGCGCCAAGAAAGTCATCATCTCCGCTCCGGCCAAGGGCGAAGTTGACCGCACTATCGTGATCGGCGTCAATGACAAGGACTACAATCCGGCAACCGATCACATTGTGTCCAACGCTTCCTGCACCACCAACTGCCTGGCTCCCGCCGTCAAGGTCGTCCATGATGCTTTCGGCGTCAACCGCGGCGTGATCACCACCATTCATGCCTACACCAACGACCAGCGCATCCTGGACCTGCCCCATAAGGATCTCCGCCGCGCCCGCGCCGCTGCCATGAACATGATCCCCACCTCCACCGGCGCGGCCAAGGCGGTTGCCCTGGTTATCCCCGAACTCAAGGGCAAGTTCAACGGTATCGCTGTGCGCGTCCCCACCTCGACCGTCTCGCTGGTTGATGGCGTCTTCGAACTAGCCAGGGAAGCCACGACCGAGGAAGTCAAGGCTGCCTTCAAGAAGGCTGCCGAGGGCGAACTGAAGGGCATCCTGGCCTACACAGATGAACCGCTGGTCTCCTCCGACTTCAAGGGCGACCCGCACTCAAGCATCGTGGATGGGGAATTCACCGCCGTGTACAACGGCAACATGCTCAAGCTGCTGGCCTGGTATGACAACGAATGGGGCTACTCAGTCCGCACCGTTGAGCTGGCCCTCCTGATGGGCAAGAATCTCTAACTGGCGTGCCTGCGGTTTGACAGGGGCGGGGCCAAAGCCCCGCCCCACCCTGTAAGCTACATAAGGGGATTTCGACATGAACAAGAAGACTATCCGCGATGTCGACCTGAAGGGCAAGCGCGTTCTCGTACGGGTTGATTTCAACGTCCCGCTTCAGGACGGCGAAGTCACCGATGATACGCGCATCCGTGCGGCCATCCCCACCCTGAAATACATCCTCGATCAGAAGCCGCGTTCCGTGATTCTGATGTCGCACCTGGGCCGACCCAAGGATGCTCCCGATCCTGCCTACACCCTGCGCCCGGTGGTTCCGGTTCTCAGCAAGTTGCTGGGCGTTCAGGCGTTCTTCGCCGAAGATTGCGTCGGGCCAAAGGCCATCGAGGCTGCTAATGCTCTGCCGGAAGGCGGCGTGCTCATGCTGGAGAACACCCGCTTTCACGTCGAGGAAAAGAAGAATAACCTTGACTTCGCCAAAGAGCTGGCCAAACTTGGCGATGTCTACGTCAATGATGCCTTTGGCAGCGCCCACCGCGCCCATGCCTCAACTGAAGGCGTGACCCATTTCCTGCCCGCCGTTGCCGGCTTCCTGCTGGAAAAGGAAATCGAGTTCCTCAGCAATGCCATCGCCAACCCGGTTCGGCCTTTTGTTGCCATTCTCGGCGGGGCCAAGGTGGGCGATAAGATCGGTGTCATCGAGGCGCTGCTGGGCAAAGTCGACACACTGATCATCGGCGGCGGGATGGCCAACACCTTCCGCAAGGCGCAGGGCTACCCGATGGGCAAGTCGCTCGTCGACGAAGAGGCGCTTGACCTGGCCAAGGGGCTGCTGGCGAAGGGCGGCGCCAAACTCCGCTTCCCGGTGGACGTCGTTGTAGCCGACGCTTTCGACAACAACGCCAACACCAGAATCATCAAGATCGAAGAGGAAGGCGGCGTGCCAGAGGGCTGGGAAGTGCTGGACATCGGCCCCGAATCGATCAAGAACTTCGAGCAGATTCTGCGCACCGCCAAGACTGTCGTCTGGAACGGCCCGGTAGGCGTCTTCGAGATGGAGAACTTTGCCCGCGGCACGCGTGAGATCGCGCGCATCCTCAGCGAGATCACCGCAACCGGCGCCAAGACGATCATCGGCGGCGGCGACTCTGCCGCGGCTGTTGCCCAGGCCGGTTACGAAGACCGCATGACCCACATCTCAACCGGTGGCGGCGCCAGCCTGGAGATGCTGGAAGGTAAGGTTCTACCCGGCGTTGCCGCGCTGCTGGACCGCTAACAAAAAGCAACTTACAGGGGCCAGCGTGACCATGCTCATGCACGGCCCCTGTAAGCCATCAGGGCTGCCTGTACAGGCGATCCGCCTAGCTGGTGCCAGCACAAAGCCGACACCGGTCAATGCCCTACCGCCGCAACCATCCCACATCAGGCGTCAGGGTCTTCTGCCCTCAGGCGCCAGTTCCATAAGCTATCCTGAAATCGTATAAGGAGTTACAGGAGCATGCGTATTCCGATCATTGCGGGCAACTGGAAGATGTACAAAACCCCCGCTGAAGCTGAAGCGTTTGTGCGGGAGCTTGCGCCAAAGCTGGCGCCGTATACCAACGTGGAGCGGGTAGTTTGCCCACCCTATCTGGCGATCCCCGCCGTGCGGTCTGCCCTGCAGGGCACAGCCATCAAGGTTGGCGCTCAGGATGTGCATTGGGAGAACGAAGGAGCATACACAGGTCGGGTGTCGCCGCTGATGCTCAAGGGCTGGGTGGAGTATGTCATCATCGGTCACTCGGAATGCCGGCGCGATCTTGGCGACACCGACGAAACCGTCAACAAGAAGGTGAAGGCTGCCCTCGCTCACGGCCTGACCCCAATCATCGCCTGCGGTGAAAGCCTCCAGCAAAACGAAGCCGGAGAAACAAGAGCCTTCGTAAGCCAGCAAATCCGCGGCGCTTACGCTGGTCTCAGCGCTGAGCAGGCCCTCAAGACCGTGGTCGCCTATGAGCCAATCTGGGCTATCGGCACTGGCCGCAATGCCACCGCCACCCAGGCCAACGACATCATTGGCGGCGTCGTCCGCAGGACACTGGCCGACCTTTACGGGAACGAGGTAGCCCGGCAGATTCGTATTCAGTACGGTGGGAGCGTCAAGCCAGATAACATGGCTGAGTATATTGCCCAGTCAGATATTGACGGCGCTCTGGTGGGCGGCGCTTCACTCAAAGTAGACTCGTTTGTTGAGCTGGTCCGCATCACAGCGGAGACCGTCAAGTAGCGCGGCAGCCGCCCCATGCCACACCTGGATTTGCTGAAACCCTGGCTGACCTTTGTCGTCATCCTTCTGCCCCTCCTGCATCTGGAGCGCTGGATTCATCGACATCTGTACGGCGTGGGGTGGCTGCTCACTCAGGACAAAGAACGCGCCACCGTTCTGTACTACCTCATTCTGCTGCCCGGCGTTTTCCTGCACGAGTTCACCCAGTGGCTTGTCGCCGGAGCGTTCAAACTCAAACTCGGTAAGATCAGGGTCTGGCCCAGACCACAGGCTGACGGCGCCCTGCGACTCGACTTCGTGCGTCTCAGCCGCAACACTGGCCGCGCGGGCCGGGCAGTGTTCGAGTTCGCTCCTATCGCCGCGGCTATCGGTGTCGTGCTCTTCATCAGCCACAACATTTTCAACGTAGGTGGGCTTTCGATCGCGCTATCGACTGGTGAGTTGCCGATCATCCAGGCGGAGATTGGGCGGCTACTAGGCACGCCGGACTTCTGGTTGTGGCTATATCTGCTCTTTACCGTGGGCAACGCGATGTTGCCCACCACACCGGCTGAGGAACAGGATTGGCCGGTCAGGGCAGCGGTCTTTGCTGGCATAACAGCTTTGCTCATCGCCGTCGCCTTCCTGGGGGAGAGCGTCCAGGCGACTCTGGAGCCAATTCTGCGCGGCGGCCTGGATACCCTGGCCACGGCGTTTGGCACGATCCTTGTGCTGGATACTCTCGTCGTGCTGGCGCTGATGATAGCGGAGAGACTGCTGGAACGACTCACCGGCCGACGAGCCAACTATCCCCGGCCCCGTCGGGAACGCCCCACCCAACCGGAGCCTGGCGGCGAAACGCCGCTTCCGGCCAGCGAAGCGCCAGAGCGCGTTACCGAGCGCCGTCTGCCTATTCCCCCTCCCCCCGACAACGAGCAACGCGCCGTTCTCCTCCCCCAGGCAGACTCCCCTGCCCTCCCCCAACCGGGGGCGTTTATGACGTCCGCCGAAGATTCGCCGGGTGATCGCGATTATCGTCCTGCGCGTCGAAGTTCTTTCAACGCGCCTGACACAGAAGCTGACGTACTACCAGCAGAGCCAGAGTACAACCAGGCGCTAGAGGACGAGCCAGCCGAAGATTCAGCGACCATAGCGTCAGAACCACCGGACTACACCGGAGACGATGAGCTGTATTACGAAGATCTTGAGGATATCCCCTGAGCCGTAACGTTCACGACTCCGTCGATTGCCGGGAACGCCGCGTCAGCATCAGAAACCCTACGCTGACCAGTAGCGCCATCACCACCAGCGCCACAAACTTGAAGAAACGGCTGGTCGTTACCAGCGCCAGACCACCGAAAAATGCGCAGAAAGCGTAATACCCCAGCACAATCACACGAGGGTTGAGACCCGCATCAATCAGGCGGAAATGGAGATGCCCGCGATCCCCTAGCCCCGGATTCCTGCCCTTCACCACACGATTCACAATCTGCCACGCCACGTCAAGCAGGGGCAGCCCCATCACCAGCAGGATCGTTGCTACTTTAGCCCCACCAATGATACTCAACGCCCCGACCGTATAGCCCAGGAAAAACGCCCCGTTAGACCCCATAAAGACTTTGGCCGGTGGAAAGTTAAAGACCAGGAATCCTGCTACACTGCCCATCAAGGCCAGCGGCAGAAGACTCACGCTTAGCTGCGGCGGGTCGAGTCTGAATACCGAGTTAGCAAAGAGCACCAGCGCCGCGATGAACACCACCCCGCCTGCCAGACCGTCCACGCCATCCAGCCAGTTGACAGTGTTCATCATCAGGCCGAGCCAGAACAGGCTCAGCGTAACGGTCACCCAGAAGGGCCAGGGATCGGTCTGCTGGCCCGTGAACGGGTTATTGAACGTCTCGATGAAAATCCGGAAGAATACCGCGATGGCTGCCGCAGTAAGCTGGGCGAAATACTGCGGCAATGGGCCAAATTCAAAGAGATCGTCAAGCAACCCGAAGACAAAGATGAACAGCCCACCCAGCAACAAGCCGGCCAGCCGGATCCACTCCCAGGAGTCAAACCGTGGGACTGGCAAAACCTGAGCTAGAACAACCACCAGCGTGAAACTAACATACAGCGAGAGGCCGCCTAGCTTCGGTGTGGGCCGACGATGCTGGTGTCGCCCGCGTGGTCGATCGACAATGTTCCACCGGAACGACAGCCACTTGGCCAAAGGCACTACCGCCACTGACAGGACAAAGGCGCACACAAAGACAACACAGGCGACAATCACATAGGTCCTGTCGGGCACGTTGTTCCCCCCTGATCCAGAAAACTCCTGCGCCTCGGGCTACAGACCCTCCCCTCAGGCTGTTCCAAACTGGCGGTCGCCGGCATCGCCAAGGCCCGGCACAATGAAGCCCACCTCATTGAGATGATCATCCACAGCAGCCACATGGATCGGAACATCCGGGTGGCGTTCTGATAGGTGAGCAATCCCCTCTGGCGCGGCAATCAGCCCCACGAACTTGATACGCCGCACGCCCCAGTTCTTCAGCACATCAACCGCTGCCGAAGCTGATCCGCCGGTTGCCAGCATCGGATCAAGTACGAGGCAAAGCTGCACGGTTGGCTCCACCGGGAGTCTGTTGTAGTACTCAACAGGACGTAGGGTCTTCTCATCGCGATAGATGCCCAGGTGCCACACCTGAGCGCCCGGAACCATCTCCCACACACCATCCACCATACCCAGGCCAGCCCGCAGGATCGGCACCAGGCCAACATCCTCCTGCACGGCATATCCCGTGGTCTCCGCCAGCGGTGTCCGGACCGTTCTCGTCACCAGCGTGAGATCGCGCGTTGCTTCGTAGCACAGCATAATCGCGATCTCGCGAACCAGTTCGCGGAATTTACGATGATCTGTACGCTCATCCCGCAGCAGAGTTAGTTTATGCTTGACCAGAGGATGATCGGAAACAAATACCTGCGGATGTGTCACGGAATGCTCCTTCACCAATGGCGGTTTGGCCGGCTCTGCAGCGTACCAAGCGGCGTAGAGCAGCGCAGAAAACAGAATATCCTGCTGCCCGATAAGGCTGGGCCGATTGTACGAAGCCAGGTGAACGCTGTCAACGTATTGCACTGCCCTGTGTGGCCGCTATACTCTGGGTACACACTGCGGGAGAGAAACGTGCACGCTATGGAACCGACAGAGCGTTTGACCAGCGCCAGGCCTCGTCCTGATGACCGCCGTAATGCGGCGCTACGTCCTCATTTTCTGAACGAAGTCATCGGGCAGCGTCTGGTCATCGAAAATCTCGCCATCCTGATCGACGCCGCCAAACAGCGCAAAGAGGCGCTGGATCACACGCTGCTGTATGGCCCTCCGGGACTGGGAAAGACGACTCTGGCTCATGTCATCGCCAATGAGCTTGGCGTCAATATCCGTATCACCGCCGGCCCGGCCATTGAGCGAGCCGGTGACCTGGCCGCCATTCTCACTCACCTGAAGCAGAACGACGTTCTCTTCATCGATGAGATTCACCGTCTGGGGCGTGCTGTGGAAGAGGTGCTCTATCCGGCAATGGAAGACTTCGCCCTGGACATAGTGATCGGCAAGGGGCCGGCCGCCAAGAATGTGCGGCTCAGATTGCCCCGCTTCACTGTTATCGGCGCAACCACGCGCCTGGCCCTGCTGACCGCCCCGCTGCGTGCTCGCTTTGGAGCCGTCTACCGGTTAGATTTCTACACACTTGAGGATATGGTGGTCATCGTCAATCGAGCGGCAGCCATGCTCAACACGCCCATCGATGAAGCAGGCGCCCTGGCGATCGCCCGGCGTGCTCGTGGCACACCGCGCGTTGGTCTGCGCCTGCTCCGGCGCGTCCGCGATTTCGCGGAGGTTCGCGCCCAGGGCCGGATCACGGCTGAGATCGCCGATGCCGCGCTCTCCCTGCTCAACATCGACCCGCTTGGGTTGGATGACATCGATCGGCGGGTGCTGCGAACGATCATTGAGAAGTTCGGCGGTGGCCCGGTTGGCCTGGAAACCATTGCGGCAGCCATCAGCGAGGAGCCGGACACCATCATGGATGTCTACGAGCCATATCTCCTCCAGCTTGGCTTCCTGGAACGTACGCCACGTGGGCGGGTCGCCACACGAGCTGCCTACGAACATCTGGGGCTGGCGTTCCCGGACCGTCCTGAGCAACCAACGTTGTTCTGAATTGGCACACAAGAAGACGACAGTGAAAGTCTTGCCTACATGGCGACACGATACTTTCATAGGCATTGATCCTAGTAGAGCCAAGAGCGATGGGAACTGTATTCTGCTGTATTGCATCTACTCACCCGTTTCGATGGTCTCCTATCGATATAGCTTTTCAACCTCGGGCTATTTGAGTCGTATCGTGTCATGTGATTGATGTAGCCCTGCCTAGGAAACCGATTGCCCCCTGAGCAAGGTGATAGATGTACTTGTTCAGACCCGGCCCAAGACAAAGGAAGGTTTTTGCCATGAGCTTTGAGACCAATCCCAAGAAATTGAAGGAAGAATTGCTCAATTCTATCCATACCCGTGAAACCGCACTGCCGGATTTTCAGCGTGATTTTGTATGGCAACCAAGTCAAACGAAAGGATTGATTCTGTCGCTGGCACAGAACTTTCCTGCAGGAAGCTTGCTACGCATTGAAAGCAGTGACGAGATGTTCCATGCGCGGGCATTTGCTGGCGCCCCAGGGTTGAATGGACATCACCCCAAATACCTAATTCTGGATGGTCAACAGCGCCTTACATCATTGTATCAGGCTCTTTACGGAACGGGAGACCACCAATACTTCGTTAACCTTCGAAGACTGGCAGAGAACCGTGACCTTGAAGACGCGTTGTTTTACGAGCGTAGAGAGCGCGCAGTCAGACTCTACGGGACATTAGCCGTGCAAGCTGAGAAACGTGTCCTGCCACTCAGTGTAATCTTTGGAGGAGATGGTTTTCACAACTGGTTGGACAAAGTGGAAGAATACCTTGAAGAACACAACGCACAAAGCAAGCTTGCCGGCCCAGAGCGTCGTCTTACGCGGCAGATCTACGAAGACTACTTGGAACCTATTGTGAAATACGAGTTCCCAGTAGTTACATTACCTGAATCCACGCCCCTAGAAGCCGTCTGTACAATCTTCGAAACTCTAAACAGCACTGGTGTCCGTTTGAGCGTATTCGATCTTCTTGCCGCACGTTTCTTTGTGGCGGAGCACAACCTACGACAAATGTGGGCTGAAGCCGTCGAGAAATCTCGTTTCATCGAGCGGTTTGAAATCGACCCATACTACCTGCTCCAGATTATCACATCCAGAACGCGGAATTCGGTCAAACGAAGCGAGGTGCTCAAACTCAACCCAGAAGACGTAATGACTCATTGGGAAAGCGCTGTTTGGGCACTGGAAGAGGCGCTCACTTTGCTTCATGATGAGTGCGGTGTACTTAAGAAGGAATTACTGCCATACAATACAATCGTGATTCCTTTGACTTCAATGTTTATGAGCAATCGTGATCTAAGAGGCCCAATCTTGGGTGACTTTCGCAGCAAGGTAAGACGATGGTATTGGTGCTCGGTTTTTGGCCAATCATATGAATCCAACCCAACATCTCAGACGATCACAGATATCAATGAATTCAACCGGTGGCTTGAAGGCGGGTCAGAGCCTACGAGTGTATCTGAATTTGAATTCGAGAAAGAACGTCTGTATACGGCAACTCCTCGACAGCGTGCAATCTACCGTGGCATTCTGGGGCTAATCCTGCGCACGGGTCCCAGAGACTTTCATTCCACCAAGCCGATTACTGCTGGTGTTATGGAAGAGAGCAACGTAAATGACCACCACATTTTCCCCAACGCATATCTGAATGAGACCACATCCTTGGCACAGAATGAGATAGATGCAATAGTGAATCGTACCTTGATCGACCGCGAGACTAACCAACGCATTGGCAAGAATCCACCGAGTCGCTATTTGTCCCAGATTTCAGGATTATGGCAACAGACCATGATGTTGAACGAGGTACTTAAGACCCACTTTCTGCCCACAGGTGAGCATTCCAGCCTATATCGTGACGATTATGAATCCTTCCGCCAGGAACGTGCGTGTATGCTACACCAATTGATTGAGCAAGCCACGGCCTCGGGGTAGCTTTTGATTATCGCCATGATTCATGCAGTTCGGTTTGGGTGCAAAAATGAGGGTATCAAAGCAGGTGATGGAAAGTCTCGGTCGCGCCCTGCTGGGGCTGGGAATTCTGCTGGCAATCACGGGAGGCGTGCTGCTCCTGTTCAGCCGTCTGCCGTTCTTAAGCAACCTTGGCCATCTTCCGGGCGATATCCGCATCGAAGGTCAGGGGTTTTCCTGCTTCATTCCGCTGGCCAGCATGTTGCTGATCAGTGTGGTATTGACAATTCTGCTGAACGTGATCCTGCGCATACTCAGGCATTGATCCATTGACCCACCAACACATCCACGAACCCATGAAACTCAGCGATTTTGACTACGAACTACCTCCGGAACTCATTGCCCAGACACCCATCGAACCACGGGATGCTTCCCGTTTGCTGGTGGTACCCAGGGATGGCGGTGCGATAGAACACCGTCGGTTCGCTGACCTTGGCGATTACCTGCGTCCCGGCGACCTGCTGGTCTTCAACCAGACTCGCGTTATTCCTGCTCGCCTGAAGGGCCACAAGCATCCCACCGGCGGCGCGGTGGAATTGCTGCTCCTCCGCCAGCTTGACAGCCTCACCTGGGCTGTGCTCGCTGGCGGCAAGAACATCAGGGAAGGAACACGTATCCGCCTGGAGAAGGATGGCGTGCAGGTGGGCGCGGAGGTGATCCGTGTACTGGAAGGGGCGGAACGATTGGTGCGCTTTGAGCGCCCCATTAACCACGATCTCAGCGAATTGGGTGAGACTCCCCTGCCCCCCTACATCCATGAGCCATTGGCTGACCCCGAACGCTATCAGACGGTCTACGCCCGCCACGAAGGGTCAGCGGCTGCGCCAACAGCCGGGTTGCACTTCACAGCTGAATTGCTGTTGGCGCTCAAGGAGATGGGCGTGGAGTTCGCCTACTGTACGCTCAACATTGGCCTGGGGACCTTCCAGCCGGTCAAGGAAGAGGAGATCGCCAGTCACAGGATGCACAGCGAGTGGGCATCACTGTCCGCCGCCGATGCCCAGCGCGTCAACGAAGCCCGGCTCTCCGGACGGCGAGTGATTGCCGTGGGGACAACCGTTGTCCGCACACTGGAAAGCGCGGCTATTCTCAGCGCTGGCGGCGATCCGTCCACCGGTCAGATGCCGCCTGATGACTACTGCCCGTGGCGGCCTGTGACCGCCTTTGATGGGGAAACTCGCCTGTTCATCCGTCCAGGCTACCGATTCCGTGTCATCGATGGCCTGATCACCAACTTCCATCTCCCGCGCTCAACTCTGTTGATGTTGGTCAGCGCTTTCCTGGGCCGTGAGCGCACGCTGGAGGCCTACGCCATCGCCAGGGACAATCGCTATCGGTTTTACAGCTTCGGGGATGCTATGCTGATTCTGTAAGCCAGCGGTACCCTGTTGCGGCGATATCCATCAGTGACTGCGCAGCCAGGCGACCAGTCGCTTGACGATATTGCGCTTCTGAGCAACCGTCTGACGGTACCGGCTCTGCATCTGGTTGGTCAGCTTTTCCAGCTCCGAAATACGCATACGGGCGCCATTAACAACCACCCAGCCTGTGCCCAGATCGCGCAACTCACGCGGATCCTGCAGGTACAGTTTGCGGTACAACTGGCGGTACCGCCCGATGATTGCTGACACTGAGGGCGCCAGGTCGCCTGTTGAGGTATCCGAACTGAAGTCTCTGATGTGCATGGTGAGCAGAGGATGCAGTCAGGTGATCACTCACTATCCCGATTCTACGGCATTCCTGCTCGCCTCCAATGTGACCAGAGAACCATTGGGAGAGCGGATGGCCGGCTGACCAGCCAGACCGCCATTCAGAGGTGAACAGCTCGTGCCGCGCCCGAATCAGATTCAGTCTGGCAGCCACGCGGTTCTGGCTTATAATCTCCCTCGTGCGTAACCGGTGCTGGTGATTACTTCAGGATTTAGGACAAAAACCATGACGGTCCCCCCACAGTCGGAATTTACTATCGCGGATTATGACCGCACTACTGCTTTTATCACTGCCAGGACTGCTCACCGTCCCTCTGTCGCCATCATCCTCGGCTCCGGCCTCGGTGCTCTGGCCGACAGCGTTAATGATGCACTCAGCATCCCCTACGCGGAACTCCCTAACTGGCCCCACTCCACTGTCGCCGGCCACAGCGGACGGCTGGTGATCGGTCATCTGGAAGACCGCACCGTGATGGTCATGCAGGGACGCAGCCATTTCTACGAAGGCCAGGGTATGGCGCGGGTAACCTACCCGATCCGCGTTATGCAGCGCCTGGGCATTCGCACGCTGATCGTGACTAATGCCGCCGGAGGGCTTGACCCCGCTTACCGGCCCGGCGATCTGATGCTGATCAAGGATCACATCAACATGCCCGGCCTGGCTGGCCACAACCCGCTGCTGGGACCCAATAATGATGAGCTTGGCCCACGCTTCCCCAGCCTGACCAACGCCTACAGCCGTGACCTGCGGCGGCTGGCGCGCACAGTGGCGGATGACCTCAACCTGCTCCTGCATGAAGGCGTGTATGTCTACCTGTCAGGCCCCGCATTTGAGACACCCGCAGAGATTCGGATGTTGCGCATGCTGGGCGCTCATGCCGTCGGTATGTCCACTGTTCCAGAAGTCATGGTTGCCAACCATGCTGGCATGCGCGTCCTGGGCATCTCCGGCATCTCCAACAGCGCCATTGACGACCCGGACGCCGATTTGCAGCCCAACCACGACGAAGTCCTGGAAGCCGGCAAGACGATTGCCCCCAAGCTGACCGCACTGGTTCGAGGTGTGCTCAGGCGTCTGGAGGCGTGATGCGACGCCAGCCATGATCAACCTGGCTTTTTTCATCGAGCAGATCGCTCCCGGTCTGTATATCCTGTGCGGTGTCGGGATCGTCATCGCCCTGCGGGCGGTGATTCTCGCCCGGCGTCAGCTGCAAAGCGCCCAGTTCGAGCTGGAAAAAGAACTGGCGCGTTTCCGTGTAGACAACGCCGTGACCGCCGTGGTGCTGCTGATTCAGCTCGCGCTGGCGGTGGTGGCCATTTCGCTAGTGGTCGCCCCGACGTTGCGTGCACAACCGCCGCAAACCGGCGCACCAATCGCCGTAGCGGTTGAAACGCCATTCACCACCGCCATACCCGGCAGCATACTGGCGGGTACGCCACCCCCGGATTTTGCGCAGGGTGTAGAGATTCCGGGCCTGGAAGATGAGTTGAACCTGGCGCCGTTTGCCACACCAACCCTGACCCCGACTCCCGTTGGCACCATTGTGCCGGATGCTCCGCCAGCCATCGGATGCGATTCGCCGGAAGCGCAAATGCGCATCCCGGCGAATGGCATGATCGTTTTTGAGGCCATCAACATTGTTGGCAGCGCCAACACGGCCAATTTTGCCTTCTACCGTTTTGAGCTAAACGGCCCGCAGACCAACAACGTGTGGGCCAAGCTCAGTGAATACACAGTCCCTGTGGTTGATGGCGTTCTTGGCCAGCTCATCCCTTCACAGTTGACACCTGGCGAGTATAAGTTCCGTCTGAACGTCTTCGACATCACCAACACACCCCGAGCATCCTGCACCCATACTATCTTTATCAGCGCGCCGATTCCGACCGCTACGCCCATCCGCAGCCCTTAGGTCGGCCGCTTAACGCAAACCTGCCCGCCGCAAGGCCCGCTCGTAATCCTCAGGCGTGTCAATATCCTGCAGAATGCTGTCGGTAGTCACATTTACATAGGCAATATC
The DNA here is from genome assembly GCA_019873685.1 of Chloroflexota bacterium. GTDB lineage: Bacteria > Chloroflexota > Anaerolineae > Aggregatilineales > Ch27 > Ch27. The sequence continues at coordinate 395,376 of JAIOAT010000001.1, forward strand.
ATCTGTATTGGCATTAACCACGTCGCGCGGCGCGCTGCCAGCCGGCAACTCTAAAAGTCCTCGCCAGTGCTGCCGCCCGAAGAGTACCGGGTGACCTCTCCGCAGTTCGTAACTTGGAATGACGATCCCTTTGCTGCCGCGGGCATAGGTCTCCAGCACCCGCGTTATCACGTAGCTCTGCAACTGCGGTTGATCGCCCAGGACGATCAGCGCACCGTCATATCGCTCGCTCAGGACACGCAGCCCGGCCTGTAACGAAGAGAGCATCTCGCCGCGCTCGTAGTCGGGGTTGTGAACCACCTGAACCCCGTACCGCTCGGCAATTGCTGCAATGCGGTTGGCATCATGCCCGGTGACCACCACAATGTGCTCTAACCGCGCTGCATAGAGCTGCCGGATGATCGCTTCCAGAACTGTCTCGCGCCCCCACGGCAGCAAAGCTTTCGTCTGGCCCATCC
>JAIOAT010000002.1 GCA_019873685.1 Chloroflexota bacterium
TTCTAGGGATTCTTGGGTACAGTTCATGTCAGGTCTTTCCTGGGGGTTGTCGAGTTGGCGCTTAACAACTTACCCTAGAAAGACCTTTTTCACGACTTTGCAACAGCCCTGCTGGCGAGCGAAATCAGCCTTGCCAAAGTCCCTGATGTAAGGTAGTATGGCCGACGCGAATCGTGACCCGGTTTGAGCGACGCACTGCAAACCGGCTTTCCGCTCTTGACCCGGCATCCCCGCCGGGGAGAGGGCAATCCCGAGGAAAGGAGGCGAAAGCCACCTCATGCGTAAATACGAACTGGTTTTTATCATTCGCCCGGATGTCGCGGAAGAGGCTGTTACCGCTGCAATTGAGCAGGTGAAGCAGTGGGTTACGGCGCAATCGGGCGAAGTCCAGCGCGTGGAACAGTGGGGGCGACGCCGTCTGGCGTACCCGATCAATGACCAGCGTGAAGGACATTACGTGCTGTTCAACCTGATGCTGGCGCCACAGGCCATCGACGAGGTTGAGCGCAACCTCAAGCTGAGCGATGTGATCCTGCGCCACCTGCTGGTGCGCGTTGAGGAGTAGCTGGTGGCGCGGCGGCTTTGCGCTGATACTCCTGAAGGCAGGTGAAGGTGGATCATACTGGGTAGAGGAGTCGTCGTTATGGGGCGGGGGCTGAATAAGGTCATGATCATCGGCCACCTGGGACGTGACCCGGAGATGCGGTACACGCCCAGCGGTCGCCCGGTGACCAGCTTTAGTGTGGCGACGAGCCGGACGTGGACATCCGCTGAAGGTGAGCGCCGCGAAGAGGTGGAGTGGTTTAATGTCGTGGCCTGGGGCGCCCTGGCGGAAATCTGCAAGTCGCACCTGACCAAGGGCCAACAGGTCTACATCGAAGGCCGGCTGCAGACGCGCGGCTGGGAAGATGAAAACGGCAAGAAACATTACCGTACCGAGCTGGTGGCCAACGAGATGATCCTGCTGGGTGACCGCCGCGCCCCTGGGGAAATGAACCAGTATGATTCGTTCGAAGCGGCGGACGACGACGAAGAAGACTACGCATTCTAGGCTCTATCCGCAGCCTGGCAGAACAGGCGGCTGAGGCCCCCTGAGTGAGCTTTCGGGTAGTTGCGGATGGTTCTGGGCTGGTGAGCAGCTTTCAGCAGCGAATGAATAGGGAAGACCCATGAGCGATCTGGATACACAATACACAGATGACATCGGCGGCGACGAGGAACAGTCAGACCGCCGTTCCGGTCGGCGGGGTGGACGCCGGCGTCGCGTGTGCCCGTTCTGCGGGGATAAGATACGCGAAGTTGACTACAAGGACGCCGATCTGTTGCGTCGCTATGTCAACGAGGAAGGCAAGATCCGCCCACGCCGCCAGACGAACGTTTGCGCACGCCATCAGCGCAGCCTGGCCCAGGCGGTGAAGCGGGCGCGTCACCTGGCGCTGCTGCCTTTCACGGGGCAGCATGTGCACGGGTAAGTCAGGCAGGGGTGCTTGTGACCAGACGGGCATGGAAGGCTGATGTTCGGTCGGCCTTCCGTGCCATGTCTGTTTGAGGTCGGCGTCCTACAACGAGGAGAAGATAATCCGTATGGCCAAGAAAGCCACCACGGGCGTCCCCACCCGGCGTAAGGCTTCGCCGGAGCAGGAAGGTCCTCGCACGTATCTTTCCCGCGCGGAACGCGAGGCGCGCGCGCAACGCTGGGTGCTGATCGGTATTGGTGTGGCGCTCGGACTGGCGCTGATCGTGCTGCTGGCCGGGATCATCATCGAAGGGTTTGTGCGCCCCAACCAGCCGGTTGCCGTTGTCAACGGTGTGGCGGTCACTACGGCGGACTTTGAGAAGCGCGTGCGGCTGGAGCGCTGGCAAACCGGCCAGTTGTTGCTGAACGTCGCCGGTCTGTACGGCGTGGAAATGCTGACCGACCAGAACAGCCCCTTCTACCAGCAGGTGATCCAGCTCCTGCCGGGGCGGGAGGCGCTGCTGGGCAGCCAGGTGCGCGACACGATGGTGGATGAAATCCTGATCCGCCAGGAGGCGGCGGCACGGCAGATCACCGCGGAGGCTGCGGAGATTGACGCCCGGATCCAGGATTTCTTTGGCTACAACCCCAACCCGGAAGAGCCAACGGCCACGCCGGTGCCGTCAGCGACACCTACGCCGATCGTATCGCCCACGCCTTCCCCGACGCCGACGGCTACGCCGGAGCCTTCGGAGACTCCGCTGCCGACAGTCACGCCGCAGCCAACCGCTACGCCACAGCCGACACTGACTGCTGAAGAGCTGGCTACGCGCTACCAGGAGGTCTCTGAGGGCTACCTGAGCCGGGCGGCGGAAGTCTCTGGCCTGAGCCGGGAAGAAATCCGGGCGATCTTCGAGGTACAGGTGCTGCGGGAAAAACTCCAGCAGGCGGTGACCGAAGACATCGGGCCGATTGAGGAGCAGGTGAACGCGCGGCACATCCTGGTCAAGACCGAGCAGGAAGCGCAGGATGTCCTGGCGGCCCTGGCGGAAGGCGAGTCCTTCGCGGAACTGGCCCGCGCCGTCTCGATCGATACTGGCAGCGGTCGTCTGGGCGGTGAACTGGGCTGGGCTGGCCGTGGCAAGTATGTCGCTGAATTTGAGGATGCCGTCTTCAACGGCGAGATCGGCCCGATTATCGGCCCGGTGCAATCGGAGTACGGCTATCACATCGTGCAGATTCACGCCCGTGAGGATCGTGAACTGACGGCGGCGGAGCTTGAGCAGAAGCGCCAGACAGCTTTCACCGAGTGGCTTGCCGAGCGACGTAGCAGCGCCGAGATCACCTATCCGTACAGCTACACCGACCGCACGCCGGACGATCCGACGATCTATGATCTCGGTCTGGCTTCGTTGCTTGGCGGTAGCGGATCGTAACCGCGCCTGAGGCCAGGGGTACAGCACTGGCTGGAACCGAATCTGATGCGCACGCGCCGGGTGGTTTTGCCGCCCGGCGTTTTTTTGTCTGGCAGAAGGGGGGCGTCAGGAGATCAGCCCTTTCCAACCTGGCGCCCTCGACACTCAGACGATGAAATGCTTGATCTGAAGTTGAAGTTGTCCTATGATGAGCTTGAGCGGACTTGTCCGGACAAGACATGACAGGCATGTTTAAGCTTTCCAAGACCAGCTCGCTGCCCCTGCACACGCAACTCCTCAACGAACTCCGTCATGCCATCCTGAGTGGGCGGCTTAAGCCACATGACCGTCTCCCCGGTGAATTCGAGCTGGTGGAGCAGCTTGGCATCAGCCGGACGACGATTCAGAAAGCCTGGGATGCTGCCGAAGATGAAGGGTTGATCTACCGCGTTCCCGCCAAAGGGACGTATGTTGCTGCTCCACAACAGGGGCCGCAGGCCTCGCGGAGCGTCGGCTTTCTGGTTCCGCAGTTCCTGTACACGTTTGACGGCGATCTGCTTGACGGAGCGGAGAAGGTTTTACGCCAGCACGGCTATCGGCTGCTCTTCGCCCAGACAGAGCGACGAGTCGAAGAGGAGAATCGCCTGCTGCATACGATGTGCCAGGAGGGGGTGGTGGGGTTTCTCCTCTGGCCGGTCAGTGACCCGGAAGAGAAACGGATTCTGAGCGGCGAGAATTGCCGCGTGCCGATCGTGCTGCTCGATCGTCCTATCCCCGGTGTGGCGTTGCCATGCGTCACCAGCCGCAACTACGAAGGCGGTATGCAGATCATGACGCATTTGCTGGAACTGGGGCACCGGCGGATCGCGTTTCTGGCCTGGCCGCACCTGAACCTGTGGCCGATTGCCGAACGGTTCCGCGCGTATCAGGATGCGATGCGCGGCGCGGGTTTGGCGCCGATGGCCGAGCCATTGTACATCGGTGTGCCCTCCACTGAGGCGTCCAACTACCGGCGGCTGGCTCAATCTGCCCAGGAAGATGTTCAAAAGTTAGCTGCTTTGTTGAGCCAGCCCGATCGCCCGACGGCGCTCTTTGCCATGAATGACCTGGTGGCCATGCTGGCGCTACAGGCGGCCCGCCGGGCTGGCGTGCGCGTTCCAGAAGATCTTTCAATTGCCGGATTTGACAACCTGGAAATGACCGAACATGTGACCCCACCATTGACGACGGTGGCCCAGGATGTGCGTTTGATGGGCGCGGAGGCAGCAAGACGTTTGCTGGCGTTGATCGCCGGGGAGCCGGTGCAGGAGGTCTTTACGCTGCTGCCGACCCGCCTGATTGTCCGTGAGTCGACCGGCCCGGCTCCGAAAGGAGGTGTGTAGCGCAGGAGTAGACTGAGCCGCAACCGATTGCTGAGCTGCCGGGCCAGGGAGCGATTCGCACTTGCACCCGGTCAGCGCCACGGGCCACGCTTTTCAGTGGCACTCGCAACGCCGAAATGCTGTGTTTTGAACTTTGGAACGAGGAGAAGCAAGATGCTCACAAAGAAGTTTGGCAGTCTGCTGCTTGTTCTCGCCCTGATTCTGGTGGCAGCAGCGCCCGTGCTGGCGCAGGGTGAAGAAATCCGTCTGACCATGACCTGCCGGTGCGTGGCGGGTGGCGTGAACAACAACCTGGTGGTGTGGCTAAACACCTACGTCTTCCCCACCTTCCAGGAGAAGATGGCCGCGGAAGGCAAGAATGTGGTCGTCGAACTGGTGGAGTTTGGCGGCGGTGATGAACAGCTCAAGGAGCAGTACGCGCTTGACCTGGGCGTCGGCGCCGGCCATGACCTCTTCGCCTTCGACGGCTTCTGGGTGCCGGAGTTTGTAGAAGCCGGTCTGCTGAAGCCGCTCGATGAGATCGCGGGCGAAGCGGTCACCAGCTGGGAAGGCTGGGAGCATATCACGCCGGGCATCCAGAGTATTCTGGGTTACCAGGGCAAGCTGTATGGCATTGCCAGTGGCACCGATGTGCGCCAGATCTTCTATCGTACAGACGTTTTTGAACAGGCTGGTATCGAGATGCCCTGGCAGCCAACCAGCTGGGCGGAACTGCTGGACACCGCGCGCGCCCTGAAGGAAGCCGGCGTGGAGATTCCGCTGCAGGTGAACGCGGGCACGGCGATGGGCGAAGCCACCACTATGCAGGGCTGGTTCATGGTCCTGCTGGGCGCTGGCGAGCACATGTATGACTTCGAGGATGGCAAGTGGATCGTCAGCAGCCCGGCCATCCTGAACGCGCTGAACTTCTACAAGACCGTCTACCTGGATGAAGGTCTGGGTGACGCCCGGATGCAGCTGGTGGCTGACGGTCGTGACCGTTCGTTCCAGGCGTTCGCTGAGGGCCGTGTTGGCATGCTGGTGGAAGGCGACTGGTTCTGGCGTTCGGCCATCCTGAACTTCCTGGATGTCCCAACCCGTAACCAGGTGGTGGGCTGGGCGAAGATGCCCGCTATGGAACCGGGCAAGGGGTATCGTGGACAGGACTTCGTCACGATCTCCGGCGGTACGGGCTGGGTGCTGAATCCCAATACCGAGCATCCGCTGGAGGCCTGGGAGCTGCTGGCTCACATGTCCAGCCTGGACGCCCAGCGCGCCTGGGAGCTGATCCAGCCGCGCATCAACTTCCGCGATGACGTGCCCGTTGGCGGCGACCCGGTCATGTCGGCAATGGCTGATGCGCTGCTGCCGCTGACCACCGTCCGTCCGATGCTGCCCGCGTACCCGCAGATCTCGTACGAGGCGCAGCTGATGACCGAGCGTGTCGTCTCTGGCGAGATGACGCCGGAAGAAGCGATGGCGGCCTATGCGGAAGCCGTCACGGAACTGGTGGGCGAGGAGAACGTCAAGAGCATCCCGCTCCAGTAACAGGAATCCGACTCGGCAGTGGGGCCGGGCTGGCCTCGTCAGGCCCGGCCCCCTTTGATTGTCAAGGGGTGCAGTGTGGAGCAACAGCGAGGCGTCTTTTCCAGCAGGGTTGGCCTGGCTTTTCTGACTCCGGCCCTGTTCTTTGTGGTTGTTTTTTTGCTTTTCCCCTTTGTGTGGATCTTCTACCTGAGCTTTACCAACCAGACGCTGACGGGCGCTTCCGCTCTCAGCCCGTCTTTTGTCGGCCTGGAAAACTATGCGCGGCTGTTCGACTTCGACCGCTGGGCACGGGCGGGGGAGTTCGGCAGCGCGCTGTGGATCACCATCCAGTTTGTGCTGGGTTCGGCGCTGCTGGGGCAGGCGGTGGTTGGCCTGACGATCGCCTGGGCCTTCTACCGGCGTAAGGGATTGCTGAGGGAGATCGTCTTTACGCTGGCGGTGCTGGCCTGGATCATCCCGGATGTGGTGGTGGCGTTCGCCTGGAGCGCCTTTCTGGATTACGAGCAGGGCACGTTGAACGCGATTCTGGGGGCGCTCGGTCTGGGTCGCCCTGACTGGCTGTTCCGCTACCCGCTGATCTCGATCATCCTGTTCAACACCTGGCGCGGCTCGGCCTTTTCGATCCTGCTGTTTTCGTCCGCGCTGGAGACGATACCGCCTTCTTACGTGGAAACCGCAGATGTAGTCGGCGCCTCGGCCTGGCAGAAGTTCCGGGATATCCTCTTCCCGCTGTTGCGCGGTCACATTCTGACAGACCTGATCTTGATTACCCTGTGGACCTTCAATGTCTTCACGCCGTACCTGCTGACCGGCGGCGGGCCGACGTTCAAGACGGAAGTTGTGTCCATTTATATCTACCGTACCGCGTTCAAGTTCTTTGAGTTTGGCAAAGGCGGCGCGATAGCCGTGGTCGTGATGCTGATCAACCTGACTCTGGCAATGGGCTATCTGGCCATGCTGCGCCGGCAAAAGGCAAGCGCATGAACCGTTACGAATCTCCACTGGCCCGTGTGGGCATTGTGTTGTTCACCATGCTGGCGGCGTCTTTCTTCGCTTTGCCGCTGCTGTGGCTGGCAACCGCGCCGTTTGACGCGCGGGTCAACCTGACGGTGCACATCCCGGCTGAGTTGACGCTTGACAACTTCCGGGCGGTCTTTCAGAACTCGTTTGCCGTGCGCGCCCTGCTGGTCAACAACCTGATCATTGCGGGCGGGGCGATGCTGACAGTCGCTACGGTGGCGACACTGGCCTCCTATGGCCTCTCTCGCACGCGCATTCCGGGACGCGATATCCTGGTGTACGTGCTGATCCTGTTTTCGTCGGTGGTGGGAGGGACGGCGGCGATGGTGCCGCTGTTCCTGCTGGCTTACCATCTGGGTCTGGTCGATACGCACATTGGCGTGATCCTGGTGATGAGCGGCGGTCTGCTGCCTTCGGCGATCTTCATCATGCGCGACTTCGTGGACACGATCCCGCGCTCGTATGAGGAGGCGGCGCTGGTCTTTGGCGCGTCGCCGTTGCATATCTTCCGCGATATTGCGTTCCCGCTGGTGCGGCCCGGCGTGGCGGTGGTCGCAATCTGGGCGTTTGTGAACGCCTGGGGCGCTTTCCTGATCCCGGTAGTGTTGCTACGCAGCCCGCACAATATGCCCGCTTCGGTGGCGCTCTATTCGTTCTACAGTGAGGCCGGGACGCCGGTGCATACACTGGTGGCCGCTTATGCGTTTCTGTACACCATCCCGGTTCTGGTGCTGTATCTGATTGTCAACTGGCGCTTTGGCTTCCGCTTCTTTGGCGGCATCAAACGATAATCGACAGGACAGGCACGCAATGGCTCAGATCACGCTTGAGAACGTAACCAAGACCTTTGGCGCGGTGACGGCGGTTGACCGGGTCAGCCTGACCATCGCCGAGGGTGAACTGGTCGCGCTGCTGGGGCCGTCCGGCTGTGGCAAGACGACTACGCTGCGCCTGATCGCCGGGCTGGAAATCCCCGACAGCGGGCGCATTTTCATCGGCGATCGGGAAGTCACCCGCCTGCCGCCGCGCGAACGCGACGTGGCGATGGTCTTTCAGGATTACGCGCTTTACCCCCACATGAACCTGATGGACAATATTGGCTATCCGCTGAAGGTGCGCGGTGTGCCCCGGGAAGAGTTGCGCCAGCGCGTTCAGGAGGTGGCCAGGCGGCTGCAGATCGGCGATCTGCTTGACCGGCGGCCCAGCCAGATTTCCGGCGGCCAGCAGCAACGCGCCTCGGTGGCGCGGGCGGTCGTGCATGAGGCGCAGGCGTTCCTGTTCGATGAGCCGCTCAGCAACCTGGATGCCAAGCTGCGGCTGGAGGCGCGCGCCTTCCTGAAGCATTTGCAGCATACGGAAGGCGTCACGGCGGCCTACGTGACCCATGATCAGGCGGAGGCGATGGCCCTGGCTGACCGGATCGTGGTGATGAACCACGGCAAGATCATGCAGATCGGCACCCCGCTGGACGTCTACCGCAACCCGCAGAATACGTTTGTGGCGGCGTTCATCGGCAACCCGCCGATGAATCTGCTGCCCTGCCATCTGGATATGGCGCAGGGTGTGCTGGTGGTGGCTGCTAACCAGGCTCCACTGGACCTGGGACTGCTGCGGGAACGCATCCGGGTGGCGCTGAAGGACGGCGATAGCCTGACGCTGGGCGTGCGCCCGGAAAACATTACGCTCGGCGCGGAGCCGGGGCCGGCGGCCATTCCGGGGAAGATCTATGTCACCCAGCCGCTGGGCGGCGAGACGCTGGTTAATGTCGAAGTGGGCGATCAGCTGGTTTCCGTGCGCATTTTCACCGAGGAATTGCCACCGCTGCCGGAGCAGGTCTGGCTGACGCTCGACCTGGCGCGCACGTTCCTCTACGGGCCGGATGGCGAGCGAATCGTATGAGCGCCGACGTTGTTGTGGAGAAGGTGTTGGAAGGATATTTCGCCCCGGAGCAGGCGGGCGATTACCATCACGTGCCCTTTGAGATGCCGGAAGGCGTCCGCCGGTTGGAGGTCGCCTATTGCTACGATCATGCGATCGATTCGGATCCGCATGTGGTTGGCGGCAACACGGTCGACATCGGTCTGTTCGACTCCAGAGGTGTTGCCTATCCGGGGCGGGGGTTCCGTGGGTGGACGGGCAGCGCGCGTAGTGAGCTTTTCATTACGCCGACGGAGGCCACGCCCGGCTATCTGCCCGGTCCGCTTTACCCGGGCACCTGGCACATCTCGCTGGGCTTCTACAAGAGCGCGCCGCAGGGCTGCCACTACCGGGTGACGCTGCGCTTTCACTTCGGTGCAGCGGGCGAAGCAGCGATGGCGGCGCCTTCCCTGCTGACACTCGATACTGCCGGGACGCGCCTGCGGCAGCGTCCCGATGGCTGGTACCGGGGCGAGTTGCACTGCCACACCCTGCACAGTGATGGCGATTCCCCGCCGGAGGCGCTGATCGCGCAGGCGCGGGCGCTGGGCCTGGACTTTCTGGCGATTACCGATCACAACGCGATCAGTCACCTGGTGGCGCTGGCGAAGCTTGGCCCGCAGGACATCACGATCATCCCCGGTTGCGAGGTGACAACATACAAAGGTCACTGGAATGTCTGGGGGCTGGACGAATGGATTGACTTCCGCACGCTGACTCCGGAGATGATGCGGGCTTCCATCCAGCGCGCTAACGATCTGGGTTACCTGACCAGCTGCAACCATCCGCGCCCCTACGGCCCGCCGTGGGAGTTCACCGAGGTACTCAACCAGCACTGCATTGAGGTCTGGAACGGGCCATGGGAAATCTTCAACCAGACCGCCCTGGAACTCTGGGATGCTCAATTACGCGCCGGGCGGCGGGTGGTGGCGGTGGGCGGCAGCGACGCGCATAACCTGCAGAGCAATGCTGTGGCCCGGATCGGCACGCCGACGACCTGGATCTTTACCCCTGAGGCCCCAACTGCCAGGGCGTTGCTGGAAGGATTACGAGCGGGGCACGCCTTCCTTAGCGATAACCCGGCTGGCCCGCAGCTTTACCTGCAGGCGGGCAGGGCGCTGATGGGCGACGTGGTCGCGCGTCCTGACAGCGCCCTGCTGGCGGTCGAGGTGCGGGTGGTGAGTGGGGCGGGGCTGGCGCTGGAGCTGTGCACCGCTGAAGGCTGCGTGGTGCGCCAGGCCATCACAGCGGACGATCAGACTCTTGCGCTGGAAGCGCCAGTGGCCGGGACGCCGTATGTGCGCGCTCAGCTTGTCGAAGCGGAAAAGCAGCCACTGACCGTGCATGCCCTGACCAACCCTATCTACCTGGTGTAGCTGGCCTGCTCAGGTGTAGTTGCCTTCCCGCCGCCAGACATCCAGGATCAGCTCATAGCGCCGCAACGGCATGCCGGTGTAGATGCAGTTGCTGGTGGAGAAGATGTAGCCACCACCCGGCATGCCGTGGCGCAGGGCGTAGCGGGCCGATTCAATCACCTCGTCGTCGGTGCCGGTGTCCATCAGGCCGCAGTTGACGTTGCCGATCAGGCAGACGCGATCTCCGTAGCGTCGCTTGACTTCGGCGATATTCACGCCACCCTGCGGGTCGAGCGAATGCAGGGCATGCGGCCCGGCGTCAACAAGCTGGTCGATGATCGGCATGATGTTGCCGTCGGTATGCTTGATGGTGTAGAAGCCCAGTTCGCGGTAGCCCTGGATCAGTTGTTTGAGATAGGGAGCAATGAACTCAGCGAATAGCGCCGGGCTGAGGAACGGGCCGGTGTTGAAGCAGTAGTCGGCGCACAGGGCAAAGCCATCAAGCCCGCCGTGCTGGCGCAACCGGGCGGCTTGTTCCAGCGCCTGGTCAACCCGCGCCTGCGCCTCGGCTTTGACGGCCTGTGGCTCATCGGCCAGCCGGTAGCAGAACGCAGCGATGTGATCGCCGTCCGGAATGCTGAAAGTCGCGTCACCGTGACGCAGGAGAAAGTAGCGATCGCCGGTTTGCTCCCGGATCAGGTCGACCAGGCGCCTCGTCTCTTCGGGGGTATCGGGGTTGGGATGGAGGAAGATCGCGCTGTGCTCGTAGCGTTCGGCGGTGGCGATGTACAGGCGGGCCATATCGCGGCGGTGCAACTCGCGTTCGGATTCCTGCATCTGGAACCACTGGGCGTAGTTGCGGTGGCTGGGATGCACACCGCCGAATGCCTCCATCGTCAGAAAGAAAACCAGCTCAAAATGCGGGACGCGTCCGGTTAGCGGGCGGCGCTCCAGCGCGGCGATGAAACGCTCACGCGGCTGCATGAAGGGGATCCTCCATTTGCGAAGCGGGGAAAATAGCCATAAAAACGCGATGAGACACCGGCTGCAGGAAACTCTCCCTGCCGCCGGTGTCTCGTCTACGGTGTCGGGGTGCCCGGATTTGAACCGGGGACCTCTTGCACCCCATGCAAGCACGCTAGCCAAACTGCGCCACACCCCGAACTGAGGGTGATTATAGCCCTGGCAGCGGATGGGGTCAAGGGCGATCTGCAGGCGCGATCATGCCGGCGGAATCACCAGCAGGGTCGCTGACCAGCCCGGCACGGTGATCAGCTCACCGTCAGCCACAGGGATGCTTTCCACCTGCTCGGCAGGGTGTTCCGTGTCCAGCCGCCAGACCTCGGCGGGGCCGCCGGGCGTGAAGCCGTTCAGGTGCAGCGTTTCCGTTCGGGTCTCTTCCCCCAGGTTGATGATCATCAGCGTGAGCGCCCCGTCCTCCCGCAGCGCTGCGTAGAGGGTCAGCCGCGCGTCCGGTGAGGTGGCCTCAACCAGCTCGCTGCCAAAGCGCTGGTAAAGTGGATAGACGTAGTAGGACGGGCGGATGACATCAAGCTGGCCGAGTAGGCCCCACCCGCCATAGGCGCTGGGACTCTCCAGGGCAAACTGGGCGACAATCTCCACTTTCTGGCGGGTCAGGCGTCCCAGCACATCCGCCAGCCACAGCGCGTTGTAGAACGAATCCGGGGATGCCGGGTTGCCAAAGGCCGGACTCCAGTGCGAGTTGACTTCGGTCACGGCGATAGGCAGGTCCCGATCGAGAACCTCCCGGATCAGCGCCCGCAGATTGGGGATGATGACATCCCATTCCGGCGGATTTGCCAGCAGTTCTTCGATGGTCGTGGCGCGACCCATCTGGCGGGGGAAAGGGTAGCGATGGATCGAAACGATGTCCACCAGATCGCCGTTGGCGCGCAGGAATTCGGTCATCCAGTCCCTGCCAGCGGCGTCTTTGGGCGTCTGGGCAAAGAGGGGCGGGTACTGGCTCAATTCCGGTCCCACCAGCAGGATATCCGGATCGACGGCCAGCATCGCCTCAGCGATGGCTCGCCAGTCGCGGTTGAACTGTGCGGTATCGTAATCGTCGTAGAGATTGGGTTCGTTGCCGATGGCCCAGTAACGCACGCCGTAGCCTTTTTCGATGTTGGCATAGCGCACCAGCTCGGCTGCTTTCTCTGGCGTGCCGCCCCGCAGCCGGACATGAATGCTCGGCTCGGCATTCATGAGATCGCAGAGGTTCATGAAGAAGTCCAGCTGCCATTCGGTGATGTCGTACCGGTCACCCCAGTTGCCGCCGGGGAAGCGCAGAAACGTGATTCCGGCGGCCTGTGCAGCCGGTAGCAGGTCCACCGGGACAATCGCCCATGGCCCGAAGTTTGACCCGTAGATATACGGGCTGATCGCGCTCAGGCTCTGGCTGGCGTTGACGGTCAGCCCACCTTCCTGGGCGGAAGCCAGCGGTGGACTGAACAGCGTCAGCGCCGCCAGGAGCAAAATCAGCCGCTTCATTGCTCGCCCCCTCATCCCGGCATGGTCATGCCGGTGAAGCGCAGCCCGCTTACTTCTCGACGCCGGTGATCACCACCCCGCGCATGAAGAAGCGCTGCGCCAGGAAGAAGATGATCAGTGGCAGGACCATCGCCATCAGCGAGGTGGCCTGTACCAGCTCCGGGCGCGGGCCATACTGGAAGTTGAAGACCTGCACGCCGATCGAGACCGGTTGCAGCTCCGGCTTGCTGAGCAAATAGATCAGCGGCATGAAGAAGTCATTCCAGGCGAAGACGAAGTGGAAGATAGCCACCGCGACAATCGCCGGCCAGGACTGCGGGATGATCACCTCGGTCAGGATGCGGAAGGGGCCAGCCCCGTCGATCATCGCTGCCTCGTCCAGTTCCTTCGGCAGCGTCAGGAAGTACTGCCGCAGCAGGAAGACGTTGTAGGCGTTGGCGAAGAAGTGCGGCACGATCAGCGGCGCCCAGGTGCCCACCCAGCCGAGATAGGAGAAGAACAGGTAGGTCGGGATCAGGGTGACCTGCTGAGGCAGGATGATCGTGCCGATCAGGATGACGAACAGGATATTCTTGCCGGGGATGGGGAAGCGGGCAAAGGCATAGGCCACGCTGATGCAGGAGAGCAGCGTGCCGATCACGCCACCGATGGCGATGGCGAAGGTGTTGCGGAACAGCCGCGGGAAGTCAATCTTCTGCCAGGCTTCGGAGAAGTTCTCCCAGCGCGGGCTGAGCACCTCAACTTCCTTGAGCTGTCGCCAGTTGCCTTCCCATTCGATGATCCCGGCTTCAGGTTTGGCCGGGTCAACGAACTGGCTGCTGCGGCGGCCTGGCTTGACCAGGGCCAGCTGGCGCACGCCCTCGTCCGTGGGTACTTCGTAGAGCGGGTAATCCTTGCCCTCATAGTTGTACGTGGCGGGCATGACAGGCAGCATGGTCGAATCCGGTGTCTGGGCGAGCGCTGCCTGATCGCGCAGGGAGACGGTGACCATGTTGGGGAAGGGCAACAGGTAGACGATAAGAAGGATCAGCCCGAACAGCGTCACCAGGGCGGTCAACCCGAACCGGCGTAGCTGGCGGCTGAACTGTGGGGCGTTGATCACCGAGGATTGGGTGGCCATGGCATCACTCTCCACTGCTGTAGTAGACCCAGCGACGCGACGAGTACAGGACGATCAGGGTGAGGATCAACCCGATGATGAAGAGGAACCAGGCCAATGCTGAGGCGTAGCCCATGTGGAAGAACTGGAAGCCCTCCCGGTAGAGATGCAGGTTGATGAAGTTTGTTTCCGGGTTGGAGCGTGTCGTGTTGGAAAGCACCCAGGGCACAACGAAATACTGCATCAGGCCGATGACCGTCAGCACCAGGTTGTAGAGGATGACAGGGGAGATCATCGGCAGGGTGATGTGGCGGAAGCGCATCAGCGGCCCTGCGCCATCTACAGTAGCGGCCTCGTAGTATTCCGTGGGGACGCCCTGCATCCCGGCCAGCATGGTCAGCATGGCGTTACCCACGCCCCACAGCCCGATGAGAACCATGGCAGGGTGGATCCAGGTGGGACTGAAGAGCCAATCCGGTGGGTCAGCAATCCCGGCCAGGCGCAGCAGACGGTTGAGCAGGCCGGTCTGCCCGTTGAGGAAGGACTGCCAGATGAAGATGCCGGAGATGGCCGGGATGATGTAGGGCATGTAGAAGAGGGCGCGGAACACCCGTTTGCCAGCAAGGTACTTGGAATTCAACAGGGAAGCCAATCCCAGTGGTACCAGGATGGCGACCGGCAGCATGATGATGGCAAACCGGAAGGTGACGCGCAGCGAGTTGTAGGTTACCGGATCCTTGAAGAGATTCTCCCAGTTCTTCAGGCCGACCCAGTTCGGCGGCTGGCCGATGGTGAAATCGGTGAAACTGAGGTAAAGCGAAGCGGCCATGGGAAAGAGGGTGAAGACCAGGAACCCGATCAGCCACGGGGAGAGGAAGATCCAGCCCCACAGGCGCTGCTGTTGTTCCAGCGTGCGGGTCCTGCGGGTTCTCTTCACGGATGCGGATTCGCCCAGGGTCGCGACTTGTTCGGTCATGGCGCTGTTCCTTGTCCGCTAATTGCCTGTGCGCAAAGGCCAGGCGGGCCGGTGGATGCGATTAACTCAACAATAATTATCGGGGAAAAGGGACAAAAAAACTATCAAGCCTGGGCAGCCACCCGGCAGGATGGCTGCCCAATGCTTATTCAGAGTGACGACTGGCAGACGATCTGGTTACTGCACCTCGTCAACGATAGCCTGCAGGTCAGCCTCCAGCCGATCCAGTTCGGCTTCCAGGTCAATCTCGCCGCCGCCGTCGCTGCGGAGCAGGGTCAGGAAGTCCTGGAAGCGCGTCTGGCCCTTATTGAAGTTGGGGTACCACTCCTCGTGATGTGGCACGGGGGCGTACTCGATGCTGCGGGCCACCACATCCCAGTTCTGAACGCTGGGATAGGCTTCAGCCTTGGCCTGGATGGCTGCATCCTGCAGCTCCGGACGGGCCGGATAGCCGCCGTAGACGGTCAGCAGTTCGAGTGCAGCATCGCCCAGCAGGTAGGTCAGGACGGTGAAGGCTTCCTCAGGATGCTTGGTGTCCTTGTGGATACGGAAGGTATCCATGTCGATCGGCGCATAGATCGTGCCATTGTAGGCAGGCTGAACGGCCAGGTCCCAGGCCGGAGCATCGCTCAGGCAGCAGGTGTACCACAGCATCGAACGGGCCATCGCCACGTTGCCGGAGTTGAAGGCATTCCCCAGCAACAGGTCGCTGGAGATCCAGCTGTCGGACGGATGGATGTGATGGACCCAGACGGCATCCCACAGCCAGCGGGCCTCTTCGCGCCAGTTGTCCCAGATGTGGACCTTGCCTTCTGCATCCACAACGTAGTTCGCGCCGAAGGTATGGAAGTCAGAACGGAGGGTATCCCACTGATGGATGAACCCGAACTGGATTGTCTTGGTCGGGTCGAACTCTGGCATGGTGGCGTCGTAGCCGTTGCTATCGACAGTGAGGATCTTGCCAATCTCGACCACGGTGTTGTAGTCCCAGGGGACTTCGGTGCCGTCGGGCATCACATAAGGTACACCGGCTTCGGTCGGTGGATAGTTCAGACCCGCTTCATCAAACAGGCCCACATTGTAGTACAGCACACCGGGGAAGACGGCGAACGGCAGCCCAAGTAGCTGCTCACCGTCCAGGCTGCGATACGATTCGACCAGATTCTCAGGGAACTGACCGAGGTCGTAGCCTGTGGCCTCAATTAGCGGAGCCAGGTCCAGCCACTGCCCGGCAAACGCATTGGAGCCGCTGAAGCCGACCGGGCCGACGATATCGGGGGCGTCTCCGGAGGCGATCAACGTGCTCAGGATGTCAGGCGCTGTCTGGTTGCTGGCGGCAATGTTGATCACCAGTTCGATCTTATCCTGGCTGGCGTTGAACTCCTCAACGATCCGGTTCTGGACTTCAATCTGCTGCTCGTTGGTGCCGGTTCCCAGGCCGACGAACCAGGTGATCTTGACACGCTCCTGGGCGGCGCCGGGCAGAGCGCCGAGCAACATCGCAGCGACCACGCCCAACGTAAGGATCAGACTCAATTTGCGTGACATGGTATGTATCCTTTTCTAAATTCCCTCGCGGCGAACATCGGCGTATTGTTCGAGGAACGATGTATTTCCGGCGGTTGTAGCCCTCTGAAAATCACTCGATAGTTCCCCTCCTTGTTCCTGTGGCTGTTTGACGCGAGCGGGGCGGTAGCCCCTCACGCAGCGCTCTGGCAGACCTGCCGCTAAACGACAAGACGGGCGCAGACCCGGCCAGTAATCAGGGCTGGCAGAGTCCCGCCCACGTGGCAGCCAACTGCAATGACACGGTTATCGGGTGTGCTGCTGCAAGACTCGGTGGCGATGGCGCGGGATAACGTAGTGCGGTGCGCGGGAGGAGCATTCTGGGAGGTGTCAGCCAATTTCATCTGCGCACCTGTCGATCCAGATACGTTCGGAAAGTTGCTGCTGGCGTCCCGTCTGGGAGCGCTCCCAGCTAGTTTCAACATACAATGAAATAAAACGCCTGTCAAGCAGGTGTGTGAAGAATTCCCGCAGGACTTTGTTTTTGCCAGTTTGTCAGAAGTCCTTTGGGCAGGGTGCCAGAATCTACGGGCGATCTTCGTGCCTGCAGCCGTGGATTGGTGGAGCGCTCCCAGAAGCAGCCTGTGCTGGTTCGCCTGATGGTGAAGCTGGGGCGGAGCCGTCAGGCGGCCTGCGAACCGACTTCTTCGATGTACTCCAGGCTCTGGTGGCGGAAGTAAGTGTTGTATAGCTCGGCGTAGTGCCCGCCCTGGCGCAGCAGCGCCTCGTGGTTACCTTCCTCGATGATCTTCCCCTCGCGGAGGACGATGATCCGGTCGGCATGGCGGACGGTGGAAAGCCGATGGGCGATTACAATCGCCGTGCGGTCAGCCAGGACAGTGTCCAGCCCTTCCTGAATCAGGGTCTCGGTCAACGGATCCACACTGGCTGTGGCCTCGTCCAGGATGACGATCCGGGGGTCCTGTAACAGGACGCGGGCCAGGGCAACCAGCTGGCGCTGGCCCATTGAGAGGTTGCTGCCGCGTTCGCCGACCTGGGTATCCAGCCCTTCCGGCAGGGAGGCCAGCCAGTCACCGCTGCCTACCAGCCGGGCCATCTGCTCCACTTCGGCGTCGGTGGCGTCAGGCCGGCCATAGCGGATGTTCTCCCGCACGGTGCCATCAAACAGAAACGGTGTCTGGGTGACGATGCCCAGGAAGGAGCGGTAGTTTTGCAGGTCAAGCGTGCGGATGTCGTGCCCGTCGATCAGCAGGCGCCCGCCCTGAAACTCGTAGAAGCGGGCGATCAGCTTGCCGATACTGGACTTGCCGGAGCCGGTGTGGCCGACCAGCGCCAGCGTTTCGCCAGCATGAATGGTCAGCGAGAAGTCGGTTAGCACTGGCTCATCCTCGTTGTAGTGGAAGTCCACATGCTCGAAGCGGATCTCACCCCGGACGCTCTCCAGCGTCTTGCTGTCGATCTGGCGAACCCGTGGTTCGGCGTCGATCAGGGCGAAGACACGCTCGCCGGCGGCCAGGCCGAGCTGGAACTGGCTCCAGAAGGACGCAATGCTGGTCAGCGGGAACCAGAACAGAGCCAGACCCTGAATAAACAGGTACCATTCCCCGGCGGTGATCTGCCCGGCCTGGGCGGTCAGGCCGCCGAAGTAGACCAGCGCGGCAGTGCCAATACCGGACAGGATGTTCAGGATCGGGAAGATGCTGCTGAAGGTGTAACCGGTGCGCAGGTTGATCCGGTAGGATTGCCGGTTGACTTCCAGAAATTCCTCGTAGATGTTCTGCTCCTGGCGGAAGGTCTTGGCGATGCGGATGCCGCTGACGGTTTCCTGGATGTGGGCGCTGACGATGGCGTTGACGCGGCGGGACTGGGTGACGGTGTCGCGCGCGATCTTGCGGAAGGCCAGCGCCGTCGCCACGATGAACGGGGAGAGGATCAGCAGGATCATCGTCAGGCGGACGCTGACGCTGAGCAGGTAGGCCAGCAGCAGGCCGATGAGCAGAATCTGGCTCATCAGGTCCATGGTTAGCTTGACCACCTGGGAAAGCGCCTGGGTATCCGAAGTGACGCGGCTGACAATCTTGCCCGACGGGAACTGGTCGTAGAAGGAAAGATCGCGCCTGACGACGGCGTCAAAGGCGTCTTCCCGCAGGCGAAGGGTGACGTTGCCGACCGCAATGGCGGAATACCACTGCCGTACCGCATTAAAGGCCCAGCCCAGGATGCCCAGCAGGGTAATCACGCCGGTGATAACCAGCATAGTCTGGTCGGACGAGTCGACCTGCAGGCGATCCAGGCTGGCGGAGACGAACGCCGGCAGGCCGGTATTGACCAGCGAGGTCAGGAAGATCACCAGGGCGACGATGGCCATGCGCCTGGCTTCCGGGCGGAAGTATTCGATGATCCGTCTGACCAGTTCACGGTCGTTGTACTGGCGGTCGTAGGCCTCGGCGTCCAGGCCGTCCATAATGAAGCCCATCGGTGTTACCTCCTTGCCGCCTGTTTCACAGTCGATTCAGGCTCCGCCAGCGGCGGCAGCGGCGCGTCGTAACGGGAGAAGATGCGGCGGTACATGGGCGAGGTGCGCAGCAAAGTCTCATGGGTGCCGCTGGCGATCAACCGCCCGCCATCCAGCACCAGAATGTGATCCGCCCAGCGAATCTGGGACAGACGATGGGTGATCAGCAGAGTCGTGCGGCCTTCCTGAGCGCGGCGCAGAGCCTTCTGGATCTCGTCCTCGGTGGCGCTGTCGATGGCGCTGGTCGAATCGTCCAGGATCAGGATGCGCGGGTTGCTGAGGAAAGCGCGGGCCAGGGCGATGCGCTGGCGCTGCCCGCCGGAGAGGGTCACGCCCCGTTCGCCGACCTCTGTCTGGTAGCCATCTTTGAAGCTCATGATGAAGTCATGCGCCTGGGCTTCCCGCGCGGCGCGTTCAATCTCCGCCTGGGGAGTACCCGGCGCGCCAAAGGCGATGTTCTCCGCCAGGGTGCGGGAGAACAGGAATACATCCTGCTCGATCTTGGCGATCTGCGAACGCAGACTGTTCAGGTTCCAGTCGCGAACATCGACGCCGTCGATGAGGATACGCCCGCTGGTGACGTCATAGGTGCGGTTGATCAGTTCGGTCAGGGTGCTCTTGCCTGAGCCTGTCTGACCAACGATGGCCACCGTCTCGCCGGGGCGCACGTGGAAGCTGATGTCCTGCAGGATGCAGCCGTTATCGTGGCAGAAGCTGACATGCTCGAAGAGGATATCGCCCTCAATCGGGGCGCTGTGGCCGTTGAGATTTTCGTCCAGGTCGGCCTTGGCCGTGATCACATTCAGCAGGCGTTCCGCGCTGGCGATGCCCAGTTGCACCAGCGAGAAAGAGAAGATTGAGATGAATACCGGGAAGCGCATGACCCCTACCAGCGCCGTGACGGTGACGATCTGCGGGATGGTCAGCAATCCCTGGCGGTACAGCAGCATCGCGTGCAGGAAGGTCAGGCCCACGACAAAGCCGTAGATCAGCATGGGCAGGTACTGCGCCTCAATACGCCCCTGTTCGACAAAGTAGTCGCGGTATAGCCGCGCGTTGCGACGAAACTTGTGACGCTCAAAGGCTTCCTGCACACTGGCCTTGACTGTTTCGATGCCGGAGATGGTCTCTTCCAGACCAGCGTTCATTGCGCCGAAGGCTTCCCGCTGGTCGCGCAGCACCGGATTGAGGCGGCCCATGTAGGCCCGCACCGTGATGATGTAGATCACGACGAAAGCAATGGGGATCAGGAGTAAATCCAGACGGATGGCAGCCAGGTACAGCATCGGCACAGCCAGGCCGAGCACTGTCTCGAAGATGAACATCACGCCGGGGTTCATCATCCCGTTGAGTTGCTTGACGTCGTCAGTGGCGCGGGCCATGATGTCGCCGACGCGCTGTCGGTCGTGAAAGGTCTGGCTCTTGCCCAGCAGGCTGATGTACAGCTCCTCACGGGCGTCGCGTTCCAGGCGCTGGGCGATGGTCTCGATGGACAGGCTGCCGCTGAGTCCGCAGATGCTATCCAGCAACAAGACGCCCAGGGTAGCTAACCCCAGCTTGAGGAAGGTATCGCCGCCAGTCGGGTTGAGGACTTCGTCTACGGCAGCGCCAATCAGCGTGCGGGAGAAGGTGTAGGAGAACCACGCTGTAATGTAGAGCAGCGTGGTGGCCAGGAAGAAGAACTTATAGCGCCAGATGTGCGAGAGTAACCAGCGACGCGGGCCGGAATGATTATAGCGGTAGGCGTTCCCTACCGTGAACTCCCCGGTCTGTGCCATGCGTTCCCCCTCTACTGCGACAAACAGATGTCACATTATACGCGAACGCGCGTTCTAAGGGCAAGTCACAGCAATCGTCAGCAGCTCCCCCTCCGGGCCGCCCTAACTTTAGCAGGTTTATCCGGATTTGGAAGGGGCGATCCGACATAGTGAAAATCTACCGGTCAGCGGCTCCAGGGTGGTTGGTCCGGCAGGCGATGCTCAAATTCCGCGATCAGGCTGGCCGCATAACCGCCGGCGTACGTCCCGGCAAAGAATCGTGGCAACGCCTCAGCGGTCAGGCGTTCCCAGGATCGCTCTTCATCGCCAGGCGTGATCGGGTAGAACAGTGCGCCGACCGCCTCCGCGGCCTGGCGATCGCCGGGCGCGTCGCCGATCATCAGGATGTGGTCGGTGGGGTACTTGCCCGCAGCGGCCAGTCCCAGAATCTCGCCTTTGGTGCCGATCTCCTGGCCGCAGATAAAGCGCACGAAACGCGCCAGATCATGTTCCTGCCATTCGCGTTCCAGGGCAGGCGTAGGGGTAGCCGAGGCCACGATCAGGTCAGCGTGGCCATGGAGCGCCGCCAGGCAGTCGCGGGCAGCCATGAAGGGGGGCACGCCTTTGACCGTTGCCGCTATCGTGTCATCCACGCTGGTGGTCCAGGCCAGGGCTGTCTCCAGTTCGCCGTTGCCGGGGTGCTCCAGCGCAAAGGCGCGGAGACCGGCATTGCTGAGGGGATGGCGCGACTGCTGGATGAAGATCCGTAGCATGTTCACCGGCGGGATGTGCGCGTTGCGGCGCTGGACTTCCGGACGCTCTCGCAGCAGGTCGAGCACCTTGACCAGCGCAGGCCAGCGGTTGATCCCCCGCCAGCGCGAATACAGGTTGACAAATTCGGCGGCTTCCCGCGCGTACCGGGCGACCGGCTGCAGGCCCCAGTGCCGGATCGTGTTGGGGATGAAACACTCCCGGTGCTTGATCTCCATCGTATCGAACACGCAGCCGTCCGAATCGATGCCGATCAGGAACCGGTGCTCCGGTTGCCAGTTGCGCAATCGCTGCGCCTGCTCACTCATGGCAGCCTGCCTATCCATGATTGACTCCGCAGCAACGATCGAATCAGGCTTCCCAATCGGTGTGGAAGACGCCATCGCGGTCAATCCGGCGGTAGGTGTGGGAGCCGAAGTAGTCACGCTGGGCCTGGATCAGGTTGGCGGGGAGCCGTCCGCTGCGGTAAGCGTCGAAGTAGGCCAGCGAATGCGCCAGGGTTGGAACCGGGATGCCGTTTGCCACTGCACTCTGGATCGCCGCCCGCCAGCCCCCCTGACGTTCCAGAATACGGGTGCGGAATGGCTCAGCCAGCAGCAGGTTGGGCAGAGCGCTGTCGGCGGCATAGACCCGGCGAATGTCTTCCAGCAGAGCGGCGCGGATGATGCAGCCGCCTCGCCAGATGCGGGCGATCTCGGCCAGGTTCAGATTATAGCCGTATTCGCGGCTGCCGGCCTGTAGCTGGGCCAGACCCTGCGCATAGGCGCACAGCATGGCTGCGTAGAGCGCCTGCCGTACCTGTTCGATGAAGGCGGTGCGATCCAGCGGCGGTTGGGGCTGCGGGCCAGGCAACAGAACTTCCGCGGCCAGACGCTGGCTCTTAAGGGCGGAGATGATGCGCGAATCGACTGCGGCGTTGATGGTGTGGGCGGGGACGCCCAGATCGAGGGCATTCTGGCTGGTCCACTTGCCGGTGCCTTTCTGCTGCGCCTCGTCCAGGATCAGCTCGACCAGGTGCTGGCCAGTTTCGGGGTCGCGGCGGGCGAAGATGGCCGCGGTGATTTCGATCAGGTAGGCATTCAGTTCAGCGGCATTCCAGGCAGTGAACAGCGTATGTAGCTCTTCCGGCGTAGCGCCGGCCACGCGCTTGAGCAGGTCGTAAGCCTCGGCGATCGCCTGCATGATCCCGTACTCGATCCCGTTGTGGATCATCTTGACATAGTGCCCTGCGCCGCGCGGCCCCAGATGAGCCACGCATGGCTCACCGTTGACGCGGGCGGCGATGGCCTCAAAGGCGGGGGCGATCAGGGCGTAAGCCTCCGGCGTCCCGCCCGGCATGATCGACGGTCCGTGCAGCGCGCCCTTCTCCCCGCCGGAAATGCCGCTGCCCATGAACAGCAGCCCCTGCGCCGCCAGTTCGGCAGAGCGGCGTTCGGTATCGCCGAAGAAGCTGTTGCCCAGGTCGATGAGCAGATCGCCCCGGTCAAGCCCCGGCCTGAGCGAGGCGATGGCCGAATCCACCGCACCGGAAGGCACCAGCAGGATGATCCGGCGCGGACGCGCCAGCGCCTTCAGTAGCGTTTCTGTATCGGTAAAGCTGGCGATCTGGCCTTCGGAACGATGTGCGTCGAAAGCCTCGCGCCGGGCGGGATCGAGATCGTAACCGGCTACGCTGAACCCGTGCCGGGCCAGGTTACGGGCCAGGTTGGCCCCCATGACGCCCAACCCGATCATGCCAATGGCGTATTCGGTCATCTGGATCGCTCTCCCTGCTGGTAGCTGGCTGCAGGCCTGGTTTGTATCGCCCGCCGGGACTCCCTAGCGAAATCTACGCCGGAAATTCTACACGGGTCAT
The DNA here is from genome assembly GCA_019873685.1 of Chloroflexota bacterium. GTDB lineage: Bacteria > Chloroflexota > Anaerolineae > Aggregatilineales > Ch27 > Ch27. The sequence goes on from JAIOAT010000002.1 coordinate 23,081, forward strand.
GGCGGTCTGTCATGCAATGCGCGCCCGGCGTACTGACCTGCGCCCCCAGAACTGGCGGTTGTAGGCGTGACCATGTCCCAGGAGTGGGGGATTTTGTGTTAAATGCAGGTGAAGACTCTGGCGCACAGATTTAAAGTGCGCTTTGTTGGCCCTTTACCTTGACAGGTTATAAGTACGCTCGAAGGTCGACCTTTATGCGTGATGACCATCTAATTTGTTGAGGACAAGAACCCATGCGGATGTTGATTGGCACTATCACGATTGTGGTCCTCCTGGCTTTTCTGGCACCCATGACCAGTGTCTTCGCCCAGGGTGGCGAGGGTGAGGTAGTTTTGCCCGAGGTGGATCCTCTGGCGGTAGTGGGGGACATTTTGACGGCGGGGAGTTCGACGGTAGGGCCGTTGAGCGAGCGGATGGCGGAGCGTTTTCGCGACGAGGGGTACAGCGGGAACATCACGATCGACATTATTGGGAGCGGGGCCGGGATTGAGCGGTTCTGTGTGAATGTCGAGACGGACATTGCCAATGCGTCGCGGCGGATCAAGGACAGTGAGGTTGAGGCGTGCCGGGCGAACGGGCGTGAGCCGGTGGAGTTCCGGGTGGGGACGGATGCGCTGGCGGTGGTGGTGAGTGCGGCGAACGACTTTGTTGAGGATGTGACGCTGGAAGAGCTGGCGTTGATCTTCGGGACGGCGGAGAAGTGGTCGGACGTGCGTGCGGAGTGGCCGGCGGAGCCTATTCTGCGGTTCATTCCGGGGACGGATAGCGGGACGTTCGACTACTTTGTGGAAGTGGTATTTGGGAAGGATGAGGGACCGATTCTGTCGGCGAGCAACCTGCAGTTGAGCGAGGACGACAACGTGCTGGTGCAGGGGGTGCTGGGCAGCCCGTATGCGGTAGGGTTCTTCGGGTATGCGTACTACCAGGAGAATGCTGATGCGCTACGGGTGCTGAGCGTTGAGGGTGTAGAACCGACGGCGGAGGCGGTGGACAACTTCACGTATCCGCTGGCGCGGCCACTGTTCCTGTACAGCACAGCGGCGATCATGCAGGAGAAGCCCCAGGTAGCAGCCTTCATCGCCTACTACCTGACCCATGTGAACGAGGAGATTCGCGAAGTCGGGTACTTCCCGGCTAACGCGGAGGCACTCAACGCCGCCAAACGCGCCTGGTTGCAGGCAATGGGAATGGGCGAGGTAGTTTTGCCGGAGGTGGATCCTCTGGCGGTAGTGGGGGACATTTTGACGGCGGGGAGTTCGACGGTAGGGCCGTTGAGTGAGCGGATGGCGGAGCGTTTTCGTGACGAGGGGTACAGCGGGAACATCACGATCGACATTATTGGGAGCGGGGCCGGGATTGAGCGGTTCTGCGTGAATGTCGAGACGGACATTGCCAATGCGTCGCGGCGGATCAAGGACAGTGAGGTTGAGGCGTGCCGGGCGAACGGGCGTGAGCCGGTGGAGTTCCGGGTGGGGACGGATGCGCTGGCGGTGGTGGTGAGTGCGGCGAACGACTTTGTTGAGGATGTGACGCTGGAAGAGCTGGCGTTGATCTTCGGGACGGCGGAGAAGTGGTCGGACGTGCGTGCGGAGTGGCCGGCGGAGCCTATTCTGCGGTTCATTCCGGGGACGGATAGCGGGACGTTCGACTACTTTGTGGAAGTGGTATTTGGGAAGGATGAGGGACCGATTCTGTCGGCGAGCAACCTGCAGTTGAGCGAGGACGACAACGTGCTGGTGCAGGGGGTGCTGGGCAGCCCGTATGCGGTAGGGTTCTTCGGGTATGCGTACTACCAGGAGAATGCTGATGCGCTACGGGTGCTGAGCGTTGAGGGTGTAGAACCGACGGCGGAGGCGGTGGACAACTTCACGTATCCGCTGGCGCGGCCACTGTTCCTGTACAGCACAGCGGCGATCATGCAGGAGAAGCCCCAGGTAGCAGCCTTCATCGCCTACTACCTGACCCATGTGAACGAGGAGATTCGCGAAGTCGGGTACTTCCCGGCTAACGCGGAGGCACTCAACGCCGCCAAACGCGCCTGGTTGCAGGCAATGGAGTTGGTGGTGGAGTCGTAGGCCTAGCAACTGCTGGATGATGACGGGAAGGGGCATCGCATGTCCCTTCCCGTGTGGTGTGTCTTTATTCGATGGATTGATTAGCCGCAGACTTTCGAGGGTAGCTCGATGCAAAACCAGGCAACGCTGCAAAAGCGTGAGATCATCGCAACCGCATTGAACCGGCAGGCAGCTCGCGGGGAGCGTTCTGCTCTTCATCAGCGGACGCGCCTGTGGGAACGCGTGATCAGGTATCTGTTGCTGATGTGCGGCGTTGTCTCCATCTTCACCACGATCGGGATTGTGGTGGTGCTGGGGAGCGAGGCGCTGCTGTTCTTTACGCCGCCAACCTGGATCGACTCGTTCAAGACGCTGCAGGAGCCGATCACGGCAACCGCGACAGAGCTGGCTATTTCCGGCGCGGGGACGCCGCTGGAAGCGGGCGAGATCATCCGCATGGTGAACGAGGAGATGCGCGTTGTCTCCGTTGATGCTGCTGCGGGGACAATCACCGTGGAACGGGCGATCAATGGCACGGTTGCGGCGCCGTTGACGGCGGGGGTGGACATTCTGCGGGCGGATAGCGTCACGCTGGGTGAATTCCTGACCTCCACACAGTGGATGCCACAACTGGGCAGCTTCGGCGTCCTGCCGCTGCTTAATGCCACGCTGATGATCAGCGCCGTGGCCATGCTGGTGGCTATCCCGCTGGGTCTCAGCGCAGCGATCTACCTGTCGGAGTACGCCAGTCCGAAGGCACGGGCGGTGCTTAAGCCGGTTCTGGAGTTACTGGCTGGCGTCCCTACGGTGGTCTTTGGCTACTTTGCCCTGACCTTTGTGACCCCGCTGCTGCGTAGCCTGTTCGGAATTGACGTTGTGGAGATCTACAACACGGCTTCCGCCGGGATTGTCGTGGGGATCATGATCATCCCGACGGTGGCTTCGATCAGCGAAGACGCGCTACGGGCGGTGCCGCAGTCGTTGCGCGAAGCCTCATATGGTCTGGGGGCTACCCGCCTGGAGACAGTGACGCGGGTGGTGGTTCCAGCGGCACTCTCGGGTATTGTGGCCTCCTTCATTCTGGGCGTTTCCCGCGCCATCGGTGAGACCATGATTGTCTCTATCGCTGCCGGGGCAGGTCCGAAGTTCACCTTCAACCTGTTCGCAGGCGCGGAGACGATGACCGGCCATATTGTGCGTATCAGCAGCGGCGACATCAGCTACAACTCGATCGACTACAACAGCCTGTTTGCGATCGGCCTGTTGCTGTTTGTGATTACCCTGGCGCTGAACATCTTGAGCCGGGCGGTGACGGCGCGCTTCCGGGAGGTTTATCAGTAGGATGGGCGAACAGGTTCAGGATCGGCAGTCGTTTGTGCCGGGGGATCAGGCGTTTCAGGATGATCTGCGCCGGCGTCATCGGCGGGCCAAGCGCTGGCAGGTCTTCTTCTTTGCGTCGCTGGTAGTGGGGTTGCTGGCCTTGCTGGCGCTCTTCGCCAATGTCGCGGACGAAGCTTTTGGCACCATTGCTATCGCCAGCAAATACTCCGAGGCGGAAGTCCTGGCGGCGCTGAGCGAGGCCAGGGGAGTCACCGTTGAGGGGCCGCTGGAGGCGCTGGAGAATGACGATCTGGCCCAGGTGCTTGCGCTGTATATCCCGCGCCGCGTGCCGGTGATCGTGCGCGACGAATTGAGCCGGGTCAAACCGGAAGACTTCACTCGGGTGCCGCTGCGCGAAGCCCTGGCCGGGGCAACTTTGCCTCCTGACATCGCTGACCTGACCATCTCGCAACTGAGCCTTGAGCAACAGACGGCTATCCTGAGCGCCAATCTCACACATGATGTCCTGTATGCCCGTGTGCTCAACGACGTGATCGGCCTGGACATCCTCAAGAGCTGGACACTCTCCCGGACGTTGTTCGACTATGCCGGGATCGAAGCGGAGTTCCAGGCGCTGGTGGCGGCGCAAGACCCGCCGAATCCGCAGCTCAAGCCGCACTCGTGGCTCAACTCGACCTTTGTCACCGGCACGCAGTCCTCTTACCCAGAACTGGCCGGCATCCGAACGGCTATTCTGGGGACGCTGTGGATCATGGCGCTGACCATGCTCATCGCCTTCCCGCTGGGTGTGGGTGCGGCGATCTACCTAGAGGAATATGCCCACAGCGGTAACTGGCTGGAGCGGCTGATCGAGACGAATATCCGCAATCTGGCCGGGGTGCCCTCGATCATCTACGGGCTGCTGGGGCTGGCGATCTTCGTGCGGGCGCTGGCGCCCATCTCCAGCGGGGCGCTGTTCGGCTTCAACGAGGCTAACGGGCGCACGATCTTCTCTGCGGCGATGACGATGGCGTTGCTTATCCTGCCGGTGATCATCATTGCTGCGCAGGAGGCAATCCGGGCCGTGCCCCAATCCATCCGCGACGCCAGCTACGGGCTGGGCGCAACCCAGTGGCAGACGATCTGGTATCAGGTGTTGCCGGCGGCGTTGCCCGGCATCCTGACCGGGACGATCCTGTCGATGTCGCGGGCGATTGGGGAAACTGCACCGCTGATCGTCATCGGCGCGTCGGCGGTGATCTTCGTCGATCCCTCCGGGCCATTTTCCAAGTTCACTGCTCTGCCGATCCAGATCTGGCAGTGGACGGCGCGCCCGCAGGAAGAATTTCGAAATCTGGCGGCGGCAGCAATCATTGTGCTGCTGGCGCTCCTGCTGGTGCTGAATTCAGCAGCCATCATCCTGCGCCAGCGGGTCAGTAACCGGTTGCGTGGTTAGGTGGTGGCGCCTTTGCATTGTAAGTTCTGGAGTAGTGGTTGATGATGTCATCGAATGGCGACGGCCGCTATGCCGTCCAGATCCGGCATCTGAACGTTTTCTACGGCCCCAGGCTGGCCGTGCGTGAGATCACCATGCCGATTGCTCGCAACAAAATCACGGCCTTCATTGGGCCGTCCGGGTGTGGCAAGAGCACCGTCCTGCGGGCGATCAACCGGATGAACGACCTGATTCCGGAAGCGCGTGTTGAAGGCGAAGTGATTTACCGGGGGGAGAACATCTACCGCCCGGAGATCGACCCGGTGGAAATCCGGCGGAGGATCGGGATGGTCTTTCAGAAGCCGAATCCGTTCCCCAAGAGCATCTATGACAACGTGGCCTATGGGCCGCGCGTGCTGGGGATCAAAGATCGGCGGACGCTCGACCAGATTGTGGAGCAGAGCCTGCGTCAGGCGGCGCTGTGGGATGAAGTCAAGGACGATCTCAAGAAGTCAGGGCTGGCGCTCTCCGGCGGGCAACAGCAGCGCCTGTGCATCGCGCGCGCCTTGGCTGTCGAACCGGACGTGATCCTGATGGATGAGCCTTGTTCTGCCTTGGACCCCATCGCTACCGAGCGCATCGAGGACCTGATGAAGGAACTGGTGGTGGACTACTCCATCGTGATCGTGACGCACAATATGCAGCAGGCCCGGCGCGTTTCTGAATACACCGCGTTTTTCACCACGGACGAGTCGCGCACGGGAGAGCTGGTGGAATTCGACCGAACGGACAAGGTCTTTTCGATGCCATCCGATCCGCGCACAGCTGACTATATTGCCGGGCGCTTTGGCTAGGTTTGCCTGGGATTCCGGCGTTGTGTTATCCTGATGAGGCTGTCCCCGCGGGGCACGGCCTCATTTCTTTTGACGCGGGTGGCGGCGGATGAGATCGCTGCCGCGCTGGACGGCGTGCTCGCCAAAGCGGTCGCGGAGGGCGTCCAGAGCGGCCTGCAGGCGCTGCTTTTCCAGAGTCTCAGTTGTGTCTTCCCACAGGCCCAGTTGATGGGCAGGTGTGGTGAACCCACTCAGTCCGACCCCGATCAACCGTACCGGTCGACCATCCGGCCAGTGGCGGCTGAACAACTCCAGCGCAGCAGCGGCAATCTCATCGTCCTGATCGGTGGGCGCCGGGCGCGTCACCTGGCGGGTCAGCGTGGTAAAGTCGCTCCAGCGCAGCTTGATCTTGATGGTTGCACCGGCCAGCCCTTCCCTGCGGGCCTGACGGCCCACCTCATCGCAGAGGTGGCGCAGTGTGCGGCGGAGCAACGCCCCATCGGCCACATCGCGGTCAAACGTCGTTTCCCGACTGATCGAGCGAATTTCATGCTCGGTTTCGACCTCACGGTCATCAAGGCCACGGGCGTGGGCTGCCAGGGCGCGGCCATGCGCCCCAAAGCGGTGGATAAGATCATCTTCCGGCCAGGCAGCAAGGTCGCCAATGGTGTGAATGCCCAGTTCAGTCAGGCGGGCCGCCGTCCTGGGGCCAACGCCCCACAGTTCCGTGATCGGCAGCGGGGCCAGGAAGGCAGCTTCCTGACCGGGCGGAACCACCCGGATGGCATTGGGCGGGCCAGCGGACCTGCGGCTGGCCTCAGCCTTGCCAACATTATTGGCAATCTTGGCGACCAGCTTGTTGGAAGCCACTCCCAGCGACACCGGCAGCTCAAGATCGGTGTTGATCACCGCCTGCAGGCGACGGGCGATTGTCTCAGCCGGTTCGGCCAGCAGCGATACATCCAGAAAGGCTTCGTCAATGGAGAGTTGCTCTACCACCGGGGTGGTGTTGCGCAGGATGGTCATGACCTGCTCGGATGCCTGATGGTACAGCTGTCGGTCAGCGGGCAGGATCAAGAGGTCCGGGCATAGCCGGACGGCACGAGCCATCGGCATAGCCGAGTGCACGCCGAAACGGCGCGCCTCGTAGGAGCAAGAAGCCACGACGCCGCGTTGCTCCGGGCGCCCACCGATGGCGAACGGGCGGCCACGCAGGGCGGGGTCGCGTCGGGCTTCGGCGGCGCAGAAGAAGGCATCCAGATCGAGGTGCAGGATTTTGCGCGCCATATGCTTCCCATTGTACCATTCCCGGCGATTGGACAGGGGAGGTCGGCGATGATTTTCACGGTGACGCTGAACCCGGCGCTGGACTGGGAGTTGACCGTCCCGGCGTTTGCGTTTGATACTGTGCTGCGGGCTACTAGCAGCACCATCGACGCCGGGGGAAAGGGTTTCAATGTCTCGCGGGCGCTGGCGGCACTGGGGATGCCAAGTTGTGCGCTGGGATTCGTTGGCGGGGCAACCGGGCAACGTCTGGCTGCGACGCTGGCAGCGATGGGTGTTGCTACTGATCTGGTCTGGATCGCCGGGGAGACACGCACGAACGTCAGTATTGTGGCTGCCGAAGAGAGACACTACCTGAAGGTGAATGAGCCGGGACCGGCGATCTCCGCTGAAGAACAGGTGACGCTGCTGGCGCGGGTGCGGCAACTGGCCCGACCCGGCGACTGGTGGGTGTTGGCCGGGAGTCTGCCGCCGGGCGTGGCCGGTGGGTTTTATGGCGAACTGATTGCGGTGATCCAGCAGGCCGGGGCGCGGGCGATCCTGGATAGCAGCGGGGAACCGTTGCGGTTGGGGTGCGCTGCGGGCGTGTGGCTGGTGAAGCCGAACCTGGAGGAAGCCGCGCAGATCACAGGACTGAAGCTGCCGCCCGAACGGGCAGCGGAAGCGCTCCAGCCCATTCATGCACTGGGGGCGGAGCATGTGCTGATCTCGCTGGGTAGAGCAGGAGCAGTGCTTTCCGATGGCCGTCAGGCCTGGCGCCTGCGCCCGCCGCAGGTGGAGGAGCATAATCCCATTGGTGCGGGCGACGCGCTGGTGGCCGGGCTGGTGGCCGGGCTGAGCCAGGGGGAATCCCTGCCGGATGCGGCGGCACTGGGCGTGGCCTGTGGCGCGGCGGCGGCAAGCCTGCCGGGCACTGCTTTCGGCACACGGACGCAGGTTGAAGCGCTTCGAAAGGGAGTCGTGGTGACGCCGCTGTTGCCGGTATAACCTGAGGTATCCACCTGACGAATCAGCCCGGCATTGCGCCGGGCTGATTGTTCTGGCAATTCGAAAGGGTGCAGGATGGCTCAGTTGCGGCGGTAGACGACCTTTCCGCCGACCATCGTCATGACCACCTGCGCTGCGCCGTCAAGCAGGATGACATCGGCGTCAGCGCCGGGGGCCAGGACGCCCTTGCGGCCAGCCAGGCCCAGGGCTTCCGCCGGGACAGCGGTGGCCATCTGCAGCGCCTGTGGCAGGGTTAGCCCGGCGAAGGCCATCACATTGCGCACCGCGGCATCCAACGTCAGGGTGCTGCCGGCCAGACTGCCCGTTGCCAGGCGGGCGATGCCACCGGCAACGATGACCTCGCTATCGCCCAGCATATACGTGCCGTCAGTAAGCCCTGTGGCACGCATGGCGTCTGTAACCAGGATGGTGCGGTTCAGACCCTTGGCCCGGATCAGCAGCTTGACCATGGCCGGATGGACATGCACGCCATCGGCGATGATCTGGGCGTAGATGCGATCGTCTACCAGCACCGCGCCCAGCGTACCGGGATCGCGGTGGTGCAGGCCCTGCATGCCGTTGAAGGCATGCGTTGCCTGACGCAGGCCGCGATCGGCGGCGGCGGTGACGCAATCGATATCCGCGCCGCTGTGACCCAGGGAAAACTCGATCCCCTGCCGGACGCCCGTCTCGATCAGTTCCATTGCGCCGTCAAGCTCCGGAGCCAGGGTCATCAGTCGGGCGACGCCGGAGGCGAACCAGGCGTTGTACTCGGCTGGATCGGGAGGGCGCAGGTGATCGGGCGGCTGTGCACCCTTGTGTTTGATGCTCAGATACGGGCCTTCCAGGTGGACGCCCAGATGTGCGGCGCCGTCTGCTGGCTGCGGGCAAACGCGGACGTTTTCCACGGCGGCGGTGGTGTCTGCGCTGGAGGCGGCCATCGTGGTCGGCAGGTAAGCGGTAACGCCATGCGCAGCAAAGTAGCGGGCCATGGCGTGGATCGCTTCTGGCGTGGCGTCCATAGTGTCATAGCCATCGGCGCCGTGAACATGGACGTCGATCAACCCTGGCGCAACCGACAGGCCATCAGCCGGGATGATCGTGTCGCCGGGTTGGGCGTCGCCGGGGCCGGGGACGATAGCGGTGATCCGACCCGCTTCGATGATCAGCGCGTGGTGTTCCAGTGTCTGGTGCGGGGTGATGATGGTGCCACCCCGAATGATGGTGCGCATTCTCAGACTCCTCTGACGGATAGCCTGACCGGTGCCAGCCTGTGACTCAGCTGTTCTGACGTGGCGGAAATGCTGGTGCTACGCACACTGCAAGCAGACTGGCTGGGATGGCGCAGGTCGGCTGATGCTTGCTAGGCCTGGAAGTTGAACATGGTCTGCATCTTCAGGGCCAGGGACATATCCCCCTGAACCTTGATCTTGCCCTGCATGAAGGCTGAAATGGCGTTGACCTCGCCGATGAGAACGGCGTAGAGGTCTTCGGCGGCGGAGATCAGGGTCATCTGCGGTGATGGGGTCTCGCCCTCGTGGACTTCGCACTGGCCATCCGCGATCTTGATCCACCACTTGCCGCCATTGTCGCCGGTCAGGTTGAGTTGCAGCGTGGTGTTCAGGCCAGCGGCCTTGGCCGGCAGGAACATCTCCGGCATGCGGGCGATAAAGGCACTGATTTCTTCTTTCGTCGGCATGTCAATAATCTCCTGAAATTGCCGCAAAAACAGGAAGCGCAGGGCATACCCTGAGCACAGTGTTGTTGTCGCGGGTTAGTATACTCAATCACGCGGATTCGCACATCCTGAGCAGGCGGGATTGTTCTGGCGAGGGGGTGCAGGGCAGGTTAGAATCGCACCGTGCCTGCCGCCTCAAAAGGAGCAATGGGTGGTCAGTCGAAGCCGCGTTGAACAGCCGTTACTGGAAAGCGATGTCCTGCGGGGTAATCCGCTGGGTGACGCCAGTGTGCGCCCGTTGCCGGTCTACCTGCCGCCGGGATACGACGACGATCCTGCCCGACGCTACCCCGTGATCGTGATGCTAACCGGGTATGGCGGTACGGGGCCGTTCTTGCTGAATCTGCGCCCCTGGGATGAAAGCCTGCCCCAGCAACTGGATCGCCTGATCCTGAGCGGCGCTATGCCTCCGGCAATTGTGGTGATGCCGGATTGCTGGACACGGTACGGCGGTTCCCAGTATCTGAATTCCTCCGCGCTGGGGCGGTACGAGGATTATCTGATCCTCGAGGTTATCCCATTTGTGGATGCTCGTTACCGTACCCTGGCCGACCGCGCTCACCGTGGCGTGATCGGCAAGAGCAGCGGCGGCTATGGGGCGCTGGTGCAGGGGATGCACCACCCGGAGGTCTTCGGTGCGGTCGCCTGTCACAGCGGGGACATGTACTTTGAGTATTGCTATCTTGGCGATATCGCCAGGTTGCACGCTAACCTGGCCAGCTATGGCGGCTGGGCGGAACTGAAGCAGAAGCTGGTCAGCATCCGGCCCAAAAACAGCCGCTTCTTCCAGACCGTTGGCACACTGTGCTATGGCATGGCTTACGCGCCCAATCCAGCGGCGCCGGACGGCTTCGACATGCCGATTGACCTGGAGACCGGAGCGCTGCGGGAAGAGGTATGGGCGCGCTGGCTGGCTCACGATCCGCTGCGCAAACTGGATCAACCGGCCTGGGCGGACGCCCTGCGCAGCATGCGGTTGCTGTATCTCGATTGCGGCGACCAGGACGAGTTCAACCTGCAGGTGGGAGCGCGCCTGTTCGCCCGCAAGCTGGCAACGCTGGGCATCAACTGTCATTTTGAGACCTTTGCGGGCGGTCACTTTGATATCCACTATCGGTATGACACGTACCTGCCGCTATTGAGCGCGGCCCTGCAGCCATAATCGCCATGCGTTTGCGGCTCTTGTTCTCTCTGCTTGCCCTCTTGCTGGCGGCACTGGCCTGTATGCGTCAGCAACCCGGCCCGGTGATCGTGATCACAGCGACGCCTCCGGAGCCGCTGGGTATTGAAACCCGCGCTGCCGATGCGCCGGAGGCTCCGCCGACAGCACCCTCCGCCGGGCTGATCGTGCCGACGCTGGATCCGCCGCGCACGGTTACGGCGGAACCGCTGCCTGAGTCGTACACCGTGCAGCCGGGCGACACACTCTCCGGGATCGCCGAGCGTTTCGGTACGACGGTCGAGCAACTGATGACATTGAATGCTATCGATAACCCCTCACTGATTGCCGTGGGCCAGGTTGTGCGCTTGCCGGAGACGCGGGGCGTTTTCAGCCCGGCTTTCAAGATCATCCCGGATAGCGAGCTGGTGCGCAGCCCGGCGACTGCTGGCTTCGACATCGCCGGGTTTGTGGCGTCGCTGCCGGGCTATCTCCGTACGTATCAGGATCGGGTGGACGGCGAGGCGGTCAGCGGGGCGGAGGTCATCCGCCGGGTGGCGGATGACTACAGCGTCAACCCGCGCCTGTTGCTGGCGCTGCTCGAATACCGGGCTGGCTGGCTCTTCAATCCCGAGCCATCAGCGGCGACGGTGGTGTATCCGCTGGGGTACATACAGCTGGGCTACGAAGGGTTGTACCGGCAACTCTCCTGGGCGGCTAACCGTCTGAACGAGGCCTACTATGGCTGGCGGGGGCGTGGCGTGCTCTGGTTTGCGTTGCGTGACGGTATCCGGGTGACCTATGCTGCCGGGTTGAATGCTGGCACGGTGGCAGTGCAGTATTTCCTCAGCCTGAACCAGAGCTATGACGCCTGGCTGGCGGATGTCAACCCGACTGGCTTCTACAGCCTGTATGTCACCCTGTTTGGCGATCCGTTCGCCCGCGCGGTGGAACCGCTGTTGCCGCCGGATCTGCGCCAGCCGCCGCTGCAATTGCCCTGGGCGCCGGAAGAACTGTGGTACTATACGGGCGGTCCGCACGGGGCATATGCCTCCGGCAGCGCCTGGGCCGCGATCGACTTCGCCCCACCCGGCGATAAGGACACCGCTGGATGCTTTGTCGCCCCGCAGTGGGCGCTGGCGGTCGCTGATGGGGTGGTTGCCCGCAGCGAGCGCGGCTTTGTCATCCTCGATTTGGATGGCGACGGCGACGAGACGACCGGCTGGACGATCGTTTATCTGCATCTGGCCACGGAGGGTCGCATGCCTGCCGGGATCAGGGTCAAAGCGGGCGATCCGCTGGGGCATCCCTCCTGTGAGGGCGGCGTTTCGACGGCTACGCATCTGCATATCGCCCGGCGCTACAACGGTGAATGGATCCCGGTCACCTGTCACCAGTGCGCGCCGGGTGTTCGCAGCGTGCCATTTGTACTGGGCGGCTGGACGGTCGAAGGTTGGGAAGGGCAGGAGTATCAGGGCAGCATGGTCAAAGGGGAGATATACCGGCAGGCGGAACAGGGGCGCGATACGCCGATTAACGAGATTCGCTGGTAGTGGAGGGTGATGTGCGTAGAGCGAAACAATATGGCTGGTTATCCGGTCTTGGGTTAGCGTTGCTGCTGGGCATTGCGCTGGTATTGCCGCCAGCGGTACAGGCGCTGCCGCCGCTGCAATTCAGTGCCACACCGGCCCCGGTTATCCTGCCGTCGATCAGTCCAACCGCGATCATGCAGTTCACGGCAACACCTACCCGCACGCCCACACCCATTGGGCCGGCGTTGGTTGAAGCGCTGGAAGGCCCAACGAATGTTCGGGCAGCGCCAGACATCGAGTCTGAACGGCTGGGCCAGATTTTCCCCGGCGAGTTCTATCCCGTGCTGGGACGCGCTGCCGGTACGCTGTGGTACAAGATCCAGTACCCTGATTCACCGACTGGCACAGCCTGGGTGTTCGAGCAGGTAGTCCGGATCACGGGCAATATTGACGCCATCGAGGAAATCCAGGTGTTTACCCAGCCGACGGTTGATGTGAATGCGGCGATTTCCACGCAGACGCTTGAGGCGCTGGCGCAGATGCCCGGCGGGCTGGAGACGGCTACGGCGCTGGCCGTCGCCGCCAATGCGATGGTGATGCAGGGTACGCTGCCGCCCACCGAGACTCCGGCGCCCAAGCCCACCTTCACCTATCCACCGGAGCCAATCAGCCAGGCGACGCTGGTGATTCCGCCAGCAGCGACGACTCAGGCCGCCAGTACAGGATTGCCGCCGATCATTCCGATCCTGGCGCTGGGGGCAGTAGGTGGACTGGGGATGTTGATCGGTATTCTGCGGCGGCTTGGTCGATAGCTTCGTGTAGTCAAGCAGCACAAGAATCAGAAGTGTTCGCCATCGTAGTTCTGCACTATTGCACGACCACGATCGGTAAGCATGTAGGTTGCCGCTGGGAACTTCTGATTGCTGATCACCAGTCCATGGCGCACCAGCGCGTCAACGGTAGCGCGGCTGACCGGTCTGGACTGGCCGCTGAGATTATGCAGGCGATAGACTTTGGAGCCATCCAGGTAGCGGTGGGATTTGAGGAAAGAGCCGCCTGCCAGCGCCTGGAGCACCTGCCTGGCTTCGGCGGAAAGACGCATGGTTGGGTTCCTTTTGAAGCAGACTCATGCCCTGAAGCGCTCAGCCCAGGTTGCCGATGTACTTCATCATCTCACGCTGGGGGATGCGCTGGAAGCGATCGCGGATGATCAGCGCCATCTCTTCTTCTGTCAGGCGCATGCTCAAAATCTCCAGTGCATCTTCAGGACTGGCGCCGTAGGCCAGTTTCTGCTTGCCGTTGGTCATCTCAAACAGGTACATGTGGTGCGGCGTGGTAAAACTGCTCACGGCGGCGCCTCCTAAGCCTTAATCAGCGCGGCGGAGAATACACCGGGGCGCTGCTGCAGGATGGGGTCCAGGCCGCGGTTGACTTCGTCGTCGTACTTCCCGGCCAGCAATTCCCGGTAGAACTGGTAGTCGACACCTTTGACTTTCTCGTCGTCGGGGTAGCGGTGGTAATTCTCCTTGGACATCAGGCTCTTGCCTTCAGCGATGAGCTGGTAGCCCAGCGCCGAGCCGGGGTAGGGCGCATAGAAGGAGATCGAGGGCATCACCCGCCGCATGTACTTGACCATGCGCATGGTCTTGAAGGCGTCTTCGTGAGTTTCGCCGGGGATGCCCAGCATAATATTCGCCCAGATGACCGGCGCCTTACGACCCTGGGCTTCGAGTTCGTCGCCGATCCGGTTGATCAGATCGATGGCGAAGTAGTTGTCCTCCTCGGTGCATTCCTTGTTGAGCATGCGAAGGATGCGATCGCTGCCGGATTCGAACCCGATGGAGATCGTGTCCCAGTTGGTTTCCTTGACCAGGGCCTCAAAGAGATCGGGCCACTGGCGGACCGTGTCAGCGCGACCGGCTGCCCAGTACGGCCAGGGCCTGTGAGCCTTACGCGGGTATTTCTCGATCCACTCCTGCAGCCAGCTGGGATTCTGGAAGAACATCGAGTCGTGGATCACCACAGAACCGATGGGGCCATAGTGGTCGTCCAGGTAGTTCAGCTCCTCGATGACCATCTCTACAGGGCGGCGGCCCATATTCGGCACGTAGGAGCTTTCGTTACAGAAGACACACTTCCACGGGCATACGCGGCTGGTTAGCAGGGTGACGACCGGCGGCGGCCCCCAGCCGCACTCCGGTTCCAGCGGCCAGTGGAAAGTCTTTTCGAGGTGTTTGCTGGCCGGTCGGGGCCACAGGGTACGGTCGATCATCGGCCATTCGGCCATCGAAGCGGCGCCAACGCCCAGAACCACGCGCGGGAAGGCGCCGGGATCGCGGGCGAGTTCGACGATGATCTTCTCCCCCGGTCCCTGAACGATGTGGTCGATCTCCGGGATGGCTTCCAGTTCATCGAGGGCGACCGTGGCGTGCATCCCGCCGACCATGATGACGCTGTCTGGATTGACTTCCTTGAAAATCTGGGCGGCGCGGCGGGCAACCGGGAAGGTGTAGCTGCGGATGTTCATGAAGAGCTGGTCATAGCCCTTGATCTGTTTGCGCAGCTCACGCCAGGAGGTCACAGCACGGGTAGAGGCGATGTCGGTCAGCAGACCTTCACGGTGCATGATCGTGCGCAACAGGCCCAGCCCGTGATCCTGCCACTGCTCATGCGGGCCAGCTGGGTTGACCAGATCGCCCAGATCACCCAGGTCAAGCCACAGCCGGCGCGGACCCTGCGATGCTGTCTTGTTACCGGTTGACCAGAATTTCACGATTGCTGTGCTCCTGCAGAACCTGAATTCGCCATCCGGCCTGTTGCTGGTGGGCTCAGGCGGGGCATGTCAACGTCCAAGCGTAGTAACCTGCCCAACGTCCTCAACCATGGGACCTAAGCTGCTTTGTCCCCTGTTCGGGTGCCTGGCCTTTTGTCCCTGTGAGATGCTTGCCTAATGGCCGCAACTGCCGCCGCAGCCACAGCCGCCAGCCGCCGAATCCGCCTCATCCTCAGCGGTGCGAAACGAATGGCCGCAGCCGCACGACGCAATCGCATTGGGATTGTCGATGCGAAAGCCGCCGCCCATCAGATCGTCGACAAAGTCGATGCTGGCTCCCCACAGGTAACGCAGGCTGGTGGGGTCCACCAGCAGCCGGATGCCATCCACGCTGACCACGGTGTCGAACTCTTCGGCGTCTTTTTCAATGGCCATGCCATACTGCAGGCCAGAACAACCGCCGCCGCTGACGAAAACGCGCAGGGCATACCCTTCAAGCTGGCGGGCAGCGAGGATTTCCTTGATCTTGCTGACTGCACCGGGGGTAACGCTCAGGGCCGGTGAAGCCTCGGTGACATCCTGATTCTGGGGCTGGGTGATCATACCGTGCAGTCTCCTTAAGCTAGCCACGATTGGCGGGCCATTGTACCATGCGCTATGGCGGGCGTCAATAAAAACAAAATCTTTCTTCTTTATTCTGGCACGGGGTAGGAAATCCGGGCGGGTATCAGGTAGGTGCAACTCAGGCCGCCGGAGGCCAGATGCTCGACTCGGCGGGGCACGACACCACCCAGCAAGGTGCTGATCAGGCGCATATCCATCGCGCACAACTCCTCATGATCGGCTGCCAGATGATGGTAGGGGCAGTTGTTGGTGCGCAGAATGTAGCCCTGATCCGCTGCCTCCCAGGTGGCCTGGTAGCCCTGGCTGGTCAGGTACTCCACCACGCGCTCCAGGCGGGAAGGCATCGGCACATCAGGCGGGATCACGTCACTGGCCATGCGCTCCGCCACATTCTCCAGGATGACGTTCACCTCGTGCCGGGGCAACTGGCTCTTGATCTGCGACAGGAGTTGCTGGGCGAACTGGCGGTAGTTGTTGGGGAACAGCTCCAGTGCCCGATCAGTCAGTGAGTAGACATGTTGCGGTCGGCCCGGCGTGGTGCGCCGGCGGACGATGGGCGCAGCAACCAGGCCATCGCCGCGCAGGATTTCCAGGTGGTGGCGGACGGTCACTGCGGTGATTTCGCCGATGCGCTCAGAAAGGTCCTGCACGATTTCGTCCACGGTAGCCTGTTCGCGTTCTTTGAGAATCTCCAGAATGTGTTGTCGCGTCTGTTGCATACCGCGTATCCCTGCCTGACGGTCTCTATGATTCCACCTGGGCGAATCTTAGCATGGCAGCGGATTCTTTGTCAAATTGAATAGATGCTAAACATAAAAATTCACCCGCCATCCTGAATCGCTAACCATCCAGTGGCGAAGATAGCAGGATTACGTCAAGTACATCGGCGCTGGGGCCAGGCAGCAGGAGCAGATCGTAGGCGATGCGGCTCTGCAGCGTCAGGCGGGGGACGATGGCGACAACCTGATTATCTGTGACCCGGCGGATGTAGATGTCGTAGGTGCTGGCAGGCAAGCCGATGAATTCGGTGGTCTGACCGGGGCCGAATGCCCCCGAGTCATACTGCTCCAGCGGGCCGGGCGTGAGGGTAGGACGGGCAACAGTTGCTGCCGGGGCGGCGAGGGTAGGGCTGCCCGGCGGTGCAAGGCCGGGGATATCGAAGCTGACCAGCAGGTCGCCCGCATCGGCGGCGGCGTGAACAACGCGGAGGACAGCCTGTCCGGGTTGCGCTGATCCCTGATAATCCGGCAACAGGGCAGTAGCTGCTGTGTCGGGATTGCCGTAGACGAGCAGGGTGACCGGCAGTACGTCGACCAGCGATAGTTCGCCAACGTAATACGCTGGCGCATTGTCGTCACTGGCAGGGCCGACGCGGAGCGTATAGACCGCCGGAGGGATGCGCCGCTGGGCGCTACTCCGGCGCGGGGCCAGACGTTCCGCAATCGTGATGTCGTCAAGGCGGACGCGGATATCCAGCGGCTCGGTCAGGGCATTGAAGACACGAACAGGCACGCCCTCAGTTTCGCTGGCGGCGGGCGTCTCCTCAACAAAGGGGGCCGGTTGAGCGCGATCTACGCCGGTTTCGGTGGCGATGATGAACGGATCGTGCTCTGCGCCGGTCACGACGTAGGTGTAGGCGTAGCCTTCCAGAAAGGTCACTTCGCCAGCGCGCTCGACAATGCGGGCATCAGCCGCCTGGCTGTTCAGCCAAAACAGTTCAAAACGACTGGCCGGGATATTCAGCGCCTGTGTGGCTGCGCCAGCCGGGATCATCGGAATCTCCGGCAGGCGGTCACCGCGGTTGTAGGCATAGACTGCCGGCGCGTCCGGAGCAGCATTGACCACTACCAGACGTGCGGTCTGCGGCGGCGTGGGCGCGGTCGAATGGGCGTAGACGCGCAGGGCTGGAGTGCCCCGATCCTCCAGAAGCAGCACCTCGATCGCCTGATTGGCGCCAAGATTGAAGCGCGTCTCAATGGGCAGCCCGCCTTCCGCACCGGCGATCTCCACGCGCACGGTGTAAGCGCGGGGGGCGAAGTCCTGCCAGTCGGTGGCAGCACGGAAGGATACCGCTTCCTCGAGCAGCTTGTCATCCAGGTAGATCATTGCGGCTGGTGTGTTCGGGGCGGCGTGGATGAAGCGCACCTGTCCTACCATCCGGGTGGGGGTGTTGAAGAGCAGGATCTGCTCGTTTCCGCCGCCCACCTGACCGATCAGGACGGCAGTGTACATGTGCTGGGGCGCGAGCGTAGCGTCCAGCGTAGCGATGGTGGAGTCGCCGGAAGTGACGGACAACTGCCGGCGACCGGCTTCAACCGGGTAACCTGCGCTGGCCTGCCCGAAATCCAGCACCTCAGGATAGGGTTGATTGTCAATATATGGCTGGATGGGGACCCCGCGGGGGACAGCATGCAGGAAGGCCAGACGCGCCTGGTTGGGTGGAATAGGGCTGAGGTCTTCCTGAAAGACGGCGAAGTTGAGTGTTTCGGCGGTCCCGGAGACCAGAATCAGGTAGCTACCCTCAGGCTCCAGCGTGGCGGTCGTATCCGCCAGCACCTGCGTGCTGGGCCGCGCGCCAGCCGGTACTGCCTGCAGGTAATAGACACCCGCGGCGACGCTGGTCGGATTGGTATAAGCGCCGTGGCCCAGGCGGCTGGCCACCAGCGCCTGCTCCAGGTAAATGTCCAGGGCGCCGCTCTGAGGGGCGGCCTGGACGATACGGATGCGCGCGCTCGCGGTTGGCCCACCGAGGCTCTGGGGAACAGCGCCCACCGTGGGCGTGGGACTGGGAGCCGGGGCAAGGGTTGGCGTAGGCGTTACAGTGGGCACAGGCGTCGCTGTTGGCGCAGGGCCGCATGCAACCAGCAGGATCAGGCCGACCAGAAATATCGCTATCGGGCGCCGGGAAGTTGGCATCGCTCATCTCTCCTGCGTATCCGTCCTGCGCTGTCTATTGTAGTGTTACCGCCAAACTTGACCAGCGGGCGGCAAAACGGCAACGGCCCTGACGCCAGGGCCGTTGCACTGAACCAGCCGCCTGGACTGGCGGTCACTGGATTTGAGGCAGGTCTTCCAGACGCACCCGGCGACCATTCAGCGTCAGTGAGACGTAGGCGCTGGCGACCCAGCCAGTCGTGGCGTCGTATTCCACCTGCAGCCATTGCGCGTCGGTGGTGCGGCCAAAGACGATCATGGTCGCCCCGCTGGGGATGAGCGCCAGCGATTCGCTCGCGGCGTCGGGTGTGCGGCGCAGGTGCAGATTGGCCCCCGGATCAAGTACAGCAGTGCCAACGTACCGGTTGCGGAATTGCGAGAGGTCAGAGCCGGATGCGCCAGCAGCGCTGGCGCCCGCGCTGATCTCGCCCTGCAGGGTTGGATCGGCGAAGCGCAGCAGGTTGCGCTGGATCAGTTCTGTGATGCGCTCTGCCGTCGGCAGGTACAGCCGCCCGCGGAAGAAGAACTGCACGAATTCCGTGGAGACCCAGCCGGTGATTTCGCCGCCGCCTTCTGGCCGGAAGATGACATACGTCCAGGAGAAATCTTCCAGGATGGCGACCGGCTCGATCACCGTGCCGGCTGGCAGCCGCGCCAGCACTTCGGCCAGCGTATCAGGCGTGCGGCGCAGGTTCAGGTTGGCGTTCGGGTTGAGGTTGTAGACCAGGCCGAAGAACGTCAGGTCGGAGGGCGCCGGTGTGGCGGTCGGCAGGACATCGGCGCTGACTTCACCGCGCAGGGTCGGCTCAACGAAGGTCAGCAGGTTGCGCTGGATTAGCTCGGCCACCCGCTCGGCGGTAGGCAGGTAAGTCCGGCCCCGGAACATGAACTGCACATATTCCGCCGAAGCCCAGCCGGTGATCTCACCGCCGCCTTCTGGCCGGTAGGTTACAAACACCCAGGAGAGATCTTCCAGGATGCCGGTTGGCTCAAGCACCGTACCAGCCGGGACCGCCGCCAGCACCTCGGCCACCACATCCGGCGTGCGGCGGATGTTCAGGCGGGCGTCGGGGTTGAGATTGTAGACCACGGCGAAGAACTCGGCGTTCACCGGCGCGGTGGTTGGGGCTGCAGCGGCTGCGCCGCTGACCGTGCCGGGTACGTCCGAAGACTGCGGGTCGAGATCAGCCAGGCGAACCGGCTTGCCGCCTTCCGTCACCTGCACGAATTGTGCAGAAGCCCAGGCCGTAACCGTACCGCCGTCAACCGTGGTGAATTCCACCAGCAGCCACGTTTCCTGCGGGTTCAGGTCCTGGCCGGGAGCGAGTTCAGGCACGGCAGGAAAGTCCGGTTCTCCGGCGCGTCCCAGCACGCTGAGAACGGTGCCGCCGGTGACCAGGCCCAGTGAACGGGCGTCAGCGCGCGGATATTCCCGCAGTTGCAGGTTAGCGCCGGGGTTCAGGTTGTAGACCAGGCCGATCGTCCCTTCGGTCGGAGCGGTGGCGACAGGCAGCGGCGCGGCAGCGGGCGCTGGCGGCTCAGTGGGCGCTGGCAAAGGCGTTGCTGTCGGCACAGCGGCTGCCTCGGCGACTTCTTCGGTTGGCTCCACAACCTCCTCAGCGGCCGGTTCAGCTGGCTCCGGCTGCTCGGCAACCGCTTCAGCTGGCAGACCGATGGCGCTGCCCGGCTGGAAGTTCAGCGGCGCTGACGCAAATAGCACGAAAGGCGCTTGAGCCGTGCCGGTGACCAGCACGCTGTACAGCGTGCCGCCGTTGTACAGGGCGTCAACCGACAGAGCGCTGCCACCGTCCGCCGCAAGGATCAGCGAGTAAGCCCCGGCGGGAACTTCCGTAGTGAAGACGGTATTCTCCGGCACGGTGAACTCGGTTTCTGTCAGCGAACCGTTCAGCGTGGCGCCAGGAACAGCGTTGATCACGCTCACCCGACTGGTCGCCGGGTCAAGAGTTTCGACAGGATCGGGGTAAGCCTCGAGGCTAAGCGTGTCGCCCTTATCCAGCACCACGATTGTACGGCCCTGCCCGGCCAGATCGAGGCTGCTAAGGTCCAGGCTGAGGGAGGCAATAGCAGCGACATTCTGCTCGCCAGCCGTGCGCACTGTGACCGTATACGGCCCCAGCGGCAGGGCGACATGGCGGGTGATCTCGCCAGCCTTCAGGGCGGGGATGAGCAGTACATCGTTGAACAGCACGTCAACCGCCGGTGCCCCTTCGATGGCATGGGCCACACGCACGGCCACACTATCACCGCCGGGCAGGACAGGCGATTCCAGCAGGATGAGGGTTGGCCCGCCGACAACCATGAAGCGGTACAGATTCCCGGCCCGCAGGGGGTAATCCGCCGGAGGGATCAGCGCTTGCTCCACAGTCTGGCCGGTGGGCACAATCGCCAGCGGGTAGCTGTTGGCCGGGATGTCGATGCCGCCCGAGCTGCTGCCGTAGGTCAACGCCTGAAGCACCGGGCTGCCATCTGGCAGGACGACATCGATATCGCCGACGCCGGGCGCGGCGTGAACCGCGTTAACCCGAACGTTACCGGTGACCAGCGGGCTGAGATCGTCTTCAAAGACCTGAATCTCCGGCGCGGCAGCCGTCCCGACGATGGCCACAGTCATCGCCTGCCCCGGCGTGACGGTCAGCGTAGTCTCAACGAGGGTTGCGCCAGCTGCCCGCACAGTGACCGCGTGATCGCCGGGGGCGAGACGCAGGTGATCGGTGGCCTGCGTGAAGCCCAGCTGGACAGCTGCCGGCTGGCCATCGATCAGGACATCGACGGCAGGAGCTTCAGGGATGCCATGAACCAGACGCGTCAGAGCGCCCTGGGCTTCCTGGGTGAGCGGGGCGGCGGCTACGGGCGCAAGCCCGGCCAGGATCACGGTGATAAGCAGCGCAACTGTGAACAGCACACGGTGACTCATGAGCACTATCTCCTCTTGATTTGCGCTTCATTGAGGAAGGCCACTAGCGCAGAACGCGGGCGATCCTCTGATCGGTGGCCCGGTGCGGACCACATGACGCTGGCGAGGACTAGGTACCTTCCTGCCACTGGTTCAGATAGCGGATCTGCTCTTCCGTCAACGTATCGATGCGAATGCCCATCGCTTCCAGTTTGAGACGGGCGATTTCCAGATCGACGTCCTGCGGCACTCTGTAGACGTTGTTCTGCAGGGTGTCGTGATGCTTGACCATATACTCGGCGGCCAGAGCCTGGTTGGCAAAGCTCATGTCCATAACACTGGCGGGATGGCCTTCCGCGGCAGCCAGATTGATCAGGCGACCTTCGCCAAGCAGGTGGATACGGCGGCCATCACGCAACACATACTGGTCGACATAGGGCCGCACACGGCGCGGTGGGGCAACCGCCAGCGACTCCAGAGCGGGGATATTGACTTCCACGTTGAAGTGCCCGGAGTTGCAGACAACCGCGCCGTCCTTCATCACTTCGAAGTGCTGGCGATCGATCACGTTGATGTCACCGGTAGAGGTGACGAAGACGTCCCCCTGTGGCGCAGCCTCGATCATCGGCATGACCCGGTAACCGTCCATCGTCGCTTCCAGCGCCTTGAGCGGGTCGACCTCGGTGACGATGACGTTAGCGCCCATGCCGCGGGCACGCATGGCAATGCCACGGCTGCACCAGCCATAGCCACCGACGACTACGGTCCGCCCGGCCAGCAGCAAGTTGGTAGCCCGGACGATCCCGTCGATCGTACTCTGGCCGGTGCCATAGCGGTTATCGAACATGTGCTTGGTCATGCTGTCGTTGACGGCGATCACAGGGAAGCGCAGCGCGCCATCGGCGGCCATCGCCCGCAGCCGGATCACGCCGGTAGTGGTTTCCTCGGTGCCGCCGATCACGCCGTCCAGCAGTTCGGTGCGGTTCTTGTGCAGCTCGCTGACCAGGTCAGCGCCGTCGTCCATGGTGATGTGCGGCTGATGATCGAGTGCGCGTTGCAGGTGCTCGTAGTAGGTGCGGTTGTCTTCACCCTTGATGGCGTATACGGGAATCTCGTAG
Organism: Chloroflexota bacterium; assembly: GCA_019873685.1. Lineage (GTDB taxonomy): Bacteria > Chloroflexota > Anaerolineae > Aggregatilineales > Ch27 > Ch27. The sequence continues at coordinate 45,786 of JAIOAT010000002.1, forward strand.
TGGGCCACCAGAGACGCAGCGACATCATCCTGAGTCGAGAGCGGGTTGGAAGCGGTCAGCACGACCTCAGCCCCACCTGCCTGGAGGGTATGCACCAGGTTGGCGGTTTCAGTGGTGACATGAAGGCAAGCGGCAATCCGGAGGCCCTTGAGCGGTTTTTCCCGTTCAAAGCGCTGCCGGATCTGACGCAGAACAGGCATATCGTTTTCAGCCCACTCGATGCGCAGGCGCCCACCGGGCGCCAGATCGAGGGAACGGACATGGTGTTCAACAGCCATGGATACTCCTTACGTGTTCCATGCGGGTTAGCGCAAGAATCCAAGGATGCATTGTAGCACAGCTTGGGCTGCTTGTCGCCCGCGGTTTTGTGGGCACAGAGCACAGGCTGGCGCTCAGTCTAACAGGCAGTCCAGCTGGCCTTCGTCGTCGAAGCGCGTGCGGAAGCGGGCGACAAACTCCTGCGGTGTGAAGTGGTGGCTCTGGGTGCCCACCCGTTCCAGGACGTATGCCGCGCAGAGTGCGCCCACGCGACCGCACAACTCCCAGTTCCAACCGGCGCTCAGGCCCCGCAACAGACCGGCGCGGAAGGCGTCTCCGACGCCGGTAGGGTCGGCGATACGCTCCGGCGGGAAGATCGGCACGTCGATCGCCCGGCCTTCTGCGTAGATGCGTGAGCCTTTTTCGCCAAGCGTCACCACTACAACCGGCACCCGATCGATGATCGCCTGGCGGGTCAGGCCGGTCTTCTGGATGATCAGTTCAAATTCGTACTCATTGCAGATCAGGATGTGTGCGCGGTCGATGCCGTGCCGCAGCGGTTCGCCGTCGAAGCGAGCGATCTGCTGGCTGGGGTCGTACATAAAGGCGATACCCCGTTCGTGACATTCGTCCACGTACTGCTGCATGGCTTGGGGGTCGTTTGGCGAGATGACCACCAGATCGGGAGGCGTGGAGAGCAGATCGGCCAGCGTATACTGGCGGGCATAGGCCATTGCCCCGGCGTAGAACGACGCGATCTGGTTGTTGTCCATGTCCGTGTTGACGAAGAACGAAGCGGTGAAGACATCATCGATCTGGCGCACCGGGCTGGTATCCACACCGGCGGCTTCCAGCCAGGCGCGGTAGTCCCCGAAGTCACGCCCGACGGTGCCGACCAGACGGGGACGCGGCTTCTGGCGCAGCAACGCCAGCGTATAGGCGATGTTAGCCGCGACGCCGCCCCAGTGCTTGGTCATCTCGTCAACCAGGAAGCTCAGGCTGATACGGTCAATCTTGTCCGGCACAATCTGGTCAGCGAATCTCCCCGGAAAGCGCATGATGTAGTCATACGCGATCGAACCGGTGACGGCAATATCCATGGTCAGGCAGCCTTTCTGGCAGCAGGTCTTCAAAACGGCGGAAGTATACCACATTATTGGGCGGGGCATGCCCGGAATATGCGACGCTGATCGCCTGCACCCATGTCGGTTGACAGCCTTTGCCGGTGACGTATACTCGACTCGCCTGGCTGGAGAAGCGCGACTGTGACCGGGCGCGCTGACAGAGAGGGATGGGCGATGAGCCGCAATAACCGGCGACTGGCTGAAGGCATTCTGTTCACAGATATGTACCAGCTCACCATGGCCCAGGTGTACTATCGGATGGGGCTGCATGAGAAGCTGGCGCAGTTTGACCATTACTTCCGCAGCTACCCGGATTACGGGCTGCACCCGGCGGGTTATTGCGTCAACGCCGGGCTGGAGTGGTTACTGGACTGGATGCACCAGGCCCGCTTTGGTGCGGAGGAGATCGCCTTTCTGCGCGGGCAGACCGGCGTGGCTAAGCGGCCGCTATTTGGCGCTGATTTCCTGAATTGGCTGGAACGTCACGGGACGTTTGAGAGCATCTCATTGCAGGCCATTCCCGAAGGACGGGTGATCCATCCGCAGGTGCCCATTACCGTGGTGCGCGGCCCGCTGGCGATCGCTCAGATTCTGGAGACCGGTCTACTGAACCACCTCAATTACCAGATTCTCATTGCCACCAAAGCGGCGCAGATCCGCGAAAGCGCTCATGGGCAGCTGGTGCTGGAATTCGGCCTGCGGCGCGGCCCGGCTCAGGGCGCTAATGCCGGGGCGCGGGCGGCGCTGATCGGCGGGGCGGACTATACCTCCAACGTGGGGGTTTCGGCGGTGCTGGGCTACCCGCCCAAAGGGACGCATGCCCACAGCATGGTTCAGGCGTTTCTGGCGCTTGGCGGGGGTGAGCTGGACGCTTTCCGCGCTTACGCCGAGGTGTATCCCGACGACTGCCTGCTACTGGTTGACACGATCAATACGCTGGAAAGCGGCGTCCCGAATGCGATCCGGGTCTTTGAAGAGTTGCGCCGCAAGGGGCACCGGCCGCTGGGTATCCGGCTGGATTCGGGTGACCTGGCCTACCTGGCTGTTCAGGCGGCGCGAATGCTGGACGCAGCAGGCTTTGAGGACACATCCATTGTGCTATCCAATCAGCTTGACGAAGTAACAATCTGGCAGATCGTGACCCAGATTCAGGAGGAAGCGCCGCGTTACAACCTGGATGCTGAGCGGATCCTCCGGCGGCTGGTGTATGGCGTCGGGACGCGGCTGATCACGTCTGAAGGGAATTCGGCGCTGGATGGTGTGTACAAGCTGGTGGCCGTTTGCGACAACGGCCAGTGGCAGCCGGCGATCAAGATTTCCGACACGCCGGAGAAAATCCCTAACCCGGGGCATAAGCAGGTCTGGCGGGTCTACGACAGTCAGGGTCAGGCAACAGCCGACCTCCTGAGTCTTGCGGACGAGGACCCCCGGACGGAAGATGAGCTGGTGTTGCGCCATCCGTCCATGTATCAGAAGTGCCGGACACTCAGGCGGGACGAGATCAGCCTGATTGAACCGTTGCTGGTAGATGTCCTTGACGAGGGACGGCTGGTTTACGATCTGCCGGATATTGAGTCTATGCGCGCTCAACGGCGCAGCGATGTCGAACGTCTGCATACGGGTGTGCGCCGGCTGATGCGCCCGCACATCTACCACGTCTCGCTCACCCAGCGGTTGTGGGACTACAAGCAGAGCCTGATCGCGGCCACGCTGAGCCAGGGGCCGTTGCGCTGACGAGGTAAGCCGATGCCTGTGTTGCGCCGCTTGCACGATGAACCGCCTGAAGGCACTGATGGCCGGGGCGAAGCTTCCCAGCCAGGCCAGAGCGAGCCGCAGATTGTGCCGGGTCGACATGGTGCGGCGAGTTTTTCGCTGGCAGCCCTGCGGGAACGGATTGCCGCTGAGGTGATCGCGGAGATCGGCGATCAGCCAGATGTGCTGGAAAAGCTGGACGAGGCAAGGCGGCGCGCTCTGGTGCGGGAAGCCGGGGAATACGTACTGGCGGTGGAGGCGGTGCGGCTGGACCGGGCTGAGAAGACTGCGTTGTTCACTGCTGTAGTCAGGGAAGTATTCGGTCTCGGCCCGCTGGACCCGCTGCTGACCGACGATAGCATCACCGAGGTGGTAATGGAAGCGGCAGGGCGCTGCCTGGTGCGGCGGCGCATGGGGCCGCTTGAGGACGCTCCAGATGGCTTTGATGATGAGGCCCATCTGCGGCGGATCGTGGAGCGCATGGTTCGGCGGGCCGGCGGCGCGTTGCAGGCGGAAGAGCCTTTTCTCGAAGTGGGGCTAACCCTGGCAGGACGACCGGTGCGCCTGACGACGATCGCGCCGCCGCTCAGCCCGGCACTGCACGCAAACCTGCGGCTGCACCCGCGCAAGCAGATCACGCTGGTGACGCTGGCTGCGGAAGGCGCTCTCAACGAACGCGAGCAAACGCTCCTCTATGCCGTGGCACGCAGTCCGCATGGCCTGGTTGTGGCTGGCGACGCCGGGAGCGGCAAGACCACGCTGCTGCAGGCGTTGCTCGCCGAGTGCTCTGTGCCCGGCGAAGTATGGCTGGCTCAGCGAGCGGCGGAGATCAGGCTTCCGGAGGGTGCTCACATCCTGGCGGCAATTCCCCCTACGCAGGAGCAGACGGGGCGTTCCTATGCGGAGACGATCGCCGCGGCGCTGGCGGAGAGTCCAGCAGTTCTGGCACTGGACGAGGTGCGTGGGGACGAAGCGGCGATCCTCTGGGAAGCGCTGACGGGGCCGCGCTGCCCGCGCCTGTTGATCACGTTCCGGGCCAGTGAGCAGCCTGTGCGCCTGCGGAGCAGTCTGCGCTGGTTGTTGCTACAGGGGCAAGCCGGGCTGGCTGAAAGCGATGTTGACGCGGCCATCCTGGAGCGGTTGCCGCTGGTCATCACGACGGGTATGGCCGCGGGCCGCCTGCGCATTCGGGCGATCAGTCAGTGGGAAAAGGCGGATGCCGGAGGCATTACGCTGATCCCTCTGCTTGACCGTGGCATGCCGACCGGCGCACGTCCGCGGGTGGCGCTGGAGGTGCCAGAAGACTTCTGGGAAGATCGGAGTCAGGCAGGTCGCTAGAGCTACCGGGCCGCTTCACGGTGCAGGTGTGACCTGGATCACGCTGCTCAGAATGTCAAGGGACACGCCACCAGTCAAACGCTGGTTGTTCCGCTCGAACCAGGCAGGATAGCTACTTCCACGACGGTACAGTACAGCTGGCAGAGTCTTGACGCCCAGGCTATTAGCAAGGTCAACGTTGCTTTGCAGGGCGTCGCGGAAGCTGTTGGGATTGGAGAGGCAACGCAGCAGTTCCTCGCTATTCAGGCCGAGTTTTTCCGCCGCTGCCCTGATGCGGTCGCTGGTGAAGATATCGGTGCTGCGGATGGCCTGCATCTGAAGCAACTCGGTGTGCATCTCCCAGAAGGCATTCTGCGCCCCGGCGCAAAGCGCCGCCCGCGCTGCTACCGGCGAGCCGGTAGGGTCCAGTCCTGCTAGCAGCCGGATTTCCAGCCGCGCCTGGCCGGGACGGACAGCCTGTTCGATGAAGGCGTCAAGAACGCTCTGGTAAAGCGCACAGTGGGGGCAGGCGTAGTCGACGAAGACCACAATGGTTGTGGCGGCTTCCGGCGCCCCGAGGATCGGAGCGCCGTCATTGGTGAAGCGGCGGGTCAGGCCCGCGTAGGGGATCGCTGTCGCTGAGGCTGCTGCTTCCATGCGGGCATTGACCACCAGAATCACCGCGTAAAGGCCCAGCAGGGTCACCAGAATGCCGGTTGCCAGCATAAGTTGTTGTCGATGGGTCATACGCTCTTGTCCATCATGTGCTCGCGCCGGCGCTCATGGCAACAGGGTTAACTGCGCGGGCGCGGCCACGGAAGCAGCCAGGGCACCCGGCGACGATAGGCGGTGTACGCCGCCCCGAACTCAGCTGCCAGACGACGTTCTTCCAGCCGGGAGCCAACCAGCAGGTATAGCGTTACGCCGACAGCCACGCCCAGAAGCGTGTCCGTCATGATCGGGCCTGGCCATAACACCAGCAGACTGAACAGGTACAGCGGATGGCGCACCAGGCCATAGAAGCCCCGCACCTGCAGCGGTTCTGGTGGCAGCGGCAGCGGCTCATGCCGCAGGTAAGCCAGCGCCTGACTGATTCCAGCAAAGCGCAGCGGGTCTGCCTGGAGTATCGCAGCAATCAGGGCGATCAGGCTGCCTGTCTGGATTAGCAGGCACACTGCTGCCCAGGGCATCGGGATACGCCATACCTCCTGCGAAGGGGTCACCAGCAGGACAAAGATGATCGGCGCCAGCAGGATGGCGCTCAGTACGTTGTAGGCCAGACGGTAGAAGCCTTCATAGGCGCGTTCACCAATAGCTACCCGAATACGGCGCTTGACCGAACGCGAAGCCAGCAGGCTGTGCAACAGACCGTAGGCGATGATGGTCAGCAATGGCACCCAGAACATGACGGTTCGCTTGCTCCAGTGGTTGGCGGGATGATGGGTTGTTGTCAGGGGGAGCCGGTTCCACAGGGTGGCGACCCGAATCTCCCTCACCTGGCGTCGGTCGTCTATGCTATACTGGAAACCCACCCTTGCCAAATCCTGTGGAGCAGAAGAGAGAGCATGGTATGCGTGCTGTGGATGTGATAGCCAGCAAACGCGATGGTCACGAACTGACGCCGGAGGAAATCCGCTGGTTTGTGGAAGCCTACACCAGCGGCGAATTGCCGGATTATCAGGCGGCTGCCTGGTTGATGGCCGTCTACCTGAAGGGTATGACCCGCCGGGAGACCGTTGACCTCACGCTGGCCATGGCCTATTCCGGTGATGTGCTGGATCTGTCGCAGGTGGTTGACTACGCTGTGGACAAACATTCCTCCGGCGGGGTGGGCGACAAGACCACACTGGTTGTCCTGCCGCTGGTGGCGGCGGCTGGTGTAACCGTTGCCAAGATGAGCGGGCGCGGCCTGGGCTTCAGCGGCGGGACGCTTGACAAGCTGGAATCGATCGCCGGGTATAACGTCAACCTGACCACGGCGCAGTTCTATGAACAGGCGCGCCGGTACGGGATTGTGCTATGCGGGCAATCGGCTAATCTGGCCCCGGCGGACGGCAAGATCTATGCATTGCGCGATGTGACGGCCACGGTTTCCAGCCTGCCCCTGATCGCCAGCAGCATCATGAGCAAGAAAATCGCTGCCGGAGCCAAAGGCATTGTGCTCGATGTCAAGACTGGAGCCGGCGCGTTCATGCCAACAGTGGAAGAAGCGCGGGCGCTGGCCCGACTGATGGTCGACATTGGCCGCGACGCCGGACGCGACATGGTCGCCCTGATCTCCGATATGAACCAGCCGCTGGGTTGCGCGGTTGGTAATGCGCTGGAGGTGCGGGAGGCAATCGAGACCTTGCGCGGCGGCGGCCCGCACGACCTGCGCGAGCACTGCCTGACGGTGGCGGCGCATATGGTGCGGTTGGCAAGACGGATCGATGATGAGGAGGCCCTGCCTGCGCTCAAGGCGGAGCTGGCCGGACGGTTGGCCGACGGCGCAGCGCTGCAGAAATTCCGCACGCTGGTGATGGCTCAGGGTGGCGATGTGCGCATGGTTGACGATCCGGATCGACTGCCCAGGGCGCGACTGATCGAGACGGTGCCTGTCGCTGCTGACGGGTATGTGGCCCATGTGAATGCGCTGGACGTGGCCTATGCGGCGCTGGAGCTTGGCGCAGGGCGGGAGAAGAAGGGCGATCCGGTTGATCACGCTGTGGGTGTGATCGCCTATCTCAAGGTGGGCGACGCGGTCACACGAGGGCAGGCGGCATTCACGATCCACGCCAACGACGAAGCGCGGCTGGCCGCGGCGCGGCGACGCCTGGAGCACGCCATCGCGTTTAGCACCGAGCCACAATCACCTTTGCCGCTCTTCTATGACACCCTGTACGGGTAGGCGAACCGGACGGCCTAACCCCCACAACGCCCGTTGGCAAGGTGTTCCTCATAGGTTCGGGCGAAGACGTGGTAGCCGCTCCCGGCGCAGTCAGCGCGGAAGTAGTAGTAGTCTGACCGGGCGGGGAAGATCGCTGCTTCGATGGCGGAGCGCGGCGGGTTGGCGATCGGGCCAGGCGGCAGGCCGGTGTTCAGATAGGTGTTGTAGGGGGATGCCGTCGTCCGGTAATCCTCCTGAGTGATCGATGGCCACCATGCGCCGTCGCGGTAGCCGATGGCGTACTGCACGGTGGGATCAGCGTCCAGGGTCATGCCAGCGGCCAGCCGGTTGCGGTAAACACTGGCGATCAGCGGTTGCTCATCCGCGTGGACGGCTTCGCGCTGGATGATCGAGGCCAGCGTGACGGCCTGATACAGGCTGAGGCCAGATGCCTCCGCAGCGGTGCTCAGGTCGGCTCCGGCGCGGGTCACGAAGGTTTCCAGCAACGTGGCGCGAAAGTCGTTCGCGGTCGCTTCCGGCGGCACGAAATAGGTTTCCGGGTAGAGAAAGCCTTCCAGTGACGCCCCCGCAGGCAAACCAACCAGAGCGATGAACTCCGCCGGTACTTCCGCGCCAGGGCCGGTGACGTTGAGAAAGTCCGCGCCGCTGAAGCGCAGGTATGGGTTGGCGTCGATCGCGTCAGCGATCTCTTCGCGCCGCCAGCCTTCCAGGATGCGGACTGTTACCGAGGCCTTGCTGGAGTCGGTCAGGGTCAGGGCGATGGTCGGGATGGTGTCCGTCTGCCGCAGGAAGTACGTCCCGGCTTCCAGGCGGGCGTCCAGGCCGTGGTAGCGGGCGTAGTTGCGGAACGCCTCCGGATCGGTGATCAGTCCAGCTTCCGCCAGCTTGCGGCCAATCAGCGCGGCGCTATCGCCGGGTTCGACGACAAACAGCCGGGGGGTAGCATCAGTTCCTGCCGGGGTAGCGAGCGTTGACTCACGGCTGCTCAGCCACAGGCGCAGGTACAGCGACTCGAGCAGGGAAAGTCCCGGGTGGGCCGGGATCAGGGCCAGCAGGCCGGCGGAGGCGATCGCCATCAGTGCGATCAGGCCAAGCGAGCCGATCAGGATCAGGCGGGTGCGCTTTCCGGCCATAGTGTGCTTCTTTCGTGCAAACCGCCCCGCCGGGGCTTACTCCTCGGCAGGGAGGACGGCAGGCGGGACGGCAAAGCCTTCTCGCAGAGCATCGAGATAGCTCTGAAGCATGACTGCGGCGGCGGCGTCATCGATTCGCGTCCGGCGCCGGCGGACGCCCTCAGCAAGCAGGTCAGCAGCTTCTTCCGAACTCAGGGTTTCATCCCACAGGCGTACCGGCACGGGCACGGCGGCTGCCAGCCGTCCGGCCCAGCGGCGCACCGTGTCAGCCTGGGAAAGGCCAGTGTAGCCGGGCGGCGGTAGCGGGACGCCACAGATGATCTCCACCGCGCCGGTTTCGTGTACGGCTGCGGCAATCCGGGCGAAATCTTCCTGGCGTGAGCGCCGCTGGATCACCCTCAGTGGTGTGGCGATCATCCCCAGCGCGTCGCTGGTCGCCAAGCCGATGAACTTGCGCCCGTAGTCAACGGCCAGCAAACGGCCCGGCGGCGCGGTCATGCTCCCCCCTGAATGGTGACTGTGATGCGGGAGGGCAACACCGGCATACGATCATAGAAGGGCGGCCAGACGGCAACCGTGGGTGGCGAGGTTGGGTCAAGCGCGATCGTGCGGGCCAGATACTCACGCACGGCGGCCAGACTCAGGCCAGCGGTCTCCCGGCGGATACGCTCGCTATCCAGAGCAATGGTGGTATCGCCAGAGACCATGGTCAGGAAGATGACGCGGTTTTGCCCGTCAATCTGTTCGATCTCCCCCCGGCTGAAGCTCATCGATTCCGGGATGACGATCTGGCCGGGCAGGATGCGACCTGCCAGGCCAGCAAAGGCTACCTGGTTGACCAGCCGCTCATCCAGGACGATAGCCTCTACCGCCGCACGCATGGTCAGCGACACTGTGTCCGCAGTGTCCCCAACTGCGGCGCTGAAGATTGTCCATTCCGGGCGGGTCTCGGCGATGCGGATGGACTCAGGGATGATCTGCTGACGTTCGCCCAGCAGATCAGTCAGGCTGGCCAGCGCCCGCTGCTGGATGGCGCCGCGTACAGCAGCCAGCAGGCGGTCGTGATCTGCCTGGGCAACCGTGCGATCGACCGGGTTGGCCCCGCCGCCGGTGGCATCGGGGTTCTGAACAGTCAGAATGTCGTTCAGCGGGCCGTCAATGTGGTTGATGGCGTAGGCTGGCACGTTGCCGAGCGGCCCGGCGTACTCCGGCACGGCTTCGATGGCTACAGCAGCGATCGCGCCGACCTCTCCGGCAATGTTGACCGGTTCAAGCGTGCGGAAGCGGACAAGCGCCCCGGCGCTGGTGCTGACGGTAGTGCCTGCCGGGATGGTGACCGCCTGCTGGGTCTGGTTGGTGAAGACGGCGATTCCGGTCGCCAGGGTCGGCTCCAGCGATTGCGTGCCGGTCGTCTCGACGGTGGCGCTGTCTTCCAGTTCGACCCGCAGGATAGTCGCCGGGACGACACCACGCTCCAGGTCAATGCGTTCAGCGGCAGGGTCAGCAACCACACGGATGGCGACATCGAGGTGCTGGCGGGCCGGCACGATGACGATCGTGGCCGAAGGAACCAGCAGAAAGACTGCCGCGAAAAGCGCCGCCAGCAGGCCAAGCAATGCCGCCGCCCGCCCGATCTGCCCCAGCCGGACCTGCGAGGCTGTAGGGGCGACCCGGCGGCGCACGGCGATATCCTGCAACTCATAGGGAATCGCGCTATCCGGTCGGTCGGCGCGGGTGACGAAGACCCTGGCGCGTCCCCGTTTCCAGCGCTGACGGCGGCTGTCCGCGATGGTTGGAAAGGCGCTGATGTTCAGGTCGCGAGCATTGTCGATGACCTGCCGGTCCTGTGTGACCAGGGCCATGCGCGCGCCGCGCCGGTAGGCTTCCCGCTGCAGCAAGACCAGGTCGAGTTTGCGGCGCAGCACCGGCTCCCCGTCCGGCGGCCAGACCAGCAGGATGCGGCGCGATCCCACGAAGGAAAGCCGATCGCGCACGGACACGACGTCATCGTGAGGCTCCAGCTGGATGACATCTACCGGCACGGGCACGGGCGGCGACCCCCTTACCGTAACGCCTGTTCAACCAGGTCGGACAGACGGGCGAGCGCCTGATCCAGCTTGGCGGCTTCTTTGCCGCCCGCCTGGGCCAGAGTCGGACGTCCACCGCCGCTACCGCCAACGACAGCGGCGATCTCTTTGATCAGGTTCCCGGCGTGGAGACCGCGGGCTACCAGGTCTTCGGTCACGGCAACGATCAACTGCGGGCGGCCGTCAACGACTGTGCCCAGGGCGACAACGCCCGAACGATTGCGATCCCGGAACTGGTCGGCCAGCTCGCGCAGGTTTTCCAGCGTGGCGCCCTTGATCGCTGCAGCCAGCATGGTGGTTTCGCCGATTCGGCGGGCCTTGGCCAGTAGTTCGGAGAATTCGTAGCGTACCATTTCCCGGCGGAGCTGGCTGGCTTCCCGGCGGGCACTGTGCAGTTCTTCCTGCAGAGCCTGGATGCGCTCCGGAAGCTCGTGCACCGGCGCATTGATGACGGCGGCGGCATCGCGTAGCAGGCGCAGGCGGTCGGCCATCAACGCTGCTGCGCCCAGCCCGGTGACGGCGTCGATGCGGCGGATGCCTGCGGCGGCGCTCCCCTCGCTGGTGATCAGGAATGAGCCGATCTCGGATGTCCGGCTGACATGTGTGCCGCCGCAGAGTTCGTAGCTGTACCGCTGCCGGGGATCGCCGACGGTGATGGTGCGCACATCGTCGCTGTACTTCTCGCCAAAGAGCGCCATGGCGCCCTCTTTGCGGGCGATCTCCAGCGGCTTGACCACCGGCGTGACCGGCAGGTTGGCCATGATCGCCTCATTTACGTCTCTGGTGATCGCTTCCAGGTCTTCAGGCGTCAGGGCCTGGGGATGGCTGAAATCGAAGCGCAGGCGATCCGGCGCAACGAGTGAGCCGCGCTGCTGAACATGCAGGCCAAGACGACGGCGCAGGGCCGCATGGAGCAGGTGGGTGGCGGTATGCGCCCGGCGGATGGCATCCCGGCGGAGGCCGTCGACGCGCGCGGTGGCAAGGTCGCCAACATGGGGCGTACCTTCGACCACTTCGCCCCGGTGGATGATCAGGCCGCCAAGGGGGCGAGCCGCCTCCTCAACCTCAATGCGCCAGCGGTCATCCGGGCCAGTGATCACGCCGGTATCGGTGATCTGGCCGCCGGATTCCACGTAAAAGGGTGTGGCAGGGAGAACCACCTCAACCCGCTCGCCAGTGATTGCCGTCTCGACCTGGCGCCCATTCTGGATCAGCGCCAGCACCTTGCCCTCAACCTCCAGCGGCCCATACGGGTCATGGGCTACACCGGCTGACGGCAGCAACCCATCGGCAACCAGCCGATCGAGGACCTGCTGGTACACTTCAGCGGTGTCGATCTGACCCATTGCTTGCCCGCCGCCACTGGCCAGGATGTGCTTTTCCTCTTCTGCGCGGAAACCTGCATCATCGACCTGGAAGCCGCGCTCCTGGCAGATGTCGCGGATGACTTCGACGGGCAACCCCAGCGTAGCCTTGAGGTAAAAGGCAATCTGGCCGGGCAGGACGCGCTGCCCTTCGCTTTCCAGCCGGTCAAGCGCCGCCTCAAGTTCGTCCATGCCACGGTCGAGGGTGCGGCGGAAACGTTCCTCCTCCAGGGTGATGGCCTGGCGGATGGCTTCGCGCTTCTCGACCAGTTCGGTATAGTGCCCGCCCATGGTCTCGATCACCGCTTCGGCGACATCGGCCAGGAAGGGCCGGTCAAAGCCCAGCCGTGCGCCGAAACGGGCGGCGCGCCGGATGACCATACGGCAGATGTAGTCACGCCCTATGGCGCCGGGCAGCACGCCATCCGCGATCAGGAAGGCAGCAGCACGCATGTGATCGGCGATCACCCGGAAGGGAATGATGTTGGCCTCGCGCTCGGCATCGCTCATCCCGGCCAGCGCCTGAGTCCGGGCAATAATCGGCAGGAACAGGTCGGTGTCGTAGTTGGCTTCCGCGCCCTGCAGAACGGACACGATACGCTCCAGCCCCATCCCGGTGTCTACGCCGGGCTTGGGCAATGGAACGTCGTACCGTCCGGTGTGGTCGGGGTCGGGCTGGGTGCGGTTGAACTGCATGAAGACGAGATTCCACAGTTCCAGGAAGCGATCCTCTTCGGCGACCAGGTCAGGGATGATTCTGTCGATCCCTTTTTCCGGGCAGCGATCCCAGTGGATCTCGCTGGTGGGGCCGCAGGGACCGGTTTCCGCCATTTGCCAGAAGTTGGTCTTTGGCCCCATCCGGGCCACACGGCGCGGATCGACGCCGATTTCCTTGACCCAGATGTCATAGGCTTCGTCGTCGCTTTCGTAGACGGTGAAAGCCAGGCGCTCCGGGGGCAACCCGTAGACCCTGGTCAGGAGGTCATAGGCATAACGGATGGCCTCCCGCTTGAAGTAGGCGCCAAAGCTGAAGTTGCCAAGCATCTCGAAGAATGTGTGGTGGCGCGGAGAGGGGCCGACGTTCTCCAGATCGTTGTGCTTGCCGCTGACCCGCATGCACTTCTGGGCGGTGGCCGCCCGATCGTAGTTGCGTTTGTCCAGCCCCAGGAAGACATCCTTAAACTGCACCATGCCCGCGTTGGTGAAGAGCAGGGTAGGGTCGTTAGCGGGGACCAGCGACGATGAGGCGACGATCTTGTGCCGCATCTCGCTGAAGAAATCCAGGAATGCTTGGCGCACTTCTGCGCTGGTCATGGGCTGCATAGCGCTGTACCGTTCCTTGATGGTTGAGATTGTGGGGAGCCGTAGTAGAACCTGTTCTGAGTGCAGGTATGATGATAGTCTGTGCCGTCACGCTTGACAATGGTATTCGCCTGCTGAGACAGGCAGGCGATGTCGTCACTCCGATAATAGCTTCAGCAAATGCCGCCGGGCGTTAGCTGACTGGCCCGTTGTTGAGCAACGCCTGGGTGACCTGCTGGCGCACATGATCGTGGTGGGCAGGGTCATACGGGATGACCAGAACCGCTGTATCCCGTGCTGGCGGCGCGGCATGGTCGATCTGGGTATCGTTCTCGCCGGGCTGCTTGCTGGCGACAGCGATCACCACCCGATTGCCGCTAAAGTAGAGCCACGCGCCGAACAGCCTGGCAATACGATTCTCAACGGCAGGGGCCTCTCCGGCGGGTTCCAGGCGCCCGGCGTAATTGAGAACAATGCCCAGGCTGGGGCGTTCCTTATCGCTGATGATATCCGGCCCCCAGCAGGTCTGGCAGGTAGTCCGGTTCAGATGCTGCAGGGTCTGCTTGATTCCCAGGGCTTCCGCCAACCGCTTGAGATCATTGTAGAGCCGTTTGCGATCTTTCTCGCTAGCGCGCCGGTCGGTGTAGGCCCGTTCGGTCAACTCCTCTTCGCGTTCCAGGCGCACCAGCTTCTGGGCAGCGCGCTGGCGCTTCACTGTCTCGCGTATCTCGCCTTGCTGGCGGCGGATGAATTCATTCCCGTCTTCGCCGTCGTCGTGGGTTTCCTCCCAGCGTGGTGGTACTCCCTTGTTGCGACGTTCAAATGGGCCAAAGCTATGACTGTCCGGAAAAGGCTTGTTCCTGGGCATAGGATACTGTTTTCCTCATCCGTCTCCTGCACCAAGCACGGGGAACTGGCGTGCTGATTTGCGGCGCAGTATACACCGGTTTTCGATTCTGTAAAGCGATTACGCTTGCTGGAGTTTGTCCGCCCATTCGCGGTAGACCTGCTTCAGGTTCTGATAGTGGTCTTTGTTGCCTCCGGCGTAGGGATCCATGCCAAATTCTGCGTCGCCCACGCCAACATCAAAGGGCGTGGCGGAAAACCCCCACTGCAGAAAACCACTGGCACCGTGCCCTGTCCAGTGAGCAATGGTGCTGGCAGTCAGTGCCGCCCGGTTGCCGCCCCTGGCCCCCCATTCCTCCACGATCAACGGTTTGTTGAGTTCCCGCGCAACGGTCAGATCCGGGCGGGAGTTTTCCTCTTCGCCGTTGCCCTCATAAAAGTGGACGGTCAGGAAGTCGATCGCCGGAAGGCCGTACAATCGCCGCGCAAATGCCAGGCGATCCAGACCCGGCTGGTCATTCGGTGCGACATGGCCGCTGTTCACCAGACCGATAGCGATCAGATGGTTGGGGTCAAGACCTCTGATTTCTCCCGACACGTGCTCCACGAAGCGTAAGAAAGCCTCACCATCGGCGACGCTGGCCGGTTGGGGATGAATTGCGTACTCGTTGCCCAGCTCCCAGGCGAGGATCGCCGGATGATCCCGGTAAGCGGCGACCATACGGCGCGCATAGGGCAGGTAGTTTTCCCTGTAGCCGCCTGCATGAAAGTAGTCGATCTTGTCCAGGTGGCCCAGAACGTGGCGGTGGAACCGCTCATCGCCGGGCACCCAGAAGCTCCCCAACGAGTCATTGAGCACCACAATCGCCAGCAGACCGTGCTGCTGTACCCGATCCAGTGCCGCGCCAACCAGCGGAATGGCGTCCCCCAGGCTGACGCTGCGGTGGCAGGCGTGCATGCGCACCACGCGCATCCCCATCTCCTGCATCGCCCGGAGTTGATCGTCCTGGATGTTTGCGCTGGCGAATGGCAGCACATCGCTGCGCCCGTAGAACGGAAACTCGCGCAGGTTAGCGCCAACGAACCGCAATGGCTGACCATCCACCACGAAATGCATGCCTTCTGTTCGTACGCGTCCGGCCAGCGGCTTGCCCGGCGATTTGCGGCCAAGCAACCGCTGGCCGGTACGGGTGTGGTATTCGGCCACCCAGGCATCCTGCTTGTCGGCCAGCGGACGCCACTGCCAGCCATCCGCACCGACAACCTTCTGCGCGCCCAGCACAACTGCGTCGCCATGCTGCAACCGGGCCAGGATGTTATCGGCGGTGGATCGTGGCGTGCGCCGGATGTTAACCGCATTGGCCAACACGTAGAGGGTCTCCGCCGGGGCGGGTTCGGCAGCCACTGGTGGTTGCGTGTCAAGTAACCGCATGCCGGTCTGACGGTTGACCTCCGCTAGCCAGTGCTCCTCTGATTCGGCCAGACGCCGCCAATGCCAGCCATCCGCCGATTCTTCAGTAACAGCCGCCAGGACTTCCACTGCGTCGCCCAGTACAAGGGTATCGAGGATATTGTCGCGGGCGACTCGTGGGGCGTGCCGTATGTTGACTTGCTTGACCTGTACAAAAAGATCCTCTGTGTCAGCCACAACTGGCTCTTTCTGCGGGTTTCCCCAGCGCCAATGGACAAGAAAACTCTTATATATCTACAGTGTAGTGCGGCTCCCGTCTGCTGGCAATGTGTTACCAAGCCGCCCAGCCTGCTGTCATGTCCGAGCGTAGAGGTGATGGGTGTCGATGTACGTCCGTACGGTCTCCGGCACCAGGTAGCGGATGGAATGTCCGGACTGCAGGCGTTCGCGGATGGCCGACGCTGAGAGGTTGACCCCCGGTCCGTCGATCCAGATCACATGCCCGGTTAGCCCTGGCAGACGCGCTTCCAGCGCCATCATATCGACGGGCGCACTCGGACGCCGGTAAACGGCCAGCTGGCAGCGGGCCAGCAGCAAGTCGGGGCGGTGCCAGGTTGGCAGGTCAGCCAACGAATCGCTGCCCAGCAGGAAGAAGATGGTCGCCTGTGGCGCTTGCTGCTGGGCCAGGGCGACCATGTCTGCCGAATAATGGGGGCCGGGTCGATCCACATCGATCCGTGACAGGGCAAAGCGGGGATTACCAGCAATGCCCAGCGCCACCATGGCCACCCGGTGACTGGCCGGGGTGACCGGACGCCCCTGTTTGTGCGGCGGGTCAGCCGCCGGGACGAACCACACCGCATCCAGTGCCAGCGCTTCCGCGGCTACAGAGGCCAGAATCAGGTGCCCGATGTGGAGCGGATCAAAGGTGCCGCCCAGCAGCCCTAATCGCTCCATTCCAGCTCATACTCGCCGATGAACACTGTATCACCCTTCTGGACCCCTGCTTCGATCAGGGCGTCGACCACACCCAGTCGTTCCAGCAGGCGATGAAACCGCAGGATCGCCTCGTCATAGTCCCAGTAGGTCATCGCCGCCGCCCGTTCGATCCGCTCGCCATGCACATGGAACGTCCCGTCTTCATCGCGCGTGATAGTGAAGGGCACTTCTTCTTCCAGGCGGTAGACCGGCATTTCGGCGACTTCCTGGTATGTCTCCACCGGCAGGGTATCCAGCAAAGCAAACAAACGGTTGACCAGGTCTTCCGTGCCCTGCTGGGTGGCCGCTGAGATCGCCAGGGGGGTATAGCCGCGCCTGTTCAGCGCCGCCTGGACTTCTGGCCAGCGGGCCTGGGCTTCCGGGAGATCCATCTTGTTGAAGACGACGATCTGTGGGCGGTCGCGCAGGCGCTCGTCGAACAGCGCAAGTTCTGCGTTGATCTGGTTGAAATCTGCGAGTGGATCGGCGCTGAGACCGTCCAGCACATGCACCAGCACGCGCGTCCGCTGGACATGGCGCAGGAACGCATGGCCCAGACCAACGCCCAGATGCGCTCCCTCCACCAGGCCAGGGATGTCCGCCGCTACGAAGGTGCGGTGATCGCGCTCAACCACGCCCAGGTTCGGTTCCAGTGTCGTGAAGGGGTAATCAGCGATCTTGGGGCGGGCGTTGCTGATGACTGAGAGCAGGGTGGACTTCCCGGCGTTGGGCACGCCGACAATGCCAACATCGGCGATCAGCTTCAGTTCCAGGAGCAGCCAGCGTTCCTCGCCGGGTTCACCGCGTTCAGCGATACGTGGAGCCTGGTTGCGGCTGGTGGCGAAGCGGGCATTGCCGCGCCCGCCTCTGCCGCCACGGGCTACGACCACGCGCTGCCCCGGACGCACCAGGTCGGCCAGCACCGCGCCTGTCTCAGCGTCGCGCACTACCGTCCCCGGCGGGACCTTGACCACCAGATCGGCGCCATCCTTGCCGGTCTTGCGGCTGCTGCCGCCCCGCGCGCCATGCTCAGCCTTGAAGTGCGCCTGCCGCTTGAATTGCGCCAGCGTATTCAGGGTTGGCTCGACCTCCAGGATGACATCACCGCCGCGCCCGCCATCACCGCCCGCCGGGCCGCCGAAGGGGACGAATTTCTCCCGGCGGAAGGAGACCAGCCCATCGCCGCCGTCGCCGCTACGAACATAGATCTTGGCTTCATCGAAGAACATGGGTTTACCACCAGGAGGGTTATTCCAGCGTGACTTTGGTGACCTTGCGCACGTCAAAGGTGCCCGCCGCCGCACGCTGCAGGATCGAGGTCAGGATCAACTGGGCGAAACGGAAAAAATCCCCCAGCCGATCAATGCGCGATACATATAGCTGGGCAAGCTGACGATCGGCTTCATTCATCTCCGGCATCGCTGACCGCAGCGCCTGGGTGTTTTGCTGGAGGATTTGCAGGGCGTGTTCCAGTTCGCGTAACTCGCGGCTGCTGAGCACGTTGATGGCGATCTTCCAGAAATCGGTCTCTGCCTCATAGAACTTGCGGCGTTCGCCCCGCACCCAGACTTCACGCACGACTCCCATATGTTCCAGGGTGCGCATGGAGACGCTGACATTGGCCTTGGACTTCTGCAGCGCGTTGGCCAGATCGTCCAGCGAGAGCGGTTCCGGGCTGAGCAGCAAAGCCCCGTATAGTTGTCCCATTACCTTGTTGAAGCCAAAGTACTCAGCGAGTTTGCCCAGCCCTTCCAGCATGCTGTCATTGACGGCATGCAGGCTGTCAGCATCTCCGCTGCTGGCCTGAGGTTTGTGCTCACTCATCCCTGTTCCTTATGCAATGGCCTGCCCGAAGCCGCCAGGTCAGGAGGATACACGCCTATCGGCGGCAGGTCCTGCTCGATACCTATACTAGCAGAATACCCCGCTGTTGTGCTATGGCTTATTCAAAGCGCAGGGCATCGATCGGGTTCAGGCGGGAGGCCCGGCGGGCTGGATACAGCCCGAAGAATATCCCGATCAGCGCTGAGATGGTGGTGGCCAGCAGCACGCCGCTGGCGCTGACTGTGGCCTTGAGATCAGGTAGCAGCGCACCCACCAGAGCTGTGCCCAGCGCGGCTACGGCCAGCCCCGCCGCCCCACCGACCGCCGCCAGCATCACGCTCTCCACCAGAAACTGCGCCAGGATATCACGTTGCCGGGCGCCGACAGCTTTGCGCAGTCCGATCTCCCGCGTGCGCTCAGTGACGGTGACCAGCATGATGTTCATGATGCCGATGCCGCCGACCAGCAGCGAGATACCGGCAATCACCCCCAGGAAGACGGTCAGCAGCGCCGTGATCGCGCCGAAGCTCTGCAGCAGGTCAGCCTGTGTCAGCACCACGAAGTCATCCTCATCCCGGAAGCTGATCATGTGTTCTTCGCGCAGAGTCTGAGTGATCTGCGCCACCAGGGCATCAATGCGCTTGTCACTGGCTGCCTGCACGAAAATCTGCGATACGGGATACTGCCCGCTCAGCGTCCGGCCACTCTGCAGCCGTTGCTGGGCTGTAGTGATGGGGATGAAGATCACATCATCTTCATCCCCGAAGGAAGCGCCGCCATAGGCTTCCATGATGCCGATCACCCGGAATGGCACTTCGCCCAGCCGAAAAGTCTCGCCGATGGGAAGGACGTCCTCCGGGAACAGGTTGCGAACCGTGGTCTGGCCGAGTACAGCTACCCGCGCCCCGGCCAGCATATCGCGATCGTCAAAGAAGCGGCCCAGGATCACCCGCCGATTGCGGATGGCCAGATATTCCGGCGTGGTAGCGCGGATGCGCCCGCGCGTCTGCAGGTTGGCGTAGGAAGCCGTCCGGGTGAGCCGTAGTTCGGGGACGACCATGGCCGCCTCAGGTACGCGGAACGGGTCGGAAAGCGCCGCGACGTCTTTCTCGGTCAGCGATGATGCCGTGGTCAGGCGGCTCATGTCCGGCGGTCCGCCGCTGGCCGCGCCGCCCGTACTGATCACTGACTCCGGCACCACAAAGACCAGGTTCGTACCGATTCCCAGGAATTGCTCTTCCACAAACAACTGGACGGCCTGCCCCAGCGACACCAGCACAATGACTGCGGCCACGCCGATGGCGATGCCCAGGGTGGTTAGCCCCGTCCGCAGACGGTTGGCGGCCAGCCCGCTGAGCGCAATTCGGAGGCTTTCCACAATCTGCTGCATGGCTGCCCCCAGCTATTCGTACCGTAGAGCGTCGATCGGGTTGAGCGCGGCGGCCCGGCTGGCCGGGTAAATCCCGAAGAACAGCCCGATCATGGTGGACACTGTGGTGGCCAGGAGGATTGCCCCGGCAGTCACGGTCAGCGTCAGGTCGGGGATCAACGCCGACCCGACTGTTGCCGCCAGGAAGCCAAGCCCGATGCCGATCAGACCGCCGGTTACCGTCAGCACCACGCTTTCGATCAGAAACTGGAGCAGGATATCGCCGTAACGTGCACCGACGGCTTTGCGTAGCCCGATTTCCCTGGTGCGCTCTGTGACCGTCACCAGCATGATGTTCATGATCCCGATCCCGCCTACCAGCAGGGAAACCCCCGCAATGACGGCCAGGAAGATCGTCAGGAGACCCGTGATCTCCCCCACCACCGACAGCAGATCATTCTGCGAAAGCACGGTGAAGTCTTCCTGATCGCGGTACTGGATGCCGTGTCGTTCCACCAGTATGCGCGAGATTTCGTCAGCGGCTGCGTCCATGCGACCTTCCGAGACTGCCTGAATCGTGATGAAGGCAACCCGGTAGCTGCCGTCGCGCATCGGCGCCCGTGTCAGGCGAGTCTGGGCGGTGCTGATCGGCACAAAGACGACATCGTTCTCATCGGCGAAGCCGGAACCGGGGCGCTGCTCCATCAGCCCGATCACCCGGAAGGGCAGGGCGTTGATGCGGATAGTCTGCCCGACCGGATCGACGCCTGGCCCGAACAGGTCGGTCGCGGTCGAGGTGCCCAGTACAGCTACACGGGCGCTGGTCAGGATATCGGTTTCCTCGATGAAGCGTCCATACTGTGGATACCAGCCGCGTACATCCTGGTAGACAGGGGTAACACCGGAAACATTCATCGTGCTGTCGTTGCGGCCAGCGGCAACCACCGCGAAGACGTCGTACTGCGGGGAGACACGCAACACGCTGGGCGCCAGCAGCGGGTTAGCCAGAGCACTGGCGTCAGCCATGGTCAGGGCCTTGACGTCTCCTGGCCCACCCCCCGGTGGCGTCGAGGAAAAGACAAACAGCAGGTTAGCGCCCAGTGACTGGAATTGCCGCGCGATATACTGCTCCACGCCCTGGCCAAAACTAACCAGGGCAATGACCGCGCCAACGCCGATTACGATGCCAAGCATGGTCAGCGCGGAGCGCAGCTTATTGGCCAGCAGGGCTTCTATGGCCAGCCGGACGCTTTCCAGCAGATTCATGGCCTAAGTGAATTCCTCCGCCGGCGCGTCATAGGTCTCACGGAAGATGTCTTCCAGTTCGGCCATCTCGGATGGCCTTTCCGCTTCCCCGGCGATCAGCGGCTGGCTCACGGCCCGGTCGGCGATGATCCTGCCGTCTCGCAACATGATCACCCGGTCGGTGTGGCGGGCCACAAACGGGTCGTGCGTCACAAAGACGGTGGTCATGCCGCGCTCTCGGTTGAGCTGCTGAAAGATGCGCAGCACCTCCGTGCCGCTCTTGGTATCCAGGTTGCCGGTTGGTTCATCGGCCAGGATCATCTTCGGTTCAGTCACCAGGGCGCGGGCGATGGCCACGCGCTGCTGCTGGCCGCCGGAAAGCTCACTGGGGAGGTGGTGCAGACGCGCACCCAATCCGACAGCCTCCAGCGCGGCTTTGGCCCGCTCTCGACGGTTACCCGGCTTAGAAGCGTAGATCAGCGGCAGTTCCACCTGCCGCAGGGCGGATGTGCGCTTGAGCAGGTTGAAGTTCTGAAAGACAAAGCCGATCATCTCGTTGCGGATGGCCGCCAGCTGGCGATCATCTGCCTGGCTGACATCCTTCCCGGCCAGGTAATACTTGCCGGAGGTCGGCTGGTCAAGGGCGCCGAGGATGTTCATCAGCGTACTCTTGCCGGACCCCGACGGCCCCATGATGGCGACGAATTCCCCTTCGAAGATCTGGAGCGTGACTCCCTGCAGGGCGCGGACTTCAATGTCGCCCATCTGATAGATCTTGGTCACATCGCGGATGTCGATGATCGCCGGTCTACCCTGGGCATCCCGCGGGATTTCGTATTCAGTAACCTTCTGCCGACCGTCACCTCTGAACATAGAACCACCCACACCCAAGACTGCTAGAAGCCAAAGTTGCTCAGGCTGTTACGGGGCAGCAGAACAATCTGGTCCCCGACCTGCAGACCACTGACGACCTCGCTAAAGGTCTCGTTACGCCGGCCCAGCGTCACCGGCACATCTTCCAGCGTACCATTGCTGCGCCTGACGGTGACTGTAGCCTGTCCTGTGCGCCGATCCAGCCGGATGAAACGGTTGCGCAGCCGCAGGACATCGCGTGCTTCATCGACAACCACGGCCACTGTCGCGCTCATCCCGGCGCGGACCGGGGCATCGGTCTGGTCGAGCGTGATCTCTACGCCGTAGGTCACCAGACCGGCGGCGCTGGTCGCCACCCGATCGATCCCGGTCACGCGGCCAGTCAGGATGGTGTCGGGCAACGCATCCACCGTGCTCTCCGCATACTGGCCATCTTCCAGCTGGGCGACATCCATTTCATCAACGGCCAGGTTGACGGTGAACACAGAGGGATCGATCAGTTCAATCGCCGGCTCACGGCTGGGCGGCGGCTCGCCCGGCGCCAGGTTCATCTGTGCGACCACGCCGCTGAAAGGCGCCCGCAGGATGGCCTGCTCCAGCTGGTAGCGGGCCAGGTCTACCGCCAGGTAGGCGGCCTGCAATTGCGCGTCCGCCAGCGCCAGTTCGATCTCGCTGGGGCCTTCCTCTAGGCGGGCAAGCTGCCCCTGCGCGCTGATCAGCGCCGCCTGCGCAGCGGCGATATTGGCGGCATTGGTCGAAGCGTTCTGGGCCTCCAGCAGTTGCTGGGTGGCAATCGCTACATCGTATTCAGACCGTGTCACGGCGGCTTCGTACTGGCTGGCAGAAGGCAAACCCGACAGCGACAGCGGCAGATCGCCCGGCGACGGTAGCGCGACCGGGATGCGGCTGAGCAGCTCCTGCAGTTGTTCCTCCTGCTGGCGTGCACTGTCGCGCTGCAACTGGTTCTGCCATAGCTGATTCTTGGCCAGTTCCAGTTGCAGGCGCGCGATTTCCACCATGTTGGGGTCGGGCGGGACACTGGCAGCGGCAAGCTGGGCGCTAGCGGCGGAAACCGCTGCCCGCGCGGCCTCAAGTTCTACCTCGCGCGGTTCTGCGGTCAGGGCGTCAAACGCGATCTGTTGCAATTCCAGGGCCAGGCTGGCGTCCTGTAGCGCCAGTTCCAGTTGTTCGGTATCCAAACGGGCCAGTTCCTGGCCGGCTACGACGCTATCCCCTTCGGCGACAGCAATGGCGCTGACCTTGCCCGGTACCGGGAAGAACAGGTAGAGCTGCTTGATCGGGGCCAGAGTCCCGACGGCGCTGACGGTGACAACGATATCGCCGCGCTCAACCACTGTGGTTTCCACTGCTGCCGTGGAATCCTGATTGGCCTGCGCGAATGGCAGCACAGGCTGCCCGCGATCCATCTGGTAGCGGGCATAGGCCGCGGCCAGAATCGCCAGCATGCCGATGATGAACCAGTTGCGCAGACGCCTGTACATGCCTGTCAACTGCCTTCAAAGAACGAGAACACACCGCCGGACAGGTCAACTGCGACTGTATCGCCTTCCTCCAGCCCGGAGACGACTTCGCTGACGTTATCGTTCTGGGCGCCAAGCTGGATCGCCCGTTCTTCCAGCGTGCCATCAGAGAGGAGGACGTTTACGAAAGCCTGGCCTGTAGCGCGGTCAAGACGCACGAACAGGTTGGGGACGACCAGCACGTCGGGTACTTCGTCCAGGATGATTGTTGCTGCAGCCGTCATGCCCACCCGCACTTCCTCGGGGGCATCCGGCAGCGTCAGGAGGACATCGTAGCCGATGATTCCGTCACGTTGGGTCGCGGTGGTGGCCACACGCTCGACGGTTGCCGAGAAGACCCTGCCGGGCAGAGCGTCAAAGGTCAGCTCCACCGGCTGGCCAGCCTGGATGTTCACGACATCGATCTCATCGACGCGGACCCGGATGAGCAGTTGCGACAGATCGTAGAGAGCCATGGCTGGCAGCCCTCCCGGTGCGACCAGACTGCCGACCTGAATGGCTAGCTGTTGCACAACGCCGGCAAAGGGGGCGCGGAGAATGGTATCGTCGTAGGCCTGCCGCGCACGCTGCAGGCGTAATTCCGCCTGACGAACCGCGACTGCTGCCCGGTCAAGCTGAGCCTGCGGCGGCCCCGCCTCCAGCAGACGCAGCTGGGCTTCGGCCTGGGTCACCCGCGCCAGCGCCGCATTCAGCGATTCCTGCGGGACACCGCGGCGGAGTTGCTCAAGACGCAGGCGGGCGATTTCCGCAGCAAAGCTGGCCGCGCCGACCTGGGCCAGGCTGGCTTCGCTACGGAGCGCATCCCGCGAGGCCTGTTCAGCAGCATCCCAGGCGGCCAGCGCCTGCTCATACTGCAGCTCGGCGGCGCGGATATCCGCCTCAGTGACCGAGTTGTCACGCAGATCAACATAGGCGGCCCAGGCGCTGCTGACGTTCGCCTGAGCGGCGCTGATGTCCCTGGGGTCAGGCGGCGCTTCAAGCTGCCGCAGGCCCAGCTCCGCGATTCGTACGCTCCACTGGGCCTGCTCAATCGCGATGCGCTGGGCGGTATCATCCAGCCGGGCCAGCACCTGCCCGGCCAACACAAACTGCCCTTCTTCCACCAGCACATCAGCGACTATGCCACCGGTCTCAAAGCTTAACTGGGCCGCGCGTGCGGCTTCCACGACTCCGGTGGCGCGCACTGCTACCACGACGCTGTCGCGTACAATCTGCGCCGTCTGCAGGCGAGCGGTGGCTGCATTTCCGGTTGAAGCGGTCTGGTTGTTGCGGATCAGCAGATAGATGGCGGCAACCGCGACTACCACCAAGACGATCCCCAGAATCCGACGCATCTACGGCAAACCTGTGTCCAACATATACTGCCTGAAATCCGACCTACTATAACACGAACGGCCTACACTGAAGTGAGATGTATATGAGAATAGCGCGGAAGTGGATTCTCATCTTGGACTTGAATAGTCCGATTGTTCTTCTGCGATGATAGTGGTAGGATATATGAGCTTTTTCACAAACACTGCGGCCAGGAGACACCCAGCCCATGACGCCCGAAATTCCTGACATCGTCATTGGTCGTTTGCCCATTTACCTTCGGGAGTTGACTTTGCTGCGGGAAGAAGGCTACGAAGTCACTTCTTCCCATGAGCTTGGCCAGCGTCTGGGCATCAGTTCGGCCCAGATTCGCAAGGATCTTTCCTGGTTCGGCCCCTTTGGCAAGCAGGGGACTGGCTACGCGATTGCCTATCTGCAGGAACAACTCAAGAAGATTCTACACCTGGACCGGGAATGGCAGGTGGCGCTGGTCGGGGCGGGGGACCTTGGCCGGGCGCTGGCGCGTTATGGCGGCTTTGCGCACCGTGGCTTTCGTATCACCCGCATTTTTGACAACGATCCGGCCAAGATCGGCAGCTACGTGGGCAACATCAAGGTGCTCAGCGTCCGGGTTATGAAGGAAGAGATCGAGCGCATTGGCATCCAGGTGGCCATGGTCGCGGTGCCGGCCGCCGCCGCCCAGCAGGTGACCGATGCTCTGGTGGAGGCTGGCGTCCGGGCAATCCTCAACTATGCGCCGATCGTCCTGGCCGTCCCGGAGGGTGTACATGTGCAGCACATCGATCCTGCGGCTCACCTCCAGCACATGACCTATTACCTCGGATGAACCGCCGTCGGAATCTGCCGGGACGCCTGCTCTACTTGTCGTTCGTCCTCAACTGAGATCAGAATCCCTGGGGCAGGGTCCGCAACAGGGCCAGATTGTTCAGGGCGCGCCCGGCCCCGACGGCAGTTGCCACGATCGGATTCTCAGCCCGGTACGCCGGTACGCCGGTGTGCTGAGTCAGATACTGATCAATGCCGCGCAACAACGCGCCGCCGCCGGTGAGCATGATTCCCCGGTCAATGATGTCAGAGGCCAGTTCCGGTGGCGTGCGTTCCAGCACGGTGCGCACTACCTGGGCGATCTCTGTCAGCGGCTCCTGAATAGCCTCAACTACCTCGCCGGTGGAGACAGTGATGGTACGCGGCAAGCCGCCTACCTGATCCCGCCCCTGGATTTCCATGGTCATTTCCTGGGGCAGGTCTACTGCTGCACCGATCTGGATTTTGACCGATTCGGCGGTTGGCGCGCCGATGACCAGGCTGTACTTGCGCCGGATGTAAGCGATGATGGCTTCATCCAGCCGTCCCCCGCCGACCCGGACGCTATCGGCGACGACGATGCCGTTCATGGCAATGACGCCCGCCTGGCTGATCCCGCCGCCCAGGCTGAGGACCATGTTCCCGGCTGGCGTGTTGACGGGTAGCCCGGCGCCAATCGCGGCGGCCAGCGGCTCCGGGATCAGTGTGGCTTCCCGTGCGCCGGCCTGAATCGCGGCTTCATGCACTGCACGGCGCTCGACACTGGTGACCCCGTACGGCACGCTGATCCCGACAACCGGCTTGAACAGGCGTACCCGGCCCAGCACCTTATCGAAGAAATAGCGCAGCATGGCTTCAGTGACTTCATAGTCGGCGATCACGCCGTCGCGTAGCGGGCGCACGACTTCGATATTTTCCGGCGTACGCCCCCACATATCGCGCGCTTCCTGCCCGATAGCGACCACCAGCGGCGGCTCTTCCTCCACCGTCAGAGCGACCAGGGACGGCTCCTGCAGCACAATACGCTCGTTCTCGTAAATCAAGACGTTGGTCGTCCCCAGGTCGACGCCCAGTCGCTTCGCAAACATCGCCATGTTGACCTCCAGCGGTCAGGTCCAATTCATTGCGCCTGCCCGGTTTGGCCGCTGGGTTGGTGCAGGCGCGTACTCACCATCATCATTGTAAATGAAGAACGTCTTCAGGATGTCTCCACTTGCTAGAGGCGCGGGACTTCCCATCTGAACGAGGGGGCATGATACCGCAAACCTGGCACAACCTCCATAGCGGATCGCCATGCCAACAGCAAGCACGCCCGGACTGCGTCGTCCAGGCGTGCCGTCGTGTTGTCATGAAACGGCGGTGAAGACACCAACCATCCGCAGCCGCGCTGTCGAACAGGTCGCTTGCCGCCTGCGCTTATTCGCCGCCGTCCGGGCGAAGGGTTACGGTGCCTGCCCGCGACTGGGCGCGACGGCGCACGCGTAACGCCAGTTCCGCGCGGCGCAGTTCCTGCATGATGATCGCTGCTTCATCCGGGGGCGGGCCTTTGCGCATCATCTCTTGCGCCGTGCGCCGGGCTTCCTCCGCCTTCTCCAGGTCGACTTCCTCGGCATGTTCGGCCATATCAGCCAGCACCACGACCTTGTCCGGGCGGATCTCGACGATGCCGCCGTAGACTGCCAGCACGTGCTCGGTGCCATGGGCCTTGATACGCAGTTCGCCGATGTCGAGGGTGGTCAACAGGGGGGTATGGCGCGGCAGGACGCCCAGGACGCCTTCCTTGCCCGGCAGGATGATCATGTCGGCGGCTTCCTCTTCGAAAACCTTCTTTTCCTGCGTCACAACCTCGATATGGATGGGCATGCCGTCCTCACTTTACCCCGACCTTTGCGCCTGCTCGTAGCGATCCAGCACATCCTGAATCGGCCCGGCCATACGGAACATCTCTTCAGGGATGTGATCCAGTTCGCCATCGAGGATCATGCGGAAGCCCTTGATGGTCTCGTGGATCGGGACGTAACGACCCTCGCGCCCCGTGAACTGGGTAGCCACAAAGAACGGCTGGCTCAGGAATAGCTCCACGCGGCGGGCGCGGGCCACCAGTTGCTTGTCTTCGTCGGAGAGTTCATCGATGCCCAGGATGGCGATGATATCCTGCAGGTCTTTGTACCGCTGCAGCACACGCTGCACCTCGCGGGCTGTGCTGTAGTGTTCCTCACCGACAATCAGCGGGTCGAGGATGCGGCTGGTGCTGGCCAGCGGGTCCACCGCCGGATAGATGCCCTTTTCCACAATCGAGCGTTCCAGGGCAATCGAACCATCCAGATGGGTGAACACGGCCACCGGCGCCGGATCAGAGTAGTCATCCGCCGGGACATACACCGCCTGCAGCGAGGTGATCGAGCCGCGGGTAGTGCTGGTGATGCGTTCCTGCAGGTCACCCATCTCCTGCGCCAGAGTGGGCTGGTAACCGACCGCGGAGGGCATGCGCCCCAGCAACGCTGATACTTCCGATCCGCTCAGGCTGAAGCGGAAGATGTTGTCGATGAAGAGCAGTACGTCGCGGCCCTCGTCCCGGAAGTGTTCAGCCATGGTCAGACCGGAGAGGGCGACACGCAGGCGGACGCCCGGCGGCTCGTTCATCTGGCCGAAGACCATCGCCGTCTGGTTGATGACGCCGCTTTCGATCATCTCGTGGTAAAGCTGGGTGCCTTCGCGGGTGCGCTCCCCGACGCCGGCAAAGACGGAGAAGCCGCTATGCTCGGTCGCGATGGAACGGATCAGCTCCATGATGATGACCGTCTTGCCCGTACCGGCCCCGCCAAAGATGCCGGCCTTGCCGCCCTTGCGGAAGGGCGCGATCAGGTCGATGACCTTAATGCCGGTTTCAAACATCTCGATGGCGGTCGACTGCTCCTCGAACGGCGGGGCAGTGCGATGAATCGGGCTGCGTGGCGCGTCCACCGGCGCGGGCTTGCCATCGATCGGTCGCCCTAGCACGTTGAAGATGCGTCCCAGAACGGCTTCGCCTACCGGAACCTGGATGGGGAGGCCGGTGGCATAGGCCACCTGACCACGGGCCAGGCCATCGGTGGCGTCCATGGCCACGGTACGCACCTGATCGCCGCCAAGATGTTGTTGTACCTCCAGGATAAGGTCTTCCGCCCCGTCCCGCGGCACACGGATCGCGTCGAAAATCCTGGGTAGTTTTTCCGGTGGGAACGCTACATCTACGACCGCGCCCAGCACCTGCGTTACCACACCCTGCACTTCGCTCATCAAATGTTTCTCCTCAAGAATAGCGGTCACCCCGTGGCGTCAGTTCCGGACGCTAGCGGGCCGCCGCAGCCGTTTTCAAATAGGCTTCTTGCATATCGCGTACCACGGCTTGCGCCTGTTCGCGGAGAGCTTCCACACCGCCGACGATGTCCAGAATTTCGCTAGTAATGGCCAGCTGGCGCGCTTTGTTGAAGGTCAGTTGCAGGTCGGCCGCCAGCGCTTCGGCATTCTCCGAGGCGTTGCGCATGGCAATCATACGGGCAGAATGCTCGCTGGCCTGGCTTTCCAGGATAGCCTGGTAGATCTGGAGTTGGATGAACCGCGGCAGCACTTCGTCCAGAATCTCTTGCGCTGACGGTTCGTAAATATACTCGCGTCCTTCGGTGGTCACGGTTGGCTCGCGCTTGATGTACGTGTTCAGCACCGGGTTATCCGTCTGGAACGGGCGTAACGGCAACAGGTTGACCACCACCGGCTCCTGGCTAAGGGTGTTTTTGAAGTCGGTGAAGGCAATGAACACCTGGTCAGCGCGTCCCTCGAGAAACTCGTCGATGACCGTCCTGGCGATGGGGATGACCTCGGTGATCGTCAGTTCCGCTGGAAGGTGGCTGAACTGGGCGATGACCGGCTGGCCCATGCGGAGCAGGGCGTCGCGCCCCTTGCGCCCGACGCTAATCCATTGGACTGAGCAATTCTCCTGGCACAGGTTGCGGGCAAAGGTCGTCGCTACGCGGACGATGTTGGTATTGTAGGCCCCGGCCAGGCCGCGATCGCCGGAAATCAGCAGCATGCAAATCCGGGTGGGGTTGGGCCGCACTTCCAGCAGGGGATGCAATGCCCGCCCCGCGCCACCCTGCGAGGCCACGTTGACCAGCACTTCCCAGGCTTTCTGGGCATAAGCGCGGCTGGCCATGGCCTGTTGCTGGGCTTTGCGGGCGCGAGAGGCTGAGACGGCTTCCAGCGCTCGCGTGACCTGCCCGATATTCCTGACGCTCTTGATGCGTTTGCGGATCTCGCGTACGTTTGGCATATCCGCGCCCCTTTAGGCCCAGGTGGCGTTGAAAGTCTGAATGGCTTCCTTGAGCCGGGCCTCAATCTCCGGCGTCAGGCGCAGCTCGGTCTCGATGCCGTTCACCACGTCCTGGAACTGCGCCCGCAGGAAGCGGATGAACCCTTCCTCCCATTCCTTGACCCGCGCCACCTCGATCTGGTCAAGGTAGCCGCGCGTCCCGGCATAGATCAGCACGACCTGGTCAACTAGCGGGGTGGGCTGGTACTG
The DNA here is from genome assembly GCA_019873685.1 of Chloroflexota bacterium. GTDB lineage: Bacteria > Chloroflexota > Anaerolineae > Aggregatilineales > Ch27 > Ch27. The sequence goes on from JAIOAT010000002.1 coordinate 75,791, forward strand.
GGGCTGCTTCAGAATCTCGGTCAGGCGGCGACCACGCTCAAGCTGGCGCTGGGTGTCTTTGTCCAGATCGGAGCCAAACTGGGCGAACGCCGCCAGGGCGCGGAAGTTGGCCATGTCGATGCGCAGGCCGCCAGCGACCTGGCGCATGGCCCGCACCTGGGCATCACCGCCCACGCGGCTGACGCTGATGCCGGTGTTCATGGCCGGGCGGATACCGGCGTAGAACAGGTCGCTTTCCAGGTAAATCTGGCCATCTGTGATGGAAATCACGTTGGTGGGGATGTAGGCGGAAATGTCGCCGAGCAGCGTCTCGATGATCGGCAACGCGGTCAGGCTCCCGCCGCCACGTTCCTTGCTCAGCTGTGCAGCGCGTTCCAGCAGTCGGCTGTGCAGGTAGAACACGTCGCCGGGGTAGGCTTCGCGGCCCGGTGGACGGCGCAGCAGGAGCGAGACCTGACGGTAGGCCCAGGCGTGCTTGGAGAGATCGTCGTACACCACCAGAGCATCCTGGCCGTTTTCCATGAAGTACTCACCCATGGCGCAGCCGGAGTAGGGCGCCAGGTACTGCAATGCCGCCGGATCCGAGGCGGAGGCCACGACGATAGTCGTGTAGTCCATCGCGCCGTACTTCTCCAGCGTCGCCATCGTGTTGGCGATCTCGCCGCGTCGCTTGCCGATAGCGACGTAGATGCAGTACAGGTTCTTGTCCCGCTGGTTGATAATCGTGTCCAGGGCGAGGGCAGTCTTGCCTGTCTGGCGGTCACCGATAATCAGTTCGCGCTGCCCGCGCCCGATCGGGGTGAGCGCGTCGATCACGCGGACACCCGTCTGGACAGGGCGGAAGACGTTCTGGCGCTCGATGACGCCGGGGGCGATGCGCTCGATGTTGTAGAATTCGGTCGCTTCAATTGGCCCCTTACCGTCGATCGGGTTGCCCAGGGCATCGACCACGCGCCCGACCAGGGCGGGGCCAACGGGCACCGAGGCGATCCGGCCGGTGGCCCGCACCTCGTCGCCTTCCTTGATGTCGGCGTATTCGCCCATGATGATCACGCCGACCGACTCCGCTTCCAGGTTGAAAGCGATGCCCGGCACGCCGTTGCTGAAGCTGACCAGTTCGTTAGCCCGGACATTCGGCAAGCCGGAGACACGGGCGATGCCATCACCAACTTCCAGCACGTGACCGACTTCAACGGTTTCAACTTCCGGTTTATACTCTTCGATCTGGGCCAGCAACGACCTGGTGATGTCGCTGGTAAATTCCGTCATGCAATCTTCCTCCCGCAATCAGATGGGCTGTTCCAAGAGCGCCAGCCCTATACTGTCAGCACAAAAGACTCTTTCCGCATAGACCATTCTGGCTACCGAGCCGTGTGGCCGGATACTTTCCCAGCGGGCGTATCCGAGTGACCTGTTTGGGAAGTCTGTCACTAAGTCTACACTATAGGAGTGGTTATGTCCACTTCTGGCCGGTCAATGCAAATCACCTGTGCATTACCGGTTATCGCCCAGATCTTCCGGATCGCGGCCACCCAGCCGGGAGACCTTGCCGCCGCTGCCCAGCGCCACGCTGCGCCGGTAGGCGGCCCAGATCGCCCGCGAGATCACGGTGCGCAGGCCGCCTTTTTCCAGATGGTAGAGGGCTTCCGCGGAAGTCCCACCGGGGCTGGTGACCTGATTGCGCATGTGCGCCGGATGTTCGTTGGTCGCCAGCGCAAACTCGACCGAGCCGCGCACAGTCTGGTAGACCAGTTTGGCCGCTACCTGGCGGGAAAAGCCCAGGTGCACTCCGGCGTCGATCATCGCTTCCATAAAGAGGAACACATATGCCGGGCCGGTGCCGCTCAGCGCTGTCGCCATGTCCAGGTAGTCCTCGTGATCGACGTAGACCTCCTCGCCCAGGGCAGAGAGGATAGCCCGCGCCTGGGCGATCTGTGGCTCCGGCACCTCATTCGTGGCGGTCCAGACGGTCACGCCCTGCCTGATCCGCGCTGGCGTGTTGGGCATGGCCCTGACCACGCGCCGGATGCCCAGCCCGCTCATGATCTGGCGCACCGGGACGCCAGCCAGGATGCTCAGGACGAGCGCCCCCGGCGGCACCTGACCCAGCAATTCCGCGGCGACTTCCTCAAACACCTGCGGTTTGATCGCCAGGATTAACAGGTCGGCTTCACGCGCTGCTTCGACGTTGCTGGTGGTGATACGAATACCGTAGCGGGCGGCAAGTTCTTCGATCCGCTCGACTCGGGGATCGGCGGCCAGAATCTGGTCTGGCCTGAGCATCTCCCCGTAGAGCAGCCCATGAATGATGGCTTCGCCCATGGTTCCGGCGCCGATGAAGGCGATGGTGAAATCTTCAAACACGGTTGCCCCCTGTCCCCTGGCGCTTGCTGACGCCTGGCTCTACCTACATGATATCCGGAAAAGTGGCGTCCCAGGCTGCGCCGAAGGCCGCCAGTCGGTCGGGTTGGATAGTGACGCCGGAGCCAATCCCGCGTGGCACATCGATCGTGCTGTCCGGGTTCAACACAAAGGGCGGCTCGGTGATGTCCGGCGCATAGTAGCGGTTAGTTGCGGAGAGATCGCTGGGCAGGGTCACTCCCGGCAGACTGGCCACCGCAAGGTTTTGCGCCCGGCCAACGCCTGTCTCCAACATCCCGCCAACCCACAGCGGCACACCTTCGTCGTAGCATAGCTTGTGGATGGCGACGGCTTCGCTCAGGCCGCCCACACGCGGCGGCTTGAGGTTGATGATCCGGCAGGCGCCCAGTTGCAGCGCCAGCCGCACATCATTGGCGCACAGGATGCTCTCGTCCAGGCAGATCGGGGTTGCCAGCCGTGGCTGCAGTTTACTGTGCTCATAGATGTCGTCGTGGCTGAGCGGCTGTTCCAGCATCAGTAGGTTGAAGCGGTCAAGCTTGGCCAGGTGGTCGGCGTCATCAAGCGTGTAGGCGCTGTTGGCGTCCAGCATCAGCATGATGTCCGGGTAGGCAGCGCGTACTGCTGCAGCCAGTTCGACATCCCAGCCGGGCTTGATCTTGAGCTTGATGCGCCGATAGCCTTCCTTCAGGCGCTTTTCGATAATCGCCAGCGTGTCATCGATGGTTGGCTGGATGCCGATACTGACGCCAACGGTTACGCGGTCACGGCGAGGAGCCTGCAATGGTTGTGCCGACCAGAGCGTATCCGCCAGCGATTGGCCGGTTGCCTGCGCCCACAGGTCCCAGAGGGCGCTATCCAGCGCCGCCTTGGTTAACGGGTGGCCGCGTACGCTGGCCATGAGGCGCGTTCCATCCGATGGGTGGTGCAGGGTCTTCCCCACCAGCGCCGGGATCAGGAACTTGGTCAGGATGTGGTAGGCGGTGCCAACGGTTTCGTAGCAGTAGCCCGGTTCCGCCGCGGCGGTGCATTCTCCCCAGGCTACCAGGTCGCCAGTGCGGACCTCCGCCAGCAGTACGGGGCGTACGGCTTCCAGGCCGAAACTGGTGCGCAATGGCTCCACCAGCGGCATCACCACCCGGTGCAGGCGAATCTGGTCAATAGTAATGGTGGTCAAGCGAAAGCCTCCTTACAACGGGGTTAATTCTGGTTGAAGCTACGGTCAAACTTGCGCAGCGCCTCCTGGTGACTGCACACGTAGAAGCTGCGCAGAAGTCCCTTGTAGGTCTCGTGCACGAAATCCGTCAGGATGAATCCCTGGCTCATGACCGTGATGAGCACGGCGCGGATATGCTCCCGCCACGCCTGCGCCAGCCCGGTGTCAGCCTGTTCGATCAGACTCAGGCGGGTGGGAATTTCGATCAGACCCAGCGCGCCCGGTGGCTGGAGGAAGTCATCCCCCGGCACGGGGAACAGGCGGTCATCAAACGTGGTGGGATTCAAAATGCGCGTCCCCCCATCCAGGTACTGGGACAGGGTGAGCGGTGCACGGCCTTTCCTGATGCGCTGCAGCGCGCGCTCGCTGGTCAGCCACCAATCCGCCTGGACGCGATCCCTGGAGGCGGGCACGCCCGCTGCCTGTGGCGGGACCGGGTAGTAGTCCGGGTAGTACTGGTCGATCACCGCGCCCAGCTTACGCACGGTGATGTGGGCGTACTCGCCGTGCAGGGGATCGAAAACCCAGGTCATCAGGCGGATGCCGCGCCGGGCGGCAAAGTGATATTCGGCCAGCTTCAGATGGTAACCGATGCCCTGGTGACGGTAGGCCTCCTGCACGACCACCAGTTCCGAATTGAGCTTCAGGTTCGCCATGGCCGGCCGGTTTTCATCCGCAGAGGCGGCGCCCAGGGTGGCTACGGCGCCGCCGACGAGCTGATCCCCGTCCCAGGCGCCAAGCACCAGCCCGCCATTGGATGCAATGGAAAGCAGCCAGTGGGGCTGGATGACATACTCCGGGCTGTCTACCCAGACCTGCCGCTGCACTTCCGCCAGGGCGACCATCTCCGGCCAGGTGGTCAGTGGTTGAATTTGAATGTTGGTCATGATGCTAAATCCCTCGTGGCCGCCGGCGGCGGAACAGAAACCGGAACAACTCCAGCCCGTACCGCCGTCCCGGCATATACGTTAAGAGTGTATCCTCAAAGCGAACTGGGCGAATGCCAAACAGGTCTCCGATGGTATTCAGAGGCGCTGTCCGGTGGCCGGCCAGAATGTCGAACCACTGGTGGGTAGCCGGCCAGCGCGGGAAGATGCGGCGGGCCACCCGCGTAAGAAAACGTAACGTGTACGGTGGCAACTGTACGATCATACGCGGGGTGTTGGTCACACGCATGATCGTGCGGACTACTTCGTTGAACGTGATGTACTCTGGCCCGCCGATCTCCAGCACACGATCGACAGTATCAAGATTGTCCATACTGCCCAGCAGGACGGCGACCAGGTCACGGATGTAGAGCGGGTGCAGCAGGTTCTCGCCTTCGCCTGGTTGCAGGAAGATCGCGGGGTTAGTCCACAGCAACATAGCGATGTTGTTGGCAAAGCGGTCCTGCTCCCCAAACAGGATGCCGCTGCGAATGATGGTGTAGGGAACGCCGCTGGATGCTACCAGGCCCTCCAGTTGCCCTTTGATGCGCAGCAACGGATACGCCGAGGTGGAGGCCGCGCCCAGGTGGCTCATCACCATAAGGCGGCCTATCCGTGCACGGCGAGCCGCCTCAAGCAGGACGGCCGTGCCGCCCAGATCGACCCGCTCGAGATCGCGGGGCCGCCCCCACCACTGGGCACTGGCCAGGTGAAAGACGGTGTGCACCCCGTTCAAGGCCTCGCTCAGGGCGTCTGGATCGTAGAGGCTGCCGTGGAAAGCTTCTACCGCCAGGCCGGGCCAGGGCAGTCGAACGCTGCCCGGCGGCGCCTGGATCAGGACGCGAACCGGCCACCCGGCCCCAACCAGCGCAGGAACCAGATGCCGTCCGATGAATCCGGTTGAGCCTGTAACGAGAATCATGCGGGGCATTATAACACGCGATCTCGGACAGTCATCGGGTGATTTGGGGCGTGGGGCACGAAAAAGAAGAGGCCAGGAGGCCGGGAGACCTGGAGGCCAGCAAAGGCTGTCGGGTGTTGGATAGCAGCACTTGGAGTGCAGCGAGTGAGATGGTTCGAGCATGGTGGCGGCATAAGGACCGCCAGCAGCGGTGGACGCGACGGGGGCGCGAGGCGCGACTCGCGTAACCGATCGGGGTTATATCTTGATGTATAATCTGGACTTCGACTCTGGCTTGCATGGCCGGATGGGCCAGAGCCGGGCTTCCGGCGAGACGATTATTGCGGGAGGAAACATCCTGTGGAAAGACGTCGTGTGGTTGTGACGGGTATGGGCATCCTCAGCCCGATTGGCAATACGGTCAGTGAGGCGTGGCAGAACGCCGCCAATGGGGTGAGCGGCATCGACTACATCAAGCGCTTCAGTGTTGACGATCTGCCGGTGAAGTTTGGCGGCGAGGTGCGTAACTTTGATCCGGACGAGATCTTTGGACGGCGCGAGGCCCGCCACATGGATCGCCTGACGCAGTTTGCGATGGAGATCGCCCGGCAGGCCATTGAGGATTCGGGTCTGCAGGTGACCGATGACAATCGCTATGACATTGGCGTCATCGTCGGCACGGGCATCGGCGGGATTGAGAGTACCATCGAGAGCGTGTACCGGATCATCGAAAAAGGCTCGCGCAGCATCAGCCCGTTCCTGGTACCGATGATGATCCCGGATAGCGCTGCTTCCAAGGTGTCCATCACCTGGGGGCTGCGCGGGCCGAGCATGGCGCTTTCTACCGCCTGCGCTACCTCCAACAACGCCATTGGGGAAGCGGCGGAGATGATCCGGCGCGGCGCGGTAAAAGTGATGATCGCTGGCAGTTCGGAAGCTGGGCTGGTGCCGCTGGCCATGGCCTCTTTCAATAACATGCAGGCCATCTCCCGCCGCAATGATGATCCGAAGGGGGCCTCCCGACCGTTCGACCGGGATCGTGATGGCTTCGTGGTCAGCGAAGGCGGGGCCTTGCTTGTGCTCGAAGATCTCGAGCACGCCCTGGCGCGCGGCGCGCACATCTACGGTGAGGTGCTGGGCTATGCCACGACTTCCGACGCCTATCATGTCACTGCGCCGCTGGAGAATGGCGAGGGCGCGCAGGTGGCCATGCGTAAGGCGATGGCGGATGCTGGCGTGACTATCTACGACATTGACTATATCAACGCGCACGGCACCAGCACGCCACTCAACGACCTCAGCGAGACCAACGCGATCAAGGCTGTCTTCGGCGAGCATGCCTACAATGTTCCGATCAGTTCGACCAAGTCGGTGACCGGCCACCTGATGGGTTCCGCTGGCGCGGTGGAAGCGGTGTTGTGCCTGGAGGCAATCAACCACAACTTCATCCCGCCGACCATCAATTTGCATAACCCTCAGCCGGAGTGCGACCTGAACTACACGCCCAATGTGGGCGTTAGCGCCCAGCTTGACGTTGTTATGAGCAACTCCTTCGGCTTCGGGGGGCACAACGCTGTCCTGATCTTTGGCAGATACACGGGCAATGGCCGCTAACTTCGTGCGTGCCCCGCGCTATGCTCACATCGTCGGCTGGGGCAAAGCGCTTCCGGAACGGGTGCTGACCAACTCCGATCTGGAAGCCATTGTGGATACTTCCGACGCCTGGATCCGGGAGCGCACCGGAATCCGCGAGCGTCGCATCGCTGGCGAGCACGATACCACGGTCTCGCTGGGATTTGCGGCGGCGCGGCAAGCGCTGGAGGTCGCCGATGTGCTGCCAGCGGAAATCGACCTGATCATCGTGGCGACCTCGACCCCTGAGCATATCTTCCCCAGCTCGGCCAGCCTGATTCAGGACGCCCTGGGCGCTACCGCAGCGGGGGCGTTTGACCTGAGCGCAGCCTGCACCGGGTTTATCTACGCTCTCAGTATGGCGGCTCAGGCGATCATCTCAGGCAGCATCACCACGGCGCTGGTCATCGGTTCGGAGACAATGTCGCGGCTGGTGAACTGGCAGGACCGCGGCACGTGTATTCTGTTCGGCGATGGCGCCGGGGCGGTGGTGTTGCGAGCCAGCGATATCCCAGGCGGCATCCTGGCCAATGTGCTTCACTCTGACGGCTCTGGCCGCGACTTGCTCAACGCGCCACTGGTTGGTAGCCCTGATCTCGGTTTACGCGGGAATGGCGAAGCAGCGCCGTTCAAGATGACAATGAACGGTCAGGAGGTCTTCCGTTTTGCCACACGGGTGATCAAAGAGTCGATCCTGGAGGCGCTGGAGAAGGCGGGCCTGACCCTGGCTGACGTGGACTGGGTGATTCCCCACCAGGCCAACGAGCGGATTATCGCTCGTGCTGCCAAGAGTCTCGATCTCCCGATGGAACGCTTTATCATGAATCTGGATCAGTACGGCAACACGTCTGCGGCCTCCATCCCCATTGCTATGGCAGAGGCCGCTGAGCGCGGTGATCTCAGGCCGAATGACACCGTGGTGTTGGTTGCCTTTGGCGCAGGGCTGGCCTGGGGTGCCACTGTGCTGACCTGGGGCGTCACGCCCCCGCCGGAGCAGACCCGTCTCAATCGTTACCGGCGTGAGATGGCCTACTTCCTGGCTCGCCAGCGGTCGAACCTGGTGCGGACTCTGCGACGGTTGCTGTCGCTGTTGCAGCTTTCGCCTCTCCGCAATGTCCTGCGCAGGTTGGATCACGAAGAGCACACACCCACCGGAGGAAACAATCGGGGGCCTGCCCAGTAGCGGACAGGCCCCCGGTTGTTCTCTTCTGGCGGGATTGGCTCAGGCCCGTTCCAGGCGGACGAATTTGCGCTTGCCTACCTGCAATACGACTGGCAGATCGTCCGGCGTGATCTCCACGCTGACATCCTCAACCGCTTCACCGTTGAGGCGGACCCCGCCGTTCTTGATCAGACGCTTGGCTTCGCCCTTGGAGGGCGCCATGCCGAGCCGTTCCAGCAGGTCGACAATCCGTTCCGGGGAACCGAGACGCTCCACGGGTAGATCGTCAGGGATGCCCCGTTCCTGGAACTTGCGGATGAAGTCCTGTTCCGCGGCCTGCGCTGCCTCTGCGCTGTGGAAGATAGTGACGATCTCCCGCGCCAGCGCCATCTTGATGTCACGCGGGTGAACCCGCCCGCTGGTCAGATCGGCTTCAAGCTGACTGATCCGACTGGGCGACCAGCCCAGCACCAGTTTGTGGTAGATCGGCATGGCGTGATCCGGGACGCTCATGACCTTGCCGTACATGTCCTCCGGCGGGGCCATGATCGGAATGTGGTTGCCCAGGCTCTTGCTCATCTTGATTACGCCATCAGTGCCCGGCAGGCTCTCCCCCATGATGATCGCTACCTGGGGGCGCTGGCCCAGCGCCTGCTGGAGCTTGCGCCCGGCGACAACGATGTTGAAGAGTTGATCCTGCCCGCCAACCTGGACATCAGTCTCCTGCGCCACGGCGTCATAAGCCTGCATCAGCGCGTAGAAGAACTCATGAAGGTGAATGGCCTGACCGGCTTCATAGCGCAGGCGGAAGTTATCCCGCGCCAGGAATTGCTGCACGGTGAAATTGCTGGCCAGTTGAATGATGTCGGCGAAATTGAGCTTGGACAACCATTCGTCGTTGTAGCGCACCCGTGTCCTGGCCGGGTCGAGAATCTTGAAGGCCTGCTGGGCGTAAGTCTCCGCGTTCAGGCGCACCGTCTCCGGGGTGAGCTGCTCGCGGGCGCTATCTTTGTCTGAAGGGTCGCCGATCAGGCTGGTGAACGTCCCGATCAGGAAGGTCACATCATGGCCCAGGTCCTGAAACTGGCGCAGCTTGCGCATGGTGATGGTGTGACCGAGGTGCAGGTCGGTTGTACGCGGATCGTAGCCACAATAGACGCGCAGCGGCCGCCCGGTCTTTTCCGATTCGATCAGCCGCTCGCGCAGTTCCTGCGCCATCACGGCTTTGGTGTGTGGGTCGCCGTATTCTGTGCCCTGCATCAGGGTTTCGACTTGCTCGTCTATTGAAGGCCGAACCGCTACAGACATGACTTTTCGCTCCTCCGATCACTGTTGGCGAAACAGCAGTATTATACCACAGGCCGTCTCTTCCACGATGTGCGAGGGATTCGCGATTAGCGGATTCGATCCTGCGATATTGGCCACCTTGCCAAGAAATGGCGGCAGGCCAGGCGAGAAGACTGGCTGGCGTTTTCTGGCCAAGGCTGGCAATATCTGGCACAATGCAGGTCTTTGTGACCGGAACCTGACTGTGGGTGTGAGGCTGGAAAGTTATGACCAAGGCGAAGGGATTGACTGCCCTGTGGGGTGTCTTGCTTCTAGTACTCGGGGCCTGTCAGGCTGCACCGATGCAGTCGTCGGCGCCGGCAAACGATGTTGTCGTTGCAGCAACGCCCGCGACGGTCTTGATCGGTGCTGGCGGCAGCCCGACATCGACGCCGGTTGTTATCGCTCAGGCTGTTCCGACGTTGCCAGTACCGACGCCGGTGCCAGCGAATGTTCTGGTTCAGCCCACGCCACGACCTTCGGTCTCGGCGTTGGAGCGCATTCGCGCCGATGGCGTGCTGCGGGTTGGCGTCCTGTACAACAATGCGCCGATGAGCAGTCTGAACGAGCGGGGGCAGGTGGTCGGCTATGAGGCCGATCTGGCCCGCGCCATCGCCGAGGACTGGGGAGTAGAAGCCACGTTTTTGCAGGTGACACGCCAGACTGCAATCGACATGCTGCTGGCCGGTGAGGTGGATATTCTGATGGCCAGTGTGGTGCATCGCCGTGAGGCGGAAGAAGACCTGGCCTTTTCACATACCTACTTTGCCAGCGGCCAGATGTTCCTGGTGCGCCAGGATTCCCCGATTCAGGACCTGAGCGGCGTGGTCGGGCAGCGGGTTGGGGTGGTGCAGGGCACAGCCAGCGAACGCGCGCTGGGGCGCGCCATGAGCGTTGAGCAGTTCACTGTAACGCCGCGCGTTTACCTGACGCTTGACCAGGCTGTGGGGGCGCTGGGCAGCGGCGAGATCGACGCGCTGCTGGCTAACCGGGTTGAACTGCTGATGGTCATGCGCACGGTGCAGGAGGTGCGGCTGTTGCCCGACCCGCTGGAGCCGGAGCCGTATGCCGTGGCGATGCGCCGCCATGATGATGCGCTGCGCTATCTGGTTGATCGTTCGTTGCAGCGAATCTATGCGGCAGGCAAATTGGACGAAATGCGGCGTACCTGGTTCCCCAATGTGACGTTTTCGCTGGAAATCCCGGTATGGGAAGGCGTGAACGATGGCACACGCGGGCTGAACGACTTCGATACAGCGCTGGTGGTGCCGGAATCTTCGGTGATCGACCGGTTGCTGGCGGGTGAGCCGTTGCGCGTGGCCGGGGTGGCTAACGAGGATGCCCGGCTTGGCGGCCTGAACCTGAAGCTGGATACCTTCTACCGGGCGCTGGTGACTGAAATGGCGGCGCGGTGGGGAGTGCAGGTGAGCCTGGTGCCCGATTCAGCAGCCAATGCCGCTGAACTGGTGGCCAGCGGTCAGGCCGATCTGGGCGTCGGGGTCAGCCCGAACTGGACCGGGCCGTTTGAAGTCGCTTACACGGCCCCGCTGATCCGGCACGGCGACCGGATGATGCGGCTGGTGAACAGCCCGATTGAGGGCTATGCCGACCTGCGCGGCGGGCGCTGGGTGGGCATTTTCGCCAGCGAGCCGGGGACGGCTGACCGGGTCAACGAGCTGGCGGAAAGCGTCCGGACAGCGGTCAACATCTTCACGATCATCAATGATGAGGACGCTGTCTATTCGCTAACGGTTGACAAGAATGTGGATGTCGTCTTTGGCGATAGCCTGCGCCTGATCCCGCAGGTCGAAGCGAACCCGACGCTGGTCGAACTGACTGATCGCTGGTACAGCGTGGAGTACTATGCGCTGGCCGTGCCACGCCGCGACCCGGACTTCTGGGCGCTGGTTGAAGTCACGCTACAGGCCATGGCCGCTGATGGCACATTTGCCGCCCTCTGGGAGCAGCATATGGCGATCGGCGATCCGATCAGCTTCGAGCAATGGCCGGGTGACGCTGACCAGTTTCGGGGTGTACGGATCAGCGGTGGGTAGGCGTGACGGCGCGCGGTCGGTATAGAGGTCAGTCCGCCGGGATATCCGGGGAGACGGGTGGGTGGGCAGGCCGGGCGGTTGTTTGCTGGGCCACGAAAACGCCGAGCAGGATCAGCCCTGCGCCGATGACCTGTAGCGCTGCTGGCGCTTCCCCCAGGAAGATGAACGCCAGGACACTGCTGCCTGCTGGTTCTGCAAGGCTGACCAGGCTGACATAGGCCGCCGGGAGATGCCCCAGCGCGTAGTTGAATGACGAATGGCCGATCAGCTGGGGGATAACCGCCAGCATGAACATCCAGAAGTATGCCGCCGGGCTGTAGCCCGCCAGCGAGCTTCCTGTCAGGGCGACCGTCAGTAGCAGCACGACGGCCGCCGTGCCATAGACCAGCCAGATATACGCCACCACGCTCAGGTTGGCCCTCAGGCGGCGTCCGGCGATCAGGTACAGGGCAACGGCAATCGCGCCGGTCAGGGCCAGAATGCTGCCCAGCAACGGCGCAGGTTGCGGGCCGGACGTGCTGTTGCCCTCGGCCAGCGTGATCAGTATGCCGCCGCCGAAAGCGACGATGATTCCGAGCAGGGTGCGCCGGTTGAATGCTTCCCGGATCAATAGCGGGGCCAGCAAGGCCACCCAGAGCGGGCTGGTGGAGACAAGCACCACGCTGATCAGCACAGAGGTGTGCTCCAGCGAAGTGATCCAGCTGGCAAAGTGAACTGCTAGGAAGAAGCCGGAAGCCAGCGCCAGGCTATACCCGGCGCCGGAAAGTCGGCGAAGCTCGCCGCGGTGGTTCCGCAGGGCCACTGGGGTCAGTAGCAGTGCGGCCAGTGACAGGCGGACGGCGGCAATGGTCAGCGAGGGGACGCCTTCCTGCTGGGTATAGCGGATGAACAGCGACGCGGAAGACGCGGCCAGCACGCCAATGGCCAGCGCAAGATAAGGGGAAGGTGGCCGAACTCTGCGGAGGGCGCGCATTTCTTACGCGTTTCTATCGTTCTATTTTTGACACATTTGGGGTGATTTGGTTAGAATATGGCGTGGCAGGATGGTAGCATTGTGCTCAACCAATGTCAATTGGTTTAGAGGAGAGCAGAAAGAATGGCTTTTGAACTTCCCCCGCTTCCTTATGACTATAACGCGCTGGAGCCGTATATCGACGAAGCGACGATGCGGCTGCATCATGACAAGCACCACGCCGCTTACACCAACAATCTCAACGCGGCCATTGAGGGCACCGATCTCGCGAATCTGAGCATCGAGGAAATCCTGCGTAAGGGTGTGGCAGTGCTGCCCACAGCAGTGCGCAACCACGGCGGTGGTTTCTATAACCACAATCTTTTCTGGCGGATGATGAGTCCGCGGGGCGGTGGTACGCCCACGGGTGAGCTGGCAACCGCCATCAACCAGACCTTTGGCGGTTTTGACACGTTCAAGGAGCAGTTCACCAAGGCGGCAGCGACGCTGTTCGGTTCTGGCTGGGCCTGGCTGGTTTACGCCAACGGCAGGCTGGAAGTCAGCAGCACGCCTAACCAGGACTGCCCGCTGATGGAAGGCAAGACACCCCTGCTGGCCCTGGATGTCTGGGAGCATGCTTACTACCTGAAGTACCAGAATCGCCGTCCGGAATACATCGCTGCCTGGTGGAACGTGGTCAACTGGGATTACGTGGCGGAACTGTACGCCGCCGCCAGAGGCTAACCGGCGGACACTCTGGCTGATAGTTACCGCAGGGTGAAAGTCCCCTTCTCTGACCGGGAAGGGGACTTTTGTCATGACTTTTGGGGAAGTTCGGAGCTTCAACTGCTTGCCACCGGGCGAGGGTTACTGGTATAGTGTTGCTTGAAGCTGAGCAAGCCCTCTTAAGCTAACTGGTGAGGAGAGAGGAAATGACTCACATCATCACGAGTCTGTGCCTGCGTGATGGCGCTTGCGTCGAGGTGTGCCCGGTCGAGTGCATTGTTCCAGGCTTCCCGGAGTCAGAGTGGCCCTGGTACTTCATTGACCCTGACACCTGCATTGACTGCGGTGCCTGTGTCCCGGAATGCCCGTTTGAGGCCATCTTCCCCGAGGAAGAAGTACCGGCCCAGTATACGATGGCTGCTGGCCAGGAACGCTATCCTTTTGGCGGGGAGCGCTATGCCGCCAAGGGTGGCGAGGTGGTGGACCTGACCGCGGACATCCAGCATAACTACGACTTCTTCTCGAAAGGCCCTGGTTACGACTCTGCCCCGTAAGCGAGGAGAGTCAGATTGCCAGTTGCAGCAAGAGACGCCACCCCCTGCGTGGCGTCTCTTTGTTATCTGGAAGGGGGCAGGCGGTGCGATGCTGGCGCTCCCGGCGCAAATGGTGGAAGCGATGATCGCCCATGCTCGCCAGGTCTATCCCGATGAAGCCTGTGGCCTGATCGGCGGCGCTGGCGCGGAGGGGCGGATGATCTGGCCGATCCACAATGTGGCTGATGACCCCACCGTGCGCTTCCGCATGGCCCCTGACGAGCAGGTGCGCGCTTTCGCCGCTTTCGAAGGCCGGGGGTGGGAGCTGATCGCCATCTATCACTCGCACCCGGCTGGCCCGCCGCGGCCCTCGGATACCGATATCGCTGAGGCGCAGTATCCTGCTGCTTTCCACATCATCATTAGCCTGGCGGATCTGGTTCACCCTTCGGTGACGGTCTGGACTATTCGTGATGGGCGGGCGCGGCCCGTCTTGTGGCAGGTTAAGCCGGACTGATCCAGGCTCACGGTCGCCGCGAGAGCGTGTCGTAGCGCAACCAGCTATTGCGCTCCAGCAAGACCCCGTTGATCGCCTCGTCGTAGACGATGACATCCTTGCCCTGCCACAGCGGAATCACATCGACGCCGGTCAGGATCTCCTGCTGGATGGCGCCATAGAGCGCGGCTTGCTGCTGTTCGTCTGTAATCTGGCCCAGTTCCAGTAGCATGCGGTCGATCGTCGCGCTACCGTAACCGGCTCCAGCGGGGATCGGGCTGTCCGAGCGAGCCAGCGGGACAAGGTAGGCCATTGGGCTGACAAAAGCCGGTCGCCAGCCAATGATGGCGCAGAGGTATTCGCCGCGGTTAATGGCCCCGATGAAGGTCTGCGTCAGGCTGTCGCTGACGGCTACGGTGGCAACAATCTCGCTGCTTTCAAGTGCCCGGCGTAGCTCCGCAGCGGCGCTGGCCAGGCGGTCGCCATAGGCGTCAGTGGCGATCAGGAGAGTGGTGCTGATGGGGCGGCGGCGAGGGCGATATCCCGCTTCACTCAGAATGGCGTCTGCCCGGCGCAGGTCACGGGCGGGAAAGGGCACGCTTGCGGCCTCCAGTTCTGGCGGGAGGAACGTATACAGCGGCAGGACAGCATCGTGCAGGCCAAGGCTGGCGGAAGCCTCACGATCGACGAGCAGGGCGAAAGCCTGCCGGACCGCCGGGTCGTCAAAGGACTCCTGCCCGCTGACGGTCATCGGCGTATGGTTGAGCAGCAGATAGTAGGTTTGCAGGTTGGGTTGGTCAAGCCGGATCAGTGCCGGGTCCTGCGCCAGATGCGCCAGGTCGGGTTCAGCCAGGGCGCGCCAGGCGATATCTACCTCACGGTTTTCCAGCGCCCGGCGGAGGTCGATCGGCATGGCATAGCGGCGCAACACAACCCGATCATTGGCTGGCGCCGGGCCGGGATAGGTGGGATTGGCTACCAGGGTAATGGTTGTGTCAGGTTCAAGGGCGCCGATTCGGTACGGGCCATTGCCGATCAGCGTCAGCGCGTCCTCCAGCGCCAGCACGCTTTTGTCCGGGTAGACGGCCGGATGCTGGGGGAAGAATTGCGGCAGCGCCAGCAGCGGCTTGATATCCGGCAGCGGGGTTCGCAGCGTGATGGCCAGGACGTTGCCTTCTTCTGCGGCGACGCTGGCGACATAGCGTCCGATGACATCCGCGCCTTCCCGACCTAGGTTGAGGACGCGGGTGATCGACCGGGCAAAGGTTGCGGCGGTGATCGGTGTGCCATCGGCGAAGGCGGCGTCGCTACGGATGATGAAGCGGTGCACCAGACCATCGGCGCTGATGCGATGCTCCGCTGCCAGGGCCAGCTCAAAATCCAGCGTGCCCGGTTGCTGGCGCGTCAAACCGGTGTAGAGGTGGTTCAGCACTTCCATCGACGGCAGGTCAACAGCGGTGGCGGGGTCCAACGAACGCGGAAAATCGGTTGTGCCGATGGTGATGATCACAGGCGGTTGCCCGGTCGCAGAGCCGCTGCTCATCCCCGGCAGGCCGGACAGGATTGCCCAGGTGATGAGCATGGCGGCAGTCATTCGCTTCAGATTGATCAAGGCTGAACTCCCGGTGGTTGCTGGTAGGCGGTTCTGGCGCTGAGGCCAGAGGCGATTCTACCACGCTGTTGCCCTGAATTCGGCGTATGCGTTGGCCAGTCATTGTCCGCGCCGGGCGTGGTATAATGGCCCCGCTCGATCGTTGTGGAGGATAGCATTCACGTGGCCAAAAAACGCACTGCCAAGAACAAGCTCCTGAATTCCCGCTCGCGTCAGCAGCGCATTGCGCTGATCCTCACGGCAGTTATCGCGGTGATCATGATCCTGAGCATGATTATCTCGATGCTTCCGCCGCCGCCTACAGGACTGCTCCTGCTGGGTCTGGGGCTGTAGCTGATGCCGATCATCGCGATATTGCTGGGTGGGCTATTCGGCATCCTGGCCGGCGGGATGGCCAACGCGCTGGCGGATTATCTGCCTGCGGCGCGTCTTGCCGCCACGAGTGAATCGGATTCTGCGGGCAGTCCGCTGCGCCCACATTACCCGGACGGATCGGTTCGTCATCCGGCATACTGGCTGGCATTACTGGCCTTTGCCGCCGGACGGCGGGCATCGCCGGGTGGGGCGCGGCTGGGCTGGCGGCATCCGTTGGTCGAAGCCGGGCTGGGGATCGCCTGCGCTCTGATTGTGGGGCGCTATGGTTGGTCCGGGCAAACGCTTTTCAACCTGGTTGTTGTGGCCATCCTGGCGCTGATCACGGTTATCGACCTGGAACATCGCTTGATTCTGCTGGCGGTGATTCTGCCAGCGTGCCTGGTGGCACTGCTGAGAAGCCTGTTCGCGCCGCCTCCTACCTGGCAGGATGCCCTCCTTGGCGGCGGGCTGGGCTTCCTGTTGTTCTTTGTGATGTATCTGGGCGGGCTGGGCTTTTCCCGCCTGATGCGGACCGATACGGTGGCCTTCGGCTTTGGCGATGTGATGCTGGGGACGCTGAGCGGGATGCTGCTGGGCTGGCGGTTGATCCTCCTGGCGCTGATCCTGACGATCTTCCTGGGGGCAGCGGGATCGCTCCTGTATCTGCTGGGCCGCCTGATCAGCCGGCGGCGTTACAGCCTGTTCACTGCGTTGCCCTATGGGCCGTACATTGTGCTGGCGACCGTCCTGATGATCTTCTGGCGGGATGAAATCCGCGCTCTGTTGATCGGCTGATCTCACGATTCATCAAGCGCCTGTTCGATGATTCCGCCGCCCAGGCAACGATCGCCATCATAGAACACGGCACCCTGGCCGGGGGCGATATCCCGCAGCGGCGCATCAAAACGGACGTGAACGCGATCACCGGGCAGGGGGGTAACCGTTGCGGCGGCAGGCCGGGCCTTGTAGCGAATTTTCACTTCTGCTCGCAGGGGTTCTGCTGGCGGTTCCCCGCTGATCCAGTTCACGTCGCGGGCTGCCAGCGCGGTCTGCCCCAGCTCGGCAATTGTCCCGACGATCAGGGCGTTGCGGGCTGTATCCTTGGCCAGGACGTACAGCGGTTCGGCGTAGCTGATGCCCAGCCCCTTGCGCTGGCCGATGGTGTAATCTGGCAGGCCGGTGTGCTGACCCAGAATGTCACCGGCGGTTGTCATGATCGGGCCGGGGCGGACGGCATCAGGGGCATACTGACGCAGAAAACGCCGATAGTTGCCATCCGCCAGGAAGCACAGGTCCTGGCTGTCGTGCTTGCTGGCGACGGGCAGACCAAAGCGTTGCGCCAGGTCGCGCACTTCTGTTTTGTGGTAGCCCCCGACAGGAAATAACGCATGTCGGAGCTGCTCCTGGCGCAGGACGCTCAGGACATAGCTCTGATCTTTGCTCTCATCGATTCCTTTGAGCAGTTCGATGCGACCATCGTCCGCGCGTTGCAGGCGGGCGTAGTGGCCGGTAGCCAGATATTCGGCGTCCAGCGCCAGCGCATGGTTGAGCAGGTGGGTGAAACGGATGTGCCGGTTGCAGGCCAGGCAGGGATTAGGCGTCAAACCGGAAGCGTAGCCGTCGATGAACCGCTGGACGATCTGCTGGCGGAAGACCTCGCGCGTGTCGAGCACATAGAAAGGGATGCCCAGCAGGTCAGCTACACGGCGGGCATCACGCAGCTGATCGGGCGTGCAACAGCGGTTGTGCGTGTCGCAGGCCTGACCTTCGGCGGTGACATCTTCCGCCCACAGCCGCAACATCATGCCGATGACTTCGTAGCCCTGCTCGATCAGCAGGGCAGCAGCGACGGAGCTATCCACGCCGCCGCTCATCGCAACGACCACGCGCGGGCCAGGCATTAGCCAGCGACTCCCAGCTTGCGGACGCGCTCAACTGCATCCGGGATGACTTCCAGTGCATAGTCGATGTCCTCGTCTGTGGTGTGGCGGCCAACGGTCAGGCGCAGGCCGCCCAGCGCCCAGGTGCGGTCGAAGCCCATGCTGAGCAGGACAGCAGACGGTTCCGGACTGCCGACCTTGCAGGCGCTGCCGCTGCTGGCGGCGATGCCCTTGAGATCGAGGTGCATCAGCAACGCGTTGCCGTCGACGTGCTGAAACACAAAACTGGCGTTGTTGGGTAGCCGTTCACGCGGGTGGCCGGTCAATTGCGCATCCGGTACGCTGGCCAGAATCCCATCGATGAGCCGGTCACGGAGTTGCTGGTAATGGGCGTTGTGCCGGGCGGCTTCCTCGTAGGCGATTTCCAGCGCGCGGGCCAGCCCGACGATGAACGCGACGTTGTGGGTCCCGGCGCGCCGACCGTTTTCCTGCCCACCGCCGCTCTGGCTGGGGGCCAGGGCGATGCCATTGCGAACGTAAAGGGCGCCGATTCCCTTGGGGCCGTAGAACTTGTGGGCGGAGATCGCCAGCAGGTCAACACCCAGGGTGCGCACGTCCAGCGGAAGCTGCCCGGCAGCCTGTACGGCATCGGTATGCATCAGCGCGCCGTGCTGGTGGGCAGCAGCGGCAATGGCCGCCAGGGGCTGGACAGTGCCAACCTCGTTGTTAGCATACATCACGCTGACCAGTGTGGTATCCTCCCGGCAGGCGCGAGCCACCTCCACCGGGTCGACGCGGGCGTGACGGTCGACAGGGACCTGGGTCACGGCAAAGCCGAGCAGTTCGGCCAGCTGGTGAGCTGTCTGGGTGACAGCGCTGTGCTCGACCGGAGAAGTCACCAGATGCTGGCCGCGGCCATCCCGCCGAGCTGTGAGCATCGCCCCGCGCAGGGCCAGATTATCGCTTTCTGAGCCGCAGCTGGTGAAGACGATCTCACCCGGTGTGCAGCCCAGGATGCGGGCGACGCGCTCCCGCGCATCTTCGACTGCCTGCTCCGCAGCACGACCAAAACGGTGAATGGAGGAAGGGTTGCCATACGTTTCAGTGAAGAACGGGAGCATAGCCTCCAGCACCCGTGGGTCTACGGGGGTCGTGGCCGCATAATCCAGGTAAACCGTCCGGCTGAGGGACATGGCTAACTCCAGTAGTTGATCCGGGTAATTATGCTGATTGGCGTCTATTTTACCGCATTGCCCCGCCAGTGACGATGATCAGCCGACGTTGGTGGCAAGTCGCATTGTGGGGAGCACCGGGGCGCACTATAATCAGCACCGTTTGCAGGCAGCTTGCGCCTGGCGGCGGAGGGCTATGGCCAGAGTCTACACGTGGCAGTTTCGCGTGCGGTCCTACGAACTGGACGCCCTGCGGCACGTGAACAACGCCGTCTACCAGAACTACTTTGAGGAAGCCGCCACGCAGGCCAGCGCGGAAGCGGGCTTTCCGTACGACTGGTACTTCCAGCACAAGCGCGCCTGGGTGATTCGCCGGATGCTCATCCGCTACATCGCCCCACTACGCTACGGGGATGAGGTTGAACTGCGCACGTGGGTCTCGGATGTGCACCGCATCTACAGCCACAGGGAGTACGATCTGCGCCGGGCTGACACTGGCGAACCGGTTGCTCGCGGGCGGGCCAAGTGGGTCTATGTGAATCTGGAGACCATGCGCCCGGAACGCATCCCGCCGGAGATGGGAGAGGCTTTTGAGCCTACCGGCGAGCTGGAAGACCTGCACGTTCACCTGCGTGGCGCGGAGGAATTCCCGGAGAGCTACCGCTACCAGACAGAGCGGAGCGTGCAGCGGTATGAGCTTGATCCAGTCGGGCATGTGAACAATGCCGTCTACCTGCGCTGGTTTGAGCAGGCGATGTGGGAGGCGTTTGAGCGTGCCGGCTGGCCGCTGGAGCGGATCATGAGCAGCGGGCTGGGAATGGTGCAGGTCGGCCACGACGTGGACTACTTGCGCCAGGCTCTAGAGGGCATGAGGCTACGGATCGTCAGCCAGCCAGTCGCCTTGAGCCACACGCGCGGCGTGTGGCAGCACGAGATTGTCGAAGCCAGCACCGGCGAGGTGTTGACGCGGGACTACTCGGTAGGCGCGTTTCTGGACCTGGCTACCGGGAGACCCTGCACGCTGCCGGATGAGATTCGGAAACCGTTGCTCAATGGCCCGGATGGCAGGGGGCCAGTCGGCAGTACAGACTAGACAGGCTGGCGACCGGCGGTATGTTGGGAGCCGCCGGATGACGTTTGGTTCTGCGCGCACAGGCGCGCAACGAGACAGCATACAGGAGAGAGCACGATGACCATTATCGAATCAGTTCACGCTCGGGAAGTACTAGACTCCCGCGGCAATCCCACCATTGAAGTCGAAGTCACGCTGATGGATGGCTCCTTCGGGAGCGTGATTGTACCCAGCGGCGCTTCCACCGGCGAACATGAAGCCGTTGAGCTGCGCGATGGCGATAAGACGCGCTATGGCGGCAAGGGTGTTCTGAAGGCAGTCCAGAACGTCAATGAGACGATCGCTGAGGCTCTGGTTGGTCTAGACGCGTTGGAGCAGAAGAGTATCGACCAGTACCTGATCGAGCTGGATGGCACGCCCAACAAGAGCAAGCTGGGCGCGAATGCGATCCTGGGCGCGTCGCTGGCGGTGGCCAAGGCTGCGGCGGATAGCGTCGGGCTGCCTCTATACCGCTACCTGGGCGGTGTGTATGCCCATAAGCTGCCGGTGCCGATGATGAACATTATGAACGGCGGCAAGCACGCGGCCAACAGCACCGACTTTCAGGAATTCATGATCATGCCCGTTGGCGCGCCGAATTTTGCGGAAGCCCTGCGCTGGTGCTCCGAGGTTTACCAGAGCCTGAAGGGTGTGCTCAGCAAGAAGGGGCTGCGCACAACAGTTGGCGATGAGGGTGGGTTCGCTCCCAGTCTGCCGACCAACGATTCTGCTGTCGAGGTGATCCTTGAGGCGATTGAAAAGGCCGGCTACAAGGCGGGTGAGCAGATCTTCATCGCTCTGGACCCGGCGGCCAGCGAAATTTATGAAGACGGCAAGTACCACCTCAAGACGGAAGGCCGTAGCCTGACCGGCGAAGAGATGGTCGAATTCTGGGCTGACTGGGTAGCCAAGTACCCGATCATCTCGCTGGAAGACGGCCTGGCGGAAAACGACTGGGAGAACTGGGCCCGGCTGACGGCGCGCATTGGCGACCGCGTTCAGGTGGTGGGCGATGACCTGCTGGTGACCAACCCTGAGCGCGTGGCGCGGGGCATCAAGGAGAAGTCCGCCAATTCGCTGCTGTGCAAGCTCAACCAGATCGGGACGCTGACCGAGACGATGGCGGCCTGCGAACTGAGCTTCCGGCACAACTGGACGGTCGTGGTCAGCCATCGCAGCGGCGAATCGGAAGACTCGACCATTGCCGACCTTGTGGTTGCGCTGAACGCAGGCCAGATCAAGACCGGTGCGCCGGCACGGTCGGACCGTATCGCCAAGTACAACCAGCTTCTGCGCATCGAGGAAGATCTCGGTGACGCGGCGGAATACGCCGGGTTCAACGCTTTCTGGAACATCAACCGCTTCTAGGGGCTACTACCCACAGCTAAGCAACACGAGGGCGCCACAACCGGCGCCCTCGTTTGCTCTCCAGGGGTCTATGGCCTGATCAGCCGCGGTACGGATCGGTATCGACAAACTCAAGCGACGGTTCGGCGTGTTCGCGGTAGCTGCCGGGGGTGGCGGCAGGTGTGCGGCTGGCGGACGGATAGCGACCGGCGATACCGCTCGCAGTTTCTGCGGCGACCGGTTGCGCCGTAGCGCAGTACGGACACTGTGTCCAGGCCAGCTCCAGCATCCGCCCACACTTGACGCAGGACTTGCGCAGCGTAGTGTGACAGTGCGGGCAGACATGCCACTCCCGATCGGTCGGACGGCTGCAGCCGGGGCAGATCGGCTTTTCTTCGATGCTCTGGAGCAGCGCCTCCTCCTCCAGCGAGCGCTCATAGGCTTCGGTCAGGGTTTCTTTGGGGCGGAGCAGCAGGTAGATCACCAACCCTGGCAGAAACAGGACAGCTACGAGCAGGGCAGCCGCCAGAGACGCCAGGCTATCGCGGGAACGCGCCCGATGATCGCGGTATGTCCAGAAGATCAGCGCCAGCCAGAAGGCGGCAGTATACATGCCCAGCAGGGTGATAATGACCAGGGCAGCGTTGCTCAGCGTAGCGGTGTCCACTGTCAACCCGACTCCCTCTCTTGGCAATTCGGCCTGTTGGTCTGGAGTATAGCTGCAGGCAGCGCTGGCGGCAATCAGCCGCTGCTTACCCGGCTGGCGTAACTTCTGGCAGGGTCCCTGCCAGCAACGCGACCTCGCTCAGCAACACCTCGTATTCATGCCCTGAAGCGTAGAACTTGACGCTGGAGATGGCTACCGGGCGCTGATCCTGCGGCAGGAGTTGCAGCAGATTGCCGGAGGTGTAGGTGTACCAGGTGTCTTTGTTGAGTTGTTCGTGATCCTGTGCACAGGTATCGCAGCGCAGCGGCCAGCCCACTGCCTGATCGTAGCGGGTGTAAAAGCCATGGATCCACTGCTGCTCCTGATCATACTGGTTGCGATAGCTGATCACGATCATGACCGGGCACTCGCTGCCACGCTGGCCGCAGGTGCTGAGCATCAACGGCCGGTCGCGGATCTGCATGGTCGCCCGTAATTCAAGGTAGTTGTATTGCGTGACTGGCAGCGGTTCATTAATCGTGTTGAGATACTGCAGGCAACCCGTTTCGGCATGATTGTTGGCGGGTTTGCCTGGCTCTTCGACGCGGACGATGTGCATCACCGAACGGCCGTTGATGATCTCCCGCCGGTAGGAGCCTTCAGCAGCGGTCGTGTCATCGCGCAGGGTATAACAGCCCCATTCGGAGGATAGGGATGGATCGGCAGGGTTGAAGGTGTCAAAGCTGCCATCCGGGAGGATGTCGACAAGCGGTTGTTCCACCAGAATGGCGTTGGTTTCCGGGTCAATACGGCCGGTCATACCTTCGGCGACATCGCGCGCTTCGTGGGTCAGGTTGATGATAACGGCCTGCCCGGAGCGGTTAAACACGGAAAAGCGGTTAACCTGGCTGGTCAGGCTGTAACGGCCGGTGTTACCCAGGCGGATCAGCCCGTAAGGGGATCGCACATCAAACAGGATGCGGCGGGGCAATTCCGGCACAATGTCGACATCGATGTTGCCCTGGAACTGGATGCTGACGATGTAGGGCTGGCTGCTGAATTCAAAGCGCGGGCGGGTGGCGTCCCCGACAGTGAGGCTGCTCTCCCGGTGCAGCGTGATCGAGGCGACTACTTCGCGGGAATAGGGATCGACAAAGGTGATATATCCCTGTGAGGAACTATCAGTGACCAGGTAGCTCTCCCGTCCGAGGGTGCTGGACGAGCGCACGGCCTGCAGGCCCTCACCGGGATTGACCCTCACGCTGACGGTGTTGCGGCTTACCTCCAGCGTGGTGATCAACGAGACGGACGAGTCAAACAGGAACCAGTTGACTCCCAGCAGGAAGGCTGTTGTCAGCAGGCAGAAGATGGCCAGCGAGATGAACAACACCGTCCACGCCAGGCGGCCTGGATCTCGAAGCATCACGCACGCCTCTCAGTCCTCATAGCCGTAACGAACTTCAAAGCCTCTGTAGCGATGGGTGGCCGGTAGCCATTGCACGTCGATCGAAGTGACCTGTGCTGAAGGAGAGCCGCGATACAGGAACCGCAGCAGTTGTTCCAGGCGTTCCCGCGGCCCTTCAGCGCAGACTTCCACCGTGCGATCCGGGCAGTTGCGCACCCAACCGGTCAGACCAAGCTCCGTGGCTTCCTCGACCGTGTAGGCGCGGAAGTTGACACCCTGAACCCGGCCATGAACTACCGCCCGCAATTGCTCGTGTCCTGAATCGCCCAACGTTCACCCTCCTGCCGGTCAGCAGTACAGCCCAGGCGGATTGTTGCAGCCTCCGCTGTAAGAAGGGGAATGCTCCCGCCGGGCGCCAACTGACGGGCCGAAGGGAATTATACTCGTTGCAGCCGTTCTGCCCAACGGGCTTGAGCCAGGGGAGCCAGGGAAACCGGTCGGCGATTTGTGCAGTTCTGCACGTAGTGTTCCGGATGGCGAATGGTCCTTGCCTGCACAGACTCAGGGGGTAGCGAACAGGCGCTGGATCTGGTCAGCGATGATTTGCGGGGGCGTGCGGTAGGCGAAGATCATGCGCAATTGCCCTTCCGCATCAACGAGGAAGGTGGACGCGGTGTGGGCCACCAGATACTCCGCCTGTGTCTCCGGAACATCTTCTAGCTCGTAGTAGACGCCAAAAGCCTCTGTGGCTACCCGTAGCGCGGTCTCATCGCTGGCGGTCAGCCCGATGAAGGCAGGGTTGAATTGTGGCAGGAAGCTTGCCAGCCGTTCAGGAGTGTCACGGCGAATATCTACGCTGACAAAGACAAAGTGCACCTGCCGGGCCGATTCGCCCAGGATGCGGGCCACCTGACTCATTTCGGCCAGGGTTAGCGGGCAAACGTCCGGGCAATGGGTGTAACCGAAATAGAAGAGAGCGGGTTGGCCGGCCAGGTCGCTCAGACGGGTGGGTTCCCCGGCCTGGTTGAGCAGAGTGAAGTTTGCCAGCGGGCGGGGCGGTTCGACTGGCTCACCGCCGGGCGGCGGCGGAGTCATGGTTGGCCCGGCTACCAGCTGGTCGAGCGCTGAACAACCGCTTAGCACCGCCAGAGCGAGGAAACTGAACAGGATAACCGTCAGGCCGGGCTGCCGCGCTACTCTGTGCATCATCTTCCTCCCTGCTACGGAGCACGGACTTCCGCTTCAACGGTCAGTTGCTTCCCGGAAGCGAAGGTCAGCGTGAGGGGCAGGCGTTCTCCGGCCACAAGATCGCGCTGCAATCCCATGAGCATCAGGTGGTAGCCGCCCGGTTCCAGAACAACCCGTCCGCCGGCGGGAATCTCCAGGCCGTCAGGCAGGGGGCGCATCCGCATCACGTTGTTTTCCATCTGCGTGGTGTGAATCTCAACGGTACCGGCGGCGTCTGTGGCTGCCCTGAGCAGGCGATCTGCCGCATTGCCTGTGTTCTCGATGACGAGGTAAGCTGCGCTGACGGCGCCTGAATGGGAGGTGCTGGCGGAATGCTCGCTACTCTGCGCCGGCGACGCTTCAGCGGCGCGCGCCCAGGCGTCTCGAACAGATAGAACGCTCTGACCGGGGCTACAGGCGGCCAGAAGGAACGCGACCAGCACAGCCAACATTGGCGACAGGCGGAGCAATAAGCGCAGTACCGGCATGGATCAGACTCTCCTCTTGATAGCGGACAGGCGACATGGCGATGGGTTGCCGCCACCCACTGGTATATTGATGCTGTAGCAGGCGAAAAGGTTGCGTGAGAATGACAGGAACGCCCCTGCCGGGCCAGTTCTGGGGGGTGGCAGGGGCGGTGGGATCAAGCACGGGAGACGTCTGGCTAGTAGACCACCCGGACGGGCGTCCCGACCTCCGCAAAGTTGAAGAACCAGTAAGCTTCGTCGGTGGGCAGGTTCACGCAGCCGTGACTCATTGGCCGGCCAAAGTTGTTGTGCCAGTAGGTGCCGTGGATAGCGTAACCGGCGTAGAAGTACATCACCCACGGGACACCCGGCAGGTAGTAGCCGGGGCCGGACATCGTCTGGGAGGTGAGCTTCCAGTATACGTTGAAATCGCCGGTGACGGTTGGCGTGCCGGGCAACCCGGTCGAAACGGTGACGGCTCGCATCAGCTGGCCATCCTGATAGGCATAGATGCGCTGGTCGCTCAGGTCGACGATGATCTGTTTGCCGTTAGCCACGGTTGGGGCGGGGCCGGTAGGCTGACCCAGAGACGGCTCAAAGTAGGTGCTGGCTGCGGCGCTGCCGCCCGCCGGGATGACCAACGCCTGACCGACCAGGATGTGGTTGGGGTCGACCAGACCGTTAGCCTGGGCCAGGACGGGCCAGGAGAGACCGTAGCGCCGCGCGATGGCCGATAGATGCTCGCCGGGCTGGACAATATGCGTGCGCGCCTGGCCGCTGTCTGGTGCGGTGGTGACGGTGGGCGCAGGGGCGGCTGGAGGCGGCGTGGCGCCGGAAGCCACGCCGGCTGCCCCTGTCATGATCAGCAGTTGCTGGCCGACCAGGATGCGGTTAGGGTTGGCAATATTGTTGCGGGTGGCGATATCCCGCCAGGAGACGCCATACTGCCGCGCAATGGTACCCAGCGTCTCGCCGGGGCGGACAATGTGGTAGATGGGCGCTTCACTGGCAATCGGCAGACCCGGCGCAGCAGCCGGCTCCGCGCCAGCAGCAGGGATGATCAGCGCCTGTCCGGCGTAGATGTGATTGGGATTGGCGATGTTGTTGGCACGGGCTAGTGCATCAACGGTGACGCCATAGCGCAGGGCGATCCGGAAGAGAGTTTCCCCCCTCTGGACAATATGCTGGTTGCCCTGAGCCGCAGCGGGAAAAGCCATGAGGACGAGCAGCGCCGTTAATGAGACCAGCCACCGGCT
Organism: Chloroflexota bacterium; assembly: GCA_019873685.1. Lineage (GTDB taxonomy): Bacteria > Chloroflexota > Anaerolineae > Aggregatilineales > Ch27 > Ch27. The sequence continues at coordinate 102,571 of JAIOAT010000002.1, forward strand.
AAGACGCAGGACAGTTCTATGTGGCATCATCCGTTCTCCTCAGGTTCAATCGTGCTTTTGACATTCTAAAGTTACGATCGTCTGATGCACGAGTCAAACAGCAGGTTTTTGCCGGGCCGGGCCAGGCTTACTATAATGAGCCAGTCGCTACTAGGGCCTCCAGTACCGATTGTACGCATTTTCCGCTGCCCGGCTACCCTGGGGATACTTCCTGGCCGGGCAGCCGTTGCCTTGCTGTAGGGGGCAGCCTGCTGTTGTTGCCTTGTGCGGTGAGGCAGTGCGGGGGCTTGTCGATCAGAGGGACACTGTGAAGACACTGCTGCGTATTCTGCGCTACACACGACCGTACGTGGGGGCGATGATTCTGGCTTACCTGGGAATCATTGCCACAGCCGTGCTGTCGATTCTGGTGCCACGAATCCTCGAAGATGTCATTGACATCGGGATCGAGCGTGGCGATCAGGCATTCATGCTGCAGGCAGGTCTGCTGGTGGTGGGACTGGGGGTGTTGCGCGGTATAGCCGGCTTCATGATGCGCTACTTCAGCGAGTGGCTGGCTAACAGGGCCGCCTATGACATCCGCAATGATCTCTATGACCACGTGTTGCGCCTTTCGTTCCGGTATCACGACACTGCCCAGACCGGGCAATTGATCACCCGCGCCATCAGCGATGTGGACGAAGTCATGCGTTACCTGGCCTACGGGATGATCGACGGCCTGAACATCCTGTCGCTGACGATAGGGGCCACGGTGATCATGTTCGCGGCGAATGTGCCGTTGGCGCTGGCGGGCCTGGCGCCACTGATCCCGCTGGGGATCACAGCCTGGCGCCTTGGCTACCTGGTACGCACCCGCTTCCGCACCGTGATGGATCGGCTGTCGGTGCTGGGTGAAATTCTGGAAGAAAACCTGGTGGGCCTGAGTGTGGTGCGTGCTTTTGCCCGTGAGCCGCATGAGATGCGGCGTTTCGGCACTGCTAACCAGGACCTGTATGACCATCAGCTGCATCTCGTTGGCACCTGGGGAACCTACCTGCCGGCCATGAGCCTGATCGTGGGGTTGAGCACGGTGCTGGTGCTGTGGCTGGGGAGCTGGCTGGCCGGGCAACCGGCCAGCGGTGTGACCACAGGGACAGTGGTGGCCTTTAACGCGTATGTGTTGCTGCTGGCCCGGCCGCTGCAGAATGTCGGCTTCGTGATCATGCTGACCACCCAGGCCATCGCCAGCGGTGACCGGGTGTTTGAGGTGCTGAATGCGCCGGTCGAGATCGCCAGCAAACCAGACGCCCTGAAGCCGCGTCTGGAAGGGCATGTTCGGTTTGAGAATGTTAGCTTCCGCTATGCAGACAGCACGCCGCTGGTATTACAGGACATCACCCTGGAGGCACACCCGGGCCAGGTGATTGCCTTACTGGGAGCGACCGGATCGGGTAAGTCCACGCTGGTCAGCCTGATTCCGCGCTTCTACGACGTTTGCGCGGGCCGGTTGTTGATCGACGGGTACGACGTCCGCGATCTTGATCTGGATACGTTGCGCCAGCAGATCGGAGTCGTCCTGCAGGAATCGCTGCTCTTCTCGACGACGATCCGGGAGAACATTGCCTTTGGCCGGCCCGACGCCAGTGAGGAGGAGATTGTGGCGGCGGCCAAAGCTGCTAACGCCCATAACTTCATCATGGAGTTCCCGGAGGGATATGATACGGTTGTGGGTGAACGCGGCGTCACATTGTCCGGCGGTCAGTGCCAGCGCATCGCCATCGCCCGCGCGCTGGTGCTTAACCCTCGCATTCTCATTCTGGATGATTCCACCAGCAGCGTAGATACCCAGACGGAACATTTGATTCAGCAGGCCCTGGCCAAGCTGATGACCGGGCGCACGACCTTTGTGATTGCCCAGCGCCTGACGACCGTTCAGCATGCCGACCAGATCGTGGTGCTGGATCAGGGCCGGATCGCCGAACAGGGCACGCATCAGGAGTTGCTGGCGGTGGGTGGTCTGTACCGCGACATCTATCATTTGCAGCTGGAAGATCAGGAGCGCTTGCGGCGTGAGTTATTGATGCTCGGCCAGGCGGGATAGCTCTGTCTGCCATCTGCAGCGGCAACGGAACGGGAAAGCAGTAGCATGAGAGCACGTGATTCGGCGGATAGCGACTTCAGGGGGTTCGACCGCAGTGTCGCCAGTCGCCTGGCTGCCTATCTGAAGCCTTATGGCACTGAGGTAATCAAAGCCTTTGGCTACATGCTGATGGGGGTGTTCAGCAGCCTGGCCGGCCCGGTGATGATCGGGCGAGCGGTGGATGATGGCGTCCGGCAGGGTGCGCTGGAGGTGGTGACCCTATACGCGCTGGCCTATCTGGGCATGCTTGGCGTGGGCATGGTGGGCATGCGCGGGATGTTTAACACCATGGCCGCGGTAGGGCAGGGGATTATCCGCCAGCTTCGCAATGAGCTGTTTGCTCATATTCAGCGATTGTCGCTGTCATTCTTTGCGGCTTATGAGACAGGCCGGTTGATCTCGCGCGTTATCGGGGACGTCAATGTGCTTCGGGAGATGATCACCTGGGCGATCATTGGCGTTTTCCGCGATCTGTTTACGCTGGTGGGCATTGTGATTGTGATGCTCACGATCAACGCGCGGCTGACCATTGTGGCCGCTGTTGTCATCCCGATTATGCTGGCTATTGCGAATGTCTGGCGAGTCTATGCCCGCAAAGCGTACATCCGGCAGCGCACGGCTGTGGCTGACGTCAACGCTGAGCTGGCTGAGAGCTTCAACGGGGTGCGGGTTATCCAGGCCTTTGCTCGCGAGGGCTACAACAGCCGTCGCTTCCGCCAGCAGATCAACCGCGAGAATTTGAACGCCGGGGTCGCTACGGCGGTGATTGCGGGGCTGTTCTTCCCGACGATTGAGATGATCGCCGGGGTGGCTGTGGGCGTGCTGATCTGGCTGGGTGGTGGGCTGGTGCTGGAGAACGCTCTTACTGCCGGGACGCTGGTCACTTTCGTGCTCTATATCGAGCAGTTCTTTTTCCCCATCCGGATGCTGGCCCAGCGGTACAACACCTTTCAGGCGACGATGGCCGCCGGACACAAGATCTTTACCCTGCTGGACACACCGGTGGAGATCAGGGATGCGCCGGATGCTTATGAGTTGCCGCCGATTCAGGGGCATGTCCGCTTTGAAGGCGTCAGCTTCAGCTATGATGACACGGTCGAAGTGTTGCACGAGGCGACATTCGACGTGCCAGCCGGGACGACTGTCGCCCTGGTGGGACATACCGGCGCCGGCAAGAGCACGATCGTGAACCTGCTGCTGCGGTTCTACGAGGTCAATCAGGGCCGGCTGTTAATCGACGGGCATGATATCCGGCGGGTGACCCAGCAGTCGCTGCGCCGGCAGATGGGAGTTGTCCTGCAGCAGACTTTTCTCTTCAGCGGCACGGTGATGGATAACATCCGCTACGGGCGGCTGGAAGCGACCGATGAAGAGGTCATTGCCGCTGCGCAGGCGGTTGGCGCGCATGACTTCATCATGGCGCTGGAGCATGGCTACCAGACCGAAGTTCAGGAGGGCGGGGCGCTGCTTTCGGTCGGGCAGCGGCAATTGATCGCTTTCGCTCGCGCGCTGCTGGCTGACCCGCGCATCCTGGTCCTGGATGAGGCAACATCCAGCGTCGACACGCAAACTGAACGGGTGATTCAGGCGGCGCTGGCCCGGCTTCTCAAGGGGCGGACGGCGTTTGTGATCGCCCATCGCCTGAGCACCATCATCAACGCCGACCAGATCATCGTGCTTGATCACGGGCGGATTGTGGAGCGCGGCACCCACGCTGAATTGCTGGCGTTGGGCGGTCTCTACCGCGACCTGTACACCATGGCCTACGCAGACCAGGAAGAGGTAGCCGGGACTCCCGAATGACCTGCCCGGCGTATCGTGGGGAGACCGGGAGGCCAGGAGGCTCGGAGATCAGGATAGTCCCAGTGTGATCATCGGGGTGTTGTGAGGGCAGCAAATGCGTCCTGCAGACGCTGCCCTCTTCTGTGCTCACTGGCGTCCTGTATAGGCGTCAGGTTGCCCGCCGTTCCCCTTTCCAGTACAATCCGTCGCTAGCCATATTTGGGCGTGCCTGCTGGCGCGAGGCGGGTGATGGCCGGCAGCGCTGAACGGTGAGATCACGACTATGATCGTTCGGGCTTTCCGCCTGACTGACAAACTCGGCAATGCCTTGCTGAAGGGGCTGATCTGGCTCAGTGAGGCCATTGTCGGCTATGCGTGGTTGCTGGGCAGCAGCCTGGCCGCGCTAGTGATGGCGATTCTGGCAGTCGTAGCTTTTATCGCTCAGGCGATCCTGACCGTACTGAAGCTTATCGCGGCGGTTCTGCTGGCGTTGTGGCAGATTCTGCTGCGGGTAACCGGCGGCGAAGCGGGTAGCTGGCCATCCGCCCTGCCGGGGCGCCGCGCTGAAGGCGCCGAGGCGCGGCGGTTGGATAGCATGTTGCGACGGGCGGAAGATCTCAGCGAGACGGTGGTGCTGGTTGAAGACCCACTGAAGGCCCGCAACCGGACTCTGAGCGCTCTGCTGGTCGTCGCTCTGGCGGCGGTGGTGGGATTGCTGATCTGGGCGACATCACCGCGAGACGAAGCTCCGGTTATCGCACCCGTGATCATTGCGCCGATGGTAGGCGAAGCCAGCCCGGTGCCGGCGTTCACGCCGTTTGCCACGGCGGTGCCCACGGTGACGCCCCGCCCGGAAGCTCTGCGGATCGGTGGTAGCCTGGCCTACACAGTGCGTGACGGCGGGCAGGATGACATCTGGATGACGGTGATCGGCTTTGAGAATCCGGTACGCCTTACCGATCATCCGGATGATGATCGCGATCCGGCCTGGAGTCCGAACGGTCGCTATCTGGCTTTTGCCTCCCATCGTGATGGCAACTGGGAGCTCTATGTCCAGGATGTACAGACGGGAGCTGTTACCCGCCTGACCTATACGCTGGGTTTCGAAGGCTCCCCGGCCTGGAGTCCGGATGGGCAGTGGCTGGTGTATGAAGCCTACAACGAGGACAATCTCGACATCTACATCATCCGCGTGGACGGGACGCAGGGGCCAATCCGGCTGACCTACAATCCGTCCCCGGATTTCTCGCCAGCCTGGTCACCTGGCGGGCGGGAGATCGCCTACGTCTCCTGGCGGGAGGGCAACAAGGACATCTACATCCTGTCGCTCGATGATCCTTCCGAGGACCTGGCCCGTAACCTGACGGCGACACCCGACCTGCAGGAAGACTACCCGACCTGGTCGCCGGATGGTCTGAGTGTGGCGTACAGCGCCCGCGTAGATGGCCTGGAAGCGGTCTATGTGTTGCCTGCGAACCGGGCGGCGGGGCAGGAGCCGGAACTCATCGACCGGGGACGCATGCCCGCCTGGGCGCCGGATGGCGGCAGTCTGGTCTACGCGATCGATCAGGGCAGCCGGACGCTAATCGTGGCCGGGATGTATCGATCGGTGGGTATGGTCACGCAGGCGGTGGCCCTACCCGGTCGAGGCGGCAGCCCGGCCTGGACAAGCTGGCGTCCGCAGATAGCACCGCCCGGCCCACTGCCGACCTCCCAGCCGCCGTATACTGAGCAAATCACCTATGCGCAGGCTGAGCCGCCTTACTATCGGCTGGTGTTGCTGGGCGACGTGCAGGCGCCAAACCCCTACCTCAGCGACCGGGTCAATGATTCGTTTGCAGCGCTGCGGGAGGCCGTGCTGGAAAAGACCGGTGTGGACTACCTGGGAAACCTGGAGGATGCCTTCTGGCCGCTGGATCGGTTGCCAGAGCCGGGGCAGGAACGCCTGAACTGGCACCTGACCGGGCGCGCCTTTGCCCTGAACCGCAACCTGATCTATGGCTTCCCACCGCCGCTGGAGATCGTCCGCGAGGATGTAGGGGTCTACACCTACTGGCGCGTCTTTGCCCGTGCGGCGGTACAGGATGGGCAACTGGGAGAACCCCTGCGCGAACTGCCGTGGGATTTCGCGGCGCGTTCTGGTGGGGATGTCAAGGCTTATGAAGAAGGTGGGCGTTACCGCGGCGCGATTCCGGCGGGCTACTATGTCGACCTGACCCAGTTATTCGCCGATTACGGGTGGTATCCACTGCCAGCGGATCGCAGCTGGCGCTACAACTTCGGTGGTGTGCTGTACTGGGAAGCCGTCAAGACTGACGGGCTTAGCTGGGAAGAGGCGATGCTGGAAATCTACGGCAGCGACGAACTCAGTGCCTTCCTGACGGTTCCTACGGCTTTGCCGACACGCACCCTGGCCCCGCCAACGCCTACCCCGGCTCCGACCCGTACGCCGACACCTGTGCCGCCTGATCAAGGGGCGGGGGAGTCTGGATAGAAACGATGCCGCTGAAGACACGCCAATCCAGCAACATCCAGGGCGCGCTCCTGCTGCTGGCGCTGGTCGGTGGGGTGGTGTATCTAGCGCTGCGGGAGGCGCCGCCTTCCTATGAGGTGGCGATCCCCATAGCGAACGGCACGCCGACAGCCTCCCAGCCCTCCTGGCAGGAGGTGCTCCAGCAGCAATTTGTGGCCGGCGCAACAGCATTGCCACAGGCGGCTTTGCCGACGGCTTCCTATGCGCCGCCGACGCTGGAGCCTACTGATCCGGGGCTGGTTTTCGCGCTGGAGCCGACGCAGCTCTTCGGCACAGTGGTACCGACGAATACACCACTGCCCCCTCCGCCCAGTCCGACCTATATCGGGCCTACGCCAATCCCGCTGGCGACAAGCAGTGCGGTAGAGGTGGTGAATGTTGCCGGCGGCGAAAGACGCTGGCAGCCGCCTCCATTGCCGCTGCCGATCTCCCGCGATCCGCGGGATCACTACTGGCTGGCTAGGCCGGTCGATTCAAGCGCCGTCAACTATGGTCTCTTCTACTACTCGTATGGTTCGGATGGCCCTGAAGACGCCTGGCGCGTGCATCACGGTGTGGATATGCCAAACCCGATCGGGGAAAGCGTGCGCGCTGCCGGACCGGGCACAGTTATCTGGGCGGCAGATGGCTTCCGGGTGGAATTGCCGGACGGCAGCATCGCCGAGACGACCTATTCCTATGGCAATACCGTGCTGATCGAGCACGACTTTGGCTACCGGGGACAGCCGATCTACACGCTGTACGCCCATCTTTCGGCCATTCTGGTCACGCGCGGGCAGCGGGTGCAGACGGGTGACATCATTGGCCTGGTCGGGGATACGGGCGTTGTGACCGGTTCGCATGTGCACTTTGAGGTGCGGGTTGGGCGGAATAGCTGGTATGCCGTACGCAATCCGCTGCTGTGGATGGTCCCCTACGTTGGTCATGGTGTGATCGCCGGGCGGATCGTCGGGCCGGATGGGGAACTGCTGGATGATCAGGATATCTCGATCATCGACCGCCGTACCGGGCGGGTGGTGCAGACAGCGTCATCGTATGTGCGCGTGGACATCAACAAGGATGGTCTGCCGGATGTGGTGGCTGATGACGCCTGGAACGAAAACTTTGTGGCCGGCGATATTCCGGAAGGTCAATATCAGGTTGTCGCCCGTATCGATGGCACGCGGGTAGCCCGCCTCGTGGAGGTCTACGAAGGCACCACGACTTTTGTAGAACTGGCGCCGCCAGAGCAAGTTACGCCACAGCCCGCGTCCGATGGGGCAGGCTCCTGAAAGCGGGAATTCGTCAGGATATTGTCAGGCGGTTGCCCCGCGCAGCCATGGCGTGACGGGACTTCGCGGGTTACACTCTGGTCGGGGATCGTCTGCTGTAATGAGGTGGAAGATCGCTGAGTTTCGAGCGAATGTCTGTTTAAGGAGGCTGGTTCTTGATGACTCAGTTGAGACAACCGATCCGCTTGCTGGCGGCTGTGGTGGTTATGGTTGGCATGGTGCTGTCGATCTCCGGGGTGTCACTGGCCCAGGAGGGGACGCGGCAGCTTACCGCTGGCGTTCCTGTGACCGGGACACTGAGCGGAGAATCGTTTGCTCAGACCTATTGGTTTGATGGCGTGGCCGGGCAGACAGTCACGCTGTCCGCCTCGACAGCGGTGGAAGGGCTGGACCTGGCATTGCTACTGACTGACGCCGCCGGGAATCCCCTGGCGCAGGACAGCGATCCTGAGACCGCTGGATCAGCGGAGATCGCCGGTGTTTCGCTGGCCGCAAGCGGGCGCTACTACGTCACTGTGCTGCGGATGTCCGGCGCTGCGGGCGAGGCAGCGGGCGAATTCTCGCTGACGCTGGCTGCTGAAAGCGAGGAGGCGGCGACGGCTGAGCCTGCGCTGGCCGAACCGACCCTGATCACGCTGAGCACAGGTATGCAGATTTCGGTGACCTGGAATAGTACGGCTGACCTGGACCTGGAAGTCCGTGATCCCTACGGCAACAGCATTTACTGGGATAACCCGACGGTAGAGAATGCTGTTTTCAACCAGAACGTCAACGCCGGGTGTGTGGCGCCAATCGGAGATGGCCCAACCGAACGGATCGATTGGGCGCCCGGCGCGGTGCCGACCGGTAGCTACGAGATTATCGTCTACTACATCCAGGGCTGTGAGGGTAACGCGCCGGCGAATATCACGGTGAACGTGACCGTTGACGGTGCAACCCTGGAACCGGTCAGTGGTACATTGCTGCCGGGACAGGAGTTCCTCTCCAGCTTTGTCCTGACCGCTTCCGGCCAGGCCGAACAGGGGCTGAGCGGCATCAATCCCGGCACCGTGCTGACCAATGCGTCCGCTTATCTGACCGGCCAGACACCGATTAGCGCGGATGAGAGCGTCAGCGGCATCATCGACTCGGATAACGTCTACGCCGCCTACAGTTTCACGGGCAAGACCGGCGATATTGTGACGGTGCGCATGGACGCCACCGCCGGGAACCTGGATGCCCTGCTATTCCTGCTGGACCCCAACGGCAATACGGTGGCCTTCAATGATGATGCGTTGAACGCGGATACGACTAACGCCGAGATCGCCAATCAGACGCTGGTGAGCGACGGCGTCTATACCATCGTGGCAACACGCTATGGCCGCGAATATGGGGGCACCCGGGGCGCCTATACGCTGACGTTGAGCGGTAGCGAGTTCGAAATCCCGCCGGCGCTGGCGGCGCTTGATCTGCCCGCTGGCAGCATCGAGGTGTCGTTGCTGTGGAATACACGGGCCGACCTGCAGCTGCTGGTGCGCGATCCTTCCGGTGCAGCAGTCTATGACGACCTGCCGCGCAGCGCCAGCGGCGGCGTGCTGGCGGAGGATGGTAATGTCAACTGCGCTAACCCGACCACCAGCCCGGTGTCGTACATCTACTGGCCTACGGATCGTCTGCCGCCGGGCACCTACGAGGTTGAGGTCTGGTATCAGAACAGCTGTAACGATACGTCGCCGGTGACGTTCAACCTGACTGTGCGTGTGAACGATCGTGTGATCATCGCCTCTAACGCCCAGCCGGTTCAGGGACAGGTGTACCTGACCACCTTCACGGTGGATGTGAACGGCTTCGCCACCGCCGGAGCAGGGGGATTCATCGGGGATAGCTCGATGATCGATGTGGGCAGTGCGCTGGGCAGCGCCATCCCGATCAGCTATGGCGATACGGTCTCCGGTACGATCAACCAGACCAACAAATTCGTGTTGTATACCTTTGAGGGTGAAGCGGGCGACCAGGTGCGGATCGGTATGGACGCTACCGCCGGGACGCTTGATCCCACGCTGTTCCTGCTGGCTCCGGAAGGCGCTCAGCTGGCCAGCAACGATGACGCGGTGCTGAATGAGACGATGAATTCGCTCATCGACAATTTCACGCTGCCGGCGGATGGGACGTATGTCATCGTAGCGACTCACTACGGGGTGCTTTACGGCGGGACAAGCGGGACGTATAATCTGTCCGTTGTCCGGCTCAATTAGGCCCTGCAGGGGGATGATTGAGCGGGGCAGGCTCAAAATCCTGCCCCGTTTGCTTCCGCGCAGAGGTGTGGGGAAGGACCAAAAGGAACGGGCATGCACGGGACGAGACTACTGCCACTTTTGCTGTTGGGGTTGCTGGTGCTGGGCGCAGGTTGCCTGCCGCAGCCGACACTCCGCTCGGAGTTATTCCTGGATGATACCAGTGTGGTTACAGGGGAGCCGTGCGCCGCACCCTGCTGGCGGAACATCACGCCGGGCGAGACCAGCTGGGCGGAAGCGATTGAGATCATCCGGGCTGATGATAGCCTGAGCGATCCGGAGATCAATACTGAGGAACAGGGTGTGGTGCAGGCGCTGTGGCAAAAAGCTGGCAGCAACCAGTATTGCTGCCGTTTGCTGGCTGACAGCGAGAATGACCCGGTGAGCTATGTCTTCCTGGCGCTATCGCCACGAACGATTGTCGACAGCGTCATCAGCGCCCACGGCGAACCAACCTATGTGACTACCTTCCAGTTCACCGACGCAGAATCGGTAGTTCAGTTGATTTACCCGGAAGTACCGATGGTCGTCTCTGTGCTGGTAGGCGATGCGCAATCGTCGTTGCTGGCTAATTCCACGGTCGTTGCTGTGTTGTACATGTCGCCTGAGGAAATGTCGCTGATTCTGGATTCCACAGAGCTGCAGGGGTGGGCTGGTTACCAGTCCTATAGCGCCTACAGCCAGGCGACGCCCGTAGTGACGCCGCGCGTGACACTCACGCCCCCGCCTCAGTAAGCTCCAGCTGTAGTTGCTGCCAGTTTTGGGTGGCCTATCTGCTGATTGTTCATTGCTGCAAAGGAGCCCAGACGTCATGATGGAACAGGAACATCAGGCATTGAGGGTGCAGGATCAGGATCGCGGGGCGTCGCGAGTGGTGATCGTGTTGATCACCGCCGTGCTCTTCTTTGTGCTGGGATATGGGGCCGCCTGGCTGGCGCTGGGGGCGGCGGTTCAAGAGCAGGTCGGGCTGCGTGAGACAGTGCGCACAGCAGTTGCCGAGTCGTTCGCCGGGCTTGACCTCCGGGCGGAGGCTGCGCCAACAGCTACGCCGACGGTTCTGGAAGTCAGCGTCGATGATGATCCGGCGTTTGGCCCGGAGGATGCGCCGATCACGATTGTGGAGTTCTCCGACTTCCGCTGCGGGTTCTGCGGGCGGTTCCACGCCCAGACGTACGGGCCGTTGATGGAGAAGTACGAGGGCCTGATCCGCTTTGTATACCGCGACTTCCCGGTCGTTGGTGGGGAGCGGGCAGCCCTGGCCGCCGAGTGTGTGCATGATCAGGGTGAAGACCTGTTCTGGGCGTACCATGATGTCCTGTTTGCCAGCCAGCAGTCGCTGACCAGCGATGATGCGCTGGTTTCGCTGGCGGCAGACCTGGGCGTGGATACCGAAGCGCTGGCGACATGCCTGGCTGACGAAGTGTACGCTGATGAGGTGCAGAAGGATTTTGCCGATGGTATGGCGCTGGGCGTACGCGGGACGCCGGCGTTCTTCATCAACGGCCGTGCCGTGATCGGCGCGCAGCCGCTGGCGGTCTTCCAGCAAATCATTGACGCAGAGCTGGCAGCACAGGAAGCTGGCTAGTGACCTTTAACTGTGCGGTCAACTGAAAAAAAAGCATTGCTGCAGGCCCTGCTGGTGAGTATAATACACGCTCGTCTATCGGGCAGCGCGCACAAGAGAATAACTGAAACGCAAGGAGTTTTCCGCAATGGCTGTGAATAACGGGGACAAGCCGACATCCATCAACGATCTGAAGCCCAAGATGGCACTGACTGGCGTTGTCAAGAAGGTTGAACTGTTTGGGGCGTTTGTTGATGTGGGTGTGGGCCAGGATGGTCTCCTCCATATTTCGCAGCTCAGCTCCGAGCGTGTGCGTAACGTCACTGACGTGGTGAAAGAGGGCCAGGAAGTCAACGTCTGGGTGATGAACGTTGACCGCGAAAAGGGACGCTTTAGCCTGACGATGCTCCCGCCAGCCAGCCTGAGCTGGGATGAGATCCAACCCGGCGCAGTGCTCACCGGCAAGGTCGAACGTGTGGAACGGTTCGGCGCTTTCGTGAACATCGGCGCGGAACGTCTTGGTCGTATCCATGTCTCTGAGCTGTCGTCGGATTACGTCAGGAACCCTGAAGATGTCGTCAAGGTGGGCGACGAGGTCACCGTTAAGGTCCTGAAGGTTGATCCCCAGAAGCGTCAGATCGACCTGAGCATCAAGGCGCTGGAGACGCCGACCGCTACGGTGGTTGAGGAGGCCGAGGCGGAAGACGAGCACATCCCAACGGCGATGGAGCTGGCGCTGCGTCGGGCGATGCAGGGCACTGACCTGGAGAGCGAGCTAGCCCGCCAGCGCAGCAAGAAGCGCAAGAAGGGTGCCGCGGTTAGCAAGCAGCAGGAAGATATTCTGGCGCGGACGTTGCAGCAGCGTAAGCGCTAGGCAAAGGCAGGTTCGGCAAGCGCTGCCCGCCTTAGTCGAACCCCGGGATAACAATAGGCGACGCTCCGAGGCGTCGCCTTTTTGATTGACCGGTGTGCGCTGTTCACTAAATGGCAGGGTTGCGCATGAACAGCACCAGGCGAATGGTGGCAATGACAAACACCAGCGTCATAAGGATGGCCGAAGCCACGCACCAGGTGCAGATGGCGTAGATAAGGAAGAGTTCGGCGTAGGTCAGGTACAGCGAGAATAGAAAGCCAAAGAGCGCCAGCCCGAAGATCAGGGCGTGGCTATACTCGCGGAGAAATGCTGCCCGATCCTGAAAGATCCACAGCAGCAGGATAGCCAGGTAGCCGACAAAGCCCAGGAGTGCTACAGGGATGCCGACTATCCTGGCGTAGGCGCTGTTCTGGACGAAGCCACAGTCAATGGCGGGCGCACCCGGCTGGCCGACTGCGCCTTCAGTACCGCCGGGGCAGGAAGTCGGGATGCCGGAGATCTCTGACCAGCTCATATAGGCGGCGACGAGCAGACCCAGAAACGCCACAATGATCCCGGCGATGCGCAGCCAGTGACCGGTAGTCGCGGTGGCAGAGCGTTTGGCGCGAGAGCTACGTGTCATCGGTACATCCTTCGAGAGCATGCAGATGGGTACAAGGGTATCGTGGGCGCGATTATAGCACGAGTGCCGCTGCAGATGCTCGCTGTATGTTCGAGATCGTCGACGGGAACACCACCACCAACGGCTGTTTCGACCCGTAACAGGTCAGCTATGATTCCGCCATTCTCTTGTGTGCCCTATGTCTGCGCATTATACTCTAGCTCAAAGGATCATCCGTCGCTGCCATAGGTGGATGCTGTGCCAAGTAATGGCTCTATGGACCTCCAACAATTGCTGAGCAGCCTGTCCAATCTGACGCCTGCGGAAGTGGCGCTCATTGAGCGCGCCTATCGGCGTGCTGAGAAAGCGCATGAAGGCCAGGTTCGGCGTTCAGGAGAGCCGTATTTTGTTCACTGTGTGGCGGTGGCCCAGATTCTGGCGGAACTGAATCTGGATGGCACAACCATCGCTGCGGCGCTCCTGCACGACACGGTTGAAGACACTGGCCTAACGCTGGAAGACATTGAGCGTGAATTCGGGGCGGATGTAGCGCGCCTGGTCGACGGCGTGACCAAGATGGAGAACCTCCCGACGCAGGTTTCCGGCAAGGACCGTGACCGCGAAGCGGAATTCCTGCGCAAGACGATGCTGGCAATGAATGACGATGTGCGCATCGTGCTCATCAAGCTAGCCGATCGGCTCCACAACATGCGCACCCTGGGATACCTCGATCCAGAGCGACAAAAAGAGGTGGCCCAGGAAACGATGGATATCTTTGCCCCGCTGGCCAACCGGCTGGGCATCTGGCGCATGAAGTGGGAACTGGAAGACCTGGCCTTCCGCTACCTGAATCCCAAGGCCTACCGTGAGATCGCTACCCGGCTCGATGAACGGCGGGCTGACCGGGATAAAGACCTGCAGCGGATCATTGAACATCTCTCCCGCAAGCTGGAAGAAGCCAACATCAAGGCCAAGGTTACGGGGCGGCCCAAGCACATCTACAGCATCTATCGCAAGATGCAGCGCAAAGATGTCTCCTACGAGCAGGTCTATGACATCCGGGCGGTGCGCGTGCTGGTGGATGATATCCCGACCTGTTACCAGGTGCTGGGGCTGGTGCATTCGATCTGGCGCCCGATCGCCGGTCAGTTTGACGATTATATTGCCGCGCCCAAAGACAACTTCTACCAGAGCCTGCACACCACGGTGCATGACGAACAGGGCCGATCGCTGGAAGTGCAGATCCGCACCTGGGAAATGCACCGCAACGCCGAATACGGGATCGCCGCTCACTGGCGCTACAAGGAAGGCAGCAAGCGAGAAAGCGAAGCCTTTGAACGGCACATCAACTACCTGCGCTACCTGATGGCCTTCAAGGATGAGGATGAGGAGATCAAGGACGCGACCGAATTCATGAATACCCTCAAGTCGGAGGTATTCCAGGATCGCGTCTATGCCTTCACGCCCAAGGGCGATATCGTCGATCTGCCCGCCGGGGCGACGCCGGTGGATTTCGCCTATTACATCCATACCGAGATTGGCAACCGTTGCCGGGGCGCTAAAGTCAATGGTGCGCTGGTTGGGCTGGACTATAAGCTGCGGACAGGCGACCGGGTGGAGATTCTGACGGCCAAGCGTGGCGGCCCCAGCCTGGACTGGCTCAGCCCGCACATGGGCTATACCGCCACTACCCGCGCCCGATCCAAGATCCGCCAGTGGTTCCGCAAGCAGAATCGCGACAACAACATTGCCGCAGGCCGCGTCGCGCTGGATCGTGAGCTTAAGCGGCTGGGCCGGGCGGATATGTCCTATGATGATGTTGCCGCGCTGTTCAAGATGCGGCCCGATGATCTGCTGGCGGCGATTGGCCATGGGGACATCAACAGTGGCCAGATCGCATCGCGTATTCTGGAGGCCGAACGCCGTATTGGGCGGGAAACGCTGGAGCGCGAGTTGCGGCTGCTTGGCCGGACGGACATGAGCTATGAGGAGGTAGCCGCCCTCTTTGGCTTCCAGCAGGCGGAAGATTTGCTTTCCGCGATTGGCTACGGCGATATCACCGGCGAGCAGATCAATGAGCGCATTCGCGCGCATGAGCAGCTCAAGGCGCTGGAACGCCCCGATCAGGAAGTCCCGCTGGATGCCTCCGATGGGGTAGAGATCGAGGGGAGTGGTGGCGGCCTGCTGATCAACCTGGCGCGCTGCTGTAATCCGACACCGGGCGATATGATCATCGGGTATATCACGCGCGGGCGGGGGATCACGGTTCACCGCAGCGACTGTAAGAATGTGCTCAATACCACGGAACCTGACCGACTGATCACTGTGAACTGGCGTCGCACGGAGCAACGCGCTCGCGCCTACCCGGTACCGGTGATGATCGTGGCCTTCGACCGGGAGGGCCTGATGCGCGATATCGGGGCTGTGATCGCCGACGAAAAGATCAATATGTCTAACGTCAGCATCACAACCAAACAGAACATCGCCACCTTCCTGGTCACCATGGAGATCGCGGATGTTGATCAGTTGACACGGGTGCTGACCAAGATTGAGCGCCTGCCAAATGTGGTCAAAGCGCATCGCCGCACGGCTGTATGAGGTGCTTTCCGGAGAAGAGGTCTGTGGGGCAGGCGAGCATACGCATTCACCCGGCGTTCTGGTTGCTGATGGCCGCGGTGATGCTCTTTCCCCTGAGTCTGTTGTCGAGTGGTGAAGCGAGGCTACTGGCTCAGCCGGTGACGACGGCGCAGCCGCCGTTCCGCCCGTTGCCCACGCCACTGGCGACGCAGGCCGCCGGCCAGGAGTTACACGCGTTAATCGCCGAGGTCACGCAGGCCAACCTAGCAGGAGGCGCGACGACGTTCTGGGCAGGCGGCAGACTCGGCGTGGATGCGTCCCTCGATCTGGCGGTGACGATAGGCGAGAAGCTGCCAGCTTTCGGGTTGATGACGCGGAATGGGCAACCATTCGAGCTGGACCTGGTCGGGGAGCCGCTGCTACTCAACTTCTGGGCGTCCTGGTGTGAGCCATGCAAGGTAGAATTCCCGCTGCTGGTGACGGCTGATGCCGACTCGACCTCGCCTTTTCGGGTGGTCTTTGCCAATGTCTGGGACGAAGCGGGTTCCTACGAAGACTTCCTGGCAGGGTATCCGGAAGATATTCTGGTAGTGATTGACTCTGGCGGTATGTTGCCGGGGCTGTACGATCTGCACTACATTCCGGTATCTATACTGGTGGATGAGCAGGGCGCTGTACAGCTTATTCAACGCGGGCCGGTCAATCGTGCGGTGCTGATGCTGGCTGCGGTACTGGCATCTTAGACAGGGTCTGTCCGAGTAAGTGTAGCACTGACCTCAACTTATCAAAACTACTACATTTCACAATACGGTATTTGGCCAAATTATACTATTCTGTTATACTGTGCACAGGAATGGTGTGCTGGTTCAGGCTTCTGCTGTGGCGAGCAATGTGCTCGTCTATGGGGGTATAGGAATAGGACGATGTCTTACCTCAGGTTGGTCCAGGCAGCGCAGATGACCCTTCCACAGACGCTGGCGCGCTGCAATGTGTTGATCTTGCATCCTCAGTTCCGGTATCACAATCCGTTCATCGATGTTCTGCTTGCCGGGAGCCAGGCTAAAGCGCTGCATCTGACCCTGTCTGAACCGGGGACTACGGCGCTGAAGCTCTGGGGGAGCCTGGCTCGTGAACTTGAGCGGGTGTATGGTGTCGCGCTCTCGCCGCTGACAGATGTGGAGATGGCCGCGCGGGCGCTCGGGGATGCGATCCGTCCGCTGCAGCGGTTGTTGATCATCCTGAGCGCGTATGATTACGCCGCTGATGACGTGCACCTGCTGGTGGCGCGGCTGGCTTCTGCGCTGCCGGACGAGGTCGTATTTGTGCTGGACGGTCGCGCGTGGCCAAACGCCCTGATTGCCAGCCTGGATTCGCCGCAGCGGGCAGCGCTGGTGCCGGTCTCGCCGCAGGATATGCTGCTGGACTACCTGAACCGCGACCCGAATCGCGTGCTTCTGGAAGTGCACGCCCTCGGTTCCGGGCAGGTGCTGGTCAATGGCCGCCATATCGCCCAGTGGGATGGCGCGCTGCCGCGGGCATTGTTCTTCTACTTTGTGGATCGCGGTCTGGCCACCCGTGATGATATCTTCTCGACGTTCTGGCCGGAGCTTTCCACCCGCGAGGCGACCAACGTTTTCCACGTCACCAAGCGCAAGATCAGCGAGATTCTGCAGGTTGACCTGACGGTCTATTCATCGGGCTTTTACCGCCTAGCGCCAAACATCGACCTGCATTACGATGTGGTGTCATTTGTAGAAGCCGTGCAGGAGAGTGCGATTGCCGAGCCGGACGAAGCGGAGGAACTGCTCCGGCGTGCTATCCGGTTGCATGAGCGCGATTTCCTGACCGATTTCGTTCAGCCCTGGGCGGTGCGGCGGCGAGAGGAGCTGCGGAGTACCTATGTGGACGCCCTGGCCGGGCTGGCCCGGTTGCTGGAGGACCGGGGGGAGATCGACGAGGCGCTGGGGCTGTATAGCCGCGCCTTTGGCGTATCGCCACAGCGCGAGGACCTGGCCCGCCAGCAGATGCGGTTGTATGGACAGGCCGGGCAACCTGACCGCGCGCTGGGAGTCTATCACCGTCTGGTGACCGAACTGAAGACCTCGTTGGGGGTGACGCCCAGCCCGGAGACAGTTGCGCTGGCCGAGGAGGTGCAGCGGATGGCTCCGGCGGCCTGCTAACCGCGCTGGTATCGTGGCCGGGGAGCCGCATGAGCTGCAGGCTGCAGAGGCTCTCCGCCAGGGGGCGGCGCTATCGTTGAGGACTATAGCCACATCATTCGTCTCGTAGTTGGGAGGCGTGATGATGTGGCTCTGTGTTGCTGGACAGAGGTTAAACGGTGCACGTCCTGCTTATCGAGCCGTATGGTGGTGGTTCCCATGCGGCCTGGATGGAGGGTTACCGGGCGCACAGCCGCCACACGGTCACGCTGCTGAGTCTGCCGGGGCAATACTGGAAGTGGCGGATGCAGGGTGGGGCGGCTACGCTGGCCCGTATGTTCCTGGCCTCTGATCTACAGCCGGATGTGATTCTGGCCAGCGATATGCTCAATCTGCCAGCTTTCCTGGGACTGACGCGGGCCAGAACCGCCCACGTGCCCTGTGCTCTGTACTTCCACGAGAACCAGATCACCTATCCCATGGCAGCGGGCCAGCGCAAAGAGGTGCACTTTCAGCTGGGGTTGATCAACTATCTGAGTGCGCTGGCTGCTGACGCGCTGTTCTTCAATAGCCAGTATCATCTGGAGAGCTTCTTTGAGGGACTCCCCCGGGAACTGAAGCACTACCCGGATTTCAACGAACTGGACTCGATTCACTCGCTGCGTCAGAAATCCGCGGTATTGCCCCTGGGCCTTGACCTGCGCCGCTTTGACGCTTACCGGCCTTCAAGCCGGCGAAGCGGGCCGCCGTTGATCCTCTGGAACCACCGCTGGGAATATGACAAGAATCCACAACCATTTCTGAACGCGCTGATCCGGATGGCCGAAGCAGGGCTGGCATTTGAGGTGGCGCTGACCGGCGAGAACATCCGCCAGGTTCCGGAGGAATTTGAGGCGGCGCGCAGGCGGCTGGGCGAGCGGGTCGTGCAATACGGCTATGTGGAAGACTTTGCCCAATACGCTCGCCTGCTGTGGGCGGCGGACATTCAGGTCAGCACGGCGTACCATGACTTCTTCGGGGCCAGTACCTGCGAAGCCATCTATTGCGGGTGCCTGCCGCTGCTGCCGAAGCGGCTCAACTATCCGGCGCTGATCCCGCCAGCCTTTCATGATCTGTGCCTGTATCTGGAAGGGCAGGTGAGCCAGCGCCTGGCTGAGCTGGTGGCGAGGCCCGTCGCGGCGCCGGCGGCGCTGCGCGAACACGTCAGCCAGTTTGACTGGTCGGTTCAGGCCCCGCGCTATGACGCGGCACTGGAGGCCCTGGTCTGATTCAGGTGGCTTCTGGCCTGGTTGCAGGCGTTTCCAGCCGCGGCTGGTAGACGACCACGCTCCTGACCGTTTCTTTGGCGCGGAGAGAGATCACGAAGTCGCCGCGGGTGCTGCGCCCGCCCTTCGGCGCCAGGCTGAGCCGCATGTATTTGGTCTTGTCCTTGCTGGTGATTACCACCAGATTGTCGTCACGGCGACCGATCACGCCAGCGGCCACCTCCAGCGCATCCTCCGGTAGCTTCATGGTGATCACACCGCTTCCGGCCCGGCCCTGCGTCGGGTATTCGGTCACCGGCGTATACTTGGCGATGCCGGTATCGGTGATGACCCAGACAAACTGGCGCTCGTCGGCGATGCCAGCGCCAACCACACGATCCCGCTGACCGAGCAGCTTGACACCGCGCATCCCTCCGGCGGGCAGACCGGTCGGGCGCACAGAGTCGACAGGGAAGCGAATGGCCTGACCCTGCGCCGTGATCAGAATCACCTCGGTTTCCTCCCGCACCGGAAAAACCCATCCCAGACGCGAATCGCCCACGTTCATGACCTTGAACACGTTGGCGGTGGGACCGGGCAGGTCTTCCATGCGGATACGCTTGACATTGCCATCAGCGGCCACCAGAAACAGGAAGCCCTCCGTCAGGGAGGTGGGCAGGCTGAGGGCGGCAGTAACCTTGCCGCGATCCTCTTCCGGCAGGGCGCAGAGTGCGTTTACTGGCGTGCCCTGCTCGGGGTCTTCCGCCTGCGGGATCTGGTGCACGGGAAGGGTGGCGGCTTCCCCTTTTTCGGTAAAGAGGTACAGGACGTGGGCAGTGTTACTGGCCAGCAGGACACGGGGCACCACGGGCGAGGTCGCGGTGATTCGCGGGGGGGTATCGGAATAGGTCCGGCTGATCAGACCGTCGGCAGTCAGGGCGACCCAGGTATCCTCATTGGGAATCTGCAGGTCGCCCGCGGAGACATCGCTGGCCAACCCGCCCATGATCACCGTCCGGCGGGGGTCGCCGTAGCGGGCTTTGACTTCCTTCAGTTCCTCTGCGATGGCCGCCCGCATGAGTTTGGGGCTGGCCAGCAGTTTCTCCAGGTGCTTGATGAGCTGGAGCTTCTCCTTGTATTCGTCCTGAATCTTCTTGCGTTCCAGGGCAGCTAACCGGCGGAGTTGCATATCCAGGATGGCCTGCGCCTGGACCTCGGTCAGATGGAATGCCTGGCGGAGGTTCTGGCGGGCGGTCTCGACGGTGCGCGAGCGGCGAATGATGTCGATCGCCTGATCGAGGTGATCCAGGGCGGTGAGCAGTCCTTCCAGGATATGCGCGCGCTCGCGGGCACGCTCCAGATCGTACTGACTGCGCCGTCGCACGACCGACAGCCGGTGATCCAGATAGACGCGCAGCGCCTGCTTGAGGCTGAGCGTGCGCGGCTCACCGTCCACCAGCGCCAGCATGATGATGCCAAAAGTGGTCTGTAGCGGGGTGAGCTTGAACAACTCAGCCAGCACCTGCGCCGGGTCAGCGGTGCGGCTGAGTTCGACTACCACACGCAGCCCCTGCCGGTCAGATTCATCGCGCAGATCGCTCATCCCTTCGATCTTGCCGGTCTGGGCCAGTTCCGCGATACGCTCAATAAGGCTGACTTTGTTGACCTGGTAGGGCAGTTCGGTGATGATGATCCGGCTCCGGCCTCGGCCCATGTCTTCCAGGTGGACTTTGGCCCGCACGATGATCTTGCCCCGCCCGACGGCGTAAGCAGCCTGTAGCGAGTCTTCGTCCGGCGTCGCGCCTTCGGCGCGGTAGACGATGCCGCCGGTGGGAAAGTCCGGCCCCTTGATGAAACGCATCAGTTCCGGGACGCCGATTTCGTCCAGCTTCTCCCAGTTCTCCAGCATGAAGACCAGTGCGTCGCACACTTCGCCCAGGTTATGCGGCGGGATATTGGTGGACATGCCCACGGCGATCCCGGAAGTGCCGTTGACCAGCAGGTTAGGCACACTGGCAGGCAGCACCAGCGGTTCCTCCAGGGTGCCGTCGAAGTTCTGAGCAAAGTCGACGGTGTTCTTGGCGATGTCCGCCAGCATGTCCTGGCCCATCGGCGCCATCCGCGCTTCGGTATAGCGCATGGCGGCGGCGCCATCGCCATCGATGCTGCCGAAGTTACCCTGGCCATCGATGAGGGGATAGCGCATGGAAAAGTCCTGCGCCATGCGGACCATGGCCTCGTAGACGGCCATGTCGCCATGGGGGTGATACTTGCCCAGTACCTCGCCAACGATGCGCGCGCTCTTCTTGTGGGCGCTTTCTGGCCCCAGGCCCATGTCGTGCATCGCGTACAGGATGCGCCGGTGAACGGGCTTGAGGCCGTCGCGGGCATCCGGCAGGGCGCGGGACACGATCACACTCATGGCGTAATCAAGATACGCCTGGCGCATCTCTTCGTCGATTTTGACCGGTCGAACAACGCCGATTTCCATGCGGGCATTCCTTACTGGTAACGCTCAGGAATTGTTGCGGATTATGATATGAAATGGCAGGCCGTCTGTCAAATAAAGAAAAACAAACGTTCTAATGAATTTGCAAAAAAAGCGCGGAGGGCGGCGCTATCACTAAACCGCCCTCCGCGTCAGTGCGCTGATGCTTACATTGTGTTGACGTCGCTCAGATCGCTCTCGGTCTCGTCGTAAAGCTCTTCTTCCTCGTCTTCGTCTTCGTCATACTCGTTGACGAAGGTACGATGTTCCAGCGTGGTTTTCACGGCTTCGCTGGCCCGGTTCTGGTAGGCGTTGAAGCTGGTGCCAGCCGGGATGAGCTTGCCGATGATCACGTTCTCTTTGAGGCCGTAGAGCGGGTCTTCCTTACCCTCGATGGCGGCGCCAGCCAGCACCTTGATGGTGTGCTGGAAGCTGGCTGCGCTGAGGAAGCTATCCGTGCTGAGCGCAGCCTTGGTGACGCCCAGGAGCACCGGCACGCCGACGGCAGGCTCACCACCCTTGGCCAGGACTTCCTCGTTGATCTTGAGCAGTTGCAGCTTGTCGACCAGCTCGCCGGGCAGCAGGTGAGTATCGCCGCTGCGAGTGATCTGCGCTTTGGAGAGCATCTTGCGGATGATGACCTCAAAGTGCTTGTCGTTGATGGGCACGCCCTGGCTGCGGTAGACCTTCTGCACCTCGCTTAGCAGGTAGAGCTGGGTTGCCTCAGCGCCAAGGATGCGCAGGATGCGGTGCGGGTTCTTGGCGCCTTCGGTCAGTTGCTGGCCGGCGGTGACCCGCGCACCGTCATAGATGTCCGGCATCAGGCGGGCGCTGGAGGGGATTTCGTACTCCCGCTCTTCCCGGCGCTCGTAGCGCAGATAGATCCGGCCATCTTCCAGGTGCACCTGGCCATCCATCCCGGCGGTGATGACGTCTTCACCATCCGCCTGGCGGGCCAGCTCCTGCCCGGCTTTGACCTGCTGCTCATCTTCCACCAGCAGGACGTAGCCTGCCGGGATGTCGTACTGCTCGCTGACGACTTCGCTGTCGATGACCGTAGCGATACGCACGCCTTCCGGCGTCCTGGACAGCCGCACGATGCCAGCGATGTCGCTCATGACCGCTTCGCCCTTGGGCTTCTTGCGGGCCTCAAAGAGTTCCTCCACACGCGGCAGACCGCTGGTGATGTCGCCGGAAGCCTGGGCAGTACCGCCGGTATGGAAGGTACGCAGGGTGAGCTGGGTGCCGGGTTCGCCGATCGACTGCGCGGCGACGATACCGACCGCTGCGCCCACCTGAACGACCTCACCACGGCCCAGGTCACGCCCATAGCACTTGGCGCAGATGCCATGCAGCAACTGGCAGGTCATCGGGCTGCGGACGTATACTTCGCGGACGCCAGCATCCACCAGCGCATCAGCCAGGTCTTCATCGATCATCTCATTGCGGCCAACGATCACCTCGCCCGTCTTGGGGTTGAAGGCCGGGGCTGCGGCGAAACGACCGATGAGCCGTTCCTGCATCTTCTGGCCGGCCACGTCATCATCGGCGCGGATCCAGATGCCTGCTTCGGTTTCGCAGTCTTCCGCATTGATGATGACGTCCTGGGCCACGTCAACCAGGCGGCGGGTCAGGTAGCCAGCGTCAGCGGTACGCAGTGCGGTATCCGCCAGACCCTTGCGCGCGCCGTGCGAGGAGATGAAGTACTCCAGGGCGTCCAGACCCTTGCGGAAGTGGCTGCGGATGGGCAGGTCAATGATGCGACCGGAGGGGTCGGCCATCAGACCGCGCATACCGGCCAGCTGGGTGATCGGGCCGAAGCCGCCTTTGGTGGAACCGGACAGCGCCATGATCGCAATCGGGCCGAATGGATCGAGGCGGTTCTTGATGACTTCGCTCAGGTCGCTCTTGGCCTTGGTCCAGCTGTCGATGGTGATCTGGTAACGCTCTTCCTCAGTGAGCAGACCACGGCGGAAGCTGCGCTCCGCTTCGTCGACGATCTCACTGGCCTTGGCCAGGATTTCTTCACGTTCCTCCGGAACGGTCAGGTCGGAGACAGCGATAGTCGTCCCGGAGACGGTGGCATAGTGGAAGCCAGTGTTCTTGATGGCGTCCACTATGTCGGTGGTCAGATCAGCGCCCAGCAACTGGTAGCTACGGGCTACGAGCTGCTGCAGGTTCTTCTTGTCCATCGTCTGCTGCACAAAGCGCAGCGCATCCGGCAGGATCCGGTTGAAGATCGCCCGGCCTACCGTGGTCAGTTCTGGCTCCGGCTGTGGCGGACGATTGTCGTAATAGTTGCCAAGCCGGATGGGCGTATGGAGATCAACCAAGCCCAGACCGTAGAGATATTCGACCTCGTCCATGTCGACGACGAGGCGGCGATCCGCCAGGTTGGCGATGACCAGCGGCCAATCCGGATGCTTCTTCAACATCTGCTGCAGGTCGTAGCCGTTGAAGAGCATGCAGTCTACCGCGCCGCTGAGCGTAGCCTCGATCAGGCGGTCGACGGCACTCTTGCCAGAGACTGGCCTGCCTTCGGCGTCAACCTGGGTATCGAACAGAATCACATCATTCTGAGCAGCAAGGTCACGCTGCTCGGCGACACGGGCGCCGGTAGTGTCTTTGGCGACGCCAATGCGCTTGCCCACCAGGCTGCTCCAGTGGCGGAATTCCTCGGCGCGGTCAGCGCGCGCGATGATGTCCGCGTTGGGGTCCATGGTCAGGTAGTAGTTGCCCAGCACCATGTCCTTAGCCGGGCCAACGATGGGTGCACCGTCGGCTGGCTTGAGCAGGTTCTTGGTGCTCAGCATCAGTTCGCGGGCTTCCTGGACGGCCTTGTCGCTCAGTGGTACGTGTACAGCCATCTGGTCGCCATCAAAGTCCGCATTGAAGGCGGCACACACCAGCGGGTGAATCTGGATGGCCTTGCCCTCGACCAGGATCGGCTCAAAAGCCTGGATGCCCAGCCGGTGCAGGGTAGGGGCGCGGTTGAGCAACACCGGGCGCTCTTTGATGACTTCCTCAAGCGTTTCCCAGACTTCAGGCTTTTCCTGTTCGATGATGCGCTTGGCGCCCTTGACGTTGGTGGCATGGTTGTACTGAACCAGTCTGCTGATTACGAAGGGCCGGAACAGTTCCAGAGCCATGGTCTTGGGCAGACCGCACTGGTGCAGCTTGAGCTTGGGGCCGATCACGATGACGGAACGGCCTGAGTAGTCCACGCGCTTACCCAGCAGGTTACGGCGGAAGCGCCCCTTCTTGCCCTTGAGCATGTCGCTCAGGCTCTTGAGTTCGCGCCGACCGCGTCGGCTGAGGGCCTTGCCACGCTGGCTGTTGTCGATCAGGCTATCGACAGCTTCCTGCAGCATGCGCTTCTCGTTGCGGACGATGACGTCAGGCGCGCCAAGCTCCAGCAACCGCTTGAGACGGTTGTTGCGGTTGATCACCCGGCGGTAGAGATCGTTCAGGTCGCTGGTGGCAAAGCGGCCACCATCGAGCTGCACCATCGGGCGCAGGTCCGGTGGAATGACCGGCAGAACGCTCAGGATCATCCATTCCGGACGATTGCCGCTCTTGCGCAGGCTCTCCACCACGCGCAGGCGCTTGGTTGCTTTCTTCTTGCGCTGCTTGGAGCGGGTGGTGCGCACCTCGACCCACAGCTCTTTGGAGAGGCGGTCGAGGTCCATGTTCTTGAGGATTTCGTAGAAGGCTTCCGCACCCATGTCGGCCTTGAAGACCTGGCCGTACTTGGCGCGCAACTCGCGGTACTTTGGCTCGCCAAGGAACTGCAACGGTTGCAGCGAGAGCAGTTCCGAACGGCTTTCCTGGGCGGCGGCGCGAATCTGATTGAGAGTCTGCGCCTTTTCGGCCATCTGCTCTTCGATGTCACGGGCGGCATCGGTGCTGCGAACGTTGATGTTCTGTTCAGCCAGGGCGATTTCGGCCTTGCGACGCTCTTCGATGTCGATCTGCAGTTCGTTGAGACGCTCGTTGACGGCAGCCTGAATGCGGGTAATATGCTCATGCCCGATCACGCTGCCGGCGCGGACAATGACGGTATCCGCCGCCTCGAAACGAATGTCGCTGGCGGCAGTCTGCCCCATCTGGTTCTCAATACGATCCTGCAGGCCCTGCGCTTCGCGGATGATCTCATCCGAAAGGCGGGTGAATTCGGCGTTGTAGCTGGCGTTGATCTCGGCGATCTGCTGCTGCAACGCCTCAAGGTCAGCGTCACGCTCGCTACGCAGGGCGTCGATCTGCTCGTCCAGCTTGCCGCCAAGCGCGGCCTCCTGACGGGCCAGCTCCTCGTCGATGCGCTTGAGCGCTTTCTGGCGCGCCTCTTCATCGACATGGGTGATCACGTACTGGGCGAAGTACAGCACGCGGTCAAGGTTGCGACGGCTGATATCCAGGAGCAGGCCCAGATAGCTGGGCACGCGGCGCGTGTACCAGACGTGGGCCACCGGGGCGGCCAGCACAATGTGGCCCATGCGTTCGCGCCGCACCGAGGAGCGGGTGACTTCCACGCCGCACTTGTCGCAGATGATGCCCTTGTACCGAATGTTCTTGTACTTGCCGCAGTAGCACTGCCAGTCTTTGGTCGGACCGAAGATGGCTTCACAGAAGAGACCATCTTTTTCCGGTCGCAACCGGCGGTAGTTAATCGTCTCCGGCTTGGTTACTTCGCCATAGGACCACGATAAGATCTGTTCCGGTGAAGCCAGGCTGATGCGCAGCGCGCGAAAGTCTTTCGCCTCCAAGGCGTCCCTCCTCTGCGCTCAACTCAAATGGGTAGGTGAGCGGGTGCCAGTAAACGTTAGCCACAGGTGCGGGATATTCAGTCACAGGAGGACACTCAAGCTTTCCGGCAAGGCAAAACAGCGCAAGAACTCTGGTTCTAGCGCCGATTGACCTGCACAGAGTAGCTCTTTCACCCGTCCGCCACAGTATTCCTCAGTATACAATAGCCCTGAGCAGTGTCAAGGTCTGTGTTGTTGATCGCCGGTGAGAACATCACCGGCGAAAGTCCTCGTGAGTTGCCTACCATATTAGAGGGTCTCTGCGCCCACCTATGGCTCGAAGTCAAACAGCAGGAAATCGCCGGGCAGGTTGGCGGCATCGTAGGCATCCTGAGCCGCGGCCAGGATTTCCTCATCGTCGTCAGCTTCTGCGCGGGCAATGATGGCGTGAAGTGTCCGGCGGGCTTCTTCCCCGCCGATTTCACCCAGCGCCCAGATGGCTACCTCCAGGATTTCGGTATCGTCTGTGCTTTCGATCAGGCGGATCAGGTCAGGCACAGCCTCTTCGAGGCCGATATGCCCGGCAGCGCGGGCGGCCTCGTACTGCATTTCCGGTGTTGAGCTGTTCAACTCCCGGATGATCTGAGGCGCCCAGTCCTCGTCACAGGTGCGCCCCATGGCAAAGACGGCGCTCATGCGCAGCGGCAACTCATCAGCGTTGTAGAACTCGCGGATCATCTCGTCCACGCCTTCGCGGCTGCAGTTGGCAATCGCTTCCAGCGCGTGGCGGCGCAGTTCATCATCCTCATCGGAATGCAGGATGCGCAGCACGGTATCCTGGGACAGGCGCGCGTCGGCGCGGCTGATTTCCTCGTACTCGCCCAGCAGGATAAAACGGCCCAGTTCGGTGATGGCGGCGCAGCGAACATCCTGGCTGACGTCGTGCTGGGCAATGTCCACCAGCTTGCGCAGGTATTCGACCGTCTCATCCTCCCACAGGCCCTCAATGGCGTACTGACGCACTTCGCTATCAGGATCGTTGAGCGCCAGGTGGTTGATGCCCTGAAAATCCAGCTCAAAGTTGCTTTCACTGACTTCGTTCAGGTGCTGCAGCAGCGACCGCCGCCGCTCAACCGGGATTGACGGCCAGTCCCTGGCCAGGCGGTTCAGTTGCTGCCGGTCCAGCCCGGAAAGGCCATAGACGGTGGCGGCGTCAAAGGGCCGGCTTTCGTCGAGCAGGATGGGCATGATGTCTTGGAAGTCTCTTGGCTTGACCATAGCTCCTCGTATGGCAGGTTACGGTAGATGCTGTATGACCGGGTTGACGATGTCGTTGACGATGAAGATGCCCATGGCTCCCAGCAGGAGCAGAAGGCCGATCATGTGCACCATGCCTTCGCGCTCCGGGGGAATCGGCTTGCCACGCAGCAATTCGATCACCACAAACAGGATGCGGCCACCATCCAGGCTGGGAATGGGCAGCAGATTGGTGAGGCCGAGGGCCAGGCTGATCACGGCGGCGAAATCCAGGATGGGCAGGACGTTCTGGTACTCAAAGCTTTCTTCGAGTCGCTGCCCGCCGATCTGGCTGATGCCGACGATGCTGATGGGGCGAGCCTGGTTCGGATCCAGGTTGCCACGGATGATCTCGATTGGCGCTTCGACAATCATGCGCACAGTGTCGCCGGTGCGGGCCAGACTATAGTTGATGGCGTCGCCCAGGCTGGCTGGCTCAAAGTCGATGATGGCGTCGTAGTCAGCCAGGGTGAAACCGAGCGCAGCGTTAGACTGCTGGGCGCCGATGGAGATACCGATGGGACCCTGGTTGGCCGGTGGGTCGACGCGCGGGGTCAGGCGGACGGTGAATTGCTCGCCGTTGCGTTCAATGAGGAGGGCGATTTCCTGCCCCTTGTGGGCGTTAGTGAATTGTTGCAGGCTGGTCAGGGAGGTGAATTTCTGACCATTGCCTTCCAGTACAATGTCGCCCGGTTGCAGACCGGCCAGATCTGCCGGCGAGTCCTTCACTACAGCCAGGATCACCACGTTCTCTACTGACCCGGCAGGCGTGACCGAGTCGACGGGCAGGGTTGCTTCGAAGGTTTCTGTACCGCGTTCCACGGTCAGGGTGACCTGCGTACCTTCGCGGAAGGCCAGGTATTCGGTCAATGCAGCGCTGGAATCGATGTAGTCGCCGTCAACTCGAACGATGACGTCGCCTGCCTGCAAACCCGCCGCTGCAGCCGGCGAATTCTGCGCCACGCTGCGGATGGCCACAGTAGCCCCACGAACTACCGGCAGCCCGATCAGGGCCATGATCATGAAGACGACCATCGCCGTCACAAAGTTCATCCCCGCCCCCGCGGCCAGGAACACAATTCGTTCCCAGGGCTTGGCCATGAACACGCTCTTGGGGTTTTCTACCCCGCGCCGCCGCGCTTCTGCCCAGTCGCCGGAAGCCTGGGCGTCGCCGACGGGGCGCACAAAATCCTCCCCCAGTGGACGCACGAAGCCGCCCAGCGGCAACCAGTTCAGCGTGTACTCAGTGCCCCGGTGCTGAAACAGGCGGGTGATCCGTGGTGGGAAGCCGATCCCGAATTCCAGGATGGTAATCCCCACAAGCTTGCCAGCGATGAAGTGGCCGATTTCATGCAGCAGGATGGTGGGGACAAGCATGATCACAAACGAGGCTAGCGACAAAAGGAAGTCGTTCATGGTTTACCTTTACAGGGGCCTGCAGCAGTTGGGGCCTGGTCTGACGAACGAAGGGGCGCTTGTACGCCCCCTGGCACTTACACTATGGATCCTGCTTCGGTGGCCACACTACCCGAATTATAACCCCGGGCCGGATGCCTATCAAGATGCCGCGTGAGCAGGACGTGCTTTCTAACGATCCGTTAAGCCCATCGCCTTATGCTGTCTCAAGGCGCGCCGGCCCGCCTGGCACAGCGCGATAGATCTGCAGTACACCGGGCAAGTGGCGCAGGCGTGGCTCGATCACGCTGGCCGAGGCGGCGGTACAGATACAATGCACGTTGGGGCCAGCGTCGATGGTGAAGCAGACATCCAGTCCTTCGGAATCCCGCCAGCGCCGCACCTGTTGCATGACCGCCAGGGTAGCGGGTTCCCAGTACATCAGAGAGGGGTTGCCGGTCATCATCACGCTGTGCATTACATTGCTGTCAAGCTCCACTACCGGAGCCAGCGCCGCAAAATCGCGGGCCAGAATGGCGGCCCGGCAGCGCTCAAAGCGTTCTTGAGCGGTAGCCAGCCGGGCGCTCTGCAGGGGGCTGGTGGCGGCAATGGCATGGCCGGCAGTTGAGCCTGTGGTCTTATGGGCGCGGCTGACAACAGCGATGAGATCGACGAGGTCCCAGTGATCGGGCGGGGCGAAACTTTCGGCGTAGGAGTCTTCGTGGGTAGCTCCGGTGTACCAGGCCACGAATCCGCCGGGGATTGATCTGGCGGCGGAACCGGACCCCAGACGGGCCAGGGCGCTTAACTCGCGTTCGCTGAGATGCAGGCCCAGCGCGGTTGTAGCGGCAAGGGAAAGCGCGGCAAAGGCGGACGCTGAGGAGGCGATCCCGGCGCCAGTCGGAAAATTGTTGGAGGAATCGACGCGGGCGAATCCCTGATGCCCGCTCAGGCGGCGGATGTGATTGAGATGGTGGACAACGCGGTCGCGGGTAGCCCCGGTAACTTCTTCACCGTTGATGATTACCTCATCAGCCGCCAGCCGATCTTCCCAGTCGACGCGGGTGCGGGTCTGCAAGCCGGCCAGATTGAACGAGATTGAGGGCGAGGCGGGAAGGCGCAGCCGGTCATCTGCATTGCCCCAGTACTTGATCAGGGCAATGTTCGGCGAGGCAATGGCGATTGCCGTGCAGGTTTCCATAGTCACAAAGCTTCCTCTTCAGCTTGTCGGGGCGGTTAGCCGCCAAGTGGCTGGGCCTGGCTGACCAGGCCAATCGAAAACTCCACCGTGTTCGAGCTTAGCTCCGAGGTGACATAGACACCCTGCGTGTTGAAGATGGGCGTGGCTGTAGCGCCGGGCGGTACGTTGAGGATGCCGGGGAAACGGTTGCGGTAGATGGCCCGCATGGCGTAATTGCCGGCCTGCAGGTTCAGGTTGCTCAGGCGAGCCGGGGAAAAGGTAATCGATTCGGTGCAACGTTGGCGGGGGCCAAGCACATGCAGCGTTTCCACGGGGAAGCTCTGCCGCTCCGGATTCGGTGGACGCAGAGTTGCCGGTTCGCTGAAGATGGCCCGATCAGGCAGGCGTGTGATCTCGATACTCAGGCCGGGCGCGCCATCATTGCGGAGCAGGGTTTCCTGCGGGACGAAAAACAGCGTTACCGGGCCAACACCGGTATTGTTGAAGGTGATATTGACGACCAGGTCTTCGTTCATGCCGATGTTACGCCGTGGCAGATCGATCTCGAGTTGCAGCGCACTGCTGGAGCGAGCGGCTAGCAACGACTGGTTGTTGCCGCCGGGGATGGGATGAGCCAGAGCACTGCAAGGCACGCCAAAGCGACTGGTGGGGGCGACCTGCGGCAGCGTAATCATCAGGAGCATGACCAGGGCGAAGACAACCGCCACCATGACGTTGCTATTCGTCTCTTGGAAGAACGCTCTTGCTCGTTGCATGGGGATCGCTTTCAAGCCATCGGCGCACGAACTCTATGATAGTCTCCGCCGGGGTTTCTGTCATGTCAAACCAGTGCGCGTTGCGGTTGTACTTGCGGAACCAGACTTCCTGGCGCCGGGCAAAATCGCGTGTTTCTCGCCGCAGCGCCGTAACGGCTTCTTCCAGGGAACACTCACCTTCCAGGTAGGCAATGATCTGGCGGTATCCCAACCCGCTCATGGCCGGGCAGCGGCGGTCAAAGCCTGCAGCCAGCAACCCCCGCACTTCCTCCAGCAGACCAGACGCCAGCATGTGGTCGATGCGGGCATCGATGCGGGTATGCAGATCGTGGCGTGGGCGGGTGAGGCCGATCTGCAGGATGTGATACGGGGGAGGGACGCGACGCTGCTGGGCGCTGATCGGCTGGCCCGATTCCAGAAAGACCTCCAGCGCACGCACAACCCGGCGCACGTTGTGGGGGTGGATGCGGGCGGCAGCTTCTGGATCGCATTGCCTGAGGCGTTCCCAGAGTGCGGCTGGCCCGCGCTGCTCCGCATACGCTTCCAGTTCGGTGCGCAGGGCTGGGTTGGGGCGGACTTCCGGGATGCACCACCCCTCGATCACGGCGCTGATGTACTGCCCTGTCCCGCCGACAAGCAACGGCAGGCGGTCCCGACGGAGGATATCGTTGATCGCTGCGTAGGCCAACCGCTGGAAGGTAGCCAGCGAAAGCGTCTGGGCGGGGGTGACGATGTCCAGCAGGTGGTGTGGCACCAGCGCTCGCTCGGCAAAAGTCGGTTTGGCTACGCCGATGTCCATCCCGATGTAGACCAGCCGGCTATCGGCGCTGACGATCTCGCCGTTGAATGTCTGTGCCAGAACCAGGGCCAGCGCCGTTTTGCCGACGGCGGTCGGTCCCAGCAGGACGATCAGCGGACCGGTAGCGGGATCATCACCAGCTGATGGCATCGCGGATGACCTCAATGCAGGTTCCACGGCGATTCAGGGCGACGACGGCCAGGTCCACGCGCCAGGAAGACTCCTCAAGGTTATGTGTTTCCAGATAGGTATTGATGGCGGTCAGCAGGCGATTCTGCTTGGATGTGGTCAGGCTTTCAATGGCCGGGTTGGTATCCTGGGCGCGGCGTGTGCGCACTTCCACGAAGACCCATTCATCCCCCTGGCGGGCCACGATGTCCAGTTCACCGCTGGTGCAGCGCCAGTTGCGCTCAACAATCCGGTAGCCCTGTGCTTGCAGATGGTTGGCAACGAGCGCCTCGCCATAGGCGCCCAGTTGCATTCGCGGGGTTGGCATCGGCGGTTGACCTGCCTGTGTGCTATCGTCGCTGGGGATGTTTTCTAACCCAGGATGGAAGGGAAAGCAAGCTAGTTGTTGCTTTACGCTTGGCGCACGTGCTACAATTCAGTTATCTTAGTGATTGACATAAGCTGGCAGGAGTTCCCATGTCCCTCATGACTGTGTTGCGGCAAGCTGACATCTTCTACGAGCTTACCGACAGCCAGCTTGAGCAGGTCGCTGCTATCTGCGAAGAACGCACTTTTGAGGCCGGCGAGATTGTCTTTGAGGAAAACACGCACGGCGATGAGCTATACGTGATCGCCTACGGCGAGATCGAGATTCAGGTGAACCCGGCCTTGATCAGCGGGCGCGAGACTGCTGGCCCGCAGACCATCGCAACGTTGCGTCGTGGGCAGTCGTTTGGCGAGATCGCCCTGGTGGATGAAGGGCTGCGTTCGGCGTCCGCACGCTGTGCTCAGCACGATACGCGGCTGATCGTCATCCCGCGTGACAAGCTGATGCAGCTCTGCGAGGCCCAGCCGCAGCTGGGATACCGCCTGATGCGTAACCTGGCTGCTGACCTGGCGATGAAAATCCGCAACACCGATCTGCAGGTGCGGGAGCAGCTGACCTGGGGGCCGGAGCGAAGCAGGTAAGACTGTAATTCAGGCTGGTTCTTCACCCTGATGCTCCAGCGCGCAACCTCCTTCCCGGTTGCGCGTTTTCTGTTATGATTGGTGGGACGTATCCGCAAACAGGTATGGGGATTATGAGCGATATCACCGATGCCCGGCAGGCACGACTGCGGACCCTGACTCAGATTCCGGTGGCGTTATTGCGTACCATGCGCCCCCGGCAATGGGTCAAGAACGGCATGGTCTTTGTCGGGCTGGTTTTTGATGCGCAGATGTTTGATCTGCAGGCGACCGCCAGGGTCGCCGTTGCCTTCGTGCTGTTCTGCCTGGTCGCAGGCACGGTCTACATCATCAACGATCTGGCCGACCTTGAGAGGGATCGGCTTCACCCGCGCAAACGGTACCGGCCGTTGCCCGCCGGGGAACTGCCGGTTAGTGTGGCCGTTGCGGCGGGGGTATTGCTGCCGCTGATCACGCTGGGGATTGCGGCGTGGTTCAGCCCACCGCTGGCGCTGACGCTACTGGGCTATCTGCTGCTTCAGCTGGCTTATTCCTTCTGGCTGAAGAATGTGGTCCTGATCGATGTGCTGGTGATCGGTGCGGGCTTTTTGCTGAGGGTTGTGGCCGGTGTGGTGGTGATTGAGGTAGCCCGCTTTTCGCCGTGGTTGTATGTGGTGACCGGCTTTGCCTCCCTGTTCTTTGCGGTAGGCAAGCGGCGGCAGGAGCTTCTGCTCCTGAACGATAGGGCGGAAGCTGTGCGCCCGGCGTACCGCAGCTATACCCCGGCGTTGCTGGATGAAATGCTGCGGATGGTCACGACCGGGACGTTGCTGGCGTACACACTCTACACATTCGAGGCGCATCCAGAGCGACCTTTCATGCTGTTGACCATCCCGTTCGCGCTCTACGGGATCATGCGTTATCTGTACGTGATCCATGTCCAGGGGAAGGGCAGCGCACCGGACGAAGTATTGCTGGAAGACATTCCCCTGATGGTCACCATTCTGCTGTGGGGGCTGGTCGTTGTCGGCGTGCTGTACCTGAGTTGACCGCCTATGGCAGAGATCACGGCTACCGCGCCGGGCAAGATCATCCTGTTTGGTGAACATGCGGTGGTTTACGGCCAGCCGGCGATTGCCGTCCCGCTCCCGGCGGTACAAAGCCGGGCCGTGGTCAGGCCAGGGCGAGCCGGTGAAGGACTGATCATCGTCGCCGCTAACCTGGGGCGTACCTTTGTCGTCAGAACGGACGCCCAACCGGATGATCCGGCGCTGGTGGTGGCTGCGCGGTTGCTTCTGACTCATCTCCGCCAGCCTGTGCCGGATTTGCAGGTGGTGCTGCACAGCACGATTCCCGTTGCCAGCGGCCTGGGCAGCGGGGCCGCCGTGACCACGGCCCTGCTACGCGCTCTGAGCGTTGCACTGGGACAACCACTGGACAATGAGACGCTGAACGCCCTGGTCTACGAGGTCGAGAAGCTATATCACGGCACACCCAGCGGCATCGATAATACGGTAGTGGTCTATGAGCGCCCGGTCTACTTTGTCCGGGGTCAGCCGATCGAGACCTTCACAGTCGGCGCACCGGTGCATCTGCTGGTGGCCGATACAGGACTGGCCAGTCCGACCCATGTGGCGGTCGGCGACGTACGGCGGCTCCGCGATGCAGAGCCGGCTCGGATTGACGCCGTGCTGGAGAGAATCGGCACAGTGGCGCGCTCGGCGCGTTCGGCGATCGAACGGGGTGATACCCTAACCCTGGGAAGGCTAGCCCGCGAGAACCAGGCCCTGCTGCGGGAATTGACTGTCTCATCCGAGGCGCTGGAGACTCTTATCGCTGCCGCAGAAGGTGCAGGCGCGTTAGGGGCCAAACTTTCCGGCGCGGGGCGTGGGGGCAACCTGATCGCCTTTGTCAGGGCGGAGGCGGCGCCGGCTGTTATGGCGGCGCTCAAATCAGCCGGCGCCGTGCGGGTACTGTACACCGTGTTGACATGAGGGGCAGGTGTGATGCTCACCTTTGTCAAGCTGGGCGGTTCGTTGATCACCGATAAGCGTGGTGTGGAGATATTCCACGCGGAGAGGATGGCGGCGCTGGCGCGGGCGATTCAGCAGGCCCGGCTGGCGCGCCCGGAGCTGCGCCTGGTGATCGGGCATGGCAGCGGGTCGTTCGGCCATGTCGCCGCCCACCGCCACCGGACTGCGGCTGGCGTGCGTACCGCAGCTGAATGGGAGGGATTTGCCGAGGTGGCGCGCGCTGCAGGACGGCTTAACCGCCTGGTGACGGATACACTGGCCGGGGCGGGCGTCCCGGTCTGGAACCTGCAGCCATCGGCTTCTGCCGAGTGCGCTGATGGCGTGCTGCAGCGCCTGGAAGTTCAACCGTTGCAGGTTGCGCTTGAGCACGGGCTGGTGCCGCTGGTGTATGGTGATGTGGCGCTGGACACGGTGCGCGGCGGGACGATCGTCAGTACGGAGACGCTCTTCTTCTTTTTGGCTCCGGTGTTGCGTCCGGGGCGCGTGGTGTTGCTGGGCGAAGTGGCGGGTGTGCTGGACTCGGCGGGCGAGGTTATCCCAAGGATAACGCCGGACGACCTGCCTGAGATTGAGGCTGCGCTGGGCGGATCGCATGGCGTGGATGTGACCGGGGGGATGGCCTCCAAAGTGCGTGATATGGTCGCCCTGGTCAAAGCGATCCCTGGCTTAACCGTGCGAATTGTCTGCGGTCTTGACGCCGATCTGGTGCGGCAGGTGCTGGTTTCGCCGGATACGCCGGCGGGTACAGTGATCTGCGCTGGCTGAGGTTCAGATGCGGTGGCCGGCGGTATCCTGCCAGGCATCAGCCAGGCGGTTAGCGGCGAAGATCGTCAGCGTAATGGCGATGCCGGGCGGTAGGGCGATCCAGGGTGCAAGCCGGAAGACAGCGCGGCCTTCGTTGAGCATCGCGCCCCAATCCGGTATGGCCGGATCCCCGCCAAAACCCAGGAAAGCCAGCGCGGCGCCGTTCAGGATAGCCCAGCTCAAAGAGACCCCGGCGAAACTGAACAGACTTTCCCGGATGTTGGGAAGAATGTGAAAGAGGAGAATCTGGCCGGGCGGCACACCGATGGCGTGAGCGGCGTCAATGTAGGGGGCGCTGCGCACCATCAGCACGGCGGCGCGGGCCACCCGTGCGTAGGCTGGCAGCCCGGCCAGTCCTACTGCTAACGCGATAGAGAAGCGGCCCGGACCGATCAGGGCAATGGTCGCCAGTCCCAGCAGCAGATTCGGGAAGGCGAGCAGGATATCCATACCCGCCATGAGGAGGCGGTCCGTCCAACCCTGGTTGTAACCGGCCATGACGCCCAGCACCAAGCCTGGCAGGATGGCGATCCCGGCGCCCAGCAGGGCGACAAGTAGCGTCTGCTGTCCACCCCACAACGTCCGGCTGAGCACATCGCGGCCCAGGGCATCGGTGCCAAAAGGGTGCTCCAGCGAGGGAGGGCGCAGGTGTGCCTCGGCCACTGCCGTGCGCGGGTCGGGCAAGTTGAGCAGCGGGGCGGCCAGGGTGATCACCACGACGATGCTCAGAATCATCACAGGGACAGCAAAGGGCCG
This sequence comes from Chloroflexota bacterium, assembly GCA_019873685.1. GTDB lineage: Bacteria > Chloroflexota > Anaerolineae > Aggregatilineales > Ch27 > Ch27. Next base: position 138,953 of record JAIOAT010000002.1, read on the forward strand.
GGGTTGGCGCTGTGCTGAGCCGATCAGATCAGGCAACGGGATGCGCAAGGCTCAGCTCTCCTCCGCCAGGCGCAGGCGCGGATCAAGCAGGCCGTGCCCGATGTCGGCCAGCGTATTCACCACGCTATAGGTGATAGCTGCCAGCACTACCACGCCCAGCACAACCGGATAATCCTGGTCGATAACCGCGTGCTGGAGCAGTTGGCCAATCCCCTGCCGGACGAAGATCATCTCGGTGATGACGGTGCCTCCCAGCAGAAAGCCGGTCTGTAGAGCAATGATCGAGAGGATGGGTGGGAAGCTGGCACGCAGCACATGGCTGAAGAGGATTTGCGAACTGCGCAGTCCTTTTGCGTAGGCGGTACGTACAAAAGGCGCTTCCTGTATCCGGCGCAAACTGGTGCGGGTGACGCGGGCGATGCTCCCGGCGACATGGAAACCGAGCACGCCTGCCGGGAGCAGCAGGTGTATCGGGCTGCCTGAGCCGGTGGCTGGCAGCAGGCTAAGCTGCGTGCTGAATACGTAGATGGCCAGCGTGCCTGTCCAATAGATCGGGGCGGCAAGAGCCAGAACATTCAGGGCGCTGGCGATCTGGCCGGGCCAGCGGGGCCAGTAGAGGGCTTCAATCATGCCCAGCGCCAGGCCGAGGATGATGGCGATGAACAGGGCGGCGCTGGCCAGGCTGATGGTCGCGCCGAGCTGTTCACCAATCAACGCGTTGACGGGCTGCTGGGTCAGGTAGGAATAGCCCAGATCGCCGCGGATGAGGTCCAGCAGGAAGCGCACATACTGAATAGGCAGGGGCGATTCCAGTCCCATGGCGGCCCGACGAGCTGCAATGGTCGCTGGTGAAGCACCACCCTGTAGCATCTGATTGGTGATTGCATCGCCGGGCAACAATCGCAGAACCAGGAAAGCCAGCGTGGACGCTCCCCAGACGGTCAGCAGGGTCGTGAGCAGCCGATCGCGCATAAAGCGCCACATGGCTTAGTCCTCGCCCGCGATCCAGCCGAAGTTGTGAAGCAGCGGGAACCAGCCCTGGGCGTCAAAAGCTACACCGGTCAGGCGGGCAGTTGCGCCGTTGAGATTGACGTAATCGCGGATCGGCAGGATAAGAGCCTGTTCCATGATCCGCGTCTGGGCAGCAGCATAGAATGCCGATCGGCGGGCTGGATCAGTTTCGCGCCCGGCGTCTCTCAGGTAGGTATCCAGTTCGACATCTGAGTAGCGGGTCCAGTTCAGCGCGCCATCTGAAAGGAAGAACTGTTCCAACAGGCTGGCGTCACGCCCAAAGAAGTTGAGCGCGATCAGGTTGTAGGTCCCTTCGGCGGCGGCTTCGCGCAGCTGGCCCAGACCAGCGACCTGCCGGATCTCCACATCAATGCCGACCTGGCGCCACTGGCTCTGGATCAACTGGGCTACCTGCGGAATCTGGCCCCAGGGGGGGATCACCATGGTCAGCTTGAGCGGCAGACCGGCGCTGCTGGCGGTTGGAGTGGCGGTCCCGGCGGCTACCTGTGTAGGCGCACTCTGCAGGCCGGTGGGCACCATCAGGATGCCCTCTGCGTTGCGCTCTGTAAAGCCTACGGCGGAGAGCAGGGCCTGCGCCTGCGCGATGTCATACGGATAAGTGTCGGCCACCTGCGGGTAGTAATCGTCTGTGACGGCGGTTAGAGGGCCATAGGCGATCGGGGAGAAACGCTGAAAGATCGTCTCCGCAATGGCAGCACGGTTGGTGGCGAGGATGAGCGCCTGCCGGACGGTCAGGCTGTCCGTCGGAAAGCGGCGTGTGTTCATCAGGAATTGCAGCGGCTGGCCGGGGATGGGAACGGGGTACAGGCGAATCTCCGGGTTGCCGGAAAGTAACTGCGCATCGACTGGCTGGATTTCGCCAACGATGTGTACTTCGCCGCTTTCCAGGGCCAGCGTCCGGGTAGGGGGGTCCTCAAAGAAGCGGAACTCGATGGTCTGCACCGGGTTATCGGGCAGGGTGTAGAACGATGGCCCCCAGGCATACTGGGGGTTGCGGGTCAGCACCAGCCGGTCGCCCGGAACGTATTCCACCATGCGAAACGGCCCGGTGCCAACCTGGTGGAATTGATAAGTGGCATTATCGTACTCGGCAAGTTGTGTCGGACTAGCAATGCCCAGGTAGACCTGGCTGAGTGAATCAAGCAGGGGCGCATAAGGCTCGCTGAGGATCAGGCGAATGGTGTGGTCGTCCAGCACTTCATAGCCGGTCAGGGGGCCGAGCATGAAGCGGGCTTTCTGGGAGCCGTTATCCGGGTTGGTGATCCGATCGAGGTTAGCGGCGACAGCCTGCGCGTTGAACGGCGTGCCATCATGGAAGACGACATCGGTACGCAAGTTGAACGTGTACGTGCGGCCGTCGGCGCTGATCTCCCACTGGCTGGCCAGACCGGGCACAAACGCGCCGGTTGCCGGGTCCCGGTAGACCAGGGTGTCGTACACTGACCGCAGGGGGATGCCCAGTTCCGCTGAAGCGTTCAGATGCGGGTCAAAGCCGCTGGGCATGAGCGTGAGACCGTAAACAATTCTGGGTTCAGGCAGGGTCTGGCTGGCTGTACCGCTAGCGCATGCCGCCAGCAGAATAGCCAGGAGTGCAGTAAGCAGACTGAGGCGTGTCATTGGAATTTTAGCCCCCGGCGGTTATGCTTGAGCCAATCGCATTGCCGCTGGCCAGTATACCGCAGCGGTATCTGGCCGGGGTAGCGTGGCATGGGCGATGGTGAACCGCTACGCTAGAATGAAGGCAAGCGCCAGTATGGCGTCCTGAGAGGCGCAGTCAATGACTGTCTTTCGCAATTTGCCGCCTGACGATGAGGAAGAACTACCACGACCAGTCTACCGGCCGGTGTGGCGTCCGGCGCTAATTGAGCTGGCTATCCTGGCGGTGCTGGCGGCGGGGGTGTATCTCGCTGTGCCGCGCCCCGCATTGGACGCAGGCGGGCGCGTGTTGACGAGCACGATCCTGGCGCTTGCGCCAGCGGCGCTGTGGCTTGCATTCTCGTGGTGGCCGGAGCGCCGGGTACAGCGCCCGCGCCGGGGTCTGCTGAGTGTGATGGTCGTCAGCTTTCTGGTCGGTAACGGTGTGACCGCGCCGGTGATCGAGCAGTTCATTGAGCCGGGGCGCTGGCTGGATACCGTGGCCGGGATCACACGCATTGCCGGTTTTACGCTGACGGTGGGCCTGGTATCCGAATTGTCGAAGTATCTGGTGCTGCGCTATCTCGCCTGGCCGGAGCGCTTTGAGCGCCGGGTGGATGCGGTCGCCTATAGCCTGGCGGCGAGCATGGGGTTGGCGACCGTGTTCAACCTGCGGTTTGCGTTGTTGGAAGGCGGCGGGCAGGCAGGCCCGGCGGCCATTGCGGTGACGTCAATGGCGCTGATGCAGCAGGCTGCTGGCCTGATGGTGGCGATCGGGTTGATGCGGCTCAAGATGGATCGGGTGCGGGCTTTCGATATGCCGCTGTACCTGCTGATGGGCGCCCTGTTGCAGGGGGTGTTTACCGCGGTTCGTGCCGGCCTGCTGGTGCCGGGCTTTGGCATCGGCGCGACAGCAAACGCCCCTCTGAGCGGGTTGATCTTTGCTGTGGTGTTCGCCCTGATCATCTACGCGATTTCGGCCTTTCTCATTAGCAGCGCGGAACAACGCGACCAGCACCGAACGGCTGCCGACCCGGTTCAACGACTGCCTTAGGCGGGGACGGGATGACTGCAATGACTGGCTTGCCTTCCCGGCAGGAATTTCCTCTTACGCGCACGCAGCGCTGGGCCAACGCGCTAACGGTAGTGGTGGCGCTCCTGGGCCTGGGAATCGGGTTCCTCATGAAGGATCAGATTGTCAGCAGCACGGTGCCTTTTCGTGACCTGGCGGCGGGCATCCTGGCGCGCTATCCGCAGGGCTGGTTGCTGGATACGGCTGGCGATTATGTCTTCCGGGTCCGCGATCCTGAGTCGCCGCGTTTTCTCACGACGCTGCAGGTGCAGGTCATCGCGATCGGTGAGGACGCGGCGGCGCGCAATATCCTTGATGATCTGACACTGCAGCGGGCGCAGACTCTGGCCGCTTACCGCGTTCTGCGTGCCGTCCCGGATACCCTGCCGGACGGCGACCCCACCACGCGGGTTGAGTACGTCTACGTAGCAACCGAGGCAAACCCCTTCCTGGAGCCGGTGCCCGTGGTGGTGTACGGGGTGGATATGGTGACGCTGAAGCGCGGCCAGGCGATTATCGTGACTTTCCGCGTAGAAGCTGAGCGTTTTGAAGATGAGGCGTGGCGACTGGAGCAGTTCCTTGCGTCACTTGAATTCTAGGCGGTTGCTGGCGCTGACGCTGAGCATCATCCTGCTGGCAGTGCAACCGGCGATTCTGTCGGTGCGTGCTCAGACGGTGGTCGATTTCACCACCATTGCGCGGGCGACGGTCTACGTCACCAGCGTGTATGAGGTCGCCGGGCGGCGGGTGGTTTCCTGCACGGCTTCTGGGACACTGGTCTCAGCGGATGGGCTGATTCTGACCAATGCGCATGCGGTGGTCGATAGCGAGCGCTGCCGGGTGGATGATATCGCCATATCTGTGGCGGTGCGTCTCAATGAGCCGCCGGTGCTGACCTACTATGCGGATGTTGTCAGCTACGATCTTGGCCTTGACCTGGCCGTGCTGCGGATCGCACGGTTGATCGATGGCCGCCAGGTGGAGAAGGGCACGCTCAGCCTGCCGTTTGTAGAACTGGGCGATTCGCGGCAACTTCGCCTGGACGATACCATCACCGTCTTTGGCTACGAGGGAATTGGCGACCAGACGGTTACGCTGTCACGCGGCACGATCATCGGTTTTATCGCTGAGGCGCGCGGGGGCGAGCAAGCCTGGCTCAAGACCAGCGCAACGATCCTCGGCCCGATGGCCGGCGGGGGGGCTTACAATAGCGCCGGGCAACTGATCGGAATTCCGACTACTGCCCCGGCCAGCGACCCGGCGGCGGTTCTGGACTGCCGGCAGGTGCAGGACACCAATGGCGACGGGCTGGTCGATAGCCGCGACCGCTGTATCCCGGTCGGTGGGTTCATCAACGCGTTACGGCCCGCGCATCTGGCGCGGGGGCTGGTGCGAGCGGCGCGACTGGGCATCGTCGATGGCGGGCATATCGCTTCTGCACAGGTCGCCGCAGCGGCGGCAGCGGCGGGTGAGCCAAGCTTTGGGCCGATCTTCTTTGCGCCATCGATCAATGAGGCTGGCCAGCCGACGATGTTTGTGACGGTTCATCAACGCGTTACGGCCCGCGCATCTGGCGCGGGGGCTGGTGCGTGCGGCGCGACTGGGGATCGTTGATGGCGGGCATATAGCTTCTGCACAGGTCGCCGCAGCGGCGGCAGCGGCGGGTGAGCCAAGCTTTGGGCCGATCTTCTTTGCGCCATCGATCAATGAGGCTGGCCAGCCGACGATGTTTGTGACTCGCCTGCCTTCCGGCGCCAGCAGCCTCTACCTGTGTTTTGAGTACCGCAATATGCGGCCCGGCATCACCTATGAGCTGCGTACCACACGCAACGGGGATAGCGCCCCGGCGGTCAGCCAGGCTCCAATGCTGTGGAGCGGCGGGGTGAACGGGTTCTGGTATATCGGCAGTTCGGGGCAGGTGTGGCAGAACGGCGTCTATGAGTTCACGCTGCTGATTGAGGGGCGCGTGGTGCAGACGGCGCGGATTACCATTGGCGGAGCGCCGGAGCCGACGCCGTCCTTTTCCGATATTGTATTCGGGCTGCTGGATAGCACTGGAAATGTTATCGGCAGCGGCTATGCGCTGGGGGTGAGCAATGTGGTGTCCGCCCGGTTTATCTTCCGGGATATGGCGGTGGGGCTACCCTGGGCGGCAATCTGGTATTACGAGGGGATTGAACTGCGCCGTGACGGTGGCACCTGGAGCCTGGGGCCTTCGGGGTCACAGACGATCAACATCACCGGCGACCTGCTGCCCGGTCGTTACCGGCTGGAGCTTTATGTCGAAAATCGGCTGGCGGCTGCTGCTAACCTGATCCTGGCTGGCGGGCAGGAAGGAGTGTTTGCCCGTATCCTGAGCAACCCGCGTTTCTCCAGCGGCATCAGCGGGGGGGCGCCCAGCGGTACGGTAACTGAATCGTTCAGCGCCGGGATCAGCGACCTGTACGCGTTCGTGGACTGGCAGCAACTGGCGCCCGGCACACCGTGGACGTATCGCTGGCTGGTGGACGGCGAGGTGTTTTTTGAGCATACCGAAGCGTGGGCGGTGCCGGAATCGGGCGTTGACTTCTGGATCCGGTTGAGTTCGGAACATGGGCTGCCTGATGGCGCTTACCGGCTGGACATCCTGCTGGGAGGGCAACTCTTCATCTCTCAGACGGCGAGGGTCGGGCTGGGGCAGTTGCCAGTGACGGCTGGCAACCTGGCGACCGGTGTGCAGGCGGGTGGGGTGGTCGTGGACGCACTGACCGGGGAGGGTATTCCTGGTGTGCTGTTCATTGTTCTGAAGGCGCAGTTTTCGGTTGCCGATTTTGTTTGGGATGAGTCGCAGATTTTCGGCATGTCGATGACTGACAGCCGGGGGCGTTTTGAACTGGATCGCCTGCTGCCTTACGGGGAATTGTACAGCGTGGTCATTGTGGCTGATGGTTACCTGCCGGTGACGGCGGACGCGATCCGGTTGGACCCGGCAGATCCGGAACTGGCGGACGGACGCCTGGAGTTCCGACTGGAACTGAATCGAGACCTGACTTCATGAGCGACCGGGAACGTCTCGACGTGTTGCTCGTGGCGCGTGCGCTGGTGGAGAGCCGGGAACAGGCTCGCCGCCTGATCATGGCTGGCGAAGTGCTTGTCAACGGGCAGCTGGTGGATAAGCCCGGCACCAGGGTACCGCGGGAGGCGGCGCTTGAAGTGCGGGCCTTGCCGCGCTATGTCAGCCGGGGTGGGGAGAAGCTAGCCGCGGCCCTGGAAGCCTTTCCGGTGCAGGTGGCGGACGCCATCTGCGCGGACGTGGGAGCCAGCACCGGCGGCTTCACCGATTGCCTGCTTCAGCGCGGCGCGGCGCGGGTGTATGCCATTGATGTGGGATACGGGCAGCTCGACTACCGACTGCGCCAGGATGGCCGAGTTGTGGTGATGGAGCGCACCAATGCGCGCTATGTGGAACGCTTACCCGAAGCTGTTGACGTGGTGACGATTGACGCCTCATTTATCTCTCTGCGGCTGCTGTTGCCAGTGGTAAAAGGCTGGCTGACACCGCAGGCCAGCGTCATCCCGCTGATCAAACCGCAGTTTGAGGCTGGCAAGCGCGACGTGGGCAAAGGCGGGGTTGTGCGCGATCGCGCTGTACACCGCCGCGTGCTGGAAGACGTGCTGACGGCGGCGCTAGGCTACGGATTCACTGTACACGGGCTGATCCGCTCGCCTTTGCTGGGGCCATCAGGGAATGTCGAGTTTCTGGCCTGGCTGAGGACTGGCGCAGATGCTCCG
>JAIOAT010000003.1:0-68343 GCA_019873685.1 Chloroflexota bacterium
AGAAGGGCCGTAGCAGGCCCGGAACGCGCCCTGCAGGTCATTTTTGACCTGTGGGCGGCCAGCGGCGCGACGGGACGTACGTCCTTCAATTGCCCTTCGGGGCACTGAAACCCCTCTCGGCTGGTTGCCGATTAGTCACTGTCCAGGACGTACGTCCTTCAATTGCCCTTCGGGGCACTGAAACGAGGTGATTTTGCCGTAGCGCCACAGGTCACGATGCGACGTACGTCCTTCAATTGCCCTTCGGGGCACTGAAACCCGCTCCGTTGCGCCGTCTGCGTCAGCCGCGGGTTCTGGGACGTACGTCCTTCAATTGCCCTTCGGGGCACTGAAACCTGATGCTTCCGCTCGTGGCGAAAACGGGTATACGCGACGTACGTCCTTCAATTGCCCTTCGGGGCACTGAAACATCTTCGGCGGGCAATGGCTCTATCATCGCGCTGTGTGACGTACGTCCTTCAATTGCCCTTCGGGGCACTGAAACGCCTCAAGGTGATCAAGGATCGCCTCGGCTTTGGTCAGACGTACGTCCTTCAATTGCCCTTCGGGGCACTGAAACCTTGGAATAGCATCTTCGGCGATAACGGCCTGTTTGGACGTACGTCCTTCAATTGCCCTTCGGGGCACTGAAACCAGTTTACGCCCTGAGCCAGTGACGTCGGCCAGTGCGACGTACGTCCTTCAATTGCCCTTCGGGGCACTGAAACAGTACAGGCCACCCTGCAGGGCGGCCTGGACAACTGCGACGTACGTCCTTCAATTGCCCTTCGGGGCACTGAAACGGGTGACATCCGGCAGTCATTTTCATAGTCGGAATACACCCGGCATGCTATCTCGACTTCGAAGTCTGACGTACGTCCTTCAATTGCCCTTCGGGGCACTGAAACTTATGATAGGTTATGATAATTGGACTTATCAGCACAGACGTACGTCCTTCAATTGCCCTTCGGGGCACTGAAACGCATATACCCAGGCAGGGAAATTACGAAGTGCTAATGGACGTACGTCCTTCAATTGCCCTTCGGGGCACTGAAACGGGTGACCAAGGGTCGTCATGTTCATAGCATGACCTTTACGTACGTCCTTCAATTGCCCTTCGGGGCACTGAAACCTGCTCCAATTTCTGCGATACGCATTCTGTCGCTGAGCGTACGTCCTTCAATTGCCCTTCGGGGCACTGAAACCCAGCCAGCGTGTACAGGACGCTGGCGGCGAATTCTAGACGTACGTCCTTCAATTGCCCTTCGGGGCACTGAAACTGAAGCCAGTAATCACTTTCGAGCCACTGGCTGATACAGACGTACGTCCTTCAATTGCCCTTCGGGGCACTGAAACTTGTCTTATCCTCCTTCGCTTGCCTTGACACCACTATGAGACGTACGTCCTTCAATTGCCCTTCGGGGCACTGAAACTGTGGTGACGCTGGGAACATATCGTATGACATTGTCTGACGTACGTCCTTCAATTGCCCTTCGGGGCACTGAAACTCCGCCTAAAAACATGATTTGCCCGCGGGATAACCCGACGTACGTCCTTCAATTGCCCTTCGGGGCACTGAAACTTTGCCACCGCCCGGCGATACTTGGCGATTCTGTCCAGACGTACGTCCTTCAATTGCCCTTCGGGGCACTGAAACCGAACCAGTTGCCACCCTTCGGCGTGCTGATAAACAGACGTACGTCCTTCAATTGCCCTTCGGGGCACTGAAACTCTACAATCCAGACCTAGGCACGGTCTGGCAGTGTAGACGTACGTCCTTCAATTGCCCTTCGGGGCACTGAAACAATCATGACTCCCGGCGTGATCAAACTGGATGGCGACGTACGTCCTTCAATTGCCCTTCGGGGCACTGAAACAGAGGAGAGACCCCCCATGTTCACTTTGACGGGGTGGACGTACGTCCTTCAATTGCCCTTCGGGGCACTGAGGGTGTCCCCCCCCCCCCCCCCCCCCCCCCCCCCCCTCCCCCCCCTCCACCCCCCTCCTACGGCCATCCCGCCAGCGAGAGCAATCGGCGCCAATGGCCGGGCCTCTACAGGAGGATTTGCCCATGATTAGCGAGAATCACCTTGAGCTTCTTGGCATCCTGTTCATCGGGATCATTGTTCCCTCAGTGGCCTTTGTGGCAGCACTCGTTATCCTGTTCCCGCACATCATTCTGGGGCGGCCATCGGCGGCGCTTACCCCATCCCGCTCTTCGTCCACGACGTTTGACGCACGGTATGGGACACCTGCCGGGAAAGGCATTCCGAACCCCGACCGGCGCTTGTGACAGCCTGAGCCTCCCTGAATGATGATCATGGCTGCCTCTACCGTTTCCTGGCGTTCACCCCCGATTGGTGAAGCCCTCGGTCATCGCGGCAATGGACCTGCCCTGCAGGGCACTGAGCGGTGACCGGCGCGCGGCATGACTGGCTGCCAGCCGGTCAGAAGTGCACGATCGACAGAGGGAGATAGCATGGACTACTATTCCACTGATTATTCGGCTTACGTTATCTGTGCGTCTGGCATCTGGCTGTTGCTCGGGCTGTTTGCCGGGTACCTCAACGCGAACAGGGGCAACTCGTTTACGGTGGGCTGCCTGCTTGGCGCCCTGCTCGGCCCCATCGGCCTGATCATCGTCCTGCTTCTGGATAGAAACGATTCAGAACTGGAACGCCGCAGCGTGGCCTCTGGCCAGACACGGTACTGCCCGTACTGTGCGGAACTGGTGAGGCAGGACGCAAAGGTCTGCAAGCACTGCGGCAGGGACATTTCCCACGCGTAAACATCGTCGGTAGCGTCAAATAGCCACTGGCCCTGCGGGGAGGGGGTAGCCAGCGCTCCCCCCTCCCCGTAGCATCCTGGCGATAATGGAGCGGGATTGCGTAAGGAGGATGCAGACAATGGAGCCTGGGCGCATCTGCATGGGGGCGGTTTTCCTGGGTAGCGCCATCTTCAGCATCTGGGTGGGCAACAAAATCTGGCCGATCTGGAAGCGTTTCATCTGGGGCGACGATTGGAGCGACCCGCGCCGGGATGGGGATGTCCTGGGGCATCTGCTGATGCTGGACATCCTCGACCACATGAACCATGACGATCGTGATTAGCCAAATAAGTACAAATACTCATGCACTTGCCAGCAGCCCGTGCTATGCTGGAAATGCTTCGCCGATCAGGAGGTAAAGCTACTCATGCCCGATCTGTTTGTCGCCACGCTCGGCCAGCGCCCGGAAGCGATCACCGTCGCGCTGGATCTGCTCAAGGACCGCTACCACTTCGCCGGGGCGGTCATCCTGCACACCGAGCCGCATCTTTCCGGCATCGCCGAAGCGCGGGAACGGCTGGCGGCTGTCTTCACCAGCGACTATCCCGGCCTGACTGTGCAGTGGCACGAGATCCACGGCGCGGATGGCGGGCCGCTGCTGGACATCACCAGCCAGGACACGGCCAACGCCTACTTTCAGGATGTGTTGACCACCCTGCGCTACTATCGGAACGAGGGGTATACCATCCACCTGCTGGTCGCTGGCGGGCGCAAGGCGATGAGCGTCTATGCGACGCTGGCGGCGGCGCTGGTCTTTGGCCCCCGCGATCGGGTGTGGACGGTGCTCTCGCCGGAGGAGATGTTGCGTTCTGGCGGGTTCCACATCCCGCCGGGGCTGCGCGATCAGGTGACGCTGGTTGACCTGCCGGTGCTGCCGCCGCGCCTGAATGCGGCGGAGGTCGCCGCGCTGGACAGGCCGTTCGAGGTCATCGAGCGCCGCCGCGATCCGCGCCGGGTGCTGCTCAGCCGCCTGACTCCCACCGAGAGGGAATTGGTCGAGCTGTTTGAGCAACATCCGCACGCCAGTGACGCGCGGCTGGCCCAGATGCTTGGCAAAGAGCGGCGCACGGTCGAAAATCAGATGCGTTCCATCTACCAGAAGATGTCCGATCTCTACGAGGGAACGGAGAAAGCAACCCGCAAGCGCCAGGTCCTGCTGGACATCCTGGCCGGGCGGGTGTGAGAGGGCTTTGCAGTTGGGTTCTGAATGCTGGAAGGAGGTTCTTATGACAACAGTTCTGCTTTCCACTCTTGGCAGAGGCAATTACTCTGAAACGACTTATCGGTTTCCAGATGGCCGGCAATACAAGACCAGTTACTGCACACATGCTATTGCTGAGACATTCCAGCCTGACGAGACGATCGTGTTCCTGACCGCAGGAGCTACAGCCGAACACTGGGAAACACTCCAACTCTATTTTGGAGACAAGAAGCTGGAGAGGCAGGATATCCCGGATGGAGCAACTGAAGAGGAACTGTGGCGCATTTTCCGCGTGATCACCGACCGGGTCGTCGCCATGCCCGGTGATATCGAGCTATACCTCGATATCACCCATGCGTTCCGCTCACTCCCGCTTTTGCTCGTGATTGCGTCGGCTTATTTGCGCCAGGCTCGAAATGTCACGATCAAGGATATTTTCTACGGGGCATACGACGCCAGAGTTGACAATGTTACGCCGGTGTTCAGCCTGCTTACTTTCGTGACACTCTTTGACTGGATGAACGGTGTCGACGCATTCTCACACACCGGGGATAGCGCCATTCTTGCGCAGTTGCTCCGCCGGACGCGACTTCCCAAATCGGCCAATGGGCAGGGCCAGTCCAATGACCTCGGTGAGATCGCTGATACCCTCGAAAGGCTGACGCTGGATCTGGAGCTTCTACGGGTTGATGCCATTCTCACCGGAGCAGCAAGACTGCAGCGTCAGCTAAACACCATTGAGAACGCGCTTCCGGCGTATGCTCATCCGTTTGCCATTCTGCTGCAGAAAGTCAGATCGACCTATGGCCGTTTTGCCCTTGCTTCACCGCGCCGGAATCTGGCTGAAACGCTTGACCGCCAGCTCAAACTGATCTCCTGGTTCATTCAGCATGGGCGGCTCGTTGCTGCTACGCTCCTTGCCCGTGAGTGGTTCATTTCCTGGCAGATGTTCAAGAGTAACAGCAAGGTCGAAGAGATCTATGACAGAGACCAGAGGGAGCACTTCTCAAAGGAAGAAATCGAAGCGGGCCTATCCCAGAATGAGAGTGCTGTCTGGCGTAACCTGCGCAGCATCCGCAACGATGTGGGCCACGTTAGCTACAACCGACAAACACGGTCTGCAGCAGAAATCCAGAAGAGCGTGAACAACATCCAGGCGAAACTCGAAGCGCTGTTTCGGAAATAACCTATGAACCTCCTCAACCTCTCGCACCCGCTTACGTCGCGCCAACTCGAGCAAATCCAGGCCGGAAGAGCGTGAACAACATCCAGGCGAAACTCGAAGCGCTGTTTCGGAAATAACCTATGAACCTCCTCAACCTCTCGCACCCGCTCACCGGGCGGCAGCTCGAGCAACTCCAGGCGCTGGTCGGGCAACCGGCCAGCGCCGTCATCGAGGCGCGCGTCCAGTTTAATCTTGAGCAGTCCTTCGTTGATCAGGTGATCAAACTGCTGGATGACCTCAACATCCCGCCGGAGCGCTGGCAGGGCGAACCCTGGCTGGTGCTGCTGCCTTCGCTCAATTACATTGCGGCGATCCTGCTGGCAGAACTACACGGGCGTATGGGCCACTTCCCGACCATTGTGCGCCTGCGCCCCGTGCCGAACGCACTGGTGACCGAGTACGAGGTCGCCGAGATCGTCAACCTGGAACAGGTGCGCCAGGCAGCGCGCGCCCGCCGCTGATGATCAGCCATCCACGCACAGGCGCCCGCAGCGCGATCGCTCCGGGCGCCTGTTGGTTGCGCGGCGCTTCCTGCAGCCGAATTTCCCTGGCGGCAAACCGGTTCAGTCTCTACCGTTAACGCAGCACATCCCGCCGGATGGTCCGTGGTTCAGGGCTACATCCCGGCCATGCCGGTGAAGGTGATTCCTTTGAGAATCTGGCGCTGGAAGAAGGCGTAGAAGATGAGTACTGGCACGCTGGCGATCACTGCCCCGGCCTGCACCAGCGACTGCTCGCGGGTGTAATATGCGCTGGAAAGCACGGTCAGCCCGACCGGCAGCGTACGCATCTCCAGCCGGTTCAGCACAATCAGCGGCCAGAACAGATCATTCCAGCTCCCCAGGAAGACGAAGATCGCCAGGGCGGTCAGAGCCGAGGAAGACATCGGCAGGATGATGCGCCAGTAGATGCCAAAGCGGGTAGCGCCATCAAGAATGGCGGCTTCTTCCAGTTCGCGCGGGATGCCCAGGAAGAACTGGCGCAACATGAATACCGCGAAAACGTTGGCCATCGCCGGCCAGATCAGGGCGTGGTAGGTATCCAGCCACTTGAAATCGCGCATCAGCAAGAAGATCGGGATCAGCGTCACCTGGGCCGGGATCACCAGCGCAGAGAGCATGATGAAGAAGATGATATCCCGCCCCGGGAAACGCAGCCGGGCGAAAGAATAGGCAGCCAGGCTGGTAATGAACAGAGTGAGGATCGTGGTGATCGTACTGACAAAGAGGCTGTTTACGAACCAGTGCCCGATGGCCAGATCCTGCCGGGTGAAGAGAGTCTGGTAGTTTTCCAGCGTTGGATGCTGGGGGATAAACTGTGGGGGCCAGTCCCAGACCTCGCTATTGGGCGTAAGCGACTGCGAGATCATCCACATGATCGGGAAGAACACCACGAAAGCGATGAACAGCAACACAATCTGAACCAGCGTCTTCTTCAGCAGCTGGATCCTTCTGTAGCCGACATCACTGTATGCAGCAGCCATGGCCGTCCTCCAGCTATTCTTCTTCCCGCCGACCGAAGAAGCGGAACTGAATCAGGGTCAGGACAATCATGACAATCCCCAGGGCTACCGCCATCGCAGCGCCATAGCCCATACGGTAAAAACGCCAGGCCGTGTAGTACAGGTGCATGATCACGGTGTAGGAGCTGCGTCCCGGACCGCCGCCAGTGATGATGAAGGACTGGCCAAACACCTGCAAGTGGGCGATGAACTGGGTCACCGTCACAAACAGAATCGTCGGGCGGAGCAGCGGCAACGTCACAAAACGAAAACGCTGCCAGGCGTTAGCGCCATCGATTTTGGCTGCTTCGTAGAGATGCTCCGGGATGGCCTGCAGCCCGGCCATAAACACCAGCATGGGGAAACCAAAGCCCCACCAGATGGTCACCAGACTCAGCGATGGAATCACGATGTTCGGATCCGCTGTCCAGGGCACCGGCGCGATTCCGAATTTAGACAAGAAATAGTTCAGTACCCCAAATTCTTTATTCAAAATCCAGCTCCAGATCACGCAGACACTGGAGACCGAGAGCAACACCGGAGCGTAGAACACCACCCGGTAAAGCGTCTGGAACCGGATCGGCTGGATCACCACCAGCGCTGCTGCCAGGGAGATGAGGGTATTACCGATAACCGTCAGGACGGCAAACAGACTTGTATTCCTGAGCGAGAGCCACCACAGGTCATCGTTCATTAGCTCCCGGAAGTTATTGAGGCCGATGTAGGGGTGTTCCGGCATCAGGACTTCCCATTGCCGGAAGCTCATCAGGATCGCCTGGATGGCCGGCCAGACACGAAAAATCACAAAAAAAGCCACGAACGGCAGAATGAACAGGAAACCCGTGACGGCTTCTTGCCTGCGCAATGTGAACTGAAACTGCCCGATCCTACCCTGTAGCGTTGGTCCTGTGGCCACCTTCTGCATGATAGAATCCTCCTCGCCTGTTCATGCCGCCAGCGTAATTCGATTGTAGCTTGCGCAGGGCTTCGGGCAAGAGTGGAGGAGCCTGCCAGGCAAGCTCCTCCACAGGGTCCACACCTGATTGACTAGCCGCCGCGATCCAGAATGGCCTGGATACGGTCATTGGCGTCGTTGAGCGCCTGGTCAATCGTCTTCAGATTGTTCAGCGCAGCATCGATCTCCGGCTCGAAGGCCGCCACCAGTTCGGTGCTATAGGGGCTGGCCAGCTCAGGAACGCCATATTCCTCGAACGCGCGGCCAATGGCGATGTTGGAGGGGAAGACTTCCGGATCAAGCTCTGCGCGCTGGGACAGACGGCCGGGCACCTGGCCGGAGGTCGCCCAGTAGAGGCCCTGCTCCGACAGGTAGATCGCCAGCTTGCGTGCCCACTCCAACTTCTCACCGCTCAGGCTGGCTGGCCAGTACAGCACGTGCGAGCTGACCCAGGTCGCCGGCCGGACATCACCCCACTGCGGCAGGCCATGGGCCGTCCAGTTGAGGTCCGGGTTGTCCAGGGTTACGAAGTTGCGGAACCACGTCCCCTCAGGGATCATGGCCAGCTTATTAGCAGCGAAAGTCTGCCAGGAGTCGAAGCCAGCAGGCGGCGGCGCCACATGGTGGACATAGATCAAGTCATACAGGAACTGCAATGCCTTGTGGCCCGCTTCGCTGTTGATGGTGGCTGTCTTGCCATCTTCGCTGACAATGTCGCCGCCAAACTGCCAGAGCGTCGAGAGGAATGTTGGCTTGAGCCAGCTAATGCAGGCGCCCCACTGCACGACATTCTCGGGGTCAAAGCCTTCCTCGTTGGGGTGCTTGCCGTTGGCATCAAGCGTCAGCAAAGTGGCGTACCGGATATATTCCTCGGCATTGGCCGGGCGTACAGAGGGATCCAGGCCAGCAGCCTCAAACAGGTCATTGTTGACCCATAGGCCCCAGCCATGGTTGTCAATCACGACACCATAGCGCACGCCGTTATACACCGTGGCGCTGAAGATTGGCTCGGCGAAATCAGCCGCTGGCAGCGGGCCACCAGCATAATCGAACATGTCATCCGTTGCGCCCAGCACACCCAGACGGGCAAACTGCGGAATCTCCTGATGGTGCAGCAGGAACAACTCCGGCGGATCGCCGGCCACCAGGGAGGTCAACAGTTTGTCAAAGTAAGTGGCCCAGGCCATGCTTTCCACGCGGATGGAGACTTCCGGATTCTCCTCCGCGAACTTGGCGACCATTTCGTTCATCGTGACGCCGTCGCTACCGGTCAGACCGTTCCAGTAACGGAGCTGGATGGCGCCAGTACCAGCTTCAGCAACGATAGGAGTCGCGGTAGGATTTTCCTGAGCCAGAACAGGGGTCGACATGAACATCATCATGGCGACCATCAGTAGCAGCACGCTTACCGCCGCAAACGCCAGGGGAACAAAACTTCTCCGCATCTCTTCTACCTCCAGCTTTCTATGGGATCACTGACCTGAGCAAAGACAATCATCTCGCTGAGCCGCCAGTTTCACCTCCTTTCATTTGCTGTGTCAGTTGTGTAGGTAAACCGTATCAGGATATCCTGCGGGTAATTGCCAAACTTCCTGCCAAATAAGTTGAGACCGCCAACATTCAGGGCATCGTTCTTGATGCCCAACCGCATGGCAATAAAACTGTTCTGCCCAAGATTCAGGTGCTTGAGCGTCACATCGGAAACCTGGATGCCGTCCACATACGTCCCATGACCGGTGATTTTCCACACCTTCAGAAGGCCATACTGCGTGCTCCAGTCCTCCCACCAGGCCGGGGTCAAATTGCCCCGCAACCCGCCGAAATCGCCGGGGCTGGTCCATGTGCCAATCTCCACGCCGTTGATCCACATGGTGATGTCAGAAGGCCAGTTATCGTTATACAGTGGCGCCTCTGAACACAGTTCCAGGCTAATCTGCAGGAATTCGAGCACTGCGCCTTGCGGCGGTCGATTGGGAAAGCGATACTCCACGTAGCCCTGCTTGAACCAGAGCAACTGGGCGTAGATGTGGTCAGGATCATAGAAGCTGGTCGGATCATCGAACTGACCGATCACGCCGGATTCGCTGGCCAGGCCGCACGGGTGTTGCACCTGACAGTCGGTATAGGCGCCAATAGGCATCTCAAGCTCGATCGTGTTCTGCGTGTGCTCCTTGGCCTTGGGCAAGGTCACCACAAGCTGATCACAGATGCGGTAACATACCTTCTGCAACCCCCGGCTGGCCGGGGTCAGTTCGGTGTGGATCAAGCCAGCCCGTTCCAGCACGTTAATGTGCATCGTGACGGTTGACGTTGGCATATCCAGCGCCTCGGCGATCTCGTTGATGCTGCAGTTACGATTGGTCAGAAGACGCAGGATTTGCAGCCGGGGTTCGGAACCCAATGCCTTGAAAAGCACGGCTCCACTGGCAGCGTCCTGATCAAGTTGTACAACATGCACACTGCCGATGGACTTGAGGTGTTTTCTGGCGGTCACGGTATTCTTTCCGTGCTATCCCTGCTTACACGAAACGCTTTTTCGCCAGCGCCCATCACTGAAACAATTAATCCTGCTTCATTCTGGGGTAGTTCGACAAAGCAGTGGTAAAATGGTTGGCAATTGCTACAACTGAAACAGGAAAACATACTTTATAATTTCAAAGTATGGTCAATCCACAGTTTTGTCAAGCACTTAACAGCGGGTTGGGTTACTTCACACAATATTAGGCACATTGACCAAATTGCTATTAACAGATCGAATCCTGTTTGTTATGTACTCTACACAATACCGCCAATCGTTTAACCTGCCGCTTATCCCGGCGGCTAGAAGGAGCTTGAGCATGATGAAACGCCTTGCCACTGTCCTCACCTGTCTGACTGCCCTGGCGGGACTTTCCGCCCTGGTGCCTGCCCGGGCCCAGGGCGATGGGCTGACCACCCGCTGGGCGCGGGATGTCTCCCCGGACAACGTCCACCCGGAATACCCCCGCCCGCAACTCGTGCGGGAAGCCTGGCTCAACCTGAATGGCCTGTGGGACTACGCCCTGACCGCCCGGATCGCCGAAGCGCCGCAGGAGTATCGCGGCCAGATTCTGGTGCCTTTCCCGGTGGAATCGGAGCTATCCGGCGTTGGGATGACACTGAGCGTCAACAACCAGTTGTGGTACCGACGCACCTTTGACGTGCCCGCCGCCTGGGCCGGGCAGCGGGTCCTGCTTCACTTTGGCGCGGTGGACTGGGAGACCGTGGTCTGGGTCAACGGCGTTGAAGTCGGTACGCACCAGGGAGGCTACGACTCGTTCACGTTTGACATCACCGATGCCCTCAAACCAGAAGGCCCCCAGGAGATTCTGGTCGCCGTCTGGGACCCCACTGACATCGGCCTGCAACCACGGGGCAAGCAGGTCGCCCGTCCCCAGGGCATCTGGTACACACCCACCACCGGCATCTGGCAAACGGTCTGGTTGGAACCCGTCCCCGCCACATACATCGCCGGTCTGAAGATGACGCCCGACATTGACCGGGGCGTGCTTGCCTTGCAGACGACGCTTTCGGGCGCTGCGGAGACGCTGGCGATTGAGGCTATCGCCCGCGACGGAGACGCCATCGTCGCTGAGGCCAAGGGGGCGGCAGATCAAACGCTCGAACTGACCATCTCCAACCCCCGACTGTGGTCACCCGAATCCCCGCATCTCTACGACCTTGAGGTCAGGCTGCTACAGGACGGTCAGGTCGTGGACCGCGTCGGCAGCTACTTTGGCCTGCGCAAGATCGCACTGGGTACGGACGACAATGGTGTGGTGCGCCTGTACCTCAATAACGCGCCTCTGTTCCACTTCGGTCTGCTGGATCAGGGCTTCTGGCCAGACGGCCTCTATACCGCCCCTACTGATGAGGCGCTGCGCTACGACATCGAGATCACCCGTCAGCTTGGCTTCAATACCATCCGCAAGCACGTCAAGGTTGAGCCTGAGCGCTGGTACTACTGGGCGGACAAGCTGGGCGTGCTGGTCTGGCAGGATATGCCCAGCGGCGACGCCTTTGTCCAGCCCAACAACGGCGAGATCACCCGCCTGCCAGTTTCCGCCCAGCAGTTCGAGGTGGAACTTGCCCGACTGGTAGAGACGCACTACAACCACCCGTCGATCGTCATGTGGGTGCTCTTCAACGAGGGCTGGGGACAGTACGACACCGTGCGTCTGACCCAGTGGCTTGAGAACGCTGATCCGACCCGGCTGGTCAACAGCGCCAGCGGCTGGAACGATTTCGGCGTCGGCGATGTCTACGACATTCACAGCTATCCGGGCCCGGATATGCCGCCCCTCTCCGCCGATCGGGCGGCAGTGCTGGGCGAATTCGGCGGTCTGGGGTTGCCCGTTGCGGGGCATCTGTGGCAGGAATATGGCGCCTGGGGCTACCGCGCCTTTGAGGATGCTGCAGCGCTGCAGGAAGCCTACAGCGGCCTGTTGACCCGTCTGGCCGATCTGCAGGAGCGTGGCCTGGCGGCGGCCATCTACACCCAGACCACCGACGTGGAAATCGAGGTCAACGGTATCATGACCTATGACCGCGCGGTGATCAAAATGGACGCGGACTGGCTGAGGGAGGCCAACCGGCGTATCATCCCGCCTGTGGCGGACGCATCCTGATCAACGCCATCCAGCAGCGGCAAGGCTCCCGGGTCGTTCGCCTCAGGTGATGCGCCCCGGGAGCCTTCCCGACCGCCAGAACCCGCAAGTGTTTCGTTCCCCGTAGCTGTGCCGCGGGGAACGTGGAAGATCACGGATGAATCCTATGCCCCGCTTTCCCATACTCAGCACGCCCCAACGGCTGGCCCGCCTGGAACCACCCACTGGTCGGGTGCGGGCCGTGCTGGATACCGACACCTTTAACGAGATCGATGACCAGTTCGCCCTGGTCTACGCCCTGCTCTCCCCGGAGCGGATCGCCCTCGAGGCGATCTACGCCGCGCCATTCCACAACGATCGGTCAACCGGCCCCGCTGATGGCATGGAGAAGAGCTACCAGGAGATCCTTCGCCTGCTGGACAAGCTGGACCGGTCGCCGGAGGGCTTTGTCTACCGGGGATCGCCGGGCTTCCTGGACTCCTTGCTGACGCCTTTCCCCAGCGCCGCGGCTCTGGATCTGGTGACGCGGGCGCAGCAGAGCGCCCCCGACGATCCGCTGTTTGTTATGGCCATCGGCGCGATCACTGACGTTGCCTCGGCGCTCCTGATCGCCCCGGAGATCATCGACCGGATCGTGGTTGTGTGGCTTGGCGGACATGCCCTGCACTGGCCACATACCCGCGAGTTCAATCTCGCTCAGGATGTCCATGCCGCCCGCCTCGTCTTCAACAGCGGCGTGCCGCTGGTGCAGCTCCCCTGCCTGGGGGTGATCTCCCACCTGTTGACGACAGTTGCCGAGATCGAGCAATACGTCCGCGGTCAGGGAGCCATCGGCGACTACCTGGCGGATATCTTCGCCGCGTACGAAAGCGATCACTTCGGCTGGTCAAAAGTCCTGTGGGATATCGCCGCGGTGGCCTATCTGGTCAACCCCGGCTGGCTGGAATCGCACCTGGTTCCCAGCCCGCTGCCGACCGATCAGCTGACGTGGTCACACGACCCGACGCGGCACTTCATCCGCTATGTCAGCTACGTCCACCGTGATCCGATCTACCGCGATCTGTTCACTAAGCTGCGCCGCGTCGCTAACGGCGACTGATCGAGGCGGCCATTGCCGCGCGGCAATACCCTCCAGCCAGATTCAGGGCGCAAACGCCTGGTGCCTGGCCGGGTCAAGCTCCATGCCCGCCGCCGTCAGTTCCCCGCGTAGACGTGTGATGTCCACTGCCCGAATGTTGTCGGCGGCGCTCTCCAGCGCCAGGGCTGCCGTCGTCCCTGCCGCCTGGCCCATCGCGCAACACGTCGGCGTCATTCGGAAGCTGCTCTGGGCCACCTGATCACCGCTGGCGCATTTGCCCGCCATCAGCAGGTTGGCAAACCCTCTGGCGATCAGGCAGCGCAACGGGATCGCGTACGGTTCAACGCGCTGCCGCCGTCCGGCGTCACCCGCCTGAGTCAGGCTGTGGAAATCGATCTGGCAGGTCCCCACCGCCACCCCGTCAGCCTGATCGCGCGGCCCCGCGCCAGTAATATCAGCTTCGGTGAGCACATAGTCGCCGAGGATCCGCCGCCCTTCACGGATGCCGATCTTGGCACCCGAGGCGCAGAGCATGTACGTGGGGTAATGAAAGCGCTGCAGATAGTGCACCGTCCGGATGAGCTGGCGGCGCGCCTCGCGCTCAGCAGCGCTCAGGTCAAAGGGATCGGTTGGATCGTAGGCCATCACCTTGGTCATATTGCAGTACACCCGCCCATCCGGCAGCCGGTGGTAAGTCCGCAGGCCGGGCAGGTCTTCGGGCCGGTCAATAGGGGATAAACCGGGCGGCAGGTAAGGCGTCACCGGCTGGCCGGTATCATGGAGCAGGCAGGTCAGACTCATATGCAGCGTGCGCCCTGTGGCCGGGTCGCCCAGCATGAACTGCGCCCCGGCCAGGGCAGCCAGATCGCCCTCGCCAGTGGCATCGATGAAATAGCGCGCCGTGACCTCAATCGCCTGGCTGCACGCCACCACCCGGACACGGTGTACCTGCCCGTCCCCGGCCACCGCGTCGATCACGCTAGCGTGAAACAGCACCTCAACGCCAGCTTCTTCAACCATCAGTTGCCAGACGATCTTCAGATATTCCGGGTTATAGAAGCGGCCAAAGCGCGCCCCAAAGGCATCCAGTTCGCGGACTACCCTGGCGAAGATATCTCCCAGCCCCTCCAGCGAGGCAAACCACTCGTTAACTCCGCCGGTAGTAGAGACGCCCCCCAGACAGTTGCTTTCCTCCACCAGCAGGACACGGTGCCCGCGCCGCGCAGCAGCAATGGCAGCGGCGCAGCCGGCCGTCCCCCCGCCCGCCACAACAACGTCCACATCCACCGTACGGTCGAAGATCGCCATCATCTCCTCCGTGATTAGCCCGGCGCCGCCATTCTTGCATTACCTACAACGGGCCTGTGAAATCTGCCCAAGAACCTACTTGACACGCGCCTGAATGTCATCATAAAATCATTGTAAGAGCTTACACGAAAGCACTTACAGACGCAACAGCCGGTGTTTGTTTGATGCCTGACAAGAAAGACAGTCCCGCCACGATTTATGATGTCGCCCGCCAGGCCGGCGTGAGCATCGCCACCGTCTCGCGGGTACTGAATTCACCGGAACGGGTGAGCGAAAGCACCCGCCAGAAAGTCATGGCGGCCATTGATGCACTGGGCTTTGTCCCCAAGGCGGAAGCCAGGGCACGCGCCATGCAGAGCACCGGCCGGATCGGCGTGATCACGCCGTTCTTTACCTCGCCTTCGTTCGTCGACCGCCTGCGCGGAATTGCCTCTGCCCTGGCCAATTCACGCTATGAGCTGGTCATCTACACGGTCGACTCCATGGCCCGTCTGCAGGGCTATCTCTCTACCCTGCCGATCACGGGCAATGTGGATGGGCTGATCCTGCTCTCCCTGCCCCTTGCGGAAGATGCTGCCCAGCGCCTGCTGAGCAGCCAGATTCAGACCGTACTGGTCGAGCAGATCCATCCCAGGTTTAGCTCCATTGTGGTGCAGGATCGAATCGGCGGTCGGCTGGCCGCCCAACATCTGGTCAGTCTGGGCCACCGCCGCTGCGCTTATGTCTACTTCGGGCAGCACCCGGAATACGCCATCCACCCGGAAATCGACCGGCTGGCGGGCTTCCGGGAAGTGCTGGCGGAACACGGGCTATCCTTGCCTGATGCGTACATCAAGTACCTACCTGTCTCGCGGGTCGGCATTAAGGAGAAGCTTTGCGAGCTATTCGAATTGCCGGAACCGCCCACCGCGATCTTCGCCCCGGCGGATGACCTGGCGATCCGGGTGATTCACCGGGCGCGGGAACTGGGCGTTCACACCCCGCGCGACATCTCTGTGATCGGGTTTGACGGCATTGACATCGCCGAACACGTCGATCTGACGACGATCGATCAGTCGCTAGTCAGGTCCGGCGAACTGGCCGTCGAACTGCTGCTGGCCCGGCTGGCCGAACCATCGCGCCCTCCACAACAGATTCGCATCCAACTTCACCTTGTCGAACGCGGCACAACACGCCGGGTCGAATAGCTTTTCCAGGCGGGTAAGCAAGAAAGGAGGCTACCCTCAGCAGTCAGGACAGAGTCGCTTTCCAGCCAATGTCGTGAGCGTTATGCGCAGCAGTACTCCGCCAAGAGGCATAACAAAGCGTTCTTCCCCCGAATAAGGAGGCGTTTTCAATGTTCGGCTCCAAATCAAGAACCGTTCTGGCCGTGCTGGCGATCATCCTGGTCGCTGTAGCGTTCCCGATTCAGCGGACTTCCCAGGCTCAGGGCGAAGTCACCGGCACGTTGAATGTGATGGGCTTCAGCCTGCCTGATGAGATCGCTACTGTGCGCGTCGATCAGTTCAAGGCGGCTTATCCTGATGTGACGGTGAACATCACCGAAGGCGCCCTGGATGAGCAGCAGTTCCTCACGGCTATCGCCAGCGGCAACGCCCCGGATGTGGTCTACATGGGCCGCGACGTCCTCAGCTCCTACGCTGTCCGCGGCGCGATTGTCCCGCTGACCGAGTGCATCGACAGCATGGGCATCGACATGAGCCAGTACCGCGAGGCGGCGGTCGCCCAGGTCACCGTTAACGGTGAAGTCTACGGCATCCCGGAGTTCTTCAACAGCATCATGCTCTTCATCAACAACAAGGCGCTGGCGGATGCTGGCCTGACGCTGGATGACGTTGATGTCTCCGATTGGGACAAGGTCGCCGAGATCAATCAGGCCCTGACCCGCATTGAAGACGGCACGTTGACCCGCATCGGCTTTGACCCCAAGCTGCCTGAATTCCTGCCGCTGTGGGCGAAGGCTAACGGCGTCTCCCTGCTCTCGGAAGACGGCCGCACGGCTCAACTGAATGACCCGCGCGTGCTGGAGGCCCTGCAGTTCACCGTTGGCCTGCATGAGCCAGCGGGCGGCCGCCAGGCCTTCATGGCCTTCCGCGACACCTGGGACTTCTTTGGCGCCCAGAACCAGATGGTCTCCGACCAGCTCGGTGTCTTCCCGATGGAACAGTGGTACATGAACGTCCTGGCTAACGTCTCGCCGGATGCAGACATTACGTTCAAGGCGTTCACCGACCGCGAAGGCAACCCGCTGACCTATGTCACCGGCAACACCTGGGCTATCCCGCGCGGCTCCGCCAACCCTGAGGCGGCCTGCGCCTGGATGAAGACCATGACCTCGGTCGATACCTGGGTTGCCGCGGCAACCACCCGCGCGCAGATGCGCGCCGAGGCTGGCACGATCAACACCGGCGTCTACACCGCTAATCGCGCCGCCGACGAAGTGATCTTCTCCGAGATCGTCCTGCCTGCGCTCACTAACGAAACCTTCAAGACCGGCGTGGAAGTCATCCTGTCCGTCCAGGACAGCGCCTACGCCATCCCCGCCAACCCCGCCGCTGCTGAGTTCAAGCAGGCCTGGCAGGATGCCGTCAACCGTGTCCTGAACGGCGAACAGACGGCGGAAGAAGCGCTGGCCCAGGCGCAGGAAGAAGCTCAGGCCGCGCTTGACGAGGCATGGAGCCAGCAGTAAACCCGATGACGCAGCAATCAGCAGTAGTGGTCCGCCCCTTCGGGCGGACCACTCCCCTCCAACGCAACGAGATGCTGGCCGGGCTGGCGTTCATTTCGCCCTGGTTCATCGGCTTTCTGGTTTTCACCGCCGGGCCGATGATCGCCAGTCTGGGGCTGGCCTTTACCGAGTACGACGTGCTCAACCCGCCCAAATTCGTCGGCCTGCAAAACTTCCAGCGGCTGCTGACCGACCCCCGGCTGGGATTGAGCCTGGGCAACTCGATCTTCTATACCGTGCTGCATGTCCCGCTCGTGATGATGGTAGCCCTGGGGCTGGCCCTGCTGCTGAACCGGGTAGGCAAAGCCGCCGGTTTCTTCCGCACGGTGTTTTACCTGCCATCGATCACGCCAGCGGTCGCCGTCGGGGCGCTGTGGCTGTGGATCCTCAACCCGCGCATCGGCCTGATCAATCGCGGTCTGGCCCTGCTGGGCATCGCCGGGCCGGGCTGGACGACCGACCCGAACTGGATCAAGCCGGGCATTGTCCTGATGAGCCTGTGGAGCGTCGGTAGCACGGTGATCCTGTACCTGGCTGCCCTGCGCAACGTGCCGCCTGAACTGTACGAAGCCGCCCGCATCGACGGTGCGAATGGCTGGCAGCAGTTCCGCCACATCACCATTCCCATGATCAGCGGCACGGTTTTCTTCACCCTGGTGGTCAACACCATCGCTTCCCTGCAGATTTTCACTGAAGTCTATACCATGTACTTCGGCAACATGAACTCCGGCGCGGCGGCTTCCGCCGGCCTGTTCTATAACATTTACCTGTTCCGCCAGGCATTCGAGTTTCTGCGCATGGGGTATGCCTCGGCCATGGCCTGGCTGCTGTTCGTCATCATCATGATCCTGACCGTGATTCAGCTCCGGACCAGCAACCGCTGGGTGTACTACGAAGGAGCGTAACCATGGCCGCAAGCACACCTGAAACCCTCGCCGACATCCGGCGGCAGCAGGCACAGCGCCTGCGCCAGGCGGAGATCCGCCGCCTGCTGGCGCGTATCGTCTTCATCGCGCTGCTGATCGGCTGCACGATCATGTTCATGGCGCCGTTTGTCTGGCTGATCAGCGCATCGCTGAAGGTCCGCGCCGAAGTCTTCAACAACGAATTGATTCCGGATCCGATCGCCTGGGAGAACTACATCAACGTCTGGCAGGCCGCGCCGGTGCTGGCCTGGCTCAAGAACAGCGTGATCGTCGGCTTCCTGGCCGCTGCCACGGTGACGTTGAGCTGCGCGGCGATTGCGTTCGGCTTCTCCTACTTCCGTTTTCCGGGTCGGGATACGCTGTTCGGGTTGGTTCTGGCGACGATGATGTTGCCCGGCGCAGTGACGATGGTGCCGGTATTTCTGGTCTGGAACGGGCTGGGCCTGGTCAACACCCAGGTTCCTCTGTGGGCCGGCAATCTGTTCGGTTCGGCCTTTTACATCTTCATGATCCGGCAGTTCTATCTCTCGCTGCCCAGAGAGCTATTTGAAGCGGCGCGTGTTGACGGCGCCAGTTACCTGCAAATCTGGCGGCACATCGCCCTGCCGCTGACACGCACAGCGCTGATCGTGGTCTTCATCTTCGAGTTCAAGGCAAGCTGGACAGACCTGATCAAGCCGCTGATCTACCTGTACAACACCGCCCTCTTCACCCTGCCGCGCGGCCTGAAAGCCATTCTGGATCAGTTCGGCCAGGGCGGTGAGATGCAGTGGGAGATCGTCCTGGCGGCCAGCGTGATCGTCACGATCCCCATGATCGTGATCTTCTTCCTGGGGCAGCGCTACTTCATGGAGGGCATCGCCACCAGCGGCCTCAAGGGCTAACCGGCCAGCCAGGGACCACTCGCGCCAGCTACTCCAGCATTTCCGTCAGTGTAGCTAACGCATGGATGGATGGTATGCTCTGGCTGCGCCGCCCCGGCGTATGCCCGTCACCGGGATCGGCAATCATGCTCCTGTGCTCAGTGCACGCCGGATAGTCGTCCGGCGTTTGTGAGGGTGATTTACGTGGAAGCCCTGAACCAGAACAACGAGAAGCTCCTCCGGGCGGAGCGCTACTGCCTGCGCCTGCCCGCTGACCGGCCGTTTGTGGTGCTGGAAAGTCCGCAGGGTGAACGCCTGGTTGAGCTATTCCCCTTTTCCAGCATCCATCCCCTAAACGGACGTGACGATACTTATCAGACCAGCCCCTGGGAGTTCCAGCCGGCAGCGGACGGCTACACGCTCTCCTGCACGGCCAGGAGCACCGCCTGGGCCGCCAAGACTTACCGTTTCCGTTGCACGCCGCGTCGCCTGACCTATGAGATCGAAGTAGAGGGCGAAGGTGTGTTGACGGAAGCGCTTTACTTCGGAGGCTACTACGCGGAGAGCCTGCGCTGGGGGAGCGGTTTCTTCTGGTCAGGGCAGCGCTTCAGCCAGGTCTTCAACCCTGAGCCAAACATCCCGGAAATCTTCCACCACCACCCTGCCAGCCATACGCGCATCGACATGACCGGCGTGCCCATCCCGGCCAGAGGCGACTGGTTTTTTACCCCACCGCCCTTCTGTTTCGCCGCGCAGACCGCCGACGGCTGGCTGGCGCTGGGCGTGGAAGCCGCGCCGGGGGCTAACACTTTCACGGAGTATCACTACTGCGGCAGCGAGGGGGCTTTCTATCTGGCGCTCACCTATGAGGGATACACGACCGTCCACGGGCGGATGACGCTGCCAGCCATCGGCTTTGACTTCGCGCCGGATGAATACACCGCCCTGAGCGCGCATGTGGCCGCACTGCGGGCTGCCGAGCTGGTCCCCATTCCCCGCCGGGAAACAACGCCGGACTGGTGGCAGGCCCCGATCTTCTGCGGCTGGGGGGCGCAGTGCCACATCGCCAGCCGGGAAGGTGGCCGCGCGCCGGAATACGCCCGCCAGAGTCTGTACGAGGACTTCCTTGCCACGCTGGAAGCGCACGATCTCCAGCCCGGCATCATCGTCCTGGACGACAAATGGCAGGCCGCCTATGGCGACAGCCGGGCAGACACCGCCAGATGGCCCGACCTGCCGGGATTCATTGCCGGGCAACACCGGCGGGGGCGGCGGGTGCTGTTGTGGTTCAAAGCCTGGGACCCGGAAGGTGTGCCGGTCGAAGAATGCATCACCCATCCGGGTGGTTTGCCGGTAGCGGTCGACCCCACTCACCCCGCCTATGAGCGCCGCCTGCGCGCCGCCATCCGCCGGATGCTTTCGCCAGCAGGCTACGACGCCGACGGCTTCAAAATCGACTTTACGGCGCGTATCCCCAGCGGGCCGGGATTGCGCAGTCACCGGCCGGTCTGGGGTCTGGAACTGATGCGCCATTACCTGAGCATCATCTATGACGAAGCGAAGCAGGCCAAGCCTGACGCCCTGATCATGACCCACACCGCCCACTCTTACCTGGCTGATGTGCTGGACATGATCCGCCTGAACGACATCAATATCGGCCAGGATGTTCTGCGGGCCATGACGCACCGGGCCAGGGTCGCCCGCCTGGCCTGCCCCGAAGCGATCATCGATACCGACAACTGGCCGATTACCGATAAGGCAACCTGGCGGGCATATGTGGCGCTTCAGCCAGAGTTAGGCGTGCCTTCGCTGTACTACGCCACCCACATCGACGCCACCGGCGAGCCGCTGACCGATGATGATTACCGCCTGATCCGCGACAGCTGGGCGCGCTGGCGCGCCCGCACCGCAGGGAGAGAATCCTGATGGCCAACGTCACCATCTCCGCAGGCAGGGTCTGGGTGGATGACCAGCCCATCGCCCTGCTGAGCGGCGAAGTTCACTACTGGCGGCTGGACCCGGCCAACTGGCGGCCTGTCCTGCAGCGGGTCAGGGAGCTTGGCCTGCAGGTGGTCGCCACATACGTCTGCTGGGATTTTCACGAGCTCGCGCCCGGCTCCTACGATTTCACCGGGCGGACGGATCCGCGCCGCAATCTGGTCGGCTTTCTGCAGCTGCTGGCCGAGGAAAACTTCTGGATTATCCTGCGACCGGGGCCGTACATCTACAGCGAATGGTCAAACAACGGCGTGCCCGATCACGCTGCCCGCTATCACCGCCTGCATCCGGCTTACCTGGCCCTGGCGGAGCACTACATGGCTGCCGTCACCGAGGTCGCCCGCCCCTACCTGGCCACACAGGGCGGCCGGATCATCCTCTGGCAGGCCGATAACGAGATCGATCCCTGGCCGCAGTTCTACGCTGAACCGCTTGGCCTCGGCCAGCAGAGCGGGCTTTTTCAGGAATACCTGCAGGAACGTTATGGGGACATCGCGGCGCTCAACGCTGCCTGGAACACCGCCTATCGTTCCTTTGACGAGGCCCGCGCTGTGACGACCGACGTCTGTGGCGATGATCCTGTTCTGCAGGCCCGCTATCATGACTACCGCAGCTTTCTTCCCTGGTACACCAGCCGCGCCGCCCGATGGGCGGTGGAAACCTACCGCCGACTGGGAGTCGATGTGCCCATGCTGCTCAACGCCTATAGCGGCACAGGCGTACAACGCTGGGCCGACTTCGAAGCAATTGCCGGGTTGGCCGGGCCGGATATCTACCCCTCGCGGGAATTCGCCCTGCGGCACCAGGAACACCGGCACCTGCTGGAAGCCGTTCGCTACACCCGCACCTATTCCAGGCTACCCTACATCCCGGAATTTGAAGCGGGCATCTGGCACGACTGGCTGGCTGACGTGGGCACGCTGCCGCCCAATCATTACCGCCTGATGGCCCTTTCCGCCCTGCTGGCGGGGGCCGCCGGCTGGAACTGGTACATGCTGGTTAACCGCGATAACTGGACACAGAGTCCGATCAATGAGTGGGGCCGCACCCGTCCCGATCTCTTCGCCGCCTTCCGTCAGATCACCGACCTCTACCGGGCCATCGATCCGCCCGCCCTGCTCAAGCAGGTCCACACCGCCGTTACCTTTGACCCGCTCCAGCGCGGCACCGAGCGACCGGGCCGCCTCCTGTTGCACAGCCTCTATGAGGCGGATATCGACTACGAATTCTGGGATGTCAGCCGCAGCGCAACAGATGCCCCGCTGGCGTTGTACGCGGGCGGCCCCTGGCTTGACGAAGCCGGGCAGCGGCGGCTGGTTGAGTACATCGAGAGGGGCGGGCATCTGATCTGCCTGGGCGCCTACCCGCACTATGATGAGCATCTGCGTCCCCTGAATCTGCTGGCGATTCCCGCGCCGGATGGCCTCCTGACTGGCGGGGCGGCCACACTGCGTCTATCCCTGTTCGACGGCCAGATTATCGAAAGCCCCTGGCTGGGCCACTATGCGACCGTCCCCGGCCAGCCTGTAGTGGCTGAGCGCCTGCCGCTGGTCAGCCTTTCCTCGGAGGAGCTGGCCCTGCAGTTCAACCTGCAAGCCGGAACGCGCTACACCATCGGCTTCACCCAGGCGCGCGGTCAGGGCCGCCTGACCGTCCTCCATCTGCAGCCGACGCCGGAGACGCTGCTGGCGCTGCACCGCTGGGCCGGCGTACCGCTTATCTGCCGGTCACGCACACCCGGCGTCAACACAGCGTTCTTCCGCCGCGGCGAAGAGGCGGTTCTGATCGCCGTCAACCCCGGCGACGAAGCCAAAGCAGCGGAAATTGAGCTGGAACCGGGCCTGCTGGCAGAAGGCCGCTGGCTGATCCAGAATCTGACTGGCGGCCAGTCAACCCCGGTGGCGTTCCCGGCGGCCAGTACGCTGACCGTGCAGCTGCCGCGCAAGGATGGCGTCATCCTGCTGATGCGCCGGGCAACTGAGTAGCCGTGAACTTGCAGACAAGAGGGCTGACCAAGGACAACAAAGCCACAGGCAACAGGTCGTCAGCAGGCTGGAGCACAGTACAATCGAGCGCGTTCAAACCGTTATGAATGGCGCGCGCCTCTTTGAAAACAGGATGATATGGACACCGACCTGATTCAACATGGCAAGGATATCGCCGAACGGATCCTCATCAACAATGGTGATGAATTGGGCATCCTCGGTTCCAGCCAGGCCTACCGGCAGGTCTGGGCGCGGGATAGCATGATCGCCGGCCTGGGGCTGGAGCTGTGCCCCGACGACGAAGGTCGGGCGATTCACCGGCGCTCACTGGAAACCCTGCGTCAGTTCCAGAGTGCGCTGGGCAAAATCCCACACAATGTTGGCTATACAAACATCAACGATCCGGCGCTGGTCGCTCTGGGCGGCCACCTGGGCACCGAAGCCAACGGCAGGCGCATTGTCACTGATACCACTCACGCCGGCTGTGTGGATAGCAACCTGTGGTACATCCTGGGCCATTACTATCACTTCGTCCTGGGGCGCGATCTCGACTATCTGCGGCGAGTCTGGCCCAGCCTGGAGAAGACGCTGCTGTGGTTGCGTTACCAGGACTCCAACGAGTGTGGCCTGCTGGAAGTCCACGAAGCGATGGACTGGGCTGACCTCTTCTCCAACCGCTACAACGTCCTGTACGACAACGTGCTGTACTTCGCCGTCTGGAAGGCGATGGGCCACCTGGCTGCCGCCCTGGGCCTGCCCGCGGATAACTACGCCCACACTGCGGAAGACATCCGGCGCAAGATCAACATCCTGCTCTGGGTGGGGCCGGAGGAGCCGAAAGATTGGGGCTGGGTGCGCCGGGAGCGGCAGGAATGGCTGTATCCCCTGCACCGCGTGGAAACCGAGCTGGTCGTCCGGCCCTTCTACCTGCCGTACATGGGCTTCCGGGAGTACGCCGACCGCTTCGACACGCTTGGCAACCTGCTGGCGATCCTGTTTGGCGTGGCCGATTCCCGCAAAGCCAACCTGATCCTGGATTACATCCACGGCACCGGGTTGAACGAGCCGTATCCGGTGCGTGCGCTTTACCCGGTTATCCAGCCAGGCGACCGCGACTGGCGCGATTACTTCCGTGTGCGCAACCTCAACCTGCCCCATCATTACCATAATGGCGGCGCCTGGCCGTTCATCGGCGGATTCTATGTCGCGGCGCTGGTGCAGGCCGGACGGCTGGAGGAAGCCCGCTGCCAGCTCAGCCGCCTGGCCAGGATGAACCAGCAGGGTATCCGCCAGGAATGGGAATTCAACGAATGGTTCCACGGCCAGTCGGGTCGTCCGATGGGCTTTGCCGGGCAATCCTGGTCAGCGGCTATGTACCTCTACGCTGTCGACGCCGTCGAGCGCGGCCAGATCAGAGCCTTCGCCATGGAGGATGGATGGGGACTGGCATGAGCACCATGACCTCGCGCGAGCGGATGATTGTGGCCATGACCAACCGCCAGCCAGATTGCGTGCCGGTCGCCCCGGACATCTCCAACATGATTCCCTGCCGACTGACCGGCAAGCCGTTCTGGGAGATCTACTACTTCGCCGACCCACCCCTCTGGCGGGCGTATATCGAAGCCGTCAAGTACTTTGGGTTCGACGGCTGGTTCACCGAAGGCGCAATGCAGTACCAGTGGCCGGGTGAGCGTTTCAGCGCGGTCGAGGACATGCGCAAGACGGCCGAGACCTGGGTCGTGCGCACGCGCGGGCAGATAGACCGTCACCGTTACCACATCGAGACCACTTACTATGTTGCCGATTCGCCCACCCGTACCGGTCGGCCAATGAGCGACATCGATACGATGTGGCCACTGCTGGAGGCGTGGTTTGCCCCACCGGTCGGCTATAACCCGGAATTGCTGCGGCGACAGCGCCAGGAACTGGGCGAACTAGGCGCGTTCGGGGTGAGCATCAGCTATCCGGGCTTTCAGGCCTGGCTGGACCTCTTTCAGGGCGGTCTGACCGACCTCAGCCTGTGGTACTACTACAACCACGGCGCGATCGAGCGATTGCGCGAGCTTCACGAACGCCAGGTTCTCAAACAGATGGAGATGATTCTGGACGAGCGACCCGACTTCGTCCTGCTCGGCGCATCCGGCACGCTGACTCTGCAGTCGCCCCGCATCGCCCGCGAACTCTCCTTCCCGACCATCCAGAAGCTGACGCGCATGGCTCGCGAGGCCGGTGTGCCGACCATGCTGCACTCCTGCGGCAAGGAACGCGAGCTGGTCCGCTGGTGCGCAGAAGAAAGCGACCTCAACTGCATCAACCCGCTGGAAATCCCTCCGATGGGAGACTGTGACCTGGCCGAGATCAAGCAGACCCACGGCCACCAGATCGCTCTGATGGGTAACCTGCATACCACCGACGTGATGTTGCTCGGGACGCCAGAGGATGTAGCCCGCGCAGCACGGGCGGCCATCGACGCGGCAGGTGCAGGCGGCGGGTTCATCCTGTCTACTGGCGACCAGTGTGGCCGCGATACCCCTGACGAAAACATCTTCGCCCTGGTTGAAGTTGCCCGCACGTACGGGCGCTACCACTGACACAGGAGCACCGGCCATGCACGCCATCCTGGAAAACCTGTTCCGTTTTGAGGACACCTGCCATGTCTACGTGATCCGTAACGGAGAAACGGCCGTACTGGTAGATTTTGGCGACGGCGATGTTCTTGATCGCCTGTCCACGCTCGGTGTTAACCGGGTAGCCGCCGTGCTGATGACCCACCATCACCGGGATCAGGGCCAGGGGCTGGCGCGGGCGGTCGCGGCGGGCATCCCGATCTGGGTCCCTCACACGGAGCAGGACCTCTTCCGGGCGGTAGACGCTCACTGGCAGGCCCGCCCGATCTTCAACAACTACAGCATGCGCCAGGATCGCTTTTCCCTGCTGGAACCCGTGCCGATCGCTGGCACCCTGCTGGACTACGCTGAACATGAATTTGGCGGTTTGCGCTTCACCGTCCTGCCTACGCCGGGACATACCACCGGCTCGATCACCCTGCTGGCGAAGATCGGCGGCCAGCGCGTCGCCTTCACCGGCGATCTGATCGCCGCGCCCGGCCAGGTCTGGAGCATGGCCGCCACCCAGTGGTCGTACAATGGCGCGGAAGGCGTCGCCGCCAGCATCCCCTCGCTGCTTGACCTGAAAGCGCAGGCCCCGGACTTGCTCCTGCCCTCGCACGGCGATCCCATCGCTGCACCCGGCCCGGCCATTGACCTGCTGATCGAGCGCTTCTGGCGGTTGCTGCGCCTGCGCGGCCAGAACCCGCGCCTGTTCGAGCTGCACGAACGACCTTACCAGGCAATCACGCCCCACCTGCTACGGCACCGGGCTTCGGTCGCCAATACCTACGTGCTGCTTTCCGAGCGGCGTACGGCGCTGCTGATCGACTTCGGCTACGATTTCGTGACCGGCGAAGCCTCCGGCAGCGATCGCGCCTCGCGCCGTCCCTGGCTGCATACCCTGCCCGCGCTCAAGACGCAGTTTGGCGTTGACAGGGTAGCTGTGGTCATCCCCACCCACTACCATGACGATCACGTGGCGGGGATCAACCTGCTGCGCCAGGTGGAAAAAACCGAGCACTGGGCGGCGGAGTCCTTCGCTGAGGTGCTGGAAAATCCGGCCCGCTACGACCTGCCCTGTCTGTGGTACGACCCCATCCCGGTTGACCGCCGCCTGCCGCTGGAAACGCCGATCCGCTGGGAGGAATACACGCTGACCCTGCATCCCCTGCCCGGTCACACCCTGTATGCCGTGGCCATCGAGTTTGAGGTCGATGGCCGCCGTGTCCTGGCCACCGGCGACCAGTACCAGGGCGATGATGGGCTGGAACTGAACTACGTGTATCCGAACCGCTTTCGTATTGGCGATTATGCGCAGAGCGCGGCGCTTTACCGGCGCATCAGGCCAGACATCATCCTCTCCGGTCACTGGAATCCCCTGTGGGTAACGCCGGATTACTTTGACCGGCTGGAAGCGATGGGGGCCGAACTGGACGCTCTGCATCGCGACCTGCAACCGCCGGAGCCAGACCTCGGTGCGGAAGGCTTCCTGGCGCGCCTGACGCCCTACCAGACCCTTGCTCGCGGCGGGCAGGCAGTGACCTTCCAGGTGGAGGTGCGCAACCCCTTCCCGCGCCCGGCTGAGGCGACGCTGACCATTGTCGTTCCTGCTGGCTGGCAGGGCGACGGGCCGCTCGCGCTGGCGCTACCGGCAAGCGGGACAGGTACGGCCAGCTTCGCTGTGACTCCGCCGCTGGACTTCGCCGGACGCCGCGCGCGAATCGCTGTCGATCTGACCATCGCCGGCCGGCGCTTTGGTCAGCAGGCGGAAGCGCTACTCAGCGCCAGCTATATCTCCTGAACCCCTCAGCATGGGAGAGACTATGAAAGACACTACCCTGCACATGATCGGCAACGCCCATATCGATCCGGTCTGGCTGTGGCCCTGGCAGGAAGGCTTTCAGGAAATCCGGGCGACCTTCCGCTCAGCCCTGGACCGCATGGCTGAATATGACGATTTCATCTTTGTGGCCAGCTCGGCGGCCTTTTACGAATGGATAGAGCAGACCGATCCGGCCATGTTTGAGGAAATCCGCCAGCGCGTGGCCGAAGGGCGCTGGCAGCTGGTCGGCGGCTGGTGGGTGGAGCCGGACTGCAACATCCCCTGTGGCGAATCATTCGTCCGCCATGGCCTGATCGGCCAGCGCTACTTCAAGGCCAAGTTTGGCCGCACAGCCCGCGTCGGCTTCAACATCGACAGCTTCGGCCATGCCGGATCGCTGCCGCAAATCCTCAAGAAAAGCGGGCTGGATTACTACACCTTCCTGCGGCCCATGCCCTACGAGAAGAGTCTGCCGGGCCGCCTGTTCTGGTGGGAAGCCGACGACGGCTCCCGTGTGCTGGCCTTCCGCATTCCGTTTGAGTACCTCTCCTGGGGCAAGGAACTGGATCATCACGTCCGGCGCTGCGCCGATGAGATGAAGCCGCCACTGGATGAGTTCATGTGCTTCTACGGCGTGGGCAATCACGGCGGCGGCCCGACCAGAGCCAACATTGAGAGCATCCATCGGTTGAACGCTGATCCCGCCTATCCCCGTGTGATCTGCAGCTCACCGGAGGCGTTCTTCACCGCCATCGAGGCCAAAGGGCTGCCACTGCCGGTAGTGCACAGTGACCTGCAGAAACACGCCTCCGGCTGTTACGCCGCCCACTCCGGCGTCAAGCGCTGGAACCGCCTGGCGGAAAACCGCCTGCTGGCCGCGGAGAAGTGGTCGCTGCTGGCAGCGTGGACCACTGGCCTGCCCTACCCGACCGATTTCAACCGCGCCTGGAAGAACGTGCTCTTCAACCAGTTCCACGACATCCTGGCCGGGACAAGCCTGGAAAGCGCCTACGATGACGCCCGCGACACCTACGGCGAAGCGATGGCTATCGCCGACCGCGCCCTGAACGCTGCTGTGCAATCGTTCTCCCGCCAGATTCACATCCCGCTTCAGGAAGGCGCGCGCCCCATGGTCGTCTTCAATCCGCTCACCTGGCCCGTTCGGACCAATGTAGAGCTGGAGACCTATCGCTGGCCGGCGGGCGCCGCCCTGCTGGACGATCAGGATCAACCTGTGCCGCACCAGGAGGTGCAATCGGTCACCTCGACCGGGCGCGTCCGGCTGAGTTTCATGGCCGATCTGCCCGCGCTGGGCTACCGCACCTACCGGCTGGCGCCGGAAGGCGTTCCGGCGGCGGCTACCCCCGTGCAGGCGTCAGACGGCGTGCTGGAAAACGAGCGCTTCCGTCTGGAATTTGACCCGGAAACGGGCTGCATCGCCAGCCTGTACGACCGTCAGGCGGAGGTTCAGGTCTTCTCCGGCCCGGCAGCCCGGCCCGTTGTGATTGACGATCCGTCGGATACCTGGGGGCACAATGTCTACCGCTTCGATCAGGTCATCGGCGAATTCCGGGCGACCAGCGTTCGGCTGGTCGAACATGGGCCGGTCAAGTCCGTGATCCGCGTGACCAGCACATACGGCCAGTCAACCCTGATCCAGGACTTTGCCATGTATCCAGGCTGCGATCAGATCGACGTCAGCGTGGTCGTCAACTGGCAGGAGCAGTTCAAGGCGCTCAAGCTGCGCTTCCCGGTCAACGTCAAATTCATGAAGGTCACCCACGAAATCCCCTATGGCCACATCGAGCAGACCGCCAACGGGGAAGAGACGCCCTTCCAGAGCTGGGTCGATGTCTCCGGCACGTCCCGCGACCGGGAAATCGCGTATGGCCTCAGCCTGCTCAACGATGGCAAGTACAGCCACGATGTCTCCGTGCGCGACATCGGCCTGACCGTCCTGCGCAGCCCGGCCTACGCCAACCACATGCCCTCTGTGCTCAAGCCGGGCGGACTGTATAGCTTCATCGACCAGGGTATCCAGCGCTTCCAGTACACGCTGCTCCCTCATACCGGCAGCTGGGAACAGGCCGGGACGGTGCGCCGCGCCGCCGAACTGAACCAACGCCCATTCATCCTGCATGAGTCGTTCCATCCGGCGGGGACGCTGCCGCAGGCGGACTCATTCATTGCCGTGCAGCCAGATCACGTGATGGTAACCGTGCTCAAGCAGGCCGAAGACGGGGACGATCTGATCGTGCGCGCCTACGAAACCGCGAAGATCGCCGCCGGGGCAACTATCGATCTGCCTCACTGGGGCCGCACCATCACGGCGCATTTTCTCCCCGGCGAGATCAAGACTTTCCGCGTGCCGCGCGATCCGGCTCAGCCGGTGGTGGAAACGGACTTGCTGGAATGGTGACGCCCGGTCGCATCAGCCTCAACGGCGCTGACTGGCAGTGCAAAGGCTACTACGGGGAGGACTGGCGCTGGCGGGATGCACACTGTCCCGCCACCCGCGACACCCGTCACTGGCTCCCTGCCAGCGTGCCCGGCAGCGTCCACCATGATCTGTGGCAGGCGGGGGAAATCCCCAACCCGTACTTCGAACGCAACAGCCTGCTGCTGGAGTGGGTCCCGGCACGCACCTGGCTCTACCGCAAGGCGTTCACCGTTGATCCGGCGCTGCAGGGCGCGCGCATCCGGCTGGTCTTTGCCGGGGTGGATTACGAAGCCGAGTTCTTCCTCAACGGCGAATCGCTGGGGACGCACAGCGGCATGTTCACCCCGGCAGTTTTCGAGGTCGGCGACCGGCTGCATTACGACGCAGAGAATACGCTGGCGGTGGTCATCGAGCCGGCTCCGTTGGAGCAGCCGCAGGTCGGGCGGACCAACCGGGTGCGCACCCACAAGAGCCGCATGACCTACTGGTGGGACTTCTGCCCGCGCATGATCCACCTCGGCATCTGGGACGACGTCTACCTGGAAGTCAGCGGCCCGGCACGCATCGAGGATGTGTTCGTCCGCCCGCAACTGGCGCCCGACCTGCAGCAGGCGGATGTCTCTGTGTCGATCACACTGGACTCACGCCAGCACCGGAGTGTTGAGGTTGAAACGACTCTGCGCCTTGACGGCGCTGCCATCGCCAAGGCGCGCACCCGCCATGCACTGGCTCCCGGCCAGGCCTGCCTGAACGTCTGCCTGCCGGTTGCCCAGCCGCGGCTGTGGTGGCCCAACGGTCACGGGGAGCAGCCCCTCTACGAGGCCGAAGTGCGCCTCATTGACGCGGAAACCGGCCTGCTCTCCGACTCCCGCACGACTCGCTTCGGCATCCGCCAGGTCAGGCTGATCCCGAACGAAGGTGCGGAAGCCACTGCGCGGCCCTATACGCTGGTGGTTAACGGCCGCCGGATCTACATCAAGGGCTGGAACTGGGTGCCGCTGGATGTGCTCTACGGCGTCCCGCGCCCGGAAAAACTGGCGCACCTGCTGGGGCTGGCCCGGCAGGCTCACGTCAATCTGCTGCGGGTGTGGGGCGGCGGGCTGATCGAGACTGAGGCATTCTACAACCGCTGCGACGAGCTGGGGATCATGGTCTGGCAGGAGTTCATCCAGTCCAGTTCCGGGATCGACAACACCCCGCCGGACTCGCCCGAATTCATCACCAGGATGGTGCACGAAGCCGAGCAGATCATCCCGCGTCGGCGCAACCACCCGGCGCTGATCCTGTGGTGCGGCGGCAACGAGCTAACCCTCGGCCCGGAGCAACCCGCTGACGACGACCAGCCCATCCTGGCCGCCCTGAAAGCGACAGTCGCTCGGCTTGACCCTGACCGCCTGTGGCTGCCCACCTCCCCCAGCGGGCGGCTGTTCAGCTACTCGCTGGCGAATAGCGAGCGCGACCCGCAGGGCCTGCATGACGTGCATGGCCCCTGGGAATATCAGGGCGTCGAAGGGCAGTGCACACTCTACAACCGGGGCGCGTCGCTCCTGCATAGCGAGTTCGGCGTCGAAGGGCTGACTAACCTCAGGACCCTGCAGGCGACCATCGCTCCAGAGCATCGCTGGCCGGTCACCCTGGACAGCCCGGTATGGCATCACCTGGGCGCTTGGTGGATTCACCAGCCAACCTGGCAGGCGGTCTTCGGGGAGATCGGCGATCTGGAGACGCTGGTGCGGGCCACCCAGCTCATGCAGGCGGAAGGGCTGCGCTACGCCCTGGAAGCCGACCGCCGTCGCAAGTACCGCAACAGCGGAACACTGCCCTGGCAGTTCAACGAGCCATACCCGATGGCCGCCTGCACATCAGCGGTTGACTACTACGGACGACCCAAACCGGCCTACTATGCCGTCGCCCGCGCCTATGCGCCGCTGCAGCTCTCCGCTCGTTTCCCGACACTGGCCTGGGCTGGCCGGGAGGACTTCGAAGCGGAGGTCTGGCTGCACAACTCGCTGGAAACGCCTGTCAGCGACACTCAGCTGACCGTCCGGCTGATCGAGCTGGATGGGAGCGTCCGGGCGGAGTGGGGCGAGATCATATCCGCGCCGGCTGACGCGGCCACACCGCTGCTGAACGTGGCCTGTCCGCTTGACCGGCTGGACAGCCCGATCTTCTTCCTCGACCTGACCCTCAGCGATCCAGCGGGCGAAATCGCCGCCGCCAGCCGCTACGTGTTCACCCGCGCTGCGAATCTGGCCCCGCTGCTGGACGCCCCGCTAACCACGCTGGACGTGCATCAGGAAGTGCAGGGTAACGCCTGGACGCTCACGCTGACTAACACCGGGCCGCAGACGGCTCTGTACATCTGGCTGGAAGATGGCCGCGCCGTACCGGCGACGGGCTGGGCAGTGTTCACCGCCAATCACTTCTGCCTCTTTCCCGGCGAATCACGGCAGGTGAAGGTTGGCTGGGCGGGCGTTCCCGCCCTGGAACGCTGCGTCGAGATCAGCGCCCTGAACGTCGGGCGGCTGGCGGTTGCCTCTACAACGTGACAGCTGGCGCTGACCAGGCGCTGCCTGTTACTCAAACAGGCGCAGCAATTCGACCAGGTCGAGGAACCCGCGCATGACCGGCGCTCCTGTCGGCAACATACTGCCGCCGCTCGGCTCCAGGGTCAGCTTCATGTCAAAATAGGTGAAAACCAGATCGGGCATGGTCAGCGGGATAGCCGTCAGACCTGAATCGGAAACAGAAAAGTAGCCCGCGCTCACCGGATTGTTGTCGCGGTTCAACCATAGCTGATAGTCCTGATTGTCGAATGGCTCCAGCCCTTCGACAATCAGAATGGCATGCTGGCCGTCCGTCCTGATCAGCAGCGCCCCCCTGGCCCGCGGCATGCGGTCAGTCGCCTCCAGCTTGACCAGATAGGGGTTGACCTCAGCCGTTGCCTGCTGGGAAAGGGCTGGCGCCTGCCGGATCTGCTGCGGCGCCGCCGCCGGGCTATTGAAGAGCAGCAATGTAGCCAGGACGATCACCAGGCTGCCCAGAGCAACGCCCACCCAACCCGGCATACGGCTGTCCAGCAGCGCCCGGAGCGGGGTCGTCCGTCTGGTCGGAGCGGCTTTCTGCCTGCCAATCCGCGCCATCAGCCGCCCTCTGGCTTCCAGCGCAGGTGACCGGGAAGGCGCAGACAGCATCAGGGCGGCAACCACCTGCTGATGATGGGCCAGTTCGCCCCGGCACCCGGCGCATACCGCCAGATGCTCGATGACGGCAACCGCCTCTTCTTCAGGCAGCACGCCCAGAGCGTATTCCGCCAGTTGATCCGTCACATGGGGTTCAGTAGCCATCGTTTGCTCGCACATCGCAGACCATCATTTAAGACTATTACGTACATAGCTCATCAAGGGATCTCTTTTTGCGCTTCCGGGTTGACCAGCAACGCCTGACGCAGCTTGAGCAGCGCCAGCCTGATGCGAGTCTTGATCGTCCCCTGCGGTTCGCCCAGCCGCTCAGCGATCTCCTTCGTAGTCAACCCGCCGAAGTAAGCCATTTCCAGGGCTTGCCGCTGCTCAGGCGGGAGCACGTTGAGCGCCTCCCGTAGCCGCTGGCCCTGCAAAGCTACATCGACCGTATCTTCGGGGTCCGGCGTATCGGCGGTCAGGCCAAAATCCATCGTCGCCAGGTCAACGCTGTGGCCCTCCGGATCGCGAATCTGCTTGCGTTTGACATCAATTGCCCGGTGGCGGGCCAGGCTGGCCAGCCACACTTTCACCTGGCCGCGATCCACCCGGTAGCTATCCGCCTTCTGCCAGACGCTGGCGAACACGTCCTGCAGGATGTCGTTCGCAATCTGCCGATCGCCAACGATTTCCAGCGCGATGCTGAAGACCAGACCGTTATAGCGGTCATACAGCGCCCCCAGCGCCGCCTCATGGCGCCTGCCGATCAGATAGAGCAGCGACTCATCACAGAGCTTCGAATAGTCCAGGGACATCGTCGGGTCCTGGCAACAGCGTCGGCCAGTGCCTTACCGGGAGATACTGTGAATTCTACCGCCAGACTCCTCAAACGAACATCCCGCTTTGGCCCGGCGGCGCGTATAAGAGTTGCATTAGAAATTCCAATCAGCCCGCGCCGGGATAAAGCCGCGCCCGCTCGATCATCGTATTGGCTTACTGGAATTGACAGGCAGCCCGGTAGCGATACTGGTCGGCCTGTTGTCACTGTAACAGGGGTTCATTCGCGGGAACCAAACCGCAGTACACCAGTTCAACAAAAGGAGGGTTGTTCGATGAAAAAGGCGTTCGTCGTTCTCCTGGTGTGCATGGCCCTGA
Organism: Chloroflexota bacterium; assembly: GCA_019873685.1. Classification (GTDB taxonomy): domain Bacteria; phylum Chloroflexota; class Anaerolineae; order Aggregatilineales; family Ch27; genus Ch27. Next base: position 34,405 of record JAIOAT010000003.1, read on the forward strand.
TTGGCGGCACGGCAGCGATCGCCGCCGCCCAGAGCGGTGAAACCACCACCACGTCCCAGCCTGTACCGCTGCAGATCTTCACTACCTATCCGTCGCAGGTGGTTGGCGCCAATGAGACGGCCTCGCTGACGCTGACCGTGCGCACGACCACTGGCCCGCAGATCGTGGCTCTGGATGTGCGCGACCTGCCGGAAAACTGGACTGCTTCCTTCCGCGGTGGTGGTCGGATTGTGAAGTCGGTATTCGTCCAGCCGGAGCAGGATGCCACGGTTGACCTGCGTCTGGAACCGCCTGCTGACGTTGCTTCGGGCACGTACAACTTCACCGTGGTCGCCCGCAGCGACAGCGAAGAGGCTGAACTGCCGGTTGAGCTGACCATTCAGGAACGCGCCCCGGCCCGCCTGGCCTTTGAGGTGGAGCTGCCCATCCTGCGCGCGCGCGCCGATTCGACCTTCCGCTACAACGTGACGCTGCGCAACGCTGGCGACGAAGACCTGCTGGTGGACCTGTCTTCGCAGGCGGCGCCGGTCTTCAACGTCGTGTTCAAGTCTGGCAGCAACGAAGTCGTCACTCTGCCGGTCAAGGCCAACTCGACCGAACGGCTGACCATCGAAGTGAAGTCCCTGATCAACAACATCCGTGCGGGCACGTACCCGATCACTATCCAGGCTCGCAGTGGCGATGTCGCCGCCACCACTGACCTCTCCGCCGAGATCATCGGCCTGTCCGTGATTAACCTGACCACGCCCGATGAACGTCTCTCCGGTGATGCGGAAGCGGGCAAAGAGACGACTGTCACCCTGGTTGTCCAGAACACCGGTACTGCCGCCGCCCGCAACGTCACCCTGAGCGCGACCGCTCCCAGTGGCTGGACCACTTCGTTTGACCCAGCCGAACTCCCGGAGATTGCCGCCGGTGAACAGATCGAGGTCACCGCGCACCTGAAGCCCGCTGAAAAGGCGCTCTCTGGTGACTACAACGTGACCTTCCGCGCCACTCCGGAAGAAGGGGCCAACGCCTCGGTGCAATACCGGGTGACCCTGCGTACCTCCACCATGTGGGGGCTGGCCGGTCTGGCGCTCATCGCCATCGCTATCGGGGCGGTCAGCCTGGCGGTCTCGCGCTTTGGTCGCCGCTAGTCCGTTCCAGAGGAGTGTCCTATGGATGACTACGTGATTGAAGCAAAAGACCTGACCAAACGCTACGGCGATTTCGTGGCTGTCAACAGCCTGAATCTGCAGGTTAAGCGCGGCGAAGTCTACGGCATCCTGGGACCCAACGGCTCCGGCAAGACCACGACCATCTTGATGCTCCTGGGGCTGACTGAGCCTACTTCCGGCTGGGTGCGCGTGCTGGGCTTTGACCCGGCACGCCAACCCCTCAGCCTCAAGGCCCATGTGGGCTACCTGCCCGATGAAGTGGGCTTTTACGGCGGACTGACCGCAACAGAGAACCTGGTCTATATCGCCCGGCTGAACGGCCTGCGCCGTGCTGAAGCCGAACAGCGCATTGCCAAGGCGCTGGAGCGCATGGGCCTGCAGGATGTCGCCGACCACAAGGTCAAGACGTTCTCCCGCGGTATGCGGCAGCGGCTTGGCGTCGCCGAGCTGCTGCTCAAGCAGCCGGAGATCATCATCATGGACGAGCCAACGCTGGGGCTGGACCCTGAAGCGGCGCACCAGTTCCTGGGCACCATCCGCGACCTGGCTAACGATGGCATCACCATCCTGCTCGCGTCGCATCTGCTGCACCAGGTGCAGGAAACCTGCGACCGTGTTGGCCTGTTCTACCAGGGTCAGATCGTACTGGAAGGCTCGGTGCCGCAGCTGGCCCGCCAGGTGCTCGGTGGAGCCTACCGCGTCAACATCCAGGTGGAACAGCCGACCGAGGCGGTGACCGCCGCCCTGCAGGCGCTTTCCGGCGTCACCAGGGTGCATCACGATGGCAGCCTCTACGTGCTGGAAGCGTCTGAAGATGTCCGTGCAGACGCCGCCGCCGCTGTCGTCCACAAAGGCGGGCGGCTCCAGCGGATGGATATCGTCTCCGCCAATCTCGACGAAATCTACGAGCAGTACTTCAAGGGGGTGAGCCATGGCACAGCAGCATGAGACTACGCTTTCTGCGCAGCGCGGCCGTGAAGGCTCCCCGTGGACTGGCCTCTGGGCTGTCGTGGCCAAAGAAATGGCCGACCACCTGACCAGTGTGCGGATGCAGATTCTGGAGCTTCTGATCCTGATCACCGCCGGGGGGACTGTTTTCGGCGCGCTACAGAGCATCCGCTCCGCCAGGGGCGACAACTTCCTGTTCCTGAAGCTGTTCACGACGTCAACGGATCCGCTGCCAGCGTTCGTTGGCTTCCTGGGCTTCCTGATTCCCCTGATCGCCATCTCGCTGGCGTTTGACGCCGTCAACAGCGAGTTCAACCAGCGGACGCTCTCCCGCGTGCTGGCCCAGCCGATCTACCGCGACGCCTTCCTGATGGGCAAGTTCCTGGCCGGGCTGTTCACCATGGCCTTGGTGCTGGTAGCCATCTGGCTGCTGATCACCGGGCTGGGGATCTTCAGCCTGGGCATCGCGCCCAGCGGGGAGGAAGTCGCCCGCGGGCTGCTGTTCCTGCTGGTAGCCATCTTCTATGGTGGCATCTGGCTGGCGCTGGCCCTGCTGTTCTCCACGATCTTCCGTCAACCGGCGACCGCTGCGCTCGCTTCCATCGCGGTGTGGCTGTTCTTCATGGTCTTCTGGAGCATGCTGGCCAGTATGCTGGCGCAGGCCCTGGCGCCAATCCGGCTGGGCCTGATCGATGAAGTCCTGGCTCAGGCAGAGTTGATCCAGAACCTGACGCGCATCTCGCCCAACACGGTCTTCGTGGAAGCGACAATGGGGTTGCTGAACCCGACGACGCGCTCATTCGGTCTGGTGCTGCCCAGCCAGCTCCAGGGCGCGCTGCTGGGTTCGCCGCTCCCCCTGGGGGAAAGCGTCCTGCTGATCTGGCCGCACCTGACCAGCCTGATCGCAGTGACCATCCTGCTGTTCACAGTGGCCTATGTGCTGTTCCAGCGGCAGGAGATCCGCGCCTAGATCACCAACCGCCCGTCCCCGTTCCAGGCGAACAGGGACGGGCGGAAACCCCGCTCAATCCGATCAGGATGGGCCGGGGGACAGACCTCGCCAGCCTGATAGGCCCCCCCATCAGGCGCAGCGGCGGGGTCTGTGCTTTTTCCGGGCATTCCCCGACTGATCAACACGGCACCAGAGTATCGAGAAGCTGATCCAGCGGCGCCTCCGCCAGGGCCACGGTCGCGTCCGCCGCGCCATAATACAGCCGCACCTGCCCCGCCATGACCACCGCCCCGCAGGTAAAGACCACATTCCGGAAGAAGCCATCTACCTCATACGGCGCCTCCGGCCACAGCACCGCCCCGGCGCTGCGGGCAATAATGCGCCCCGGCTCATCATAGGGCGTCAGGAAAGCGCCCAAGCAATAGCGGTCGTGCTCATCCGCACCATGGTAGATCGAGAGCCAGCCGCGGGCTGTGGCGATAGGCGGTGCACCGCCCCCCACCCGCCCGGCATCCCACTGACCGGGCCGTCCCGCCAGCACCAGCCGCGAATCTCCCCAGTGGCGCAGGTCCGGAGAGGCCGCCAGCCAGATACTCATCTGTTTGAACATGCCCGGCATAGGCCGGTGGTAGCAGTAGTACTGCCCGTTCACCGGCTCCGGGAACAGGGTCACATCACGATTATCCGGCGGAAAGATGATCCCTTCCCGCTGGATGTGCACAAAATCCGGCGTGGAAACCAGCGCGGTGGCGATGCCATGCGGGCTGACCGCGGTGTAATTGATGTAGTAATGATCGCCGATGCGGGTGATGCGCGGGTCTTCCACGCCAAATGCTTCGTAAGGTGAAGCGGGGGTGAGCCAGGGTGTATCACTCACGCTGAACCGGACGCCATCCCGGCTGCGGGCCAGCCGCAGATGGCTGACGCTGGTGAGCAGCAGTTCACCGGTAGCGCGGTGGCGGATCACGCGGGGATCGCTCAGGTCCCAGGCAGGATCGTCGCGATGCACGCGCCGGATGGCCAGATCGCCCTGCGGGGTGTAATACGGGCACTGCACCCAGTCCTCATCCCGCACGATGGGACGCTCTGCTACGCGTACCAGCAGCAGCACCTCACCCCGGTACAGAGTCGCCCCGGCGTTAAACGCGCCGATCACCTCCAGATCGGGCCGGGATGGCCTGATCGTGGCCGGCGTAATCAGGGGGTTGTCAGGATGTCGGATGAACATGGGGTCAGCTCCCAGCCTCTACAAAACTAATCGCCCGCGCTTCCACCGTCACAGGGCGCGCTACCGAGCCGCTATGCAGCAGGCATGTGCGCCTCTCCGGGGTGGGATTGTACAGCAGGAACCGCCGCTCGTGAACAGCGGGAAAGTCGCCCAGCCGCAGGCATGGCACATCCAGACTCAGGCACAGCACTTCCGGATCATCCACCCGCCCCAGTGCACCGAACAACAGAGCACTCCAGAAGACCTCGCCCGCGCCGTAAATCTCTTTGCCCAGCCGCCCCATCCGGTCGAATTCGGCTGTAGAAAGGTCCTCATACGGGATAGCCGGGCATGGCCCGCGCCGCCATTCGGCAGGCAGCCAGGGATCGAAGAAGGCGTAGTTATGCTGCCGTTGCAGGTTGGCGAAGGCGCTCAGCAGCGCCAGCGGGCCGCGCCGCCCGCGCAACACCTCCGGCCAGGCGATCATGGTCTCCACGTTTTCCTTGTAGGCCGGGTAACACAGTGATGCGCAGGCCTGGAACATCCCGCGCGGGTCATAGTAGGGCGCTGCCGGGTCGGCGCCCCAGTAGCCCATCCGCAGCACCAGATGCAGGCAATCGCTAACCATACTGTCCCAATCCATGTCCGGACGGTAGCCGGCATCGGCCAGGTAACTGGCGGCTGCCGCGGCGAACGAGAGTTGCTGCGGCTCATGGGTGAGCATGGCGGGCGGCAGGCTGTGCATCACGCGCAGGGCATGTGCAGCTTCGTCCAGGTAGACCTCCGCGCCGCCGCTCAACTGATGCGCCAGGACACAGCCCGCTGCATACAGCCCGCCGACGCTGGCGTTGAGCAGGCTGCCCCGCGCCTGCCAGTCGGCGGCATCCGAAAACAGCGGGAATACATAACCCGTTCGCCGGGCCAGCTGCTCCGCCCCTCGTAGCGCGGTGAAGAACATCTCCCGCAGCGCCGGGTCGCCAGTGAGGTAGGCGACCCAGGGCAGCTTGATCAGGGCGTTCTCCAGAAAATACCAGGTGTCCATGAAGCTGTCGCTGGCGCGGGGAGGGTAGTTGTTGGCCACATAGTCCCATTGAGGCCGCGCAAAGTGCGGCAGCGTCGCCCGCAGGCGGCGGATCACGCCGTCAGCGCGGGCGTCGCCGGTAGCTTGCCGCCACAACAACAGCGGCCACAGCACGTCAAGCTGCGTCATCAGCTCAAAGCCGGGCGCGGCATCCCGCCCGACCGCTGAGCTGCCCTGTACATACGCGCGCAAACCCGACACACCCTGTACCGTGACCCAGCAGGATTCGCTTTCCAGGTCGGCCAGCGTCCGGCAGGCCATCTCCTCCCAGGGCAACGGCTCACTCACCGGCGCGGGAACCGGATCAAGCAGCGGCGCAACCGCTTCCAGCAGGGTGCGCTGAGCGGCCCAGGGCGATGGCGTGCCCTGGCGCGGGCGCTGGGTGAACCACCAGGCCAGCCGATGCGTCCCTGGCGGGAAGTGGAACGGCGCTTCCGGTGCATTCGGCACCAGCCCGAAGCCATAGCGTCCTTCTGGCCGGTAGAGCAGCGCCTCGCGCACGCTGAAGTTGTAGAAGCGGTGCGGCGCCCAGGCAAAAGCCTCCGGCGGAAAGTAGACGATAGTCTCCAGCCGTGACTGATCGTCATAGAGATACCCCGCCATCAGGTCATTGCCGCCCAGTCCCTGCGCGTTGACCGTTGGGGCGCGCAGGACGGTTTGCCGCCAGGTATGCGCCTGGCGGTCATCCAGGTTATCCAGCGGCCCCAGCCACAGCAGCAGGGCTACCGGCAGGTCAACCGGGGCATCAGCGGTGAGCGCCGTCTCCAGCCAGAAGCCGCCTGCCCGCGGGATGATACTGGTCTGCCAGGTGAAGCCCGGCCCTTCTCCGGCCAGGCCGTCAGCGGTCAGGCGGGCGGGCGTCCATCCCTGAACCGGCACACTTGGCCCGCGGGCAGCCGGTCGCCAATCGCCAGTGTCCACCCCGGCCCTGACGAACGTCACGAAGTGAAAACCTGCGCCATCGTCAAAGCGGCATTCCAGCCGCACGTCCCCGTTGACAAACGTGTTCATCGTGTAGCCTGCCCAATCCTGGTTGTGCAAGGTCTTGACAAGCGACTCTATTTTACTATATAGTGAACGTAAGCGGTTACGTTAACTCTGACTTGAGTGGCCATGCCGTCGATTATCCAGCAGATTGCCGAAGCGCTGCACGTCTCAAGCGCCTCCGTTTCCAGGGCGCTCAACGACAAGCCGGGTGTTGGCCCGGAGTTGCGCCAGCGCATCCTGGAAAAGGCGCGGGAATTGAACTACACGCCGAGCGTGACCGCGCGCGGCCTGGCCACCGCCCGGACCTTCGCCCTGGGTTTCTTTGTGCGGGAAAAACCCGGCCTGGCCGCACAGACAGACCCCTTCTACGGCGAGATTCTGCATGGGGTGGAGCAGGTCTGCGCTCGTTCTGATTACCATGTGGCTATCGCCACCCTCACGGCCGACATTCTCAGCAAGCCAGCGCAATTCCGCTTTGTGCGCGAGGGGCGGGTTGACGGCATGATCCTGGCTGGCCCGGATATCCCCGCTGAATTCATCATGGCTATGCTGAATACCGGCCTGCCGATTGTGCTGGTCGACAACCGGCTGGATTACCAGCCCGTCAACTGTGTCAACTGCGATGACACTGGCGGCGCGGCCCTGGCTGCCGAGTATCTGCTGAAGCTCGGTCACCGCCGGATCGGCATCCTGGCCGGGCCGCAGAACTGGCCCAGCAATACCCGTCGCGTTCGTGGCTACCAGCAGGTGTTGGAACGGGCGGGGGTAGCCGCGCACGTCATCCACATGGATCGAACAACCATCGATTCCGGCGCAGAAGCATACACCCGCCTGACGGAGCAGCACCCGAATATCACCGCCGTTTGCGCGGTCAATGACTCGATGGCCATTGGCGCCATCCAGGCCGCTCAGGCGGCTGGCCGCCGCGTACCGGATGATCTTTCCGTCATCGGCTTTGACAACATTGCATGGGCGCGCCTGAACCGCCCCCCGCTTACCACCATCGACGTTCCCAAGCACCAGATCGGCAAGGAAGCTGCCAGCCGGTTGCTGGCCCTGCTTGACGATGACAGCCTGATGCCCACCGAGATCTGTGTAGCAGTTAAGCTGGTCGAGCGCGATACCTGCGCCAGACCCGCCGGATAACCAGGCCGTGCTGGCCCGGAGAAGGAGGTGAGACCCCACACGACACGTCGGATCGCTTTTACGCGCCCTGCCAATACAGGCAGTCAGGATTTACGCTAAAGGAGAGAGAAAAACATGTCAAGGAATCGCCTGGTGCTGTTAGCCGTCGCCCTGATGCTGGCGCTGGGCGCACTGCCCTCGCTGGCACAAACCGAGCCGGTGACGATCACGATCTCGACCTGGGCCGGCGTTGATGAAGCCGCCGAACTGCAGGTCATCCTGGATGAGATCAACGCCAGCCAGAGCGAGTATCAGATCGTCCATTCACCCATCCCCTCGGACTACTACACCCAGGTCAAGACACAGATCGCGGGTGGAGTCGGCGCAGACCTGTACTGGATTGACCAGAACAACATGGCCCTGGCCTCGGAAGGCGTCTTCCTGCCGCTGACCGACTGCCTGGCCGGCGCCGAGCCGGGCACTGCCGGGGACGTCAACGACTACTATCCGGGCATCCTGGCCGTCAACGTCTTTGAAGACGAAGTCTACGGCCTGCCCTGGATTGCTCAGCCGGTCGTCACCTACTACAACAAGGACCTCTTCGATGCCGCCGGGCTGGATTACCCCACCCCCGATTGGACCTGGGACGATTTTGTCGCCATGGCCAAGGCGCTGACCCTGGATACCAACGGCGATGGCGAGATCGATCAGTGGGGCTTCACCAACAATGGCTGGCCGCCCCCCTACATCTTCGTCTGGCAGGCCGGTGGTGAGCTGATCAGCCCCGATTTCACCGAGGCCCCGATCGACAGCCCCGAATTCCTGGAGGGCTTCGAGTTCTACCTGAGCACCGCCTATAACCCGGAGATGTCCCCCAGCCGCGAAATCATCGCTGAGCAGGGCTTCGGCGAGATGTTCAAGGCCGGCAAGATCGCCATGTTCATGGGCGGCGCTGCGGACGACCTCGACCGCGTTGAGGGCCTGAATGTAGGCGTGGTGCGCGTCCCCGGCCATCCGCGGACCGGCAGCCATGTCACCTTCGCCTGGAACGCCAGCACCGTTATCTCCGCCAATACTGCCCATCCGGACCTGGCCTGCAAGGCCCTGCTGGCCGTGACCGAGGGCATCCATCACTGGAAGATCGTCTCGCCGCGTATCTCGCAGGCCACCGTGGAGCATCTGGTATCCTCGGAGCCGCGCAAGGCTGCCAGCGCCGAAGCGATCGTCGCTGCCGCTCAGGAGATGCGCGCGCTGCCTATCTTCGGCAACTACGCTGAGTTTGACTCGATCTTCTGGTCGAAGTTCTGGGGTCCGCTGATCAACAACGAGACCGACCTGACCCCGGCAGAACTGGCTGCTGAAGTTCGGCCCGAACTGGAAGAAACGTTGCCCGAATAGCATTGCCTGCTGTAACGGAGGCCGCCCGGTCGGGCGGCCTCCGCCTCTTACAGCTGGCCAGGCCCCGTTCCGGAGGAGGATAGCTCTATGGATCCAGGCCCAATTGCCACCTACTTACCGACACTGGTGCGCTATGCTGGCGTCGCCATCGGTCTGGTCGTGCTGATGATCATCGTCTACCGCGTGCAGATCGCCCTGGGCGTCAACCGGGAGGCAGCCACCGGTCGGGCGCTGGTCGTGCCCTGGGTGGTAGGATTTCTGATTTTCAACGTTTTCACCATTGGCGCTTCGCTCTACTTAAGCTTTACCGAATACAACCTCTTTAAGGCCCCGGAGTGGGTTGGCACGGCCAATTACGAACAGCTTTTCAGCCTCAGCCTGGCCCCGCTGGAATCGCCCGACCAGCGCAGTTCAGACGCCCTGCCCCGCCGCTACGACGAGATCATCCGGGTGCAAACAGCCAGCGGCGGCTTTGTGCTGGGCGCCAAAGAGGAGGGATTCTGGCGCGCGATCAAGCTGACGCTGCCCTATGCCTTCCTGAGCGTACCGCTGGGGTTGGCCGGGGCGCTGGCGGTAGCCCTGCTGCTCAACCAGCATGTACGTTACCTGGGCTTCTGGCGGGTGCTGTACTACATGCCAGCCATCCTGCCCGCGGTAGCTACCGCCCTGCTATGGCGGTGGATCTTCTCCCCGAACGGTCTGCTCAACAGCGCCTTCGCGCCGCTTTACGCGCTGGTCAACATCCCCAGACCTAACTGGTTCTTTGACCCGGCGCTGGCCATGCCTGCCTTCATTATCATCAGCCTGTGGGGAGTCTTCGGCGCCAATTCTGTGATCCTGCTGGCCGGCCTCAAGGGCATCCCGGCAGAACTGTACGAAGCCGCTGCCATCGACGGGGCGGGCGAATGGAGCAAGTTCCGCCACGTGACCATCCCCATGCTCAGCCCGGCCCTGTTCTACAACCTGGTCACCTCTACCATTGGCGCGTTGCAGGTCTTTGAAGTCGCGGCTTTCATCCAGACCCCCGATTCGGTCGGCACCTTCCTTAACTGGCTGATCTACCGGGAGGCGTTTGACCTGCGGCACATGGGACTGGCCTCAGCCATGGCCTGGATCATGCTGCTGATCATCCTGGCCCTCACCGCCCTGATCTTCCGTTCGTCCGAAGCCTGGGTCTTTTACCAGGGTGCCCGCGAGGAGAAAGCCTGATGACTACCACCACCTCTGGCACATCAGCGGTCTGGTCGGCGCATGGCGCCGGGCGCGGTTATCTCGTGCGGCAGGGCATTGTCTATGGCCTGCTTCTGCTCGGCGCGGCGCTGGTGTTGATTCCCTTCCTGTGGATGATCTCCACATCGCTCAAGACGGAAGAGCAGCTCTTCACCGGGCAGGTCAACTTCATCCCCGATCCGGCCGTCCCCGGCAATTACCTGGAAGTCTGGACCAAGCTCAATTCGATCAAGCCGGGCATGACCTTTAGCCGGATCATCGGCAACACGCTGTTCATCACCTTCCTGGCCATGTTCGGGGAAATCCTCAGCGCCTCGATTGTCGCCTATGGCTTCGCCCGCTTCCGCTGGCGGGGGCGCAACGTGCTCTTCGCCATCATGCTCAGCACGGTCATGATTCCGGGGATCATTACCCGCGTGCCCGCCTTCCTGATCTGGAAGCAGCTGGGGCTGCTGGATACTTACGATCCCATGACCTGGCCGTCACTCTTCGCCTGGGGGCCGCTGTATGTCTTCCTGATGCGCCAGTTCTACCTGACCGTGCCCCGCGAGATTGAAGAAGCCGCCATCCTGGACGGCGCCAATGTCGCCCAGATTTACTGGTATGTCATGTTGCCGCTGATCCGCCCCATCCTGCTGGCCATTGCCGTTCTCTCCTTCCAGGGCAACTGGAACAACTTCCAGAGTCCACTGATCTACCTGACCACACCGGAGAAGTATCCGCTGGCGTTGGCCATGCGCTTCTTTGACCAGTCGCTCTCCAAGGAAGCACCGCAGTGGCAGTACATGATGGCCATGGCGACCATGATGGCCACGCCGGTGCTGATCATCTACTTCCTCGCCCAGAAGCAATTCCTGGACGGCATCAACATCGGGGCCGTAAAGGGGTAAGCGATGGCGCTGCGAGTACTGTTAATCGCCGGGCTGCTGGCAACTCTCTGGCCGGGCGTGGGCCTGGCCCAGGAGGAAACCGATCTGGTCAACCTGGATCACCTGATCTATCTCACCGAGCCGGTCACGATCGATGGTCGGGAGATGGCTCTGGTGCACATCTACGCTGAGTATCCGGATTACGAGTGGGTTGATGCTGCCGGGGAGGGACTCAGTTGCGTGGACGACGTTGCCCGCGCCGCCATTGTCTACCTGTGGCAGTACGAGCGCACCGGCGATCCGGCCCTGCTGGAACTGGCCCGCGCCACGCTGGAATTTGTGCGCTATATGCAGGCGGAAGACGGGGCCTTTTACAACTTCGTCTACGACCGGCAGGGCACGATCAACAGGCAGGGTAGCACCAGTTACAGGAGCCTGGGCTGGTGGGCCATGCGCGGCCTGTGGGCGCTGGGGGAAGGTGTGCGCGTCTTCGACCGGGTTGACCCGGCCTACGCTGACGTGCTGGCGGAAGCTTACCGGCGCACCGAGGCCGCGCTGGCGGCAACAGTGGGCGACGCCAGTGCAACGATCAACATTCACGGCTTTGAGCTGCCCGCCTGGCTGCCCGGTGGAGAGGCCGACGTCTCGGCCATTGGTCTGCTGGGCCTGACCGCCTATTATCGCGCCCGTCCCAACCCGGAAACCGCAGCGATCATCACTGCGCTGGCCGATGGGATTGCTGCGTTGCGTCTGGGCGATCATGCCACCTACCCGTTCGGGATGCACCCGGTGCGGGTCAACGCCCCCGGCTTCTGGCATGACTGGGGCGCGCACATGACCCATGCCCTGGTCGAGGCCGGGATGGCCCTCAACCGCCAGGATTGGATCGATTCAGCGGCGGCGGAAGCGGATTCGTTCCTGCTTCGCCACCTGACGCTGGAGCGCTTCCGCAATATCGGCGTAGTGCCCGACCGCCTGGGCCAGATCGCCTACGGGACGAATATGCTCGTCCAGGCGTATATGGCCCTCTACCGCGCCACCGGCGAACCGCGCTATGCCCGTTACGCCGGACTGGCGGGGAGCTGGTACTTCGGCAACAACATGGCCGGGGTTCCGATGGTCGATCTCGCTACCGGGCGCGTGTTCGACGGGATCAACGGCCCGGTCGCCTGGCGCGTCAACCGCAACAGCGGCGCGGAATCGACCATCGAGGGCCTGCTGAGCCTGATCGTCCTGGCTGATGAGCCGCTGGCGGTCGAGATGCTCGGCGCTCGTTCAGCCGGCGGCACGCCAAGTTACCGCCTCCTGGAAGCTGAGGACGGCCAGCGTGTACTGGGCACGCCGGTGTACTATGCCGCCACGTGGACAGGCGAAGGCTATGTCAGCGCCGGGCGTTACGTTGGTCTGGGCGAAGGCCAGCGGATGCGCCTGCAATTCGAGATTGACCAGGCAGGCGATTATCTGCTTTACGCAGCCCACCTGCACCAGGCCGCCAGCAGCACCGCCTTCACCATCCGCCAGACCGATTCGCCGCCGGTCATCGACGGCGATCTGGCTGACTGGCCAGATGACGTGCCCACCCTTGAATCCAACACCCAGCGCCAGTTCCTGCGTGGGGCCGGACTGTGGCAGGGGCCGGAGGTCGACAGTCATGCCGTGCGGCTGCTCTGGGACGCTGATCGTCTCTATATTGCGGCGACCGTGCGCGATCCGGTGCACGACCAGCCCTACACGCTCAGCACCGCCTGGCAGGGCGACACCCTGTGGTTCTACGTGACTGCCACCCCGGACGCCCGCACGCTTTCCGCCAAATTCACCCTGGCCCAGACTCCGGACGGCCCGCAGGTCTGGGACTGGATTCACACGCGCTTCCTGCGCGGCGCGGAGCTGGCCTTCACCCCCCTGGAGGGCGGCTATATCTACGAGGCCAGCGTCCCCTGGGAGTCGCTGGGCGTCACACCACAGGCCGGCGGGCGCATTGGCTTTGAGGCCGGGCGCGGCATCGGCGGCAATTCTTTTATGGACCTCACCGGGCGCGACCCGGATGTGCCCGCTAACCTGCTGGCGCTTGTCCTGGCGACGCCCGACCTGGCCGCCGATAGCCTGGTCGCGCCGGAAGTAGCCCTCCGGGTGCGGCTAGACGACGGCGACCCGGTGCTGCTCCCCCAGACCATCTCACCCGACAGCGACTACTTCTGGCTCGATCTCGTCACTGCCGAACCCGTCCGCCTGGAGGCGGGAACGCATACCCTGCGCTACGAGTACGCGGGGGAAGGCGGCTCCGCGCAGAATCCAGGACTGGCTAAAGTAGATGCCTTCTACCTGCAGCCGGCCATCCTCCGGCGGGTGTTTGCCCTGCCGGATGGGCGGCAATTCGAGCTGACCTACAATACATTGACCGGCCAGAGCACACTGGTTGAACTGGCCCCGTGATCGGCTGATTTGCACGAAAGAGAGAGCGCTATGCGTCTGACCAGACACCCGCGCAGCCCGCTGCTTTACCCCAACCCGCTTCACCAGTGGGAAGCGCTGAACGTCTTCAACCCGTCGGTGATCTACCACAATGGCCTGTTTCATATGCATTACCGCGCCCAGGGCGTGGACTTCATCTCGCGCATCGGTTACGCCGTCAGTACCGACGGCCTGGAATGGAACCGGCTGGAGAAACCGGTGCTGGCCCCACACCAGGGCCGCGATGATTACCGCGGCGTGGAAGACCCCCGCGTCACACCGCTGGACGGCGCGTTCTACATGACCTACACCGCTTACGGAGCCAACAGCTTCTTCCCCATGATCGCCCGCTCAGAAAACCTGATCACGTGGGAAGATGTCGGTCCGCTGGAGCGCGCCGAAAACAAAGATCACGTCCTCTTCCCGGAGAAGATCGGGGGCCGCTACGCCATCCTGCACCGCCGCGCCCCGAACATCTGGATCGCTTTCAGCGACGATCTGCGCACTTGGACCGATCACCGCGTGATCATGACCCCGCGCCCGGACAACGACTGGGATTCTGTGCGCATCGGCGCGAACGGCGTGCCAATCAAGACCGAACACGGCTGGCTGCTCTTTTACCACGGCTATCCCAGCCCGATCGTCTACCGCCAGTCGGTAGCCCTGCTTGACCTGGAAGACCCCTCGCGGGTCATTCACCGCCCGCGCGGTTTCATCATGGAACCGCAGGAGACATGGGAAATCCGTGGCGACGTGCCTAACGTGATCTTCAGTTCCGCCGCCCTTGTCGTCGGCGACGAACTCTACTTCTACTACGGCGGTTCCGACCGGCTGATCGGGCTAGCCACAGCGCCCTTCGCCGAGGTACTGGATTTCGCCAGGAACGGCTAACGATGGACACCCGTACTGGCGTCGCGCTGGTTGGCGCGGGAGCTTTCGGGCAGTTCTGTCTCAAGACTTTCGCCGCCATGCCGGAAGTGCAGATCGTGGCCGTGGCCGATATTGACAGCGGGCGGGCGCGGGAACAGGCCGCCCTGTACGGAGCGCGCGCATATGGCAACCTGGCCGACCTGCTGGCCAACGTTGACGTAACGATCGTGGCCCTCAACACACCACCGTACCTGCATCATGCGCAGGGACTGGCCACCCTGAGGGCAGGTAAACACCTCTTCTGCGAGAAACCCCTGGCGCTGACCGAGGCTGAAGCCGCCGCGTTGATCCGCGCCGCTGACGAGCACGGCGTCCTGCTGACGGTCGATTACGTGATGCGCCACAATCCGTTCTGGGCTGCGGCAGCAGCCCTGCGCGAATCGGGCGTTCTGGGTGCATTGCGCCACATGGACCTGGCCAATCACGCCGCCGGGCTGGACCTGCCGGACGATCACTGGTTCTGGGCGCCGGAAAAGAGCGGCGGAATCTGGATCGAACACGGCGTGCACTTCTTCGACGCTTTCGCTTGGGTAGCCGGGCAACCGGGCGAGATCACGGCGTCCCAGGCCTTCGCCCGGCCCGGCGGTGTGATCGACCGTGTGGAGGCGCTGGCCTGCTATGGCAGGACTGCTGCCCACTTCTACCACGCCTTCGACCAATCTGGCGCGACAGAGCAAACCACTGTCACGTTGACCTTCGAGCACGGCTATGTGACCCTGCGGGAATGGGTGCCAACATCGCTGGAGTTGCTGACTCCGGTTCCTCCCGACGGCTGGCAAACGCTTCTGCCGGGCGAGGTCACGCTGGCGCCACAACCTGACGGCCGCTTCCACGCTGTGGCCCGCGCCCCGGAAGGCAAATCCGCCGTTTACCGCGCCAGCATCCAGGCTGGTCTGCGCAATCTGGTCAGGGCCATCCAGGGTCAGGAGCCATTGCGGGTCACCGGGCAGGAGGGCCTGGACAGTCTGGCGATGGCCTGCCGGGCGCAGGCGCTGGCTGCCCGGCCAGGGCGCTGACCGTCGGCGCTTTGCCACCGCCAACCGTGTCAATCTCCTCAGGCGCTCACCGAAAGGGAGCGCCTTTTGCCTGCTGGAGCCTCCTATTTGGGATCGTTGGTCATCCAACTTGAGCTAAAGTGCATGATGTATATCGAAAACGCCCATGATAGGATGCTACCAGGCAACCCTGATCGGGTTGCCGTTCGCCACCAGTGCGGTCAGCTCCGCAGGACAAGGAGGCCTCCGGCATGAGCCAACAGGTACCGTCCGCTACATCCACATCCGTCTCCGCCAATGGTCAATTTAATCCCTTCGCCATGGCTCAGGCCCAGCTCGACGCAGCTGCGGAAATTCTGGGGCTTGACCCGCAGATTCACGCTCTCCTGCGCGAACCCCTGCGTGAGATGCAGGTCAGTCTGCCCGTGCGCATGGACGATGGGACCGTCCGCGTCTTTAAAGCTTTCCGTGTTCAATACAACGACGCACGCGGGCCGACGAAAGGCGGGTTACGCTTTCATCCTAACGAAACCATCGATCTGGTTCGCGCCCTGGCCGCTTGGATGACCTGGAAGTGCGCCGTTGTCGACATCCCGCTGGGGGGCGGCAAGGGCGGGATTGTCTGCAACACGCGGGAGCTTTCCGCCGGGGAGCTGGAGCGCCTCAGCCGGGCGTACATCCGCCAGATCGGGCGCATCCTGGGGCCGGAGATGGATGTCCCCGCGCCGGATATGTACACCAACCCGCAGATCATGGCCTGGATGGCGGACGAATATTCCGTCCTGCAGGGCCATAACGACTTCGGCGTGATCACGGGCAAGCCGCTGGGGCTGGGTGGCTCGAAGGTGCGCGAAGACGCCACCGCGCGCGGCGGTATGAGCTGCATCCGCGAGGCAGCCCGCCTGCTGGGCATGGACACCAGGGGCAAGACAATGGCCATCCAGGGCTTCGGCAATGCCGGGCAGTATGCCGCCCTGCTGGGCGAAGAACTGCTGGGGGTGAAGGTGGTGGCCGTCTCCGACTCGAAGGGCGGTATCTACGCGCCAGAGGGCCTGCCAGCCAGCGCCGTGGTCGCCCACAAGCGGGCCACTGAGTCGGTGCGGGGTTTCCCCGGTGCGCAGCCGATTTCCAACCGGGAGTTGCTTGAACTGGACGTGGATATTCTTGTTCCTGCCGCGCTGGAGAACCAGATCAACGCTCAGAACGCCCCCAATATCCGCGCCAAGATTTGCGCCGAACTGGCCAACGGGCCAACGACGCCGGAAGCGGATGACATCCTGTACAGGAACGGGGTGTATGTGATCCCCGACTTTCTCTGCAACGCCGGCGGTGTCACCGTATCGTACTTTGAGATGGTGCAAAACGCTTATAACTACTACTGGAACGCTGAGACGGTCAAGCAGCGGCTGGACGAGAAGATGACAGCGGCCTTCCATGCCGTGCATGAAACCGCCCAGCGGCTAAAAGTGAACAACCGCATGGCCGCCTACTGTGTGGCTGTCCAGCGGGTAGCGGAGGCCGTTCGCCTGCGCGGGTGGGCGTAAGCAGAAACACAGCGGCATCGGACACGCATCCCGATGCCGCTGTACAATGAAGGTCAGAGGTGCGCCTGCGGCGCGCTCTGGAAGCCACTCTCTGCCGCTGATAGCCCGGCGCGCCCCCCTGATCGTCAGCAGGATCACTGAACAGGAGGCTGTGCGATGAGGTATTTGCAGGGGATATCCGCTATCGTAGTTGTCAGCCTGGCACTGGCCCTGGCAGGCGGCGCGCTTGCCCAGGGCGAAGCCGTGCGGGAATATGCTGTCACACTGGAAGGCGAGATCGCCGGGATTGTCGTCGAACCGGCGGGCGAAGGCCCCTTCCCTACCGTGCTGATGCTGCATGGCTTTGCCAGCCAGAAAGATGAAGTCGGCGATATGTACAAGCGGCTGGCCGCGGCGCTGGCCGAACGCGGCATTGCCTCACTGCGCATCGACTTCCGCGGCTGGGGTGAAAGCGGCGGCGGCATGGAAAACAGCACCGTCACCGGAATGGTGGAAGACGCAGCAACCGCTTACGCGTACCTGCTGGAGCAGCCATTCGTCGATCCGGCGCGGATTGGCCTGGTCGGCTTCAGCCTAGGCGGGGCGGTATCGCTGGCCTCCGCCGGGCAGAATCCGTCATGGTACCGGTCGGTAGCCATCTGGTCGTGGGGCGGCAACCTGGCCGAGGAGATGCTCGATGCCTTCACCCAGGAGCAGCTTGACACTGCCGCCGCTGAAGGCAAGGTCACGGTTGATCTTGGCTGGCGGGAGGTGACGCTGGGCGCAGGCTTCTTCGAGAGTCTCTCCGCCCTGGATGTCGAGGCCGAATTCCTCAAGTACCCGAATGCCTTCTATGTGGTCGCCGGCACCGAGGACTTCTCCGGCGCGTATGTGGACTGGTTCATGGACAACGCACAGGGCGAACTCAAGGCCGCTTACCTGATCAGGGGCGCTGACCACATCTACGGCGTTCTGGGCGAGGACCAGACGATGGCTAATGCCGTGATCCGGACGACAGCCGACTGGTTCGTGATGTCGCTCGGCTAAGCTGTCTCTGCCGTCCGTCGAAAGGATAGCCAGTCAAAACAACCAGCCAGCCCTGAACCGGCTGGCTGGTTTGCTGTCCGCAGGCTGCCAGGTTACCCGGCAGTTATTCCAGCACGATCTGGCGCTGCACCTTTCCGGCGCGATCATGCCGGGCCGTGACCGTGACCACCGTGCCCGGCGCGGCCCTGACCACCCACTCCTGCTTGATCCGGGCGTCCATATTGGCCGATCCTACCGCCCAGGGGGAAGCCAGCGCCTGGGTATAGGCGCGGCCTTCCAGTTGCCGCGCCTCCTCGCGCTCCCTGCCAACCGCCAGGGAAGCCCCCTCCGGCAGCGCAATCTCGAAGATCACGCCCCGAACCAGCTTCTTTTCCAGCGCCTTCTTGGTGATATAGGTCGGCAGCCAGCCGGTGTTTTCCACCACCAGCGTGACACGGTATACGCCTTCGCTCAACGCGGTAGCCTTCAGGGCGTACAGCTCCAGCCGGGGCGAAAGCATCAGCTTCCAGATCAGCCAGTCGGCAAAGGGCGCGATCTCTTTTTCCAGGAAGGCGGGCGGCGGGTTACGCCAGCAGTACAGCGTGTTCCACCCGCCCAGTTCGATCCGCCCCAGCTGGGGATGATCAAACGGGTACCAGTCCACGTACCCTTTCCCTTCCAGAACGGTATCGCTCCAGGCCAGCATCTTGAGGTCATCTTCCAGTGGATGCTCGCGGTACCAGTCGATGAACTTGTACTCCGTGATCCCTGCCTGCCGCTGCGGACTCCAGATCTCGACCGTCCAGGCGAAGATGCCCCGTTCCTCATAGCACCAGCCGTCAAAGTCGCCGGTGATCACCTCTTTGGGATGGTACTTGAACTCGTGGAAGACAGAGGCGTGCGGGTAACCGGTGATGCTCGTCCCCTTCTGGCCGATCTTCTGGTACGTCCACAGGTCCTCGGCGGGCATCTCGTCATCAGGGCGGGTGCCGTACGGGCGCAGCAGCACGCCGCTGTAGGTGTGAAAGGTGACCGCCCCGGTGAGGTTAGGATGGGACGCTACAAACGCCGCCAGGTTGCGCACCTCTGGCTCCGAGGTCGGGAAAGGCCCGGCCCCCGGCTGCTGAAACTCCGGTCGCCATTCCGAGGGGAAGTTGCGGTTCAGGTCAAGACCCTGCTTCTTGGGCGGCACGCTGAACAGGTAGCCGTCATAGTTCTTGATCGCGCCCTCAGGGAAAAGCCAGTAGAAGTCGCCTTCGACATCCTCCGGCTCGCGGCGCACCATCAGCCGCGGCTCGTCCGGATGCACCTTCCAGGGGCCGTTAGGGTCCTTGATCCGCATCCAGAGCAGGCGGCCATCGCCATCAATATCCTTCTCCTCCAGGCCTTCCAGCGCGTCCTCATCATACGGGTAAGGCCGCGTGCTGGAGCGGATTAGACGCGGCTCGTCCGCCAGCATCCACTCCGCGCCGTCCGGATTCACCCGCGGGCACACATAAAAGGCCCGCGTATCCAGGCAACGGGTGATGGTCTCATCCCGGCCATAGCCTGCGGTCAGGCGCTCGATCAGATACAGGCACGCGCTGGAGGGCGACACCTCAGTGGCGTGAATATTGCCATCGACCCACAGCGCCGGTTTTTCCTCGGCAGGCCCGGTCTTGAAATTGGTGACCGTGGCCAGCCAGACATCCCGCCCTTCGTAGCTCTTGCCCAGGCTTTCCAGCTTGACCAGATCGGGGAATTCCTCGGCGTAGGCGTGCAGGAGCGCCGTAAGCTCCTCATAGCGATAATAACGGTTGAACTGAACGGCAGGCATAAGGCATCCTTTCCATTCAACGTGGCCCCGACAGGATCACGCCTGGCGAGCGGATCAACTGCCGGGGATGACAATAACACGGCGAGGAAGTCAGGACTCCGGCGATTGTACCAGAAGTCGCTACACCGGGGGCGATTCATGAATCGACAGCGCCCTGATCGCACAGAGCACCAGGGCGCCGCCGGGGGGAATTGCAGCCGGGAGAGCTACTGCGTCGGTCGGGTGTCGTCACGCAACCCGATCATGTACTGGACGATTTCTTCCGGATCGGTCTCGGTGGTACGCTTTTCCGCCACCTTGCGGCCCCGATGCAGCACAACGATGCGATCCGAGACGGCGAAGACATCGTGCATGGTGTGGCTGATCAGGATGACAGGCACGCCCTGGTCGCGCAGACGGCGGATCAGGTCGAGCACCTTGCGCTGTTCGGTCACGCCCAGATTGTTGGTCGGCTCGTCCATGATCATCAGCCGGGCGTTCCAGAAGATCGCGCGGGCAATGGCTACGGCCTGCCGCTGCCCACCGGAGAGATTCTCGATCTTCTGCATCATCGCCGGGATGCGGATTTCCAGCTGGTCGAGCACCCGCTGCGATTCGCTGAGCATCCGCTTTTCATCCAGCATGCGCACCAGCCCGCCCAGGTAGTTCCGCTTGACCTCACGCCCCAGGAAGATGTTGGCGCTCACGCTCAGGTTGCCCGCCAGCGCCAGGTCCTGGTAGATCGTCTCGATCCCCATATCACGGGCGTCGGATGGGCGGGCGATGTGAACCAGCCGTCCGTCGAAGTAGATCTGACCCTCGTCGGCCTGGTAAACGCCGGAGACAATCTTGATCAGCGTGGATTTCCCGGCGCCGTTATCCCCCACCAATCCGATCACCTCGCCGGGGAACACATCCATACTGACGTGATCCACCGCGGTCAGACCACCAAAGCGCTTGACAATATCCTGTACAGACAGCAACGGTTCCATGGTGCTATCCCGCCTCCGCACGACCGATGATCAGGTCACGGCTCTGGTCAATCAGCACGGCCAGAATGACAATCACGCCCACCACGATGTACTGCCAGTAGGGCTGCACATTGAGCATGACCAGCCCGGTCTGCAGCACGGCGATGATCAGGGCGCCAATTACCGTCCCGCTGATGCGCCCCTCCCCGCCGAACATGCTCACCCCGCCAATCACCACCGCCGCAATCGACGAGAGCAACAGCGTCTCGCCAGCAATGGCCGAGCCGCCATTGAAGCGGGTGGTATGCAGGAAACCGGCCACGCCAGTCGTCAGGCCAGAGAGCATGTACAGCAGGATGGTGTGGCGATCCACCCGCACACCGGCGCGGATAGCCGACTCGCGGTTGCCGCCGATGGCGTAGGTGTGCCGCCCGAACTGTGTCAGGTGCAGCAGATACATCGTCCCGAAGACCAGGATGGCGGCGACCACCACCGGCCAGGGGAAGATCCGCTCCAGCACGCGCAACTGCTCAGTGGCAACTTCCGGTCGCTGCAGGAAGAAGAGGCCGCCGCCGTCCCCCGGCATCCAGTACATCAGGGCCTCGTTGCCAAAGTCGCGGACAATCCGCGGCTGGCCCCCGACAACGTTTGCCCCGGAGAGCAGAAAGCCGATGCCGCGGGCGATGAAAGACATGCCCAGCGTCACAATAAATGGCGGGACGCGCAGCTTGGCAATGACCAGGCCGTTGACCAGGCCGGTGAGCACCGCCACACCAACCGCCAGGACAAACCCGATGAGCAGCATGATCGGCTCAGCAATACCGCCGGCAGCCGCCAGATCGCGCATGGCCATCGCCGCCACCACCGACGAGAGTCCCATCACCCAGCCCACCGACAGGTCGATGCCTCCGGCGATAATCACAAACGTCTGGCCGAGGCCCATCAGCAAGATGGGGGTAATCGCCACCAGGATGTTCTGCGAGTTGCGCAGCGAGAGGAAGTTCACACCCTGTGAAGTGCTCGCTGAGATCGTGAAGAACACGATCAACAGCGCCAGGAAAACCCACCCCCAGACCCGGCTCAGCATCAGGATGGCCCGCTGCTGGCCGGATAGCCGCTTGCCCCCAACCGGCTGGGAGGTGGCGCCGGTCTGACTGTCCACCGCCATTGGCTTTCTCTCCTTAAATTCGGGACGTTACACAGCAGGGCATGAGGGCGCTCCGAGGAACGCCCTCATGCCTGAAACTACCCTATGCGTTTACGGGACCTGATAGATGAAGCGCGCCACCTCAGGATCGTCGACGTTTTCCGCGGTGATGACCGCGTACCCGGTGGTGACGCGAGGCGGCAGGCTGGTCACGCCGCGCCAGTCGGCCATGGCAAAGGCGACGGCCAGGTAGCCCATGTCATAGGGCTTCTGGGCGATCACCAGCGTCACGACGCCCGCGCGGAGCTGCTCGATGGCGAACTGGGTCGCATCGAAAGCGATAACCTGAACCTGCCCGCCCAGCCCGGCGCTGATCACAGCGTTACCGGCGCCCTGGGCGCTGAACACGTTCACGCCAAAGATGCCAGCCAGGTCGGGTTCGCGCTGCAGGACCGCAGCGGTCTGCTCAGCGGCAGTGTTGGCGTCGTCCAGGTTGTAGTCCATGCCGACCAGTTGCATGCCCGGATAGGCGGCAATGCCCTCAATGAAGCCCTGGCCGCGCTGCTCGGTGGTGCTCACGCCCACGTTCGTGTTCTGAACATAGACCTTGCCCTGCCCGCCCAGCACTTCGGCCAGCGCCTCAGCCGCGATCCGACCGCCTTCCACGTTGTCCGAGCCGATGTATGACAGCGGGAAGGTCACCGGGCCATTGACATAGTCGCCATCGCCCAGGAACGTATCGACGGTGATCACCTTGATGCCAGCGTCAACAGCCGCCTGCAGCGGGGCGATCATCTGTTCCTTGTCGGTCGGCGCAATGATGAGGTAGTCCAGGTCGCCACGGGCAACCATGGCATCCAGGATCGGCGTCTGCTCAGAAGGACCCCAGTCCTGCGGGAACTGCGTGACCACTTCCAGACCGAAGTCGGCAACCGCCTGGTTGACGCCCAGCTCCATCACCTCATAGAAGGGGTCTACCACACCCGGCAGGAAGCCGATCTTGGGCAGTTCGGACTGCGCGGTCGTCGGCGCAAGGGCCAGCGCCAGCATGGCGATGACCATCAGAATCGAGAACTTCTTCATAACCTGATTCTCCTTCTCCTCATGACCTGCTGAAAGCCAATTGAATTCCATTGGACGCTGAGAACAGCATGTAAGTTCTTCAGGCGTCACCTGTCGCAAACGCTCCTTATTCCCCTGGCCTCACCCCCTTTCCCGCCTGCGCCCGTTTCCCCCGCGGCAGCCCGCGACGCCAGACCGCTGGCAACACAACCCCCGCCAGGCGGAGGTCGCAGGGTCGCTATGGTGCTTAGTCACGCGCAGGCTTGTATCACTTGCCTATATCGTACACCAAATTTGCACAGCGCACATACCCCTGCAAGCGACTGCTGGCAACAAATAGCTGGAATGGATAATATGGCGGCCCAGCGATGCGGCTGGACGGCGCATGCTGTCCACCGTATCGAACCGGTTTGCTCCGGCCAGCGGCACCGTCTGGCCCGTACAGGGAGGCACCCATGCCGGTCGAGCATCCTGCTCTGTGCAACCTGAACCCGCTACTGGCAGCAGCAGAGCGCGGCGGCTACGCCGTTGGCGCGTTCTCACCGCGTTACACGGCCATGATCCAGCCTGTGCTGCAGGTGGGACAGGCCCTCAACTCCCCGCTTATCGTGCAAATCTCGCAGCGCGAGTTAACCCGCTCCCAGATCACCCCGGCCCGCTTTGCCAGTGTCTTCTACGCTGAGATGCAGGCCGGGCAGATCACCGTGCCCGTTGCCCTGCATCTGGATCACACCCGCGAGGTCTCCATCATCGAGGAAGCTATCGCCGCCGGTTTCACCTCGGTCATGATTGACGCTTCCGATCGACCTTTCGCCGAGAACATCGCCATCACCCGGCAGGTCGTGGCCTACGCTCACCGGCGCGGTGTGTCCGTGGAGGCCGAACTGGGGCGGATCACCACCACCGACTACATGGAGACCGAGGATGACGCCGAGATGTTCACCGACCCGGAGGAAGCCGGCGAGTTTGTCGCCGCAACCGGCGTCGACGCGCTGGCGGTCTCGGTGGGCACGGCGCATGGTGTCTATGTCGTCCGCCAGCCTCGCATCGACTACGACCGGCTGCGGGCCATCCGGGCCAGGACGACAGTGCACCTCGTCCTGCACGGCGGCTCAGGCGTACCCGCCGCCATGGTCGAACAGGCCATCAGCCTGCCGGGCGGCGGCGTGAGCAAGGTCAACATCGCCACCGAGCTGGAACTGGCTGCTCTGGGCGCCCTGGGCCGCAGCCACTACCTGCTGGACGAAGAGATGACCGCGCTCCCGGCGGAAGCCCTGCTTGCCGCCCGTCATGGGGTCAGCAGGGTCGTGCAGGACAAAATCCAGAACTTCCTGCACAGCAACGGCAAAGCTGGCGAGGTGGCCCGATGAGCGACGATCTTCTGCATACGCTGGTAAGCCGCTACCCGGAACTGACCGCCTGCCTGCCCGACATACAGGCTGCTTTTGACCTGTTGCGGGCTACCTTCCAGCGGGGAGGCAAAGTCCTGGTTTGCGGTAACGGCGGCAGCGCCGCCGATAGCGAGCATATCGTGGGCGAGTTGATGAAAGGCTACCGCCTGCCCCGCCCGCTGCCAGAAGCGGCTCGCCGCCGGATTCTGGAAGCCTGGCCGGAGGAGGGCGCTTACCTGGCCGATCACCTGCAGGGCGCGCTGCCCGCCATCTCGCTGGTCAGCCAGAGCGCCCTGCTTTCCGCTTTTGCCAACGACGTCGCCGCCGACATGGTCTACGCCCAGCAGGTTTATGGCTACGGGCGGCCCGGAGACGCGCTGATCGCGATCAGCACGTCCGGCAACGCCGCCAACGTCCTGCACGCTGTGGAGGTTGGCCGGGCGCTCGGCCTGGGCACCATCGGCCTGACCGGGCGAGAGGGTGGCCGCCTGAAGGCCGTATGCGACGTCACCATCCGCGTCCCTGCTGACAGCACACCGGCCATCCAGGAACGCCACCTGCCGATCTACCATACCCTGTGCGCCCTGCTGGAGGAGGCTTTCTTCGCATGACGGCACTGCTGGCCGGAGTCGATATCGGCGGCACCAAGTGCGCGGTTGTCCTGGGCCGCCCTACCGGCGACACGATCGACATCCTCGCCAAGACGCGCTTCCCCACCCCGCCCACCTTTGCCCAGACTCTGGAGCAGATCGTGGCCAGCCTGGAGGCGCTGCTGGCGCAGCACCCACAGGATGCGCTGGCCGCCATTGGCGTGAGTTGCGGCGGGCCGCTGGATAGCCGGGCCGGGCTGGTGCTTTCCCCGCCGAACCTGCCGGGCTGGGACCGAGTGGATGTGATCGGGCCGCTGCAAGCGCATTTCAGCGCGCCCGCTGCCCTGCAGAATGACGCCAACGCCTGCGCCCTGGCTGAATGGAAGTGGGGCGCCGGACGCGGCTGCCGCAATATCATCTTCCTGACCTTCGGCACTGGCATGGGCGCCGGGCTGATCCTCGATGGACGGCTATACTCCGGGACAAACGATCTGGCAGGCGAAGTCGGTCACATCCGCCTGGCACCGGACGGCCCGATCGGCTATGGCAAGGCCGGATCGTTTGAAGGATTCTGCAGCGGCGGCGGGATCGCTAACCTGGCCCGGACGCTGGCGGAACAACATCTGGCCGCCGGCTGCCCGCCCGCCTACTGCCCCACCCCGGCGGATCTGCCCCGCATCACCGCCGAGACGGTCGGGACAGCTGCACAGCACGGCGACCCCACCGCCCTGGAGGTCTTCCGCATCGCCGGGCAGGCGCTGGGGCGTGGCCTGGCCGTGCTGGTGGATATCCTCAACCCGGAACGGATCATCATCGGCAGCATTTTTGGCCGCCAGCGGTCGCTGCTGGAACCGCCCGCGCTGGAGACCCTGCGGGCGGAAGCGCTCCCCGGTGCGCTGGCCGTCTGCGCCATTGTCCCCGCCGGGCTGGGCGAGCAGGTTGGCGACTACGCCAGTCTGGCCATCGCTTCCGAAGCGCAAGCCTCACCCTCACCTTAAGCCCTCTCTTCCTGCTGGCACGCCCGCGCCGATTGCGATGGGGCGCGGGCGCACCCAACTGGTTCCAGGCGCACCCGGAACCAGCTTTTTTTTCACCATACGGAAACTTTTGTTGACGGCATTCAAAGGCGAATGCTAAGGTGATAATTGCAGAAGCGTTTTCTGCCTGGTGGAAAGAGCACCTATGACCAAGCAAGTTGCCGCTGTCCAGAAGGCCTTCGCGCTGCTCGAACTCCTGGGGCAGGCTGAGCGCGGGCTGGGCATCTCCGAACTGGCCGAAGCCAGCGGTCTGCCGCTGGGAACGACACATCGCCTGCTGCATACGCTGATTGCGCTGGGCTACATCGAACAGGACCCCGACACGCGCAAGTACACGCTGGGGCTGCGCTTCCTGCAGTTGCGCGGTCAGGTCATCGGGCGGCTTAACCTGGCTGCCCTGGCTATGCCGCACCTGAAGCTGCTGATGCACCGTGTCAACGAAACCGTGCATCTGGCCGTCCTGAATGATGGTGAAGTGGTCTATGTCGATCGCGTAGAGGGCCTGCAAACACAGGGGATGTTCACCCAGATCGGCAAGCGCGGCCCCATTCACTGCACCGCGCTGGGCAAAGTGCTGGCCGCCTTCTCGCCGGAGGAAGTCTGGCGGGAAGCGATTGCCAAGCATGGCATGCCCCGGCGTACCCCGGCCACCATTGTTGACCCGGAAGTCTTTGCCGCCGAGCTGCAGAAGGTGCGAGAACAGGGCTATGCCATCGACAACGTGGAATCGGAGCCGGGCGTGCGCTGTGTGGCTGCACCGATCCGCGACTACAGCGGGCGTGTCGTTGCCGCCGTCAGCATCTCCGGGCCAGCAGCGCGGATGAGGCCAGCCCGCGACCAGGAACTCAGCATTGCCGTCAGGCGCACGGCACGCGACATCTCCGAACGGCTCGGCTATTCCGACAGCTAGGCCGACCGGCCATACCGCCTGGCGGCAGCCTGCCCGCGTCCTCAAATGGAAAGGAGGTGAATCACCAGAGCGCAACCCCCTTCAGGCTTCTGTGTCCTGTGCTACGCAGGCGCGGGATGCGTCCGGGACATACCACCCGCGCAGGCTCGATTGCATAGTGTGTATTCTCAGGTAAAGAGAGGCAAACCATGAGCGGACAAAAGAAGTTGTGGTGGTCCCTGCTGGCGATCGCGCTAATCCTGTCGTTCTCCACGGCAACAGTCAGCGCCCAGGGAGGCGGCACCCTGATCGGCGGGTTTGATGTTGGCCCCGGCGGCCTGCCGCAGACCGTACCGTGGGTACAGACGGCAGGCAACACCTGGCTGAGCAAGATCTGGAGTCCGCTGGTGAGCTACAACGAAGACGTCAGCGGCCTGGCCCCTCAGCTGGCCGTTGCCTGGGAGGCGAATGAGGACAACACCGTCTGGACGTTCACGCTGCGCGAGGGCGTCGTCTGGCACGATGGCGAGCCGTTCACCGCCGAAGACGTCAAGTTCACCTTTGATTTCGTGCTCTCCCCTGGCTCTACCTTCTCCGGGCCGCCCCAGGCTGCGGCGCTGACTATCCTCGGCGCACAGGCCTATAACGCCGGGGAAGCGGCGGAGTTGGCCGGCGTGCGGGTCGTGGACGATCTGACCGTCGAGTTTGAACTGGAAGCCCCCAACCCGCGCTTCCCCTTCAAGCTGGTCGACTCCTACATCCTGCCGGCTCATGCCGTCAATTTCGCGCCAGCGGAGATTGCCACGACCGACTGGTGGTTCACCAACCCCGTTGGCACCGGCCCATTCATGCATGAGGAGTTTGTCCGGGATCAGTTCTGGGCTGTTGTGCCCAACCCCAACTACTGGAATGGCGCTCCCAAGCTGGACCGCCTGATCAACCGCTACTTTGAAGATGAAACCGCCGCCATCCTGGCGCTGGAAGCCGGCGAGATTCAGTTCACCTATGCCAGCGGCGATGTCGCCCTGCAACTGGGTGAGAAGGGCTATGCGCTTCATCAAGGCCCCTCCGGCGTGACTAACTACTTCATCTTCAACTACCGCAACCCGGTTTTCCAGGATGTGCGCGTGCGGCAGGCCTTCCTCTACGCCATCGACCGCCAGGCCATTGCCGAGGTGATTCTGGGCGGCACGGCGCAGGTCGTACCCTGTCTGGGCGCTTTCCCCAACATGTGGCCGGCGGAATACAACGAGTACGCCTACAATCCTGACCTGGCCCGCCAGCTGCTGGCCGAAGCAGGCTGGCAGCAAACCGAGCCGATCGAGCTGGTCACCTACTACAGCAGCCAGTTCCACATGGATGCGATGGCCGCCCAGCAGCAATACCTGGCCGACGTAGGCATCGACGTCGTGCCGCGGGTGGACGCTGACGGTTACAATGCCTACTTCTACACGGGCGAAGGCTGGCAGATCTCTTACCGCGGGCTGGGCAATAACCCCGGCAACTATCCCTTCCAGTTCTATGAGACCGGCGGCTATCCCAACGCTGTCGGCGACACCGGCACGCTGATGGGTCAGTCCTTCCCGGAGCTTGACGCGCTGATCGCTGCCGCCCGCCAGGAAGCCGACCCGGATCGTTACACCCAACTCCTGCAGGAAATCTGCGCCTTCCAGAATGAAAACGCCATCGAAGCCTACATGTGGACAGCCCTGCGCTACGGAGTCGCCTCGACCGATCTGGTGGACTTCTACTGGTTCCCCGCTCCCGGCGGCGGCCCATATGAAGATCATCCCGAACTGTGGGCAGTGGCGGAATAACGGTTCGCTCCTGAGATAAGCGATAATGTGGGTGGAGGCCAGGGTGACCTGGCTTCCACCCACATCGTACGGCATGGCGACGAGGGCGGACACAGATGTTCAAGTACCTGATCCGGCGCATCGTGGTCAGCATCCCGGTGCTGATCAGCGTCACCATCATCATCTTCGGCCTGATCGAGCTGGCGCCCGGTGATGTGGTGGATAACTTCATCAACCCGGAAATCGGCTATTCCGCTGAAACCCTGGAGGCCATCCGCGAGCGATTCGGGCTGGGCCAGCCGGCGCCGGTGCGTTACCTCAAATGGCTGGGCAACGCTGTGCAGGGCGACTTTGGCCTGACCTACGTCTCCGGAGAGCCGGTACTGGCGGCCATCGGTCGCCGGCTGGGCAACACCCTGTTGCTGATGAGCACCGCCCTGCTGGTCGGCACGGTCATTGGCGTGAGCCTGGGGGTCTTCACGGCGCTGCGGCAGTACTCGTTCTGGGACCTTGCCCTGACCACCCTGTCCTTTGTGGGCATCTCCATGCCTGCCTTTATCACCGGCATCCTGGGCATGTACCTCTTTGCCATTGAGTGGAAGATCTTCCCCTCCGGCGGGATGCGCCCCGTGCAGCGCGATCCGACGGTGTGGGATACCCTCCACCACCTGATCCTGCCGGCGGGCATCCTCAGCCTGGCGTATATCGCTACGTTCATGCGCTACACGCGCTTCAGTATGCTGGAGGTGCTGCATACCGACTACGTGCGGACGGCCAGAGGCAAAGGGCTACACGAGCGCGTTGTGATCTGGCGGCACACCCTGCCCAACGCCCTGCTGCCGGTCATCACCGTGATCGGGTTGAGCCTGCCGAGTCTGGTTGTCGGCGCGGTCTTCATCGAGACTATCTTCAGCTGGCCCGGCATGGGCACGATGTATCTGGATGCCGTCAACGCCAAAGATGTCCCGCTGATCATGGGCATGAACACGGTGATTGCCATCGTTGTGCTCGGCGCTAACCTGCTGACCGACCTGGCGTACGGCATGATCGATCCAAGGATTCGCTATGACTAGCCAGCCTGCCTCTCCAACCGGCACGCCAGACAGGCCAACGGTCGTGGTTGAACTGGCCGGTTCGCGCGCCCGTCCGGAATCGCTGACCCGGCGGACGCTGCGGCGCTTCCTGCGCAACCGGCTGGCCATCGTGGGGGTGATCGGCCTGGCGACCATGATCCTGCTGGTGGTCTTTGCCTCCCAGATCGAACGCTACCCCTACGAGCAGATGGACCTGCGGGCCGCAAAATCGCCACCCGGCGCCGACCACTGGTTCGGCACGGACCGCACCGGACGCGATATCTGGAGCCGCACCATTCACGGCGGGCGTGTCTCGCTCAGCGTGGCCGCCGCGGCTACCCTGCTCTCTACTGTCATCGGTATGACGCTGGGAGCGACAGCCGGCTACTACGGCGGCAAGGCTGACTGGATCATCAGCCGCTTCACCGATATCGTCCTCACCCTGCCGCCAATTGTGATCATGCTAACCCTGGCCTCATTCCTGCCGCGCTCGCTGGTAACGCTGATCGTCGTCATCGGCGGTCTGAGCTGGCCGGGGACGGTCCGCCTGGTCAGGGGGCAATTCCTTTCCCTGCGGGAGCAGGAGTTTGTCACCGCGGCGCGTTGTCTGGGGCTGAGTCACCGGCGGATCATCTTCGTGCACATCATGCCGAATGTGATCGCGCCGCTGGTGGCGATGGTCAGCTTCACTGTCGGCAACGCCATCCTGACGGAGGCGGGGTTGAGCTTTCTGGGGCTGGGGGTCGCTCCCCCCACACCCAGCTGGGGCAATATGCTGGAAGCGGCCCGCAACCTGCAGATCCTGCGCGAACTGCCCTGGATGTGGATTCCGCCGTCGATCTTCACCGTGCTGACGGTGCTATTCGTGAACTTCATCGGCGATGGCCTGCGCGACGCCGCCGACCCCACCATGGTGCTGTAGCGTGTGGGCACAACAACCGCGCTTTCTACACCCTTGACATTGCCACTCTCTCAGGAAGGTGTCTTCGTATGCGCACATTCAGCGGGGTGATGCCGGCGCTGGTCACCCCTTTCACCCCGGATGATAAGCCCAACCTCCACGTACTGCGCGCACTGGCGGAGTATCATCTCAGCAAAGGCGTCAACGGCTTCTACCTGTGCGGTTCCACAGGCGAGGGTCTGGCTCTAACAGTTGCCGAACGCCAGGCGATCACCGAGGCTGTACTGGAGCAGGTCTCCGGGCGCGTCCCCGTCCTGGTGCATGTGGGGGCGCTGGCCCTCCACGACGCCATAACGCTGGCCATCCATGCCCGCAAGCAGGGCGCGGCAGCCATCAGCAGCATCCTGCCCGCCAACTACACGACGCTTGAGAGCCTGCGCGCTTACTTCGAACGGCTGGCGGAAGCCGTCCCTGACCTGCCCCTGCTGCCCTACCTGATTCACCCGCAGATCGCCCCGCTGCAGCTAATGGAGGCGCTGCTGCCGATTCCCAGCATCGGCGGGACCAAGTACACCGGCCCGGACATGTACGAAATGGGGCAGATTATCCAGATGGGACAGGGCCGCCCGTGGACGGTGTTTTCCGGTATGGATGAGCAATGCGTCTATGCGGCCATGATGGGCGCCAGCGGCTGCATCGGTTCCACCATTAACCTGATGCCGGGGGCTTACCTGCGGCTCAAAGCCCTCGTTGCCGGGGGCCAGCTGGCCGAAGCGCACGATCTGCAGCTGCGCATCAACCGGGTTACCACCGTCCTGATCCGGTACGGCATCATCGGCGCGCTCAAGTACGCGCTCAGCCTGATCGGCTTCGATTGCGGCCAACCGCGTTTGCCCAACTCCCTCCTGCCCGCCGTACAAGAGCCAGCGCTCAGGGCTGCCCTGGAACAGCACGACCTCATGGCCCTGGTCCAGCTGGCCGCCCCGGAGCCAACCGCCGGGCCTGCGGCATAGCCTGTGGCAACATAGAGGGGCGCGGCGGTGCAACCAGCGCCAGCCCGCGCCTCTAAAGGACTGCACCTGTGCTGAAGCAGGCCCTGGCCCGCGCCAGAGAATGATAGCTGAACGCGGAACGCGCAGGTCGCTTGGACTACCCGCCGGTATACGCTATGATGGTGTCAGTCAGGTTTGCCCGGCAATGCAATCGGCTTCCCGCAAGCACCCTGCCTGACCGGTCAGCGCCTGGATTTTTGCAATGATGAGATGCCACGACCATGACCAGAAGAACTCGCGGCGAGCAGGAGGCTGAGATCACCAGCGCCATCATCAAGCTGGAGAAAGAGTTCCTGGGTCGCGGGCCTCATGAAGCCCGTACTTTCTTTATCGATGACATGATCGTGATCCGCCTGCGGGGAATCCTGACCCCGGCGGAAATCAGACTGGCCGCCACGCCGGATGGGATCGAACTGGTCAAGCGGACGCGGCAGCAGCTTCTGGAAAGCGCACGCGACCAGCTTGAGGAGATTGTCCGGCAGGTGATCGGGGGGCGTCTGATCTGCATGCATACCGACATTAGCATCCGCGCTGACGAGCGAGTCATCATCCTGACGGTAAACGCTCCTCTCGACCGTAAACCGGTATGAGGCCGGCTGGGCGGTTGCCCTTCCGCCAGGTCTGACGATCGCTTTTTCCCCCTTTCTTATCCAATTCTTAGACCAGTGGGCTTTAAACCGGCACGCCGGGCATGGTATAATTCCCCTCACGAAAACAGCACGTGCGGCAGACAGGGCAAAAGGCAGGTTCAGCATTCCCGCTGAGCAGGCCGGTTGCAGGGTAGGCCGACGCCAGACCCGCCCCCGAAGGGCGAGCTTGACGTCGGCCTTTTCATTTGCTCCGCCGCCAGCAGAACGGTCAGCAGAGGAGACACCCATCATGAAGGCTGAGCAGATCATGACCAGAGAAGTTATCGCGGTCGATCAAGACGCCACGGTGGAGGAAGTCGCCAGGATTCTGATTACCAGGCAGATCACTGCGGTGCCGGTCGTCAACGCCCAGCAAGAGGTTGTGGGCATGGTCAGCCTCAATGAGCTTTTCCCCAAGCTCAAGGATATGCGCTTTTCTGAAACGCGGATGGCTCACCTGTTCAACACCCTGGTGAACATCTCCGACCTGCCCGACTTCTACTGGAAAACGCGCCACCTG
Organism: Chloroflexota bacterium; assembly: GCA_019873685.1. Lineage (GTDB taxonomy): Bacteria > Chloroflexota > Anaerolineae > Aggregatilineales > Ch27 > Ch27. The sequence goes on from JAIOAT010000003.1 coordinate 67,140, forward strand.
CCCGTCAAAGAGGTCATGACCCGCGATCTGGAACTGGTACAGGTGGACGACGAGATGGAACGCATTGCCGCGTTGATGGCCTATCACAACTACCACTCATTGCCCGTCGTCCGGGGCAAGCAACTGGTTGGCATCATCTCCCGCTCGGACCTGATCCGGGTGGCCATGAAGGTGGATAAGTCATGACTGATATGGCAGCGATTCTCACCAGGAGCCTGCGCCGGACGGGCAGCATCTGGCCCGCCATCCTGCCGCTGGCCCTGACCACCCTCTTCCTGAGCATGCTGGTTCCCATCAGCCAGGGCGAAACCCTGACCGTCAGCTACCCCTGGGTGGAGAGTCTGGGGGTGAGCCTGGCCTTCCGCATCGATGGGCTGGCCCTGCTCTTCGCCCTGATCATCAGCGGCATCGGTGTACTGGTGGTGGTTTATGCCGGCGGTTACCTGGCCGGAGATGTGAATCTCAACCGCTTCTATGTCATCGTGCTGCTGTTCATGGTGGCGATGCTGGGTGTGGTGACCGCCGATAACCTGATCACGCTGTTCATCTTCTGGGAAATGACCAGCATCACCTCCTACCTGCTGATTGGCTACAACCACGCCAAAGCTGATTCGCGGCAGGCGGCGCTGCAGGCCCTGCTGGTCACCGGCGGGGGTGGCCTGGCGCTGCTGGCTGGTTTGATCTTGCTGGGCATTGCCGGGGGCAGCCTGGAGCTATCGGCCCTGCTCAGCAACGGAGACGCGCTGCGCGCCCATGCCCTCTACGCCCCGGCGCTGATCCTGATCCTGGTAGGCGCATTCACCAAGTCGGCGCAGTTTCCCTTTCATTTCTGGTTGCCGGGGGCTATGGCCGCGCCGACGCCGGTCAGCGCCTACCTCCATTCGGCGACCATGGTCAAAGCCGGGGTGTACCTGCTGGCCCGGCTCAGCCCGGTGCTGGGCGGGACTGCGCTCTGGCAGACATCCCTGATCGGGATCGGCGCGATCACCATGCTGGTTGGCGCTTTTCTGGCCCTGCAACACCATGATCTCAAGCGCATCCTGGCCTATTCGACCGTCAGCGCGCTGGGGACGCTGGTTTTTCTGCTGGGCCTCGGGACGCCGCTGGCGGTCAAGGGCGCGCTGGTGTTCCTGCTGGCTCATGCGCTGTACAAGGGCGCGCTCTTCATGGTCGCCGGCGCCATCGATCATGAGACCGGCACGCG